>NZ_JBFAVX010000011.1:0-323170 GCF_040680095.1 Nonomuraea sp. NPDC052129 | reverse complement strand
TCGCCGGTGGCGAACCCGTGGACGTGCTTGATTCGGGGAAGTCGCAGGCGGGGGAACCCGTACCGATCGGTGCGGGTTCGGCTGTAGCGGCCGCGGCCGGTGGCTTTGATCACCAGGATGCGGTCTGGCCACCCGGTCACCTGCCCGAGTTCGCCGACGTGCAGGGCGTCCAGGGTGTGGGACTTCGGCGCGTTCGTGCGGGCGCGGTTCCACTGGGTACGCCCGCCCGAACCGGTGGCCACGGGCAGAGTTGTCGCGGTCAGCGCCCGCCACAGCGCCCAGCGGGTGGCGTTGACCGCCGCGGCGTCTCGGAGCGGGGCCTTTGCCTGCTTGAGGATGCGCGCCAGCAGCGCGGGCTTGCCTTGCAGGAACTCTTCGACGAGCGTGCGGTTCTTGGCCTGGTTGCAGGGCCCACACGCCAAGGTCAGGTTGGCGATTCGGTCGGAGCCGCCGCGCGCTTTGGGGTGGATGTGCTCGACCTGCAACGGTGTACCCGCCGCGCCGCAGTAGACGCAGGTGCGGCCCCATTTTTCCAGCAGGTATTGGCGGACCTCGTATCCGGCCAGTGTCCCCTGCTGGTAGTCGATGCCTTCCAGCGGTTTGCCCGCCGAGATGGCGTGGGTGTCGAAGGCGACGCGTTCGACGTGGATGGCGCGCACGGGTGCCCACCGCCTCAGCCGGGCCACCCACGACATGGTGGTGTCCACGCGGTGCCGCAGGGACGGCGCGAGCCAGCCCTGGGGCCTGGTGCGGTTGAGGAATCGAGGAGCGCGGTAGCGCAGCTTGCGCGACCTCCTGCCGCGCCGGTAGGTGGAGCGGGCGGTGAGCTTGTTGCGGATTGCCGCGCCCCGGTGGTCAAGTTGAATGCTGTATTTCCCGGTACGGGTTGCGTCGCGTTCGGTGAAGACGGCAATGCCGGTGTGCTTGGAGCCGGGGTCGAGGCCGACCTGCACGCCGGTCACCGTGGAGTCGGACAGCGCGCGGTCGGTCAGGCGGATGACGAACGGGGTGTGCCGGACCACCACCGCCCGGCCCGCTTTGAGGAACTGCCGGGCCCGGCCGGGTCGGCAGGGCTGCAACGGTTTCCCGTCGCGATCGAGCACGAAAACGTGTGGGTCTGTAAGGACCCTTCCGCCCTTCCCGGACTGCTCCGGGTCGGGGTGACGCCCGCCGACCGGTGCGCTACGGCGGATCTCCCCTCGCCCAACTTCCACGCCGGGTGCGCGGCCTGCCGCGCGTCCGTAAGCCGTTTCGTGCCCACCCTCGGGCGTGTCTGCTCCCACGGATTCCAGAGCAGCGAACTGAGGAAGCATTCGCTGGTGGGTCTGCGGTCCTGCGTGAAAGGTAGCCATCTGGATCACACCTCCAACAGTGATGACTAGGGCTGGTCAACACGGGGCTTCAAAGCACCTGACGGCGCCTCAAGCCCTCTCCTTCAGGAGGGGGTCGTTGACGAAGTGCGCTCCAGGTAGCCGTGGGACAGCCAGGCTGGTTCGCCTCCTGGCGAGATCGTGAGGTCGTCGGCCCATACGAGCCGATAAGGCAGCTCAGGCCGCAGATCGACCGTCGTCAGGTCGGCCAGCAGCCGGCGGGCCGACGGCCAGTCGGACCGGAGTACGTCGGCAAGTGCCACCCGCGACGACGCCCCCAGCAGCGACTCCGCCACCTCGGTCAGCCGCTCGATCGCCGCGTTGGGCGCGGAGTCGAGTGAGCCTTCGGGGCCAGCGTCGGCGAGGTTGGAGCGCGGGGGCGTGGGCTGGGCAGGAGCCGGGCGGGGCGCCTCGTCGACCGCGCGGGCGATCGCCGCCGGGTCGTGCCAGGGCGCCGGAGCGTCGAACACGAAGCCGTCGAGCACCGCCGCGAGCCGCTCACGCGAAGCGGTCTGCGAGAACGTGCGCCACGTCTCGGTGGGCAGCAGCGTCAGGTTGCGGGTCGTGCCCGCCGAGTCGGCCAGGCGCCCCGCCGCCCGCCGGGAGGCGTCGCTGTAGGCGTAGATGGCCGCTCGCAGATCGGTGCAGACCCGGTCGAGCGCCGGCCAGCGGGTCAGGATCGTGCCGTGCAAACTCTGCGCCCGGCGTGCGATCTCCTCGGTGCCCCACAGCTTGGGCGCCTGCTCGCGCAGCTCCTCGATCGTGCCCATGGTGAGCGTGATCAGCTCCAGCGCCCACAGCCGGAACGCCCTGGCCAGGTTGGCGGCGCTCTGCCTGGCCTCCTCCATCGTGGTGCGCGGGTCGGCGACGTTGAGGTCTTCGAGCGCGAGCAGCCGGTGCATCTCCGACTGGCCGCCGTCGTCCATCATCCGCCTGATGAACATCAGCCCGACCACGCTGGTGAACGACGCCCGATAGCGCAGCTGGTTGGGCTTGGGGAACACCTCGCGGATCGCGCCCAGCCCCTTGAGCACGCGCAGCCGGTTGTCGAACTGGTCACCGGGATAGGCGCGGCAGGCGAAGCGCATCTGCTCGTGCGTCAGCCACTCCTCGCCCGCCTCCGCGAACGCCGCGAACAGCGTCTCGGCGATGTCGACCAGGGCCGGGTCGTCGACGACCGCGCCGCTGTCGCGGGCCAGCGCCGCGAACATCCGGCGGTAGGTCGACAGCACCGCCTCCTCCGAGAGGGCGGCGTCGAGGGTCAGGGGCTGTTCGGACACGGGCTCTAAGGTACGGCTTCGGACCGACAATCTCGGCCCGACCTGACGGGCTTACCTGCGAGCAGTGCCCGACCTCGCGTGCTTACCTGCGAGTAGTCACGCCGCACGCTAGGGTGATCCAGGGTAATACGGGGGCAAACGTTCAGTAATCGTACGTACGGGGTGAGTGACGCCTTGCGTATCCGCGTACTCCGCGGAGACCGTGCCACGGCCGTGATCGCCGGCGCGGTGGCCGTGATCCTGGTCGCCTTGGCGGCCGTCTTCGGCGTGGGCGTCTCCAGCGCCACGCCCAAACTGGCCGACGTCGGCGCCTGGTTATGGACCCAGGCCCGAGGCAAGATCGTGCACGTCAACGGCCTGTCCGGCGAGGTCGACGGCTACCTCGACAAGAAGTCGGCAAAGCGGCTGCGCGTCGTCCAGGACGGCTCGAACGTCCTGCTCGTCGACGACGGCAGCGGCTACGTCAGCCGGATCGAGCCCGGCCAGCTCAGCGTCGCGCAGACCCGTAACTTCGGCACGGCCGGCCTGCAGATCGTCGTCTCGGGCGCCGCCGGCTACGCGGTGGACCCGGAGGGCAAGGTCCAGCAGATCGACCCCGCCACGCTCAACTCGGTCGGCGCGCCGCTGACGCTGCCGGGCCCGCTCGGCTCGGCCCGCATCGACGGTGGCGGGCGGCTCTGGGTGCCGGTGACGGCCAAGGGCGAGGTCGTACCCGTGACCAAGGGCGTCGCCGCGAGCGCCGTCAAGGTCGGTGAACCGGGCGAGGAGCTGGCCGTCACGATCGCGGGCGGCCTGCCGATGATCGTCAACACCCGCGCCGCGACCGCCACGATCGTCGGCGCGGACGGCGGCGTGGGCGAGATCACGCTGCCCAAGGAGGTCGCCCAGGCCGCCAAGGGCGGCGTTATGGCGCCGGCCTCGACCGAGGGCTCGCTGGTGCCGCTGCTCACGCCCGGCGACTCCGGGCTCCTCGTGGTGGTCGACACAGAGTCGAACTCGGTGCTCAACACCAAGTTCGCGGTGAAGGACCCGGCCGCGCTCGGTGTGCCGCAGGTACTCGGCTCGAAGGTGTACGTCCCGGACCGCAGCACGGGCGGCCTGATCGTGTGGGACAGCGCGGCGGGCGGTCAGCCCACCAAGCTCCAGGTGGCGCAGGGGCCCGGCCCGGTCGACGTGTTCGTCAAGGACGGCCTGCTCTGGGCGAACGACGAGAACGGCGACAAGGCCGTCGTCGTCGACACCGAAGGCCGCAAGCACGACGTCGACAAGGACGACTCGGACGTACCGGGACCCACCAACACCCCCAAGCCCAAGCAGACCCCACGGCCCGAGCCGACGAACACCGACCCCCGGCCCGACCCGACCAGGACGGACGCCCCGGAGCCGACGCAGACAGACGCGCCGGAGCCGACGCGCAGGCCCACCAAGACCCCGACGTCGACCCCGACTCCCTCCTCGGCCACCCGCAGCCCCACTCCCACCCCCACGCCCAGCGCGCCCACCAAACCGGGCGCCGTCAGCGCCAAGTCGGGCCCCGGCCACGTCAGCGTGAACTTCAGCCCGTCCAGCGGCGGCAAGGTCGACCGCTACACGCTCAAGGTGTCCGGCGGCGACGGCAAGACCACGCCGCAGTCGGTGGACGCCGGCGGGCCGTTCCAGTTCGAGTTCTCGGGCGGGAGCTGCGGCGCCGAGTACACCTTCACGGTCGTCGCCCACTGGTCGGGCGGCCAGGTCGAGTCGGAGCCCAGCGCCGGGGTCAAGCCTTGCGTGGCCCCCGGCAAACCGGCCAACTTCGCGGCCAAGCCCAAGAACCGCGGCGCCGAGCTGACCTGGGACGCCCCGGAGAGCGGCGGCGAAGGCATCACGTACGTGCTCTCCGGCGCGGTGAGCAACGACAGCGTCAAGGGCACGTCGTTCACCGCCGAAGGGCTCAAGAACAACCAGAAGCACGAGTTCAAGCTCAAGGCCAAGAACGACGCGGGGGAGAGCCAGGACGCCGCCACAGCGGACGTGGACCTGGCCTATCCGAAACAGCAGTACCAGAACGCCAGCAACAACGACACCAACACGCTCATCCGGCCGGGCCCGTCCGCCGATGGCGAGGCCGGAAGGATCCCGCAGGGCCAGTACATCACGCTGACAGTGATCTGCCAGGTCAAGGGCTCGTCCTACACCGACAAGTCCACCGGAAAGTCCAGTGACATCTGGAACCGGATCGAGTCGTCGGCGGGCAACGGCTACCTCAACGACACGCTGGTGGCCACACCGGACGGGGGCGGCTTCCCGGAGGCTCCGCTCTTCGAATGCACCGACTGAGATAGGGGACCTCAGTTGTACAACGAGCAGACGCAGCAACCGCAGCAGCTTGCGGCACAGTTCGCCCAGCGCTTCCAGATGCTGGCCCAGAACATCGAGCGCATCATCCGCGGCAAGCACGAAGCCATCGAGCTGGCCCTGATCTGCCTGTTCTCCGAAGGACACCTGCTGATCGAGGACGTGCCCGGCACCGGCAAGACCACGCTCGCCAGGTCCATCGCCGCCAGTGTCGACGCCGAGTGGCGGCGCATCCAGTTCACGCCCGACCTGCTGCCCAGCGACATCACCGGCGTGTCGATCTTCAACCAGGCGCACCAGAAGTTCGAGTTCCACCAGGGGCCGGTGTTCGCCAACATCGTGCTCGCCGACGAGATCAACCGCGCCTCCCCGAAGACCCAGTCCGCGCTGCTGGAGGTCATGGAGGAGCGCCGGGTCACGGTCGACGCCGAGCCGCATCCCGTACCCAGGCCGTTCCTGGTGGTCGCCACGCAGAATCCCGTCGACATGGACGGCACCTACCCGCTGCCGGAGGCCCAGCTCGACCGCTTCCTCATGCGGATCTCCGTCGGCTACCCCGACCACGTCTCGGAGGTCGAGGTGCTCAAGGGAATGCCCACCGGGCCGCAGGTCGAGCGGCTGCCCGTGGTGGCCCGCGCGTCGGACGTGGCCGGGATGATCGAGTTCGCCACCCGCATCCACGTCGCCGACCCCGTCTACGACTACATCGTCGCCCTGTGCGGCGCCACGCGCACCAACCCGCACCTGCGGCTCGGCGCCTCCCCGCGTGGCAGCCTCGCGCTGCTGCGGGCCGCCCGCGTCAAGGCCGCCGCCGCCGGACGCCACTACGTCGTGCCGGAGGACGTCAAGGCCCTGGCCGTCCCGGTCATCGCGCACCGGCTGATCCTCACCCCGGAGGCCGAACTACGCGAGGTCACCGCGGCGCACGTGCTCGGCGAGCTCCTCGCCGGGATGCCGGTGCCGCAGGCGGCCTAGGTGCTGACACCGCTGGGGTGGGGCACACTCGCCGGCTCCGTGATCCTCTACGCGGCCGGGTTCGCGCTCGGCTATCCGGAGCCCGTCGTGCTGGCCACCGGCGGGGTGCTCGCGCTCGCCGCCGCCCTCGTCTGGACCGCCCCCAGACCGAGGCTGGAGGTGCGGCGCGAGGTCACTCCGCTCAAGGTGCCGCGCGGGGACGCGGCCGTCGCGGTCCTTCACGTACGCAATCTCGGCCGCCAGGGCCTGTCAGGGCTGCGCGCGCAGGACCGGATCGGTACGGCCGAGCACACGGTGGACCTGCCCCGCCTGCCCCGGAACGCCACCAGGACGGTGTCGTACCCGCTGCCCACCGGCGTGCGCGGCGAGATCCCCGTCGGCCCGCTCCTGCTCGTCCGCGCCGACCCGTTCGGCCTGACACGCAGGATCAGGCGGTACGGCCAGACGGCCACGCTGCTGGTCCGCCCCCGCACGGTCGCGCTGCCGGTGCCCGCGTCGGGCAAGGCCCACCACCTGGAGGGCCCCACCAGCGACAACGCCCCCAGCGGCACGGTCACCTTCCACACCCTGCGCGAGTACGTCGTCGGCGACGACCTGCGCCACGTCCACTGGAAGTCCAGCGCGCGCACCGGCACGCTCATGGTGCGCCAGCTCATCGACGCCAGCCTGCCCACCACGACGGTCGTCCTCGACACCCGTCACCTCACCGAACTGGGCGTGGACGCCGCCGCCTCGGCCGCCGTCGCCGCCGCCCGGTCCGGCTTCCCCGTGCGGGTGCTCACGGGCGACGGGCCGCTCGCCGAGACCAAGACCGATCCCGAGCTGCTGCTGGATCGCCTCGCCCTGGTTGGATCCGGTACGTCCGGGGTCGGCGAGGCGGTCCGGCTGGCCCGCGGCGGCGCGCTCGTCGTCATCACCGGCGACCCCGCCGAGGCCGCCCGAGTGGCGGGGGCACGACGACGGTTCGACCGCATCATCTGCGTATATATAGGGACAGGTCCGCTCAGCGCGCCCGGCGTGACGGTCGTCCCCATCGCGGACCTGGCCGCGCTGCCGCTGGCCTGGGGCAGGCGATGAGCCGCCGCCGGGCTGAACCGAGCGGCGGCCCACAGGTCGACGAGACTGGGCGTGCGGGCGGGCCGGTGTGGCGGTGGTTAGGGGGATTGGCGCTGGTGGCGGCCGTCACCGGGGCCGGTGGGTGGGGGTTCCATCGCGTCTTTCCCGGCACCGAGCTGCTC
The DNA here is from genome assembly GCF_040680095.1 of Nonomuraea sp. NPDC052129. Lineage (NCBI taxonomy): Bacteria > Bacillati > Actinomycetota > Actinomycetes > Streptosporangiales > Streptosporangiaceae > Nonomuraea > Nonomuraea sp. NPDC052129. The sequence continues at coordinate 315,973 of NZ_JBFAVX010000011.1, read as the reverse complement.
CTGGCCGTCGTGCCCGCCGCGACCGTCCCCGCCCTGGTGGCCGCGCTCTGCCGGCGGCGGCCCCTCTGGCTGGCGCTGGTGCTCGACCTGGTCCTGTGGTTCGCCGGGACCGTACCGCTGTACAAGGGCATCGCGCCCGGCCTGCTCGGCGACCTGGCCGACTCGTGGCGGGCGCTGCTCACCACGCTCCTGCCCGCCCAGCCGGAGCCGCGGCTGCTGATCCTCGTGCACACGCTCGTCTGGGTCGCCGCCGTGGTCGGCGCCGAGACGCTGACCCGCACCAGGACCCGCGTGGCCGCCGCGGTGCCCGGACTCGTGGTGTACGGGGTGGCGCTGCTGTTCGGGGTGGACGGTGCGGGCTCGAACCTGCCTGTCGCCGCGGCCCTCGTGGTGCTCATCGCGGCCCTGGCCCTGCTTCGGGACGACCGGCCGGCGCTGTGGCTGCTCGCCGGCATCCCGGCCGCCGCCGCGCTGGCCGCCGTCGCCCTGGTCGCCGGGCCGCTGCTGCCCATCGCCGCCGAGCCGTACAACCCGCGCGACGACGCCGAACTCCCGCCTCCGGTACGCGTCGACAGCGTCAGCCCGCTCGACCGCGTGTCCGCCTGGCTGCAGATCCCCGACCGGGACCTGTTCACCGTCAAGGCGGCCAAGCCCCTCAACTGGCGGCTGGCCGTACTCGACCGCTATGACGGCGTCCGCTGGACGTCCGGCGCCCGCTTCCAGCCGACGGGCGGGCGGGTGCCCGCGGGGGACTGGACGGGCAAGGCGCAGACCGTACGCCAGACGATCACGTTCAGCGGCCTGCCCGGCACCTGGCTGCCCGGCGCCGAACGTCCCGTCGAGGTCGACGGCGTACGCGGCCTGGCCGTCGACCCCGGGAGCGGCGCGCTGCTGGCCGCGAGCCGGCCGGCCAAGGGGTTCACGTACGAGGTGACCTCGCGGGTGGCGGAGCCGTCGAAGGCCGAGCTGCTCGCGGCCACGCCGGTCGACGATCCGGCGCTGACCGCGTTCCCGGCCGGGCCTCAGGAGGCGCTGTTCCACAAGCTCGCCCAGCAGGCCACCAAGGGCGCGGACGTGCCGATCAAGCAGGCGTACCGGCTGCAGAGCTACCTGCGCACCAGCGCCACCTACGACGTCACCGCGCCGCCGGGGCACTCGCTCAAGGGCCTGGAGTTCTTCCTGGAGACCACGCACAGGGGGACGTCGGAGCAGTTCGCGTCGACGTTCGCGCTCATGGCCAGGACGCTCGGGCTGCCGTCGAGGGTCGTGGTGGGGTTCCGGCCGGGGCAGGCGTCCGACGGGATTTACCACGTTAAATCAGGCCATGTCATGGCGTGGGCGGAGATCAAGTTCGACAAGCTCGGCTGGCGGCCGTTCTACCCCACGCCCGGCCGCGGCGGCGCGAAGGACGACCACGAGGTGGTGTCCTCCGCTCTCAAGGAGAGCGAGGAGCTGGAGGGCGAGTTCACCCAGGGCACGGTGAACAAGCCGAAGGCCGGTCAGAAGCCCACGGCGGGCGGCGGCCGCGAAACCTCGGCCGGGCCGCCGTTGTGGGTGATCGTCCCGGCGGTGGGGGCGGGGATCCTGGTGGTGTACGCGAGCGCGGCGATGGTGCTGCCGTGGTGGCGCAGGCGGGCCCGCAGGAGCGTGACGGGCGCGGAGCGGCGGGTGCTCGGCGCGTGGTCACAGACCTGTGACGACCTCGGCCTGAAGGGGGAGCGGGCGCTGACCGCCGAGGACGTGGTGGCCCGGCACCCCGCCGACATATCCACCCATCTCCGACCACTAGCCGATATTTCCAACTTCGTCCGCTACGCCCCCGACGACGTCGCCCACGAGGCCGCCGACGCGGCCTGGCGCCACAGCGACGCCGTCCGCCAGGCCGTACGCGCCAGAACACCCCTCAAAACCCGCCTCCGCAAGCGACTGCTCCTACGTTGACCCGCCGGAGCGAACCATGACGGGCTGATCGCTAAGGCTTCTGGAGTTTCTGCGTGACCATCAGGCGGATCACTCCCTTCTCCGGCTCGTCCGCCTGCCAGACGAACCAGTCCGCACCCACCGGAGTGCCCTGCTTGGTGGGGTACATCAGGTACGGGTCGCCCGGATAGCGCTCGGGAGGGGGTTCGGTGATCAGGTAGGTGACCTTGAGGCCGCGCTTCTCGATCTCCGGCAGGACTTCGCCCACGGTCTTGCCCTCCACCCGGTACCCGCCCAGCGACGTGACCTCCGGGAAGGGCATCTTCGGCACGACGTGCTGTACGTCGTCGGGGACCAGCTCGCAGGGCGCCACCGGGTCCCGCATGAGGATCGTGCTGGTGTCGCTCCCTCCGTAGACGGGATCGACCGCAAGGGTCCAGACGAAGGTCTGGCCGGGCTTGAACAGCTTGGTGTTGATCTGCATCTGCCAGCCCGAGCCGGCGTCGTCGCCGGGGATGTTCCTGGGCGCGTAATACAGGCCGCGGGGGATGTCCGTCACGGGTTCGGCGCGCGGCTCCTTGCATTTCTGGCCCGCCGGGACGAAGTCCACGATGGCGGGCACGTTGAGGCTCTTGAGCTGCCTGGTCAGTCCCGCCGCGTCCCGGAAGTCGCGTACGGTGACGTACACGATGCCGTCGGAGTCCTTGGTAACGGCGTAGGCGCGGTCGGCCCCGCCCATGGACGAGACCGTGACCACGCTCGCCACGGCGGCGATCGCCGCCCCCGCCGCCACGGCCAGGACCATCCGGCGGCGCGGCCATCCGGCCCGCTCAGCTGCCGCGTGCGGTCGTCCGGCCCGCTCGGCCGCCGCCCGGGCCGCCACGTGCTCCTTCAGCTCGGCCAGCCGGCGCTCTTCGAAACCGGCGAGAGACCCGTTCATGACGATCCTTTCAAGATGGCTTCCGGGCGGTGACCGGATTCGATCATTAGCCGGCGGTGCGCGCGATGCAGCCGCACCCGGGCGGTGCCGACGCGGATGCGCAGGGCCATGGCGGTGTCGGCGACCGACAGGCCGTCGATGTCCACCAGCTCGGCCACGGCCCTCAGGCTCTTGGGCAGCTTCGCGATGGCCGACAACAGCGGGCGGGCGGCCCGCTCGGCGTCGATGCGCTCCTCTAACCGGGCGATGTCGTCGGCGTCCAGCGTGCGCCGTCCCGCCGCCCTGCCGCTCTTGTGCAGCTCTCTGGCCGCTCTGCGCAGCTCGGACGCCACCACGTTGCGCGCGATGCCGAACAGCCACGCCACCTCGCCGCCCCGCTCGGCCTTGTACGTGCCCGCGGTGTCGATGGCGGCCAGGAAGATCTCGGTGGTGAGATCGTCCACCGTGTGCGGATCGGTCACCCGGCGGGCCACGAAGCGGCTCACGCGTTCGGCGTGTCTTCGGTAGAAGACCTCGAAGGCCTCAGGATCTGCGGGTGCTGCTCGATCCCGCGATGGGGACGACGGCAGCACCCGTGCCGGGAGAACTGCTTCAGTTCACGTACGCCCACAGGTCGTAGGTGTAGAACATCGGGTTCTCGGGCTGGTGAGTGCTGCACCACCACGTCTGCCAGCGTCCGGTCTCCTGGCCCGACCGGCCGAAGCTGATGCAGACGTCATAGGGCAGGTTGCTGTAGACGACTTGGAGCGTGGACGAGGCGTGCGCTGGCGTGCTCGTGGCCAGGATCGGCGTCAGAGCGGTGACCGCGAGAAGCGACAAGGCGGTGATTCGGCGACGCACCAGTTCTCCCCTCATGAAGGGCCGGAAATCGCGAAGAGCGATCACCGTGAATTGGACGACAAGGACCGCACCGCCGCAAGATCCGCCCCCGCCCGGCCCCGACGACCAGCGCGAACATCGCGGACACCATGAAAGCTTCATCCCGGGACATCCGGCCCTCCTGGCCGCGCTGGACGACTTCCTCGCCGGATGGTGGCGCATCGCGGTCCGGGCGGCCGGTGGCCCTGAGGACCGGCAGGGAGACAAGAGCCAAGACACAGTCATTTGACACAAGCGCGATTCCGTGACACCGAGGAGCCTGAAAAGGTTCATCCCTCGGGGAATCGAGGGAACCGTCGTGAAGTCCGTACGTCAACGAATGGTTCGGGCACCGAGAAGGGGCAGTGATGCCGAAACTTTCACGTAGCGACTGGTACGACCTATCACGCGACACCAATTGGACGTTCCGCTATGTCACCGAAGAGGAGGCATTCCCGGAGGAGTTATCCGGCTCTCACCGAGTTTCCAGTGAGGCATGGACGCGCTGGGACGAACCGTACAAGATCAGCTACCGCGAGTACGTCCACAACCAGGTCACCAAGGACGCCACCACCTACTCGCTGAAGAACACGATCAGCCGCTCCAAGCTGTTCGACCAGCTGGATCCCGGTTGGAAGTCGGTGATCCTGGCCCACTACGGGGCCATCACGATGCCTGAGTATCTGGCCGCCATCGGAGAGGCGCGCATGGCCCGATTCGGCAGGTCGGCGGCCTGGCGCAACACGGCGACGTTCGGCGCGCTGGATGAGATGCGGCACGGGCAGATCCAGGCGTTCTTCCCGTACGGGCTGCTGGACAAGGAGCCGCGCGCCGACTGGGCGCTGAAGTCGTTCCACACGAACAACTGGGTAGTGCTCGCCGTCCGGCACCTTTTCGACGACATGTTCGTCGCCAACGACGCGGTCTCCATCGCGCTGCAACTCACCTTCACGCTGGAGACGGGCTTCACGAACCTGCAGTTCCTCGGTATGGCGGCCGACGCGATGGACGTCGGCGACCTGGAATTCGGGGCGCTGATCTCCAGTATCCAGACCGATGAGGCGCGCCATTCCCAGCAGGGCGAGCCGACCATCAAGGTGCTCATCGACAACGGGCACAAAGAATGGGGACAGTTTTTGATCGATCACATGTTCTGGCGTTCCTGGCGGGCGTTCGCGGTGCTCACGGGACTGTCGATGGATTACTACACGCCGCTGGAGAGCCGGCGGATGTCGTTCAAGGAATTCATCGAGGACTGGGTCGTCAAGCAGTTCGCCGAGCAGTTCCGCGATTTCGGCCTGGACTATCCCTGGTATTGGGACCAGTTCATCGATGAACTCACCTGGTACCACCACGCCATCCACCTCGGCGTCTGGAACTATCGGCCCACCGTGTGGTGGAACCCGGACGCGGGTGTCTCCGCCGAGGAACGCGAGTGGCTGGAGGAGAAGTACCCGGGCTGGAACAGCACGTTCGGCCGCAACTGGGACGTCATCCAGGAAAACCTGCGCAGTGGGAACGTCGCGGCCACCTTCCCCCAGACGCTGCCGATGACCTGCAACCTCTGCCAGATCCCGATCGTCCGCGCGGCGGGTGTCATGACCGGCGCGCTCGACTCGGCCGCCCCGCTGCGGCACACCCACAACGGGCGGACGTACCTGTTCTGCTCGGAGCCGTGCAAGTGGATCTTCACCCAACGGCCGGAACGGTTCGCCGGGCACAAGTCGCTCATCGACCGATTCCTGGCCGGCGACATCGTCCCGCCCGATCTGGCCGGAGCGCTCGCCTACATGGGGCTGTCCGAGGCCGAGCAGGGACGCGACGCCACCGACTACGCCTGGGCGCTCGGCCCGGCCGCTGATTGAGGGGGATCTGATGGCGTTGCTACCGCTGAGCGCGAATTTCGAGAACGACGTCTTCGCGATGCTCGTCCCCGTCGACGATCAGGACACGGCTCAGGTCGTCGGCCAGAAGATCGCCGAGCACGCCGTCGGCCATCGGGTGGCGGCCGGATCGGTCCCGATCCGCGTTCGCCATGAGGGCCGCGTGCTGCCGCCCGAGCAGCGCATCGGCGAGGCGGGGGTGGGGCCGCTCGATCACGTGGAGGCGTTCTTCGATGAATCCTGAGGAACTGTCCTGGACGAGCGCCAGCACCCTCGATGAACTGTGGGAGGGCGACATCGCCGAGGTCACGGTGGGGGAGGACCAAGTGCTGCTGGTCCATCTGCCGGGCGGCGAGTTGCGGGCCTACCAGGGTATGTGCCCGCATTCGGAAGTTCCGCTGGCGGAAGGCGATTTCGACGGTGAGGTGCTCACCTGCTCGGGCCACGGGTGGGAGTTCGACCTGACGACCGGCCGGGGAAACAACCCGGACACCTGCCGGCTGTACGCCTTCCCGGTTCGCCTGGACGGCGAGCGGATCTACGTAGCCGTGCCGGCCGACGGCCGGCGTCACCACAACCGATGCCGCGGATGAGGAGCACAGTCGTGGCCGATGACCGCAGACAACTGGTGGGACCCGTGGCCAGGGGATTCGATCCCGAGGTCGTGGACGCGCTGGTGACCGCGCTGGAGAAGGACAACCCGGGCAAGGAGCTCCTCGTCGAGGACCATGGCGGATACGTGCGCATCCACGCTCCCCATCTGCTGCGCCTGACCCGCGCCAGCCTGGAGGAAGCCGCGGGGCATCCCTTCCCGCTGGCAGGTCTCGAACCCGCGATCGCGAGCTTCGCGGGCCGCATGCGCTACATCGGTGACGACGAACTCGTCTGGTACCTGACCAGGGAGGATTGACCATGGCCACGACCCGGCGGCGTACCTGGAGCCTGTTCGACGGCGAACGTCGCAAACCCACCGAGTACGACATCGTCACCCGCGGCTTCCACTACCACTTCGGCCGGCAGCCGGCCCCGTTCGACCTCGACCCCGGCAGCGCGATCAACCAGTGGTACCTGCGGCACCGCGAGGGATCGCCCCTGCGGGCCCCCGATTGGGAGGGCTTCCGCGACCCCGCGCAGCTCAACTACCGGCGCTACATCGCCCTGCAGCACGAACGCGAGATCTACGCCGAGGGCGTCGTCGACAGCTTCGAGGCCGACGACCACGACACGCGCCTCGACCCCGCCTGGGTCGCCGTGCTCGGCCGCCTGTACCTACCGGCCCGTTTCGCCTTTCACGTCCTGCAGATCACCAGTGAGTACGTCGGCCAGCTCGCCCCGAGCACCGCCATCATGAACGCCGCACTGTTCCAGGGCGCCGACGAACTACGCGCGCTGCAATGGATCGCCTACCGGGCCAAGTCGCTGTCGCTCACGCACGGCGCCGAACTCGCCGACGGGACGACGGCACGCGCCATCTGGGAGGACGACCCGGCCTGGCAGCCCGCCCGGGAGACTCTGGAAAGGCTCCTGCTCGCCTACGACTGGGGCGAGGCGTTCACCGCACTCAACCTCGTCGTCAAACCCGCCTTCGACGCCCTGCTCAAGCAGTGCTTCGCCGACCTCGCCCTGGCCAACGGCGACGGCCTGACCACGCGACTCCTCCGCGACTCCGGAGCCGACACTGCTCGCAGTCAGGACTGGAGCTCGGCGCTGGCCCGATACGCCATCACCGCCAACCCGGAGAACCTGAAAACCCTCACCGCATGGGAGGACACCTGGCGTCCCCGTGCCACGGCCGCGGTCGAGGGCCTGGCCACGCTGTTCGCCGCGGCCCCGAAGCCCGCCGATCCCGGCGAGGTGGTAACCGCCGTCACCGCGGCGACCGAGCGATTCCGTTCGACCATCCTCACCGGCCAGAGCGAACGGTGACGAGATCTAGCCGTTCTTGGCCACCGCGCCCCTGACGCAGATCGGCTTGGACCAGGCGACCTTGCTCGTCTTCGAGATCTGCAGCGGGACGCCCACCAGGAAGCAGTAGCCGGTGTCCGGGTCCAGACCGCTCACACGGGCCGAGGTGGTGCCGGGCTGGAGGGCGGTGATCGCCTGCTCGCCCTGCCTGGCCGGGGAGCGCTGGACCACGACCGGGTAGCGGGCGGACTCCTTCGGCAGTGCCCACCGCAGCTCCACCAGTGTGCTGCGGTCGGCCACCACGCGTACCCGTCGCGGGGCCAGCGCGGCCAGGGCTTCCTTGCCGACGTTCTCGGACGGCTTGGCGGCGCTCGTCGGAGGTTGGGACTGCTGCGGGTCGGCCTGGGTGGCTTCGTTCTGCCTCGACAGATAGACGGCGAACCCGGCGCCCGCGAGTGCCACGATCGTGGTGGCGGCTCCGATCGCCATCACCCGCGTCCTCGTACCGCCAGACGGAGGCTCACTCGACGCGTGAGTAGGACCGGCTGGTGATGGGCCACCAGGTTGGGGACCGTGCGGTGCCGGATAGCCCTCGGCCGGTTGGCTCTGCGGGGCATATGCGCTGGGTGGATAGGTCGGTTGCGACGGATATGCGGCGCCGAATGAGGAGCCGGTCTGCGCTGGGTGCGCCGGTGCGATCGTGGCGGGAGCGCTCGACCCGTCCGCGCTGAGCTGGGAACCGGTCGCTGGCGGCCCGCCGAACTGCGGGCCCGACGGTTGGAGCCCAGCGGGGTGGTAGCCGGATGGTTGCGGCGCGAAAGGGCTCTGGTCAGGCTGCTGAGGTCCCGATGGCGGGGGCGCGAAAGGGCTCTGGTCAGGCTGCTGAGGTCCCGAGGGCTGCGGCGCGAAAGGGCTGTAGCCGGTCGGCTGCGGGCCGCTCGCCTGGCCCGCCGGGTTGGGCGCGTAAGCACCGGTCACCGGCCCGGGATCCTGCCCGACCAGGTCCGTCACCGATAGTCCCAGCTCCGCCTGCACCTGCCGCAGCTGCTGCGCCAGCTCGCGCGCCGAGCCGTACCGTACCTCCGGCTGCTTCGCCATCGCCCGCAGCACCGTCTCGAACACCACCGGCGGCACGTCGGCGCGGTTGATCGGCGGCGGATCCGCGCTCAGCACCCGGTACATCAGCGGCGCGATCGACGGGTCCGTCGGGCTGTGGAAGGCGGGCTGCCCGGCGAGCAGATGGTAGAGCGTCGAGCCGAGCGAATAGATGTCGGATGAGGCGGAGTGCGGCTGCCCGGTCAGCACCTCCGGCGCCGCGTGCAGCGGCGTGAACGCCTGCGCCGTGGCCGAGATCTCCGACGAGTCGACGACCCTGGCCACACCGAAGTCGGCCACGGCCGGCTCGCCGTACCGGGAGATGAGGATGTTCTGCGGTTTGATGTCGCCGTGCAGCACCCCCGCCTCGTGTACGGCGGCCAGCGCCCCGGCCAGCTTCACGCCCGCGCGCAGCACGTCGGGCACCTGCAGCGGCCCCTCCTTGCGGACCTTGTCACGCAGCGAGCCGTTCTCGAAGAAGTCCATGGCGATGTACGGCTTGCCGGAGCGCGTCACACCGGTGTCGAACACGGTGACCACGTTCGGATGACCGGTGAGCCGGCCGGTGAGCTGGAGTTCGCGCTGGAACCTGCGCATGGTCCGCTGGTCGACCCGGTCCACGGACAGGACTTTCAGCGCCACGATCCGATCGAGGCGCTCCTGGTAGGCGCGGTAGACGATGGCGAACCCGCCCTGGCCGGCCTGATCGAGTACCCGGTAGCCGGGCGCGTCCTCGACTGGCAGCACAGTACTCCCCCCTGTCACGGGCGAGTTTAATGTGATTTTTCCTGACTAGAGCGGATTCATGAGATAGGCGCCGGCCACCACGGAGGCGCCCGCCACGAGCAGGAAGAAGAACACATAGAAGCCGCCGGGCAGGATGGTCAGCCTGGCGAGCTGGTCGGCGTCGGAGTCACGCGCCTGCCGCCTGCGCCGCTTGCGCTGCAACTCGATGATCGGCCGCACCCCGCCGAACAGCAGGAACCAGACCGCGACCAGGGCCACGACCTGCTGCACGTTGTCCGGCGCGTACATCGACAGGGCGAACACCGCGCCACCCGTCGCGAGCAGGATCAGCGCGCCGTACAGGTTGCGGATCAGTAGCAGCATGCAGACCAGGAACAGCAGCACGGTCCACATCAGCAACGTGATGCGTCCCTGCTCGGTCAGCCACGCGGCGGCCAGTCCGAGCAACGACGGCGCCAGATAGCCCGCCAGCGCGGTCAGCACCATGCCGGGGCCGGTGGGCCGGCCTCTGGTCAGCGTTACGCCGGAGGTGTCGGAATGCAGGCGAATGCCTTCGAGTTTCCGGCGGGTGACCAGCGCCATCAGCGCGTGGCCGCCTTCATGGGCGATCGTGATCAGACCCCTGGACAGTTGCCAGGACATGCCGAAACTGACGATCGCGAGCGCGACGAGTGCCGAGACCACCACGACCCACGGGTCGGGGGCAGGCTGAACCTCGATCAGGTGAGCCCAGAGCTTGTCCATCGAGGTATGACCCTATCCAGGTAAAGACTCTCTCGTGCTCACAGAACAAGATTCTGACGCCGCACGTCTTTTCCGCCAAGTCGCCGCTTGATCTGGTTCCTGTGGGGAAGGTGGTGCTCGGCACAGATTTCCCGACAATTCCCCACTCGTACGCGCACCGGCTGACCGCACTTCACCCGTTCGACCTGGGAGACGACTGACCGGGGGCCGTATGCTGGCATAACGGTACAACCATGATCTGATGGGCAAGGTGAACGACCAGCACGTGGCGCTGATCCGCGCCTTCTACGAGGCACTCGGCCGCACCGACTACGCGGCGATGGAGAGTTGCTACCACCCGGAGGTGAGCTTCGGCGACCCCGTCTTCCTGGAGGTGGAGGGGCGGCGGCGGGTGATGGCGATGTGGCGGCTGCAGCTGGGCGTGAGCGACGGGCTGAAGTCGGAGTTCAGGGACGTGACGGCCGACGACTTCACCGGCACGGCGCGCTGGACCTCCCGCTACACCTTCTCCCGTACGGGTCGCGAAGTGGTCAACGAGATCGACACGCTGTTCAGGTTCGAGCACGGCCTGATCGTCAGGCACCACGACGACTTCGACTTCAAACGCTGGTCCCGGATGGCACTGGGCAGGCCGCACGGCCTGCTGTTCGGTTGGACGCCCATGTGGCGCAAGTCGATCAGGGACCGGGCGACGCGAGCACTCGACGACCTCGAGTAGAGATTCTGGTAAGGGGCGGAAATGGCACGGATGAAGGGGTTCGGACGCGGCGCCGGCAGCGCCCGCGAGTCGGCGCCCGAGCACTCGATGGACCCGCGAGCCAGCGAAGAGGCCCCCTACCAGCCCACCGTCATCGACAACGCGATCTATCAGGACGGCAAGCGGGTCGACGACCCCGCCTCGCTGGCCGACGCCTTCGAACGCCTCAAGGAGCTGCCGGACAGCCTCGCCTGGATCGGCCTCTACCGGCCGAAGGACTGGGAGCTGGCCAAGCTGGCCGAGGAGTTTCAGCTGCACCCGCTGGCCATCGAGGACGCCATCGTGGGCTCCCAGCGGCCCAAGGCCGACCGCTACGGTGACATGCTGTTCGTCGTCCTGCGCGCCGCCCGCTACCTCGACGACGTCGAGGAGGTCGCGTTCGGCGAGCTGCACGTCTTCGTCGGGCCCAACTTCGTGATCACCGTACGGCACGCGGAGGCGCCCGATCTGCAGGCCGTACGCAAGCGCATGGAATCGGACCCCGACCTGCTCCGCCAGGGCCCGCAGGCGGTGCTGTACGCCATCCTCGACGCCGTGGTCGACGGCTACGCCCCGGTGGTCGCCGGGCTGCAGAAGGACATCGAGGAGATCGAGGCCCAGGTGTTCGGCGGCGACCCGTCCGTCTCCCGGCGGGTCTACGAGCTGTCGGGCGAGGTCATCGAGTTCCAGCGGGCCACCACGCCGCTGGTACGGATGATCGACGGGTTCATAGTCGGGGCGACCAAGTACGGCGTCAACCAGGAACTGCAGAGTTACCTGCGGGACGTGGCCGACCACGCCATCACTGTCAACGAACGCGTGGCCTCCTTTCGGCAGATGCTCCAGGACATCCTGTTGGTCAACTCGACGCTGGTGACCCAGGCGCAGAACGAGGAGATCGCCAGGATGACGGAGGCCAGCATCCGGCAGGGCGAGGAGGTCAAGAAGATCTCCGCGTGGGCGGCCATCCTGTTCGCCCCGACGTTGGTCGGCACCATTTACGGGATGAACTTCGACTTCATGCCCGAGACGCACTGGGTGTTCGGCTACCCGTTCGCGATGCTGCTGATGGGTCTGGTCTGCCTGATCCTCTACACGGTCTTCAAGCGCCGCGACTGGCTCTAGGCCATTCACTCGGAATCTGCGCGCATACATAGCTATTCCGCTTAATTGCCGCATTCCGCTTCAACATCTTCTTCTCCCTGGTTACCATCCAATCGACCCCGCCTCCACGAGATCGGGCGAGATCAGGCCATGATGGCGACGCAGGCACAGATCGACGCCGCCAGGCGGCAGATCGAACAGCTACGCGATCAGCATGCGAATGACGTGATCGCGCTGGCTCGCCTGGTCGATGACGGCGCGCTCAAAGGCTCGGCCGGGGACAGGCTCGCCGCCGATCTACGCGCGTGGGACAAGGGCTTCAAGGACCTGTTCACCCGGGCCTTATCGCTGCTGGACTCCCTCAAGCCGTCCGATCCGGAGGCGTCCACCCGATGAGTCCACAGGTCGGCATCAACCCCACGCTGATGACGCAGCTGATCAACGGCATGAAGCGGGTCAGCACCACCATTCCGGACGTCGGCCTCCAGGTGGAACGAGCCCTGACCTCACTGAACATCCCCCTGTGGGGCCCGACCCCGCTCCCGGCCATCGGCCGCCAGATGAGCGACCAGATCCCCTCGCTCCAGGGCCGCCTCGACCTGATTCTCGCCGAACCGGACCGTAAATCCGGCAAGGGCGGCATCCTCTGGGCCAACGAATCCGACTGGCTGTCGAAGTCTCCCGCCGAGGGCGCCGCGTCCGCCAAGACCCTGGCCACAAAGCTCCGGGATCAGATCGAGAGCCACTCACTCGACGCCAAGACGGTGGCCGAACTCGAGCGGCACAAGAACGATCCGTTCTTCGCTGTGGCCTTCGCCAAGGAAATAGCGCCACGTGAACTCAAAGCCCTGATCTCCAGGGCGTACGGGTCCGATCTCCCGCAGTCGGAACGCCCGCTCCAGCACGACGTCGCGACGCAGGAGCGGCTCGTCACCATGCTCAGCACCATTCTGGGCACGGCATCGCGCGGAGTGGGCAGGCTGAAACTGCCCGACGACTACGCCGATCAACTGGCAGACCACATCGAGAACCCGCAGGACGCGTTCGCGGTGAAAGGGTTGCTCCAGGCCGGCGAGTTCGACCACGCGTTCCTGCTCACGCTGGTCCGGAAGCTCTACGACAAAGACGTGGCCCATCCCCCCAACCTCGACCGCCCGCGAGACCCTTGGGCGAAGCCAGGTCCCAAGGACATCTCACCGGGCGACCTCAGCCCCCTGGGCACGGCGCTGGTCGCGCTGGCCCACCATCCCGCCGTCGCCCAGGACTTCTTCACCGACCCGCAGCGCAAACCCTTGGCCTACCTGATGCGGCAGCACCCTTGGGACGGCGATGCGGACGCGGATCTCGGCTGGGCCATTGAGGTGGCCAGTACGGAATTCCGCGACCACGACTTGCCGCCGGGGAATTCGCGCGGCTACAAGTCAGCACTGATCGCCTCGTGGGCGGTCCGGTTCTGGAGCGACGACAAGGTCCAGGCGAACCTTCCTCATTCCCGCGCTCACCTCGGCACGGTCTTGGCCCAGTACACGGGGGACGTGCATCGCGCCGTACAGTCCTTCAGCGAGGAAGTGCCAGGCGTGGTGACGGACCAGGATCCGGATAAGAATCTGCGCGGTGTGGAACCTTACGGCGCCCTGCTCAACGCGAAAAATGTCAAGAAGTCCATGACATGGGCGTTCAAAGACGACGACGCGTTCCAGACCATGGCCGCCGCGCACGGCCTGTACTCCGTCAAGATGCTGGACGAATTGGCCGGTAAAATCGCATCGGAGGTCAAGGCCGACTTCACTGAATGGCAGAAGTCGCATCCGGAGGCCACGCGGCAGCAGCTCGACGCCAAACAGCAGGACATACTCGAAGAGCGCATGAACGGCAATGGAGGCGCCGAATTCTCCCACGCGGCGCAGGGCCTGAGCAGGACGACCTGGGCGATCACCGATGCCGCCAACATCTCCAGCATCCAAAAGGCAAAAGAAGACGATGCACGCTTCGCCGCCTTCAAGCAAATGGCCGAAAATGTCGTCGGGCTGGCTCCAGGGCCGCAGGGAAAGTTCGTCGGGCTCATGGTCGACAAAGCCAAGGATGCGATCTTCGGGAAGGTCAAGTCAAGCCACGAAGACCAGGCTCGCGAGAACGCGGACACGGCGCTGGGAGTGTCCAAGCACATGTTCACCGATCTCACGGCGGCCGTGATGATGCGACACGGCCTTTTCGGGGACGGATCCGTGCCAGCCGAGACGCATCCGTATTACAACAAGGACTTCTCCCCAGGCTCGGCTGGCCACTTTATGGTCGACGGGGAAATCAGGCCATGGGACGAAATGAATGCCGCTCAGCGCAAGGCCTATAGGGAGTGGTTGTCGCTGAATCCGACTAATCGCGTCTTCAATGGGCCAGGCCAGTCCATCGCGCTCGGCTTCAAGGAGTCCGAAGACAACTATTCCGGGCATGGCTCATGAGAATTCAGCCATCGACGGTCCTCGCCCTTGCCGTCCTCGCCCTGGCTGCCGCGTGCTCGTCTCCGCCCCCTCCACCACCGGACACCCGGCCGCTGGGTAACGTCACCGCCGCCCCACGAGAATGCGAACTGATCTCGGCGAACGCCATCAAGATCGCCACCGGTTTCAAGGACTACACGGCCGTCGGCACAAAGATGGACAAGGGCCTTTTCGCGTCGTGCTCAGTGGCTGAGGATTTGAGTCCAGAAGGCGAACTAGGACTCGTGGTCGAAGTCTTCGACCCGCCCACCATCAGCCCGGACGGTCTGGAGAACACCAGGGTGTCCACCCAGGGAAAAGACCTGCCCACCGAATTGGGTCCGGGCTTCGCAGCGCGGCGGAAGAACGCCAAGGACCAGACCATCTCGTTCGTCTACGGATGGACGCCCGATTACAAGCGCCTTCTCAGCATCACCATCTATAGGGGCGCACCGCGCCGGGACGCACTGGCCGACGCGACCGAATTCTTCCGCCAGCTCAAGCCCCTCCTGCTGGACAAGCCGAAGTGAGACCGCACGATCGCAGGGTGTCATCCAGTTGGCGAACGTAACTGGTGTCCGCCCAAGGCTCCAGCCGGGCTCGCGCCTGGCCGACCTCGTCGATCAGCCGAGCCGAGTTGTGCTGCTTGGTGACGTCGGCGGCTTCCGCCAGCTTGGCCGCTGCCTCGGGGATCGCCTTGGCCAAGGTCAAGGCAATGGCATACCGGGCAAGTGCCAACCCATACAGCCTCGGTCTCGCCCGCCGGGGATCGAGTTCGGCAAGAGATTGCTCGGCCGCCGCCAGAGCAGGCTCGGGCTGGTTGAGCCGGATCAAAGACCAGGCCCTCCTGGTCTCCTCTGACGAAGGTGAGACCCAGTACAGGAACGGTGGTTCGGTGCCCTTCGAGGGTCCAGCCAACGCGAGTGCGCGTTCATGCGCGCGGGTACTCGCCGCCGCATTACCCTCGGCGGCGTAGGCGAGCGCGAGCAATCCTTCGTGTATTGACGCCAGCAATTGGCTCGGGGACCGAACGGCCCATTCCCGAGCGGCGAAGGCATGGTCAAAGACCGAGGCGGTCCGGTTCTGCTCAGCGGCTGCCCTGCCCAGCCAGTAGTGCACGTAGCCGATCAATGTCGGATCGCCGAGATCGAGTGCCGCCCGTAGCCCGTCGTTCAGCGGTTGCTCGGCCGCTGCGTAATCGCGTAGGTCACAGGCGAGGAACCCCGCCAACTGTGATAGCTGCGCATACGTCCCGAGCAGCCGGTCGCGCAGGCTCGGCGGCATTGACTCACGTACGAGAAGTCTCCCGACTGCTGCCCGCTGCCCGTTCACAACCGGCAGCAGCGCCGCAGGCCCGGACATGTCGTCGGCCCGCCGCGCGTGCATCGTCAGCTTCTCAAACGTGCTGACTGCCGCCTCGTCCACTCGCCACGTGCTGCGCAGCACGCCTGCCAGGCGTTCCTCCTCCTCCGGGGTGAGGATCCGCAGCAGGTCGAGCGCCCGGCTGCCGCCGAGCACCAGAGCCAGTTCGAAGAGCAGTTCCCGTCGCTTCACATCGGCCTCCTCGATGCCGGTGGCACGCAGCAACTGCACGCACGCTGATGCGTCCAAGGGCGACCTGTCAGCGGGTGGGGCTGCCGCGCTCATCTCCATGGTGACACGCGTTCCAGCGGGCCGATTGGCATCCAGGTCACGGAAATCCGCACCATCGATCAGCTCGCGATCAGCAACCCCGTACGCCACCAGGTCTTCTCCTCGCGACAGGTTGCGTGCGGCGGTCTGGTAGATCTTGGCGAGTACGGTGAGCAGCCGCGCGGGCGGCCGACGCCCCGCCTCCGGCCAGGACTCGAACTCGTACAGCCGCGACTCGCGCAGTGCGGCCGTGCCCGCCGGGTCGGCGTCGTTGACCATGGCCACCACGTCGGCCGCGGTGCGGCCGTGTGCCAGCCGGTACAGCCGCAACGGGCTCACCTGGTGGGTAAGCGCGAGCACGTCAGCGATCTGATCCCACGTGAAGCTCTTCTTCCTGAGAGGCTGACTCCAGGAACGAGCCTGAAGCAGCACCCGGTAGCCATCGCCGGACACCCGTACCCCCTCCAGCTGGGAATCGCCACTCACTGTAATGCGACGGTCACGCGTTGGGGAAGATGGCCTACAGTCAGATGCCCGACCGGCGTTCGGTGCCGTCGGACCGCTCGTACCTCAGCGGACTTGTCCCCGTGAATGGAGCCGCTCCCACATGGCGCGAGTGAACAGGGGATCGCGCAGGGCCGCGACGGGACACCCGTCATGGATGCTGGCAGATTCGGGCAGGTCAGAGCGGGTGTGACGCGGGCGATCAATGAGGACGCGCTGGGGGTCCACGCGGCGCGGCCAACGGGGCAGTGTGGTGGCGACGGACTGAAACCTCTGACCTGCCCATGGAGAACCCCCGATGCCCCAGACCATCGCGCCCGCCGCCGTGTTCGTCCCCAAGCAATGCGGGTCGGGAGCCGTCCAGCGCGAACTGATCGACGCGATGATCGACCTGCATCCAGGCGGCCTGAGCTGGCGACGTACCTTCCCCGGCACGGCCGACCAGATCCCGCACGCCCGCCATTTCACGCGATACCTCCTTGCCGACGCCCCTTGCCAGGACGACGCCGAGCAGATCGTCGCCGAACTCGGCGCCAACGCCCTCCAGCACACCAGCAGCGGCCGCCCCGGCGGGACCTTCATCGTCGAGATCACCCGCACGACCGTCACGACCACCGTCGCGGTCTACGACTGCGGCTGGGGTGGGTGCCCCCGCTTCGGCATGGACTGCCGGACCACTGCGGAGTGTGGCCGGGGGCTGGCCCTCGTCACCGCGATCGCCGACCAGGTGGGGTGTGAAGGCGACAAGGAGATGGGCCACAGGGTGTGGGCGAAGATCCACACCAACCCCTGCCCATAGATCCGGTCTGCCCCTCTATCAAACGATTCTGTTCGTTACAGCATGAGGGCCAGGTCGATGAGGCGGTTGGAGTACCCCCACTCGTTGTCGTACCAGCCGACGACCTTGACCTGCGAGCCCATCACGCGAGTCAGCTCGGCGTCGAAGACGCACGAGGCCGGGTCACCGACGATGTCGCTGCTCACGATGGGTGCGTCGGTGTAGGTCAGCAGGCCCTTGTACGAACCGGCCGCGGCCTCGGCGTAGGCGTCCTTCACCTCCTGCACGGTGGTGGCGCGGCTGGTGGTGACGGTCAGGTCGGTGACCGAGCCGTTGGACACGGGCACCCGCAGCGCGAACGCGTCCAGCCGGCCCCGCAACTCCGGCAGCACCAAGCCGATCGCCTTGGCCGCCCCGCTGGAGGTGGGCACGATGCTGAGCGCCGCCGCCCGGGCCCGCCGCAGGTCCTTGTGGGGCGCGTCCTGGAGGTTCTGGTCCTGCGTGTAGGCGTGGACGGTGGTCATCATGCCCGACTCGATGCCGACCGCGTCGTGCAGCACCTTGGCCAGCACGCCCAGGCAGTTGGTGGTGCACGAGGCGTTGGAGATGATCGTGTGGCGCGCTGGGTCGTAGACGTCGTGGTTCACGCCGAGCACGATCGTGACGTCCTCCCCGCTGGCCGGTGCGGCGATGACGACCTTCTTCGCGCCGCCGTCCACGTGCGCGCGGGCCTGTTCGGCCTTGGTGAAGATCCCGGTGGACTCGATCACCACGTCCACGCCCAGGTCGCCCCACGGCAGGTCGGCGGGGTCACGCTCGGCCAGAACCTTGATGGTCGCGTCACCGGCCCGGATCGCGCCCGGCTCGGCGGCGACCTCGCCGGGGAAGCGGCCCATGATCGAGTCGTACGCCAGCAGATGCGCCATGGTCGCCACGTCGCCGAGGTCGTTGACCGCGACGATCTCGATGTCGGCGTCGGCGCGAGCGGCCACCGCGCGGAAGACGTTCCGGCCGATCCGCCCGAACCCGTTGATACCCAATCGAAGTGTCATGCCGAACATCATAAGCAACTTAAATAAGTTTGCGATATATTTCCGGCGTGAACACCACGCCGGACCAGACGCCGGACCAGACATCGGGCGAGACGCTCGGCGACCGCGACCCCGCCCAGGACGCTGACCGTGACGGCGACCTGGACGTGAATGCCTTCGCCACCGCGATCGAGAACTTCAACCGCTTCTACATCCGCCTCCCCATGCTGGAGAAGCTGTCGTTCACGACACTGTCGGTGCTCGACACCCTCGCCACCCGCGGCGCCCCCATGCGGCTGACCGACCTCACCAAGACCGAGCAGGTCAGCCAGCCCGGCATCACCCAGCTCGTCACCCGGCTGGAGCGCGACGGACTCGTGGAACGCCGTCCCGACCCCAGCGACCGGCGCGCCGTCCTGGTCCACATCACCGAGGCCGGACGCCAGATCGGGCGCTCCCGCCACGACGACCGCACCCGCCACCTGGTCCCCCTCATCGCCCAGCTGACCGCCGAGCAGCGCCAGGCGATCACCGACGCCCTCCCGGCCCTGACCCGTTTGGCCGAGCTCGGACAGGCGAGCGCCCAATCAGTTCTCAGCGGCTCGCTGATGCCGGAGCGCGCACCACACTCTCCGCTGCCTGAGCGCTGAGGGCCCGCGCGACCGTGAGGCTGTCCTCGTAGATGTGATACCGGGTGATGAGTCCGTCCTCGACGGTCAGGTGCAGCGCGAAGGGTGATGTGTAAGCGGTGCCGCTGCTCCGTACCGTCTGCACGATCTCCCCGAGAACGACGGCGTCCGCCCCGTCGACCAGGACCCGTGCCACCGACGTGCCGTTCAGCTCGGGCACGTGATGGGCCTCCAGCGTCCGGAAATGGTCCGCCACGTCGGCTCGGCTCGATCGCGGCCGGATCCACGGCGCCGCCGGATGCCCCTCAGCGGGCCAGGCGAGCTGCCAGTCGATCGGCTCGGCGAACAACTCGGCGACACGGTCGTGATCGCCCTCGGCGATACGCCGCATCAGTGCTTCCACAATGTCTCGGGTGGCGTCATGAGTCATGCCGCAAGCCTTTCCGAGTCTGGCGCGGCCTGTCGATTACCTCCCAGATAAGCGGATCCCTAGAGGAGGCCGGCGTCGCGTACCTTCATGGCGACTCGGACACGGCTGTCGGTCTCCAGCTTCGCGAAGATCCGGGTGATGTTCGCCTTCACGGTCGCGACGCTCATGTGGAGATGCCCGGCGATTTCGGCGTTCGATTTGCCCCGGGCCACCTCGATCGCGACTTCTCGTTCGCGCTCGGTGAGTCTGGCCAGCTCCCGCGGCGCCTGCTGCGGCTCGCCTCCGGTGGTGGCCGCGGCGATGACCTGTCGGGCGACGCTCGGCGACAGCACCGGCTCGCCCCTCGCCACGGTGCGGACCGCCTCGATCATCTTCGGTGGCGGCGTGTCCTTCAGCACGAAGCCGTCGGCACCGAGCCGCAGAGCGCGTAACACCATGTCGTCGGCGTCGAAGGTGGTGAGTACGAGGATCCGGGGCGGGTCCGGCTGGGCCAGCAGCAGTTCGGTGGTGGTCAGCCCGTCCTGGTTGGGCATCCGGATGTCCATCAGCACGACATCGGGTCGCAGGTCGCGGATCACGCCCATGGCCTGCCTGCCGTCCCCGGCCTCGCCGACGAGGTCCAGGTCGGGCTCACCGCCGAGAATCAGGCGCAGGCCGGTGCGTACCATCGGGTCGTCATCCACGATCACCAGTCGAGTCACGACGTGAAGTCTCCCACGGCAACGTGGCGTCCAGGATGAAGCGTCCGTCCCGTACGGCGTGGCTGAGAGTGCCGCCGGCCATCCGGATGCGTTCTGCCAAGCCGACCAGCCCCAGCCTCGAGCCGGGTCCCGCGGCTGTCGCGAACAGCGCCGGGTTGCTCACCCGGATGCGCAGGCCGTCGCCCGGCCGCCCGCCGAGCTCGGCCGTCACCCGGCTGCCCGGCGCATGCTTGCGCGCATTGGTAAGAGCCTCCTGCACGATCCGGTACGCGTGCCGCCCGGTCGGCGTCGGCAGCAGTTCCCGGTCACCGATGGTGTCGTCCACCTCGACCTGTTGACCGGCGGTGCGCACCTCGTCGAAGAGGGCGTCCAGATGGGCCAGGTTCGGCTGCGGAGCTTCCAGGGATTCGTCGCGCCGCAGCGTGCCGAGCACGGTGCGCAGCTCGTTCAGTGACTGGTGCGCGTTCTCCTGGATGGCCAGCGCGGCCTCGCGGGTCTCCTCGGCGGTGAGGTCCTTCCGGTACGCCAGGCCGCCGGCGAGCATGGACAGCAGGGAGATCCGATGAGCCAGGACGTCGTGCATCTCGTGCGCGATCTTGAGCCGTTCCGTCAGCTTGGCCTGCTCGATCTGCTGCAGCTGCTGGCGTTCGGTGAGCAGTGCCGCCTCTTGCTGTGAGGCCGCCAGGTCCTGGCGCTCGCGGAAGTAAAGGCCGAAGACAGTCAGCCCGCCGAGGACGATGGTTCCCATCATGATGGAGGTGTAGGTCGCCGCGGTGATGGCGGGCAAGGTGGCGTATGCCACCACAGCCAGCCAGGACACGATCGCGACGGGGATGATCTGACGCCACCGACGATGCATGCACAAGGAGACATACGTGACGTATGTGGGGCCGCTCACTGTGCTGGAGAACGCGCTCAGCAGGGCGGTAGCCAGGGCGATCTGCCATGGCCAGCGACGACGCCATCCCATCAGGACCAGACCGATCACGCCGAGCCCCACATCGACCAGTGCCGATGGAAGCCGGTCAGGGTTCCGGGAAACGACCACGGCCCAGACGACTCCATGGAACAGCATCGGCAGCAGGGCACACGCATAACGCAGTGTGGTGCCCCGCGGGTCCAGGGGCGCCTGGCTCTCCTTCAGCTCGTGCACGCCCCACAGCCTAGAGACAGTCGGGCCGATGCCTTAGCGACCCAGGTCCATATCCGGGTGGCCAAAGGTCTAGAACCGGACGGGTCGGCCTCGACCTGGGTTCGATGACCGGCGGCGTCGCGTCCGGTGGAATTGACCCATGATCGAGTTCAACCACGTCAGCAAGTTCTACAAGGACGTGAAGGCACTGGACGACGTGTCCTTCACCGTCGAAGCGGGCAGCGTCACCGGGTTCCTCGGGCCCAACGGCGCCGGAAAATCCACGGCCATGCGCATCCTGGCAGGGCTGTCCCGTCCCACCTCGGGCTCGGCCACCGTGCTGGGCCAGGCGTACAGCGAGTTGGACTGCCCGGGTTCCCAGGTGGGCGTGCTTCTCGACGCCGCTGCCCAGCATCCAGGCCGGACCGGCCGGGAGATCCTGACCCTGAGCGCGATGCTGCTCGGACTGCCGAAGTCGCGGGTCGGCGAGGTCCTCGACCTGGTCGGACTGGCCGCCAAGGAGAGCAGGCGGACCGTCGGTGGCTACTCA
This sequence comes from Nonomuraea sp. NPDC052129, assembly GCF_040680095.1. Lineage (NCBI taxonomy): Bacteria > Bacillati > Actinomycetota > Actinomycetes > Streptosporangiales > Streptosporangiaceae > Nonomuraea > Nonomuraea sp. NPDC052129. The sequence continues at coordinate 294,177 of NZ_JBFAVX010000011.1, read as the reverse complement.
CTCGGCATGCGGCAGCGGCTCGGCATCGCTCACGCGCTCCTCGGCCGGCCCAAGGTGCTCATCCTGGACGAGCCCGCCAACGGTCTCGACCCCCAAGGCATCCAATGGATACGCGGGCTGCTGCGTAATCTCGCTGACTCGGGTCGTGCGGTGCTGCTCAGCTCGCACCTGCTGCACGAGGTGGAGCGGGTCGCCGACCACATCGTGATGATCGGCCGCGGCCGCGTCCTCGCCCAGGGCACCGTCGACGAGCTCGGCCGGGGCCGGGACCTCGAACAGACCTTCCTCGAACTGACGGCGAACGCGGACCGGAGTGCGGCATGACAACATCGATTCCCTTCCACCGGCTGCTGTCGGTCGAGGCTCGCAAGCTCTTCGACACCCGCAGCGGCAAGATCATGACGGCGATCCTGATCCTCATGACCCTGGCGTCCATTGCGGCGCGCGGCATGGTCTCCGGTCCGCAGCTGGGCACCTTGATCGGGACCGCCGGAATCGGATTCAGCACCTTGCTCCCTGTCATCGGCATTCTCACGGTGGCCGGCGAATGGAGCCACCGCACCGCCCTGACCACCTTCGCGCTCGAACCTCGACGCCTGCGGGTGCTGGTGGCCAAGTGCCTGCCTCCGTTGATCACCGCCATGGTGGCCTCCCTGTTCGCGGTGCTGGTCGCAGTGTCGGTGACGGCTGCCGTCGCCGGTGCCCGGGACGTCCCGGCCGACTGGGAGATCGCCCCTCTCGCCCTGCTGGGCTGGACCGCGACGAACGTCTTGGTGGTCGCGATGGGGCTCGCCGTCGGCATGCTGCTCCTGAACGCGCCGGCCGCGATCGTGATCTGCCTGGCGACCCCGATGCTGTGGAGCGTCGTCGCCCGGCTCGGTGCCACCGGCGCGGCGCTGACCGAGTGGCTCGACCTGGGCACCGCCGCTACCCCTCTGATGGTCGGCGACATGACCGGGGGCGACGCCGCTCGGCTGGCCGCGTCTATGATCTTCTGGATCGTCGCCCCGATGACGCTCGGCGCAGTGCGCGTGCTCCGCAAGGAAGTGAACTGACATGAGGCGTAAGCTCGTCCTGAGCATCGCACTGATCGGCCTAGCGGCGGCCGGGTGCGCGGGTGTGGACACCTCGCGAGTGACGTCCGACGCCGTGGTCCCTCTCGACCAGGCCCCCCTCGCCGACGCCGCCGGCAAACGCGTGGTCGGGATCGGCGAGGCCACGCACGGCAACAAGGAGTTCGTCCACGCCCGCATGCTGATCATCCAGAAGCTGGTGGGAGAGTACGGCTTCCGCACCGTCTCCCTGGAGGCCGACTTCGGCGGCACGGCCACGGCCAACGACTATGTCATGAAGGGCCGGGGCAGCGCGGAGGACGCGGCCAGGGCGCTCGGCTTCGACATCTACCGGACCCGCGAGATGGCGGATCTGCTCAAGTGGATCCATGACCACAACGCCACCGTCGCCGACGCGGACAAGGTGCGTCTCTACGGCTTCGACATGCAGCGGTATGACCGGAACAAGGAGCGGCTGCTGCGTTATCTCGCCACGGTCGACCCCGCTCGGGTCCGCCCGGTCCAGGAGTCGCTGGCCGACCTCACCGATGCCAGCAGGGCTGAACAGGACGAGAAAAAGATCGTCACCGCCGGCACCGCCGCCGAGCGGCTCGTCGACGAGATGACGAAGAATCGGGAGAAGTACGTAAAGCTCAGCTCCCAGGAGTCGTTCGCCCTCGCTGTGCACCACGCCGAGACGATCCAGCGCGGCGCACAGCTGCAGGCTTCCGGGAATGACTACAACAGCAAGCGGGACGCCTGGATGGCCGAGAACGTCCGGTGGATCGCCGACACGGAGGCCGCCCAGGGGCGGAAGAAGATCATATTGGGCGGTCACAACGGCCACATCGACAAGAGCGGTGCGGCGTTCTCCTTTGAATCGATGGGGAGGCGCCTGGCCAAGGCGTACGGCAAGGACTACTTCACGATCGGCACCGAGTTCGGCACGAGCACCTTCGTCAGCAGGGACGACGGCTCCGGCGAACGCAAGCGGTTCACCGTGAGCCACACCTCGCCTTTGGCCAAGCTGTTCGGCGACCAGCCGCTGGGCTACGTGAACCTCGCGCAGGCCTCGTCGCAGCCCGGCAACCGTGAGGTGCTCACCTCGAAGGTCTCGATGGGCACCGTCGGTGACGGCTTCCGGTCGATCTACAGCTCCCTGAGCTGGACGTACACGGTGAAGATGGTGCCCGCCCAGGCCTACGACGCCCTGGTGTACGTGCCGCATGCCGGCCCGGTCACACCACTGTGACGGCACCAGCGCGGGATCAGTCGGGAAAGTCGGCCAGGGCCTGCTCGACCTCGGCGACCGCGCGTCTCAGCTCCCCCGCGAACACCTCCACCTGATCCCCGCCGAACCGGGTGGAGGGCACCGCGATCGACAGCCCGGCCACGGCCGATCCCCGGCCGTCGCGCACGGCGGCGCCGATGGCCGAAACGCCCTGCTCGGTGCCGTCGATGTTCAGCGCGTAGCCGCGTACCCGGATCTCGTCGAGCTCGCGGGTCAACGCGGCCCGCTCCGCGTCCGGCAGGTCGGGGTAGAGCTCCCACAGCCGCTCGCGCGTCAGCGCGGCTGCCGAGCTTGCCGTCGTCATCGGCATGGAGGTGCGGCACGCGTCGCCCGAACAGGCGCGGGCCGCCGTCGCGGGCTACTCGGTGTTCAACGACGTCACGGCACGCGACTGCTGACCGTGCGGCGCCCGCGCTCGGCCGCCGGCTCTAAGGACCGCTCCGGCGACGATGTCGGCTATGGCCTCGGCTCCCGCGTCGTTGGGATGGATGCGATCGCCGCTGTCGTATTCGGACCGCAGGACAGCCGGCGCGGCCGGGTCACGCAGCCCGTGATCCAAGTCTGCGACGACGTCGGAGTGGGCGCGGATCCACTCGTTGACGCGTTGCCGTGTCCGTTCCCCCTCGGGGGTGTCGAATCCGGGGCTGACACCGTTCGCTCCGCCGAAGGGGGTCATGGTCGCGACGACCGTCGTCAGCCCCGCTCGCGCGGCTTGCCGGATGATCGAGCCCAGCCCGTCGATGAGGTCGTCCGCCGGTACGGCGGGCAGACCCAGCATGCCCGGCATGCCGATGTCGTTGAGGCCCAGCTCCAGGACGACGTGCGTCACCCCTGGCGCGGCGAGCACGTCGCGCTCGAATCGGGCGATGCCGCGTTCGCCGAAGACGTCACTGAGCAGCCTGTTGCCGGCGATGCCGAGGTTGAGCACAGAGGTGTCGGCGAGTCTGCCGGCCAACAGGTCGGGATAGCGACGGTGGGTGCCGTGGGCGGTGCCCACTCCGTCGGTGAGTGAGTCGCCGAAGGCCGCGACCACCCGGCGTCCCTCGGGCCCCCTGATGTCGATGCCGCCCAGGTGAAACCGGGATTCCACCTCTTCGGCAGCCGTCAGGCGCGTCCGCGAGACGGCGTCGCCCGCTACCACGTAACCGGTCTGCAGGGCGAAGGGATGGTAGGTGGCCAGACCCGCGTCTGAGGCGTGATACGTGCTGACCGCCAAGTCGCTCTCGCCTGCTGTGGCGAAGCCGACGGGATCGCTCACGGCTTCGGCACCGGCGTCGATCGTCACATGCGCCGTCCCCCCGAAGGTGACCGCGGTGTCGGTGCCCGCGATGATCGAGGATCGAGTGTCGTGCGCGGCCACGCTGGTCCGGGCGATGGTGAGGGATTGTTTGCCGTACTGGTTGCTGAGACGGATCCGTAGACGATCACCGGCCCCGCGGACGCGCACGATCTGACGCAGGGTCTGGTCATGAAAGGCCCGCGAGGGGTGGATGAGCGTCATCGACTCGTACGCGCTGACCGGGGCTGACCTGAAGGCCGCCGTCCATGCGGTGGTCATGTTGTTCAGCCCTCCAGGGAGCGCAGCAGGTGGCGGGTGACGTCGCTGAGCCTCGCGGCGGCCTCAGCCGAGAATGACGGGTGGTCCAGGCTGATCGGCTTGCTCCGCGTGAAGGCGCTGAGCGGGGCGGCGGGCGGGGCATCGACGCGGGCGATGACGGGTTTGACGCCTTCGGCGACCGGCGCGCCGTGCCTTTTGAGCTGCTCGACGTGGGCGGCGGTCGCGGCGTCGTACTCGCCGCGGAAGGCGGTGGACACGGGCCCAGGGTTGATCAGGACATACCGGGTACGGCCGCTCGGCCGCTCGGCCGCGAAGGCGGTACCGAGCAGGTCGTTGGCACGGCCGGCCTGCATCTGGGCCGCCACCCCGTCATAGCCGCGCTCCAGCATCAGGTCGTCCCAGTGGACGCGGCCCATGGGGACGCCCGGGCCGGACACGTTGATGATGACTCCGGGATCGGTCAGGCCGTGGCTGAGGAGGTGGCGGCTCAGGTACTCCAGCGCGAAGGTGGCCTCGATTCCCTCGGCGGTGACGAACCGGGTGGAGCGGAAGTACCTGGCGCACAGCACGAGTGCGTCAATGGCCGGATAGGCGGCGTTGATCTCGTCGATGACCCGCCTGTTCTCGCTGACCAGGCTCAGGTCCGCGGTGATGAGACGGGCGCCAGGGAGGGCTTTGTCCTTGTCGCGGCCGACGATGACGACGGTGTCGTCGCGGCGCAGGTAGGTGCGGGCGAGCTCCTTGCCCATCCCGTCGGTGCCACCTGTGATGACCAAGGTCTTCCGAGTTGAACTCATGGGTTCAACATAGTTATCCGGACTGTTCATATGCAAACCACGTGGTTCATGTTTTTGAACCCATGGGTATGGTGAGCGCATGCACAACGTTCAGGAGGCGGCGCAGGTCGCTCTTCAACAGTGGCAACCGATCGCCTGATCACCGCAGTGGGCACAGTGTCGACCCGCCGAAGGTGACCGGGCCGCCGGGCGTACGCACCGTGATCAGGTGGCCCTCAGCCGAGACCGCCGGGTCCTCGGTGCCCGGCACGATCACGGTGAGCAGCCGGGACGCCTCCGGGGACGTCACCGTCACGGTCTCCGCCGTCCGGAGGTACCCCGGTGAAACCGTGCCCGGCCGTACCGTCTGACCGCCCACCGGCCTGCCGTCGGTCGTGAGCTGCAGGAGCGTCACGCGGCGGGCGTCGTCGCCCAGCACCACGACGCCGTCGCGCTGGCCGATCAGCCGCAGCGACGGGTCGAAATGCCACAGGTCGCGCACCGCGTGCCCCTCCGGCACCGAGTCCAGTACGGCCATCAGATCCGGTCCGTGGCTGACCAAGACCTCGCGCGTACGGCGCACGCCATACGCCTTGTCGCTGAGCCGGTACGACTGCCGCGACGGGCCGATGTCGGACGCGTCCAGGCGTGTGGCCGTACCCGCTCGGAAGCCCGCACCCACCACGGAGGGCACGTTGTGCGCGTCGGGCGACTTGGTCCACTCCACGTAGGCCGTCTTCTCGTAGGAGTGGAAACCGGCCTCGACCAGCACTGGGCGGCCCTGCGCGTAATAGGTGAGGCCCAGATGGTCCTCGTGCCCGTGCAGCCGCCGCCCCGGCCCGAACCTGATCGAGTAGAACGCCGAGCCCGGATCGTCCCATGCGGTCCGGCCGAAGACGTACCCGCCGTCGAAGACCCGCACTGTCGCCCCGTCGTGCACGAACCCGGCCGCCCGCGTGTCCGCCGGGCTGTCCCCGAGGGGCGCCAGGAAGCCGTCGGGCTGCGTGGCATGGGCCACGTACGCTTCGAGGGCGGTCCGGCGCGCCGCCAGCCGGTTCGGGATCTCGGACCCGCTCTCCTCGATCGCCCGTAGCGCCACCCCGAGCCGCCGGTGCACGTACAGCCCGTACCTCGGCGCCTGCTCGTGCAGGACGCCCTGCTCGTCGATGGCGAGTTCGGCCGAGGCGAGCATCCGGCGGATCGCCAGGTCACGCCACTCGTTCCGGCCCAGGCGGCAGCCCACCACCAGCAGCGCGATGTCCTGGTCCAGGCCGTGGTTGTGGCCCTGACGGTACAGCGCCGGGTCGGACAGGATCTCGCCGTGCTCGGCGAGGCTGTCCAGCAGGCGGCGGCTGTCGACGTGGGCGCTCAGGCACACCAGCACGGGGGCGCGCAGCGCGACGGCGTGCTCGGCCCAGGCCCAGGGGCTGATGTCCGCGTGGTCGCGCGGGTTCTTGTGGATCCAGTCGTCGGCCAGGATCTCGGCCCGGTCGAGGTAGGCCTGCTTGCCCGAACGCTCGTACTCGGCGACCAGGCGGCCCATCCAGCGCAGGGTGTGCAGGTTCAGCGCCCAGGAGCGGTTGCCGTGCGGGTTCAGCCGCCAGTCGATGTCCTGGCCGAGGTCCACCGGGGGCAGGCCGACAAAGGTCACCCGCCCGGCCATCACCTCCGGCACCTTGATCTTGGGGAACTGGTGGGCCAGGCAGATGGCCCGGCCGGGCGTTGTACGGGCACGCCAGAACACGTGGTGACTCCTGATTTCGGGCGCGCGAAACCCACGCGCGGCGCGAACGGCGACGCGCGAGCTTCACGTGCGGGGGAGGGCGCGGCGCGCGAAAACCGGGCGCGGCGGCGCGGGGCCGAGTGGCAGATCCGCGTGCGGCGTGATCCGCGCGGCGGTGAGGTCAGGGCACGGATGTGCCCCGACTTATGGGGTTATGGACGTGTATTCGCTGATTCCGCGGGACCCTTGTCGGTCCAACCGGCGACCAGGACCACTTCGGACGTCTGCGGGCCGCCCGCCCCCGTGGTGTTGGAGCTGGCCAGCACCTGCGAACTGGTCACATCGATGATCAGCGTCCGCTGGACCGGCGGATCGCCGGCCAGGCTGAAGGTGAACGCGTCACCGGTACGCCCCCGCTGATCCGTCTTCCGGCCCAGGTAGCGGACATTCGGCAGGTCGCCGAGCAGCCGGTAGGCCGCCGCCCGGACAGCAGGTGGCGACGGCTTGCTCCACAGCAGCCCGCTGAGCGCGTCCGCCAGGACATCGTCGCCGGACCCGGCGGGCAGCATCCCGATCACCCACTCCTTCAGCGCGGCCGGGTCGGACGGCAGCCGCTGGATCTGCTCGACCGTCAGATCCTTCCCCGCCATGCTGAACGGCGCCCGTCCCAAGACCACGACGACCTTCGCGGGCCGGCCCGTCACCCGCTCACCCCTCCACGCCCTCCCGTCGTGGGTCGCCCAGAGGTCGGTGACCTTCGTGCCGTCGTGGAGCTTCTCGATGTGCCAATACGTCCCCTTGTCGGCGGGACCCGACGCCGCCGTGGTCGCCGCGGCCAGCAGGATCGACCGCCCGGAGACCACTGAGTCGGACGTACGGGGCGAAGCGAGCGCCACCACGGCCGTCACGGCGACCGCCGCCGCGGCGAGGCTGCCCACGACCCCTCTCCAGGAGAGCCACGACGTACGCGAGGAGCGCTCGGCGTCCAGTCGCTCGCGGACCCTGGCCTTGAGCGCCGGGTCGGCCGGCGGCTCGCCGTACAGCTCGCGGATCGACGACAGCTCATCCATGGTCGGCCTCCTCGGGGGCGAGCAGCGGATTGGTGTCGCCCAGGGAGCCGCGCAGCTTCTTCCTGGCCCGGCTCAGCCGGGAGCCGACCGTGCCGTACGGGATGCCGAGCGCCGTGGCGATCTCCTCATGGCTCAGCCCGGCCAGTGCGACGAGCAGGATGACATCGCGATCGCGCTGATCCAGCGCCGCCAGGGCGGAGGCCAGGTTCGGCTGCAGGCTCTGGGCGCTGACCCGCGCGGTCACCCGGTCCTCGTGTCCCGGCGCGTCGCGGTCGGGGCCGTACCGTCCCAGCGCGCGCAGCGTCCGCGCCTCCAGGCGGCGATGCTTGCCGATGAGCTTCGTCGCGATGCCGAACAGCCAGGCCCGCACGGTCGCGCGCGCCGGGTCGTACTGCGCGCGCTTCCTGAACGCGATGAGGAACGTGTCGGAGACGACGTCCTCGGCATGGTCCGCGCCGAGGCGCTGGGCGACATAGCCGTGGATGTCACTGAAACAGGCGTCGAACACCGCCCCGAACACCTCGGCGTCCACGAGCGACCCGGGCACGGCCTCGTCCCGGTCGAGGGACCCCGGCATGTTCTTCCCCCGGTCTACCGAGCCCTGGGCGGCATGGCCGGAGATCCAGGACAGTGCCGTCACCACGGTCGCCCCTTCACGATGCTTGCCCCGTCATGTGCCACCCTTCGAACGATCAGCGGATATCTCTTATCCCCCGATCCGCCCGATCGCTTTCACGCCCGCTCAGGGCGAGTATTCACGCTGCCGTATGAACTCCTGCCGAGGTCTGATGTGGGCCAGGTGAGCTCCACGCTATTGACGGCACATCCAGTTCGGGAGACGGTCAGCTAAAAGGCCAGGTAGGAGGCTTGAGGTGCGGTTCGGAATCTTCTACGAGCATCAGCTGCCCCGCCCCTGGGAGCCGGACAGCGAGCAGCGCCTGTACGCCGACGCGCTGGAGCAGGTCGAGATCGCCGACCGGGTCGGGTTCGACTATGTGTGGGAGGTCGAGCACCACTATCTGGAGGAGTACTCACACTCGTCCGCCCCGGAGGTGTTCCTCGCCGCCGCCTCCCAGCGCACCAGGAACATCCGGCTCGGCCACGGCATCGTGCAGGTGCCGCCGCCGGTCAACCACCCTGCCAGGGTCGCCGAACGCGTCGCCACGCTCGACCTCGTCTCGGGTGGCCGGGTCGACTTCGGCACCGGGGAGGCCAGTTCGGCGGCCGAGCTGGGCGGGTTCGGGGTGGATCGGGAGCGGAAGCGGGCCATGTGGCAGGACTCGTTGGACGCGATCACTCGGATGTTCGTCGAGGAGCCCTTCGGCGGGTGGCACTCGCCGTACCTGCGGATGCCGCCGCGCAACGTGATCCCGAAGACCGTGCAGAAGCCGCACCCGCCCCTGTGGGTGGCCTGCTCGCGGCGCGAGACGATCCATCTGGCGGCGCGGAACGGGATCGGGGCGCTGTCGTTCGCGTTCGTGCATCCGGAGGACGCGGGGAAGTGGTCGCGCGACTACTACCAGCTGCTGGAGTCGGCGGAGTGCGTGCCGGCCGGGTTCGCGGTCAACGCCAACCTGGCGGTCGTGCTGCCGATGATGTGCCACGAGGATCCCGCCGAGGCTCGGCACCGGGGCGCCCAGGGGGCGGCCTTCTTCGCCTATGCACTGGCGCACTATTACGGGCCGTCGAAACACACTCCCGGCCACAGCAGCATTTGGGGAAATTTCACGAAAGATCAGCCAAAGGTGGGGGCGCAGGGGAGGGATCCGCTCGCGGGCGCATTGGGGAGTCCGCAGCAACTCATCGACCTCATTAGCCGCTACGAGGTGGCGGGCGTGGACCAAATGATCTTCGTACTCCAGGCCGGTCCGAATCGCCATGAGCACATTTGCGAAAGCCTTGAATTGTTCGGGAAAAAGGTTCTGCCCGCATTCACCGAAGGGCGCGAAGAGCGCGAGCGCGCCAAGTCCGCCCGGCTCGCTCCGGCCATCGAAGCCGCCCTGTCCAGGCGTTCTCCGGCCAGGACGCTCTCCCAGCCGTACGTGATCGACGAGGACGCGGAGTTGTCCCGCGTCACCCACCGCCCGCCGCCCACCCCGGCGGACGTCCTGGCCGCGGCCCGCAAGCGAGCCCGCCTCACGGGCCAGCACCTTCTGTCCCGCTTCGTCGCGGGCCGCTCCGACGAGGACCTGGCCCGCTGGCTGAGCCCCGGCCGTCAGCGGCTCCTGTTCGCCCTCATGGCCCGGTCCTTCAGACCGGACAAGGCCTTCGGCTTCCAGGGCGCCCTCGAATTCCGTCTCCAACCCCGCGCCACCTGGACCATCGCCATTCGAGGCCCCCGGGCCCGCGCCTTTCCCGGCCCGGCCCGCGCCCCGTCCATCACGCTCACCCTCCCGGCCGCCGACCTGCTCCGCATCGTCGCGGGCACGGCGAACCCGGCCGCACTGCTGATGTCGGGCCGCCTCCAGATAACGGGCGACGTGACGCTGGCCTCCCGGGTGGGGGAGATGTTCGGCGGCGCTTCGCCGTACTGAAACTAGAGGTCAGCCCAGCAGCTTCCGTGCCGCCTGCTCGATCTCCTCCTCGGACATCAGCACGTGAGCGGCCGCCTCGCCCAGCGGGATGAAGCTGTCCGCCGACGTCACCCGCCCCACCTGCCCGGAGAACCCCGCGTCCATCAGCTCGGCCACGATCCCCTCCGACACCCCGCCCGTGTGGCGGGTCTCGTCGGCGATCAGCACCTTGCCGGTCAGCTCCGCCGCCCGCACCAAGTCCTCCACCGGCAGCGGCGCCAGCCAGCGCAGGTCCAGCACCCGGCAGCCGAAGCCCTCCTGCGTGAGGCGTACGGCGGCGCGCAGGCTCATCCGCAGCCCGTTGCCGAACGTGACGATCGTGAGGTCACGCCCGTCGCCATAGGACCGCGCCCGCCCGATCGGGACGTGCGTCTCCGGCCAGCGCGAGGGCGGCGCGTAGGGCGCCAGCCAGCCCGCGTCACCCTCCTCGAACAGGTCGCGCGTGTGATAGAGCGCGATCGGCTCCAGGAACACGCACACGGAACCCTCCGTGCGGGCCGCCGCCAGACAGGTACGCAGCATGGCCGCCGCGTCGTCGGGCCGCGACGGCGAGGCGATGACCAGGCCGGGGATGTCGCGCAGGGCCCCGACCGCGTTGTCGTTGTGGAAGTGGCCGCCGAACCCCTTCTGGTAGGCGTAGCTCGCCACCCGCACCACCAGCGGATTGAGATAGGCGCCCTGCGAGAAGAACGACAGCGTCGACGCCTCGCCCCTGAGCTGGTCGAGCGCGTTGTGCAGGTACGCCAGATACTGGATCTCCGGCACGGGCAGCAGCTTCGACACCCCCGACCCGAGCGCGAGCCCCAGGATGGACTGCTCGTCGAGGTGCGTGTCGAACACCCGCCCGCCGCCGAAGCGCTTCTGCAGCCCCCGGGTGACGCCGTAGACGCCGCCCTTCTTGGCGACGTCCTCGCCAAAGACCATCATCTCCGGGTAGACGGCGAGCGCGTCGGTCAGCGTGCGGTTGATGGCCTGGGAGAGCGTCAGTTGCTTCTCGGCCTCGGGCAGGGAGCCGGCGAAGGCGCGTTCTCTGACCGACGCCTCGGCCGCCACGGGGCTGATCCTGGCGATCATCTCGGGCCGGCGCGGCGCGAGCGGCTCCATGATCTCCTTGGCCGAGCCGAGGCGCGGGCTGCGGGTGGTCTCCAGAGCGATCCGCAGTACGTGCTCGCGCGACGACTCGTACTGCATGAGCAACTCGTCGGGCGTGACCAGCCCCGCCTCGACCAGCAGCCGGGCGGTGGCCAGGAGCGGGTCGCGCTCCATGTCGGCGCGGATCTCCCGCTGGGTGCGGTAGGCGGACTCGACGTCGGACCCGGCGTGGCCCATGAGCCGGACCGTGCTCAGGTGCAGGAACGCGGGGGAGCGGTTGGCGCGTACGTGCTGGACCGCCCGGACGGCCGTGTCGTAGGCGTCGGCCAGGTCACAGCCGTCGGCGGCGAAGTATTCGATGCCGGGACGCCGCGCGCTCGCCGCCACCCAGCCCTTGGGCGTGCGGACGCTGATGCCGATGCCGTTGTCCTCGCACACGAACAGGATCGGCAGCGCCTGCCCCTGGTGCGTGGCGTAGGCAGCGGTGTTGAACCCGGTCAGCGCCGTGGCGTGGTTGACCGAGGCGTCGCCGAAGCTGCACACGGTGATCGCGTCGTCCGCCCACGGCGTGGGGACGCCCAGCGCGCGGCCCCGCTCGATGGCGAAGGCGACGCCCACCGCGCGCGGCAGGTGGCTGGCGATCGTCGAGGTCTGCGGGATGATCGCCAGGTCGGGATGGCCGAACACCTTGTGCCGGCCGCCCGCGATCGGCTCGTCGGCCGCGGCGGCCAGCCCCATGAGCACGTCGCGGATGCCCTGCTCGGGCAGCCGTCCGGCCTGCTCGGACCTGGTCAGGTAGAAGGCGCCGGAGCGGTAGTGCAGCAGCGCGGGATCGCCGGGCCGCAGCGCGGCGGCGACCGCCGCGTTGCCCTCGTGCCCGGCCGAGCCGATCGTGTAGAAGGACTGCTCCTGCGCGCGCAGCCAGCGGGCCGCGATGTCGAGCAGGCGGCTGTCGAGCTGGCGCTGGAAGAGGGTGCGGCACTGCTCACCGGTCAGCGACGCGCCCTCGCGGACAGGCCGCCCGGGATCACGGGCCGCGCCCCCCTTCAGCGTCGCAATGGCTTGGGTGAAATGAGTCTCAACAGTGTCGCGCGCCACAAGGCGATTATGTCGCCCCGATCCCGGGTTCGTCTGCCCGTCGGGAGTGACATGTTGTGGACCGGTCCGATTGACCCTGATCTATAACAAGTTGTCAGATTCCGCAACTTTCTGGCCAACCTGAATGTCTACTGGGAAAGACAAGCGTGGCACCCTCAATGCCGCGTTGAGCACCAGGGGATCCAGAAAGGAACCCGCATGTTACAACGCATCCGTGTCGCCGCCGTCGCGCTCGCGACGGCCGCCGGGCTTCTCGCCCTGGCACCATCGGCGTCGGCCGCGGCCAAGGCCCCCGCCATCTCCAATGTGGACCTCAGTCCGGGCTCCCCGGCCGTGGTCTTCGACAAGCCGGTCACGGTGACGTTCACGTTCACCACCAAGGACGCCGGAAAGGCCGAACTCCAGCTCAAGCCGCCCGGCCTGAGCGTCGGCACGCCCATCGACCTCAAGTCGGCGCCGTTCGGCGTGTGGACGAAGTGGACCGGTACGAAGAGCTTCGAGGCGAAGGACGCCGGAAAGTGGAGCTTCCTCGCCATCGCCCACGGTGACGGCGACAAGTCCGCCAGCGGCACCTTCGACGTCCAGAAGGCCCTCGTCACCAAGATCGTGGACTTCGGCGCCAGCCCCGGCCAGGTGCACCGCGGCGACATGATCAAGGTCTCCGGCCGACTCCTGGCCGACGGCAAGGGATACACCGGGGTCGTGGCGATTACTTTCCGTGAGCGGAGTGCCGACGCCTACCGCCGGGTCGCCACGGTCACGAGCGGCCGCGACGGCTGGTTCAGCACCAGGGTGCGCGCCGATGCCACCGGCTGGTGGCGGGCCGAGTTCGGCGGGAACAAGGAAGCCAGGGCATCGGTCAGCGACAGCGACCGGGTCGACGTCCGGATCAGGCACAATTCCGACAGCAGGATCGTCGGCTTCGACGCCACCCCCGCGCCCGCCGACAAGGGCGCCCGGCTGAACTTCACCGGCTCCCTGCAGGTCGAGCGCTGGCAGGCCCTGTCCGGCCAGCGGGTCTCGATCTACTTCAGGCAGGACGGCTCACGCCGCTGGGAGTACGTCACCAGCGACGTGACGAACCGCGACGGCCGCTTCTGGGCCACCGCGACCGCGCAGTCCTCGGGCTGGTGGCGGGCCGCGTTCGAGGGGACCAGAGGCGTCAAGGGCTCGGTCTCCGACGCCGCCTGGGTCAAGGTCGTCGAGCCCACCCCGCCGACGGCCGACAAGTCGGCCAGCCGGGTGATCAAGTTCAACGCCTACCCGGAGCCGGTCAAGCGCGGCAGGTACCTGAAGGCCAGGGGCGTGCTGCAGATCGACGACAGCGGATCCTGGGAGGGGTACGCGGGCAAGGTCGCGCTGTACTTCAAGCCGGTCGGCTCGCACAAGTGGCAGTACGTGAAGACCACGCGGTCCGGTGACAGCGGCAAGCTGTATGTCCGGGTCAAGGCGTGGAAGTCGGGCTCGTGGAAGTTCGTGTTCGGCGGGGACGACGATTTCTACGGAGATGGCAGCCGTAGTGACTATGTCCGCGTGAAGCGGTAACCGGTTCGGAACGGCAGGGTTGAGGCCCGGGGACGCGGTTGCCCCGGGCCTCATCTGTCGGTGCTACGACTCGGGGGCCTTCGCGCCGAGGCTGATGAGCATCGACTTGAGCTCACCGAACCCGGTCTTGAGCTCACTGACATCGGTCTTGAGCTCACCGACTCCGGTCTTGAGCTCACCGACTCCCGTCTTGAGCTCACCGACTCCCGTCTTGAGCTCACTGACATCGGTCTTGAGTTCGGCTATGTCCTTGTCGACGGCCTCGAACCGACGGGCCATGGACAACTCGAGGTTGTCGAGCCTGGTGTTCTGCTGATCGAGGCGATGATTGACCTTTGCGATGTCTTGGTTGACCCGGTCGAAGCCATCCAATGTGTCGCTATTGAGCGTGTAGATCTTCTCGTCGAGCTGGTTCGCCCGGCTGTCGATCTTCTGGTTGAGCTCTTTGGTCCGCTTGTCGATCTTGTCGAGGATGTTCTTGCCCATGGCGTCTGCGCGCTCATGGTGGGTGTTGAACCGTTCGGCGACCGTCATGTCAGGCACACCGCTAACTGTATGTCTCTCGAGTACGGAGACCCGGCCCTCGAGCTCAATCACTGCCGCGTGCAAGTCCAACTCTGGCGCTCCTTTGAAGGGGGGATTGCGCTTGCATCGGAGAAGTTACCCTCCGTGACCGGAGCGTCGCAGGCAGATGCGAAAACCTGTGCGACCTACTCCGCCCGCCTGAACTGCGCGATCCCAACCCCAAGCAGAACGGCCCCCAGCAGGGCCACGACCCCCAGCTCCACCCCCACCGGCACCTGGAAGTCGAACCACCGGACCCCGGGATTGAGCACCGCGTTCACCTGCGCGGGCACGTCGAGGTGGGAGAACACCGCGTGCCGCATCGGGTCCACCGCGTACGTCATCGGGTTGATCACCGTCAGCAGGTGCAGCCACGACGGCAGGTTGGCCAGCGGGAACATGGCCCCCGACAGGAACAGCATCGGCATGATCGCCATCTGCATGAGCCCGAAGAACGTCTGCATGTTCCGCATCCGGGCCGCCAGCATCACCCCGAACGCCGTGATCGTGAACGCCGCGAGGAACATCTCCGCCAGCATCGTCACGATCAGGGCCGGCGAGTACGGTACGCCGACCAGCCCGGCCATCGCCAGGATGATGACGCCCTGCCCGGTGGCCACCACCGCCCCTCCCAGGCACTTGCCGACCACGATCGCCCCGCGTGAGACCGGCGCGACGAGCATCTCGCGCAGGAAGCCGAACTCGCGGTCCCACACGATGGACCCGGCCGAGAACATGCCGGTCATGATCACGGTCATCGAGATCATGCCGGGATACATGAAGGTGCGGTAGTCGATGCCCGGGATGGCGCCGCGCACCAGTGAGCCGAGCCCGGTGCCCATCACGAACAACCACAGCACCGGCTGCAGCAGCATCGACAGCATGCGGGTGCGGTCGTTGACGAACCGCAGCAGCTCCCGGTGCAGCACCACCTTGACCGCCCGGAGGTCGTGCCCGGTGCCTTGCACCGGCACCCGGACGCCGATCGCCTCTGTCGCCATGTCTACCGCCCCGCCCTCGCGTTCATCCGCGCCATCGCGTTGATCCAGGCCATGACTACCGCCTCGCCATCGCTCTCATCCACGTCCGGCCGCCCGACTCGGCGCCTTCCTCGGCGTCGCGGATAGTGGAACCCGTGTAGTTCATGAACACGTCGTCGAGTGAGGGTCGTGAGACGCTCACCGACCTGATCGGCATGCCCAGTTCGGCGAACAGCCGGGGCACGAACTCCTCGCCCGACGCCACGGCGAACGTCACCGCGCCCTCGTGCACGGCCGCCTCCAGGCCGAACTCCTCGCGCAGCGCCCGGATCGCGGCGTCGTCGTCGCCGGTGTGGATCTGTACCCGGTCCTTGCCGACGCTGGCCTTCAGCGCCTCCGGCGAGTCGATGACGACCACCTCGCCGTGGTCGATGATCGCGATCCGGTCGCAGTACTCGGCCTCGTCCATGTAGTGGGTGGTCATGAAGATGGTGATGTCCTCCAGGCGCCGGAGCTGGTTGATGTAGCCCCAGATGGCCGAGCGGGTCTGCGGGTCGAGGCCGACCGTGGGCTCGTCCAGGAACAGCACCCGCGGTGAGTGCAGGAGCCCGCGGGCGATCTCCAGCCGCCGCTTCATGCCGCCGGAGAACGTCATGACCTTGGCGTCCTTGCGGTCCCAGAGCGCGACCATCTCCATGACCTGCCGGATCCGGTCGCCGACGACGCTCTTCGGCACGCCGTACAGCTCGGCGTGGAAGCGCAGGTTCTGCTCGGCGCTCAGGTAGCCGTCGAGTGTCGGGTCCTGGAAGACCAGGCCGATGTTCCGGCGTACCTCGTCGCGCTGGCGCACCACGTCGTACCCGGCGACCGTCGCGCTGCCGCCGGTCGGGTTGACGAGCGTGCAGAGCATGCTGATCGTGGTGGTCTTCCCGGCTCCGTTCGGGCCGAGGAAGCCGAAGACCTCGCCGGGGGCCACGTCGAAGTCGACGCCCTTGACGGCCTCGATCTTCCCGTAGTCCTTCCTCAGGCTGTGTACGGCCACCGCCGCGTCTGTCATCGCTCAGTCCTCCGCGAGGATCTGGAAAACGGACTTGCGCGTCTGCCTGAGCAGCTTCTTGGCCCGGGCGACCTGCTGGTCATTGGCCGTCCGCGCCAGGTGGCTGAACGCCTCGTTGAGCTGCGCCCACAGCAGCCGCAGCTCGTGCCGGTCCTCGGGCACGGAGCGCGCCACCTCGTCCCAGGGCGGCTCGCCGTCGAGGTGGCGTACGGCCCGCTCACGGCCCTGCTCGGTCAGGCTGTAGAGCCGGGAGCCGCCGGTGTCGTCGCCGGTGACCAGGCTCTCGTCCTCCAACTGCTGGAGCGCCGGATAGACCGAGCCGGGACTGGGCCGCCACACTCCGCGGCTGCGCTCCTCTATGTCCTGGATCATCTGGTAGCCGTTCTTCGGCCCTTCGGCGAGCAGGCTCAGCAGCGCGGCCTTGACGTCTCCCCGCCGTACGCGCGGAGCGCCGCCCTCCCAGCCCATCGGCGGCATGCCACCCATCCCCGGCGCACCTCCCATTCCCGGCCCACCGCCCGGAAAGACCGGCGGACCAGGGGGGAGCGGGGGGTGCGGTGGCGGTGGGGCGCCGGGCGGCCCTTCCCACAGGTGTGGATCACGCATCACGCCTCCAACTATCGAGATAGCGTGACGATATATCTAGATAGTTGGCATGAATAGCCCCATTTTTGGGTGTTGTGGCGCTGTGTTAGTGAGCGTTAACCGAGGCTGCGATGGCTGCCCGCGCCATCGCGTGCAGGAGGAGGCGCATGGCGCGCGCGGGCAGTTCGCCCGCGCTGTGCGGCGTGGAGTTGAGCAGCCCGAAGACGGCGTGCGTGGCGGCCCGCAGGCGCGGGGGCGGGCACGACGGGTGCAGTTCGGCCAGCACGGTGACCCATTCCTCGACGTACAGCCGCTGCAGCCGCCTGATCTGCCGCCGCTCCGGCTCGGGCACGTTACCCAGCTCCCTGTCGTGCACGGTGATCAGCGCGGGCTGTTCGAGCGCGAAGGTGATCTGCACGTTCAGGAGCGCGTCGAGCGTCTCCTCGGGCCCGCCGGGCGAGGTGACCGCCGCGGCGGCCGACTCGCGCAGCCGCGAGCTGATGCCCAGCAGCATCTCGGCGAGCAGCGCCTCCTTGCCGCTGAAGTGGCGGTAGAGCGCCGGGCCAGAGACGCCGACGGCGCCGCCGATGTCCTCGATCGAGACGCCGTGGAAGCCGCGCGCGGCGAACAGGTTCGCGGCCGCGCCGAGGATCTCAAGGCGCCGGCTGCCCCGGCTCCGCGTCGTCGTCACGTCTCACATGGTAGACGGTTACGTTAATGATGACTAACATCGGCCTCATAACGGAGGGGGATACATGAGCGACTGGCCGGTGCTGAACTCGGCCGCGGACCCCGGAAGCGAGGCGTACAAGCACAACGCCGAGCTCAACGAGCGGCTCGCCGCCGACCTGCTGGAGCGCCTCGCCGCGGCCGCCGCGGGCGGTCCCGAGCGGTCGCGGCAGCGCCACGTCGAACGCGGCAAGCTGCTGCCGCGCGACCGCGTCGACGGCCTGCTCGACCCCGGCTCCCGCTTCCTGGAGCTGTCGCCGCTGGCCGCCAACGGCCTCTATGACGACCAGGCGCCGGCCGCCGGGATCATCACCGGTGTCGGCCGGATCGCCGGGCGCGAGTGCGTGGTCGTGGCCAACGACGCCACCGTGAAGGGCGGTACGTACTATCCGATCACCGTCAAGAAGCACCTGCGCGCGCAGGAGGTGGCGCTGCACAACCACCTGCCGTGCGTGTACCTGGTCGACTCGGGCGGCGCGTTCCTCCCCAAGCAGGACGAGGTCTTCCCCGACCGGGAGCACTTCGGCCGCATCTTCTACAACCAGGCCACGATGTCCGCGCGCGGCATCCCGCAGATCGCCGCCGTGCTGGGATCGTGTACGGCGGGCGGCGCGTACGTCCCGGCCATGAGCGACGAGGCCGTCATCGTCCGCGACCAGGGCACCATCTTCCTCGGCGGCCCGCCGCTGGTGAAGGCGGCCACCGGCGAGGAGGTCACGGCCGAGGAGTTGGGCGGCGGCGACCTGCACGCCCGCGTCAGCGGCGTCACCGACCACCTGGCCGACGACGACGCGCACGCGCTGGCCATCGTCCGCGACATCGTCTCCACGCTGGCCCCGAGAGCCGAGCGGCCCTGGGACCGGGTCGAGCCCGAGGAGCCCCGCCACGACCCGCGCGACCTCTACGGCATCGTGCCCGCCGACACCCGCCGGCCGTACGAGGTGCGGGAGATCATCGCGCGGCTCGTCGACGGCTCGCGGTTCCTGGAGTTCAAGGCCGAGTACGGCGCGACGCTGGTCACCGGCTTCGCCCACCTGCACGGGCACCCGGTCGGGATCATCGCGAACAACGGCATCCTGTTCAGCGAGTCCGCGCTGAAGGGGGCGCACTTCATCGAGTTGTGCGACCGCAGGCGCATCCCGCTGGTGTTCCTGCAGAACATCAGCGGGTTCATGGTCGGCAAGGCGTACGAGGCGGGCGGCATCGCCAAGCACGGCGCCAAGATGGTCACCGCGGTCTCCTGCGCCAGGGTGCCGAAGTTCACCGTGGTGATCGGCGGGTCGTTCGGCGCGGGCAACTACGCGATGGCCGGGCGGGCGTACTCCCCCAGGTTCCTGTGGATGTGGCCGAACGCCCGCATCTCGGTCATGGGCGGCGAGCAGGCCGCGAACGTGCTCACCACCGTCGGCAACGCCGACGCCGACGCCATCAGGGCGCAGTACGAGCACCAGGGCAATCCCTACTACTCCACGGCCCGGCTGTGGGACGACGGCGTGATCGACCCGCTCGACACCCGTACGGTCCTCGGCCTGGCACTCTCCGCGGCGGCCAACGCCCCGCTCGACCCCGTCGGCTACGGCGTCTTCCGGATGTGACCACGTTGACCACGCTGCCCATGTTCACCTGTGTTCTCGTCGCCAACCGGGGCGAGATCGCCGTCCGGGTCATCCGCACGCTGCGTGCGCTCGGCATCACGTCGGTGGCCGTCCACACGGCCTCGGACGCGGACGCCCGGCACGTCCGCGAGGCCGACACAGCCCTCCAGATCTCGAAATATCTGGACATGGGGGCGATGGTGGCGGCGGCCGAGGCGTCCGGGGCGCAGGCCGTACATCCCGGATACGGGTTCCTCGCGGAGAACGCCGAGTTCGCCCGCCGGTGCGCCGAGGCGGGGCTGGTCTTCGTCGGCCCGCCGCCCGCGGCCATCGACGCCATGGGCGACAAGATCCGCGCCAAGGCCACCGTCTCGGCCGCCGGGGTCCCCGTCGTGCCGGGCGGCGCCGAGCCCGGCGACTCACTGCTGTCCTGGACGGACTTCCCCGCCCTGATCAAGCCGTCGGCGGGCGGGGGCGGCAAGGGCATGGTGCTGGTCCGTTCGGCCGCCGAGCTGCCCGACGCGCTGGAGTCGGCTCGCCGTACGGCCCGCTCCGCGTTCGGCGACGAGACCCTGCTGATCGAGCGCTACGTCGAGAACCCCCGCCACATCGAGATCCAGGTGCTGGCCGACACCCACGGCAACGTCGTCCACCTGGGCGAACGCGAGTGCAGCCTGCAACGCCGCCACCAGAAGATCATCGAAGAGGCGCCGTCCCCCTTCGTCGACGCCGCGATGCGGGAGCGGATGGGCGCCGCGGCGGTGGAGGCCGCCCGCGCGGTGGGCTATGTGAGCGCGGGCACGGTCGAGTTCATCGTCGACGGCACGACCGGCGAGTACCACTTCATGGAGATGAACACCCGCCTCCAGGTGGAGCATCCGGTCACCGAGCTGGTCACGGACCTCGACCTGGTGGAGCTCCAGCTCCGGGTCGCGGTGGGCGAGCCGCTGCCCTTCACCCAGGACGAGGTACGGCTTCGCGGCCACGCCGTCGAGGCCCGCGTCTACGCCGAGGACCCGTCGCGCGGCTTCCTGCCCACGGGCGGCCGGGTCCTGCGCCTGGCGGAGCCCGGCGGCGTGCGGGGCGGCTCGGGACTGGTCGAGAGCGGCGTCCGGGTCGGCTCGGGGCTGGTCGAGGGTGGCGTCCGGGTCGACTCCGGGCTGGTCGAGGGCGGTGTCGTGGGCAGCGAGTTCGACCCGATGCTGGCCAAGGTCATCGCGTGGGCGCCCACGCGGGAGGCGGCCTTCCGGCGGCTCGACCAGGCGCTCGCCGAGACGGTCGTGCTCGGCGTGATCACGAACGTGCCGTTCCTGCGGGCGCTCGCGGCGCACCCGGAGGTGCGGGCGGGCGAGCTCGACACCGGGCTGGTCGAGCGGGTGCTGCCCGCGCTGGTCCCGGCCGCCGGGCCGCCCGCCGAGGTGCTGGCCGCCGCCGCGCTGGTCTTCCACGCCGTGCCTCAGGGCTCGGATCCGTGGGAGGTCGCGGACGGCTGGCGGGTCGGCGAGCGCGCGTGGACGGCCTGGCGGCTGGAGTCGCGGGACGGCGTCCACACGATCCAGGTACGCGGCCTGCCCGAAAAATCAGCAGAAATCCGCATTGGGTGCCCACCCCAGGAGACTGGGGAGGCCGTTCCGGCCAGGCTTCTGGTCGACGGCGCCAAGCTGACCGTCACCCTGGCCGGCCGTACCCACCACTACACCCACGCCCGCCACGACGACACCCTCTGGCTGGGCAGGGACGGACAGTCCTGGGCCCTGACCCGCCACCGCATCGGCGACCCAGGCGACCGCCCCGGCGCCGCGCACGCGGGCGACGGCGTGGTCAGAAGCCCCATGCCCGGCACCGTCCTGGTCGTCAAGGCCCAGCCGGGCGAGCAGGTGAGCGCGGGCCAGCCGCTCCTCATCGTGGAGGCCATGAAAATGGAACACACCGTCACCGCCCCCTGCGACGGACGGGTCACCGAGCTGCCCGTGCAGGCGGGCCGGCCGGTCGACATGGACGCCGTCCTGGCCGTCGTCACCGCCGGGGAGTCCTGATGCGCAGGCCGTACCCGATGGAGGGCCTTCCGCACCAGGTCACCGTCTACGAGGTGGGGCCGCGCGACGGCCTGCAGAACGAGTCCGCGATCGTCCCGGTCGAGGTGAAGGCCGAGTTCATCGACCGGCTCGCCGACGCGGGCCACCGGGTGATCGAGGCCACCAGCTTCGTCCACCCGACCTGGGTGCCGCAGCTCGCCGACGCGGAAGAGCTGCTCACCAGGCTCGACCGGCGTCCGGGCGTCCGCTACCCGGTGCTCGTCCCGAACGCGCGCGGCCTGGACCGGGCGCTGGCCCACGACGTCGAGGAGATCGCCGTCTTCGCCAGCGCCACCGAGACCTTCGCCGCCAAGAACCTGAACCGGAGCCTGGAGAGCCAGTTCGACATGTTCGAGCCGGTCGTGGCCAGGGCGATCGACAACGGCGTCAAGGTCCGCGCGTACGTCTCTATGTGCTTCGGCGACCCGTGGGAGGGCCCGACGCCGATCGCGCAGGTCGTCGCGGTCGGCGAGCGGCTGCTCGGCCTGGGCTGCCACGAACTGTCGCTCGGCGACACGATCGGCGTCGGCACCCCGGGCCACGTGACCGCGCTGATCGAGTCGTTCCGCGATCCCGACCGGCTGGCCGTGCACTTCCACGACACCTACGGCCAGGCCCTGGCCAACACGCTGGCCGCGCTCCGGTCGGGCGTGACCGTCGTCGACGCCTCGACCGGCGGCATCGGCGGCTGCCCCTACGCCGAGTCGGCCACCGGCAACCTCGCCACCGAGGACCTCGTGTGGATGCTGCACGGGCTCGGCATCGACACCGGTCTCGATCTCGACAAGCTCGTGTCCACGAGCACCTGGCTGGCCGAGCGGCTCGGCCGCCCCAGCCCGTCCCGCGTCGTCCAGGCCCTCGCGAAAGGCTGACCCGCCATGCTGACCGATGAGTACGAAGAGCTGCGCAAGACCGTCGAGGCGTTCGCCCGCGATGTGGTGGCGCCGGTGATCGGCGACTACTACGAGCGGGAGGAGTTCCCGTACGACATCGTGCGCCGGATGGGCGCCATGGGCCTGTTCGGCCTGCCCTTCCCCGAGGAGTACGGCGGCATGGGGGGCGACTACTTCGCGCTCTGCCTGGCCCTGGAGGAGCTGGCGCGCGCCGACTCCAGCGTGGCGATCACGCTGGAGGCCGCGGTGTCGCTGGGCGCCATGCCGATCTACCGATTCGGTACGCCCGAGCAGCGGGCGACCTGGCTGCCGGGGATGGCGGCGGGCGAGACCCTCGGCGCGTTCGGCCTGACGGAGCCCGGCGGCGGCTCCGACGTGCCCGGCGGCATGCGCACCACGGCCACGCTCGACGGCGCCGAATGGGTGATCAACGGCACCAAGGCGTTCATCACCAACTCGGGCACCGACATCACCGGTGTGGTCGGCGTCGCCGCGCTGACCGGCGAGCGGGAGATCTCCACCATCCTCGTGCCGTCCGGGACGCCCGGCTTCACGGTCTCGAAGAAGTACTCCAAGGTCGGCTGGAACGCCTCCGACACCAGGGAGCTGTCCTTCTCCGACTGCCGCGTGCCCGCCGCGAACCTGCTCGGCGAGCGCGGCCGCGGCTACGCCCAGTTCCTGCAGACACTCGACGAGGGCCGCATCGCCATCGCCGCCCTCGGCGTCGGCCTGGCCCAGGGCTGCGTGGACGAATGCCTGCGCTACGTCAGGGACAGACGCGCGTTCGGCCACCCGATCGGCCACTACCAGGCCATCCAGTTCAAGATCGCCGACATGGAGGCCCGCACCCACACCGCCCGCCTGGCCTACTACCACGCGGCTGAGAAGATGCTGGCCGGGGTGCCGTTCAAGAAGGAGGCGGCGATCGCCAAGCTCGTCTCCTCCAACGCCGCCATGGACAACTCCCGCGAGGCGACGCAGGTCTTCGGCGGCTACGGGTTCATGAACGAGTTCCCGGTGGGCCGCTTCTACCGCGACGCCAAGATCCTGGAGATCGGCGAGGGCACCAGCGAGGTCCAGCGCATGCTGATCGCCCGCCAGCTGGGGCTGGGCGACCTGTAAACCGATCAGTTCGACGTGCCGAGCTTCTCGGCGACCGATCTGGCCACGTCCAGGGCGCCCTTGGTCAGCCGGCCCGTCGGGTCCTCGGTGACCCGCCGCTGGTAGGTCACCTGGATCACCGCGTTGCTGACCCGGACGCCGGCGGTCGCGATGGTCGGCCCCTTACCCGTGTCGCCGGGCAGCGTGTAGAGGGTGGTCCAGGAGGCGTCGCCGATGGGCGGCTCGGCGGGGGTGGAGGTCTTGGCCAGAAGTACGGCCTCCTGCCGCTGCGCGACGAACTGCTCGTGCGCCGCCGCCACGTCACCCGGGAAGACCTTCACGTACACCTGGAGCCGGAACTGCATGTTGCCCGGCATCCCCGACCCGGGCGCGAGCGTCGACCACTCGCACTCCTCGGCCTTGATCTGCGACTTGTCCGGGAACAACGTCAGCTTCTTGACCAGGTCCTCGTCCGTGACCGTACAGGGGTCGACGGTCTTGGTGAACGTGGCGGCCCCGGTCGGCGCGGGCTCGCTCGTGCTGGCCTGTTCGCTGGGCGAAGGCCGGCTGACTGAGGGCTCGGCCGCCCGCGTGGTCTTGACGGGTACGGCCGCGGCCTCGGTCTTGTCGGGCTGCCGGGTGAGCAGGAACAGGACGGTGAACAGCATGAGCACGACCACGGCCGCCGCCCCGCTCAGGATCGCCGGCGTCACCCGCAGCCCGGGGCGGGACTGCTGGGTGGGAGCGGTGCGTGGCACGGCCGCGGTCGGGAAGTCATTTTGCTGGTTCATCGCGCCTTCTGGAGGGTGTCGGCCACCGCGCGGGCGGTCTTGAGAGCGGTGTCCCGGAGCTGGGGGGTCACCTTCGTTCGCTTCGGATGGCTGGCCTCCACCTGGACGATCACATTGCTGACCCGCATCCATATGGTGGTCGTCGAGGTGTGGGTGATGCCGGCCTCGTTGTCCTGGGCGGCCGCCTCGTCGCCCGCGCGCACCGTTCTGGTGCGCGAGATCGTCACCGTCTGCTGGCTGCCCGCCTTGGTGTCGCGGGCCTGTACGGTTTGGGTGAAGGCATGTTCGGCGGCCTTGACCGTGCCGGAGTACTTGACCTTGAGATTGATGGACGGGCGGTCGAGGAGCCCGACCATGCCGACCGACCAGTAGCATTCGCTCTCGTCGTAGAGGGCGGGCTGCTTGGAGTGGGAGCCGGGCAGGACGGTCTGCGCCTGGTCGTCGGTGAGCAGGGCGCACGCCTTAGGCGGCTGGCCGAACTGGCCGTCGCCCCTGGCCGGTGCGGTCGGGGGCGCCGTGGTGGGAGAGGGCGCCGGAGTCTGGGGCGCCGTGGTCGAGGCGGGCTGGGCGACCGGAGTGGCCGGCGCCGTGATGGTGGGAGAGCCTCCGGAGCTGTTGACGAGTACGACCGCCGTGACCGTGATGGCCGTACCCGCCGCCAGACCGCCCAGCACGAGCGGCGTACGGCGGCGCGGGTGGGCGCGGACCGGGATCGTGGCGGGCGCGGTCTCGCGCGGCCGGATGGGCAGCGGGACCGCCAGTGACTCCAGGTGCGCCCTGATGGCCCGAGGGTGCGGACGGGCGGCGGGGTCGCGGTCGAGCATCGCCAGGAGCAGGCCGCCCAGCGGGCCCGCGGTGACGGGCGGCAGTGGGGGCAGCGTGAGCACGGCCGCGACGATCGCCATCGCCGAGTCGCGCTCGAACGGTGCCCGGCCCTCCGCGGCCAGGTACAGGGTGGCGCCGAGCGACCACAGGTCGGCCATCGGGCCCGCGGGCTCGCCGCGCAGGTGCTCGGGCGCGATGTAGCCGGGGGAGCCCGCGACGTCGCCGAAGTGCGCCGCGGCGGCGGCCGTACCCGCGCCGGGGGCGTCGCCCGTGTGCGCGGCGATGCCGAAGTCGGTCAGCACGACCTCGCCGACATCGGTGATCATCACGTTGCCGGGCTTCACGTCCCTGTGCAGGATGCCGCGGTGGTGGGCGGCCTCCAGCGCGTCGAGTACGCGCAGGCCGATCGTGGCGACGTGGCCGGGCGGCAGCGGGCCGCGCGTCTTGACCAGATCGCCCAGCGAGGTGCCCGCGAGCAGGTCCATGATGATCCAGGGCTGGCCGCCCTCGGAGATCACGTCGTGCACGGTGATGATCGACGGGTGGTTCAGCGCCGCCGCCGCCCTGGCCTCGCGCAGCGTGTCGATCAGGGCCCGCTGCTGGTCCTGGCCGGGCGGCAGGCGTACCTCCTTGACCGCGACCTCGCGGTGCAGCAGCTCGTCACGCGCCCGCCACACCGTGCCCGCGCCGCCCGCCCCGAGCGGGGCGAGCAGCTGGTAGCGTCCGGCGATCACGCGCATGGTCAGGAGGCCTTGGCGTCGAGGTTCGCGGCCAGGAACTTGGCCGCCCGCGCGGCCTTGTCCCGCAGCGTGGCGTCCTTGGCCACGTCGTGCACGAAGCGGAACTCGCCCACCATGTTGCCGGTGCGGAAGAGCACGTGTACCTCGGCCTCCGCCTTGTCGTTGAACTTCACCCGGGAGATCTCGTACGCGATGGCCTCCTCACCCGCGCCCGGGATCTCGAACACCTCGCCCTGCTTCTCGCCCGAGCCGCCCCTGCCCGCCTTGTCCTCGGCTTCCTTCCGCGCCCCCGCCACGTGCTCCTGCGCGAGCGTGGTCTCGTAGCCGTCGCCCTGCGGCGCGTAGAGCCAGAGCGTCAGGAAGACGCTCAGCTCCTTGCCCGCCGGAGGGAGGCCCGCGGTGGACCAGGCGCATCTGAACGTCGGGTCGGTCGAGGAGGTGATGAACGCGCCGACGAGCTGGGTGGCCTGCGCCCTGGTGAGCAGCTGGCAGGGCCGGGGGACCTTCGAGAACTTGCCGGCCGGCAGCGTGACCGCGGGCGAGGGACTGGCGGAAGCCGTGGCCGTGGGCGCCGCACTCGTCGGGGCGGCCGTGCTCGGCGCCGGTTTCGTGGTCCGTGCCGCCGCCGACGGCGTGGCCTGCGGCGGCGCGGCGGACGACCCCATGGTCAGGATGAGCGTGACCGCGACGACGAATGCCACGACCACGGCCGCCGCCGAGCCGTACGCGGCCGTGCGCGAGACCACCCACGCGGGCGCGGGCGTCCTGACGGTGGGCACCGCGTGGCCCGCCACCTGCTCCAGTCCCCGCCGCAGCGCGCGTACGTCGGGCCGGTGGGCGGGGTCCTTGGCCAGCAGGCCGAGCAGGAGCGGGGTGAGCGTGCCGGCCCGCTGCGCCGGTCTGGGCGGCTCGGTCATCACCGCGCCGAGCGTGGCCATCGCGGTGTTGCGCTGGAACGGCGGTACGCCCTCCACCGCCGTGTAGATCGTCACGCCGAGCGAGAACAGGTCGGACGGCGGCCCCGGCGCGACGCTCTCGGTGAGGCATTCGGGCGCGGTGAACCCCGCCGTGCCCACCGGCACGCCGACCTGCCGGCCCGCTTGGGGGGCCGCACCCGTCGGGGCGGCGATGCCGAAGTCGGACAGCAGGATGCGGCCGTCGTCGGCGAGCAGCACGTTGCCCGGCTTGACGTCGCGGTGGAGCAGGCCGCGCGTGTGCGCCGAGGCCAGCGCCGACAGCACGAACAGCCCGATCGAGGCCGCCCACGGCGCCCCCATCGGCCCGCCGGTCTTGACGACCTGGTCGAGCGAGCGCCCGCGGACCAGCTCCATGATGATCCACAGCTGGCCGCCGTCGTCGATCACGTCGTGGATGCCGACCACCGCGGGGTGCCGGATCCCGGCCGCCGCGCGGGCCTCGTGCAGCGTACGGTGGCGCAGCGCGGCCTGGTCGGCGGGGGAGAGGTTCGGCGGGAGCAGCACCTGCTTCACCGCCACCTCGCGGCCGATCATGGTGTCCTGCGCGCGCCAGACGATGCCCATGCCGCCGCGGCCGAGCTGTTCGAGCAACTGGTAGCGGCCGCCCACGAGTCGCGGTTGGTTCATTGCCTCACTCCTGGCGGTTCAATGCCTCGGCCAGCCATCGCGCGGCGTCGCGCGCCCCCTTGCGCAGGGCGGCGTTGTCGCCGATCTTGTTGACGTTGACGTAGCCGATCTGGACGTTCACGTTGCTGAGCCGGAAGACCACGGTGACGTTCTCGGCGTTGCCCTTCGGGCTGACGAACTCGTAGCCGTACGCCTCATCGCCGATGCCGTCGATGTCCTCGACATGGCGGCGCTGCTGTTTGATCCCCTTGGTGAGGCCGACCTCCGGCCAGGTCCACGTGATCTCCGCTCCCTCGTAGGCGCCGTTGCGCCGACCGATGTAGTCCTCCTCGGCGTCCTCCGGGACCGTGCTCCACCTCTCGGGCCCGCCGATGTTGGCCAGCACCTCGACGGACAGTCCCTTGCCGCGGGTGGTCCACTCGCACATGTCGCCGTCGCGTTTGCCCTTGCCCGCGCCGGGCACGAGCTTGGCGACCTGCGCGGGGGTGAGCAGCGTGCACAGGTTCACGGGGGCGGTGAACTTGGGGGTTTTGGCCGGCTCGGGTTCCTTGGTCGGTGTGGGGGTCGGGACGGCGGACGTGGTGCGCGTCGGCTGCGTCACGGTCTCCGCCACGGGAGTCGCGGGGGTGTCCGCGGGCCGCAGGGCCACGAACGCCACCGTACCCGCCACCGCCGCCGCCGCGACCACCGCGCCGCCGACGATGAGCGGCAGCCGGTTCGCGCGCCCGGCCATCGGCTGCGTGACCGCCAGTGCAGGGCCGCCCTCCGCGACCCGCCGCAACAGCTGCTCGGCCGCCTGCGGGGCGGGTCTCTGGTACGGGTCGCGGGCCAGCATCATCATCAGCACCGGCCCGAGGTTCCCGGCGCGCTGGGGCGGCCGGGGCGGCAGGGTCAGGGCGTCACGCAGCACCGACATGGGGGAGGTGCCGACGTACGGAGCCTGGCCCTCCACGGCCGCGTACAGCGTGGCGGCCAGCGACCACAGGTCCGACTCGGGCCCGCCGCGCTCGCCGCGCAGCCGCTCGGGGGCGATGAACCCGGGCGACCCGATCAGCAGCCCGGACTCGGTGATCGTCGCCTGGTCCTCCAGCCTGGCGATGCCGAAGTCGGTCAGCACCACCCGGCCGTCGTTGGTCAGGTACACGTTGGCGGGCTTGACGTCGCGATGTTGGATGCCGTGCGCGTGGGCGACGGACAGCGCCTCCAGCACCCGTAACCCGATCGCCGCCGTCCGCTCCGGCGACCACGGGCCCTCGGCGGCCACCGCGTCCTTGAGGTCACGGCCTCGGAGCAGCTCCATGACGATCCACGGCCGCCCGTCCTCGGACAGCACGTCGTGAATGGTGATGATGCCCGGATGCCGCAGCTGGGCGGCCGCCATCGCCTCGCGCATGGCCCGCTGAAGCGCCTCCACCCGTTCGGCCGGGGCGAGGGACTGCGGGAGCAGTACTTCCTTGATGGCGACCTGGCGGTCGAGCAGCTCGTCGTGAGCCAGCCAGATGGTGCCCATGCCACCCTGACCGAGCGCCCGTAGCACCCGATAGCGGCCTGCGATTTTGGAATCCCCCAGACCAGGCACGTTGGAGACCATAGTGGGCTGACTTTCGGTTCGCTATATTTCCATCCCGGACGCGGCAACAGCATCCCATTCGTAATGATCCGCCGCGATGAGGGGTGACCATGATCCAGGGCCCACAAGCACCGCAGGCGCCGCCCGTTCCGCCGGCCTCTTACTGGCCGGACGGCGGTGGCGAGCGGCCCGTCTCGCCGAAGGCGCCCGGCTGGGCCAAGGGCGTGCTGGCGGGGGCCGCGGCGGTGGCGGTGCTGGGCGGGGCGCTGATCGCGGTACGCAACGTCGGCCGGGAGGCGCCTCCGGTCGCGCTGCCGTCGCCCTCGTTCGACCTGCCGTCCACGCTGCCCTCCGACCTGCCGTCCACGCTCCCCTCGTCGCTGCCCTCGTCGTCCGGGCTCCCCTCGTCGTCCGGGCTGCCTTCGGAGGCGGCTTCGTCGGATCCGGCCGAGACACCTGCGGCCACCTCCACCTTCCCGCCGCTGAAAGCGGTGCCGGAGGTGTGCGACCTGCTGCCCGCGAGCCTGACCACGCGGCTCGCGCCCAAGTCGCAGTCCGCGCCGGGCGTCCAGAAGGACGGGTACGGAGCGCTGCGCAAGGGCTGCGAGTGGACCCAGACATCCAAGAACATCAAGAACGGCACCCTGGAATCGCGGACCATCCACCTGGCCGTCAACGTCTGGCCCAGTGTCGCGGCCGCGAGGGACGACGCCGAGTTCAACTTCGGCTCGATGAAGGACATGGCGGGCACCAAGGAGGAGAACCCCGGCCTGCGGTTCCTGAGCACGTACGGTGAGATGAAGAACTTCGACGGCGTCGGCGACGAGACCCACGCCATGTACACCCAGAACCTCAAAGGCACCACGAACGTCTGGGCCTACATCGTGATGGGCAACACGACGATCAACGTCCGCTACTTCGGCACCGACAACAAGAACGGTGACATCCTGGCCCAGGGCAAGGACACCCAGCCGGTCGCCGAGGACGTGCTCATGAAGGGCGCCCAGGAGGTCGCCGAACAGGCCGTCAAGGCGCTGACGAGCTGACCTGACCAGGCTGGCCCGCTGCCCTGAGCGGGCTGACGAGCCGACATGACCGGGCTGACGGGCTGACCTGAGTGGACGGCGGCCACGCCACGACTTAAGGTCGTACGACATGACGTCAGACGATCTCCACATCAGGAGAGCGGAGAAGGCCGACGCGGACGAGCTGTTCGCCTTGGCGATGGAGTTCGGGCTGACCTTCAGGCCCGAGCGGGAGGCCTTCGACGCGGCGCTGCCGCAACTGCTGCGCGATGACGACGTCATGCTGATCGCGGCCGTGGTGGGCGGCCGGGTGCACGGTTATCTGCTGGGGTTCGTCCACCTGACGCTGTTCGCCAACGGGCCTGTCGCCTGGGTCGAGGAGGCGATGGTGCAGAGCGGGTCGCGCCGGCAAGGCATCGGGCGGGCGCTGCTGGTGGAGTTCGAGGCGTGGGCCCGTTCGCGGCAGGCCGGTTATGTGGCCATGGCCACGCGGCGGGCGCCCGAGTTCTACCACGCGCTGGGCTACGAGGCGTCGGCGACGATGTTCAGGAAGATCCTCCGCTAGCGCCGACGGCGTCGCGTCCTTCTCGGCCGGCAAGCCGCTGATGTGCGGCACATGCCGGGATGAAACGGTGTTCTTCAGCGGAATCTGGCGTGGAACCCCGAGGCGTTTGCGGCCGGGGGAAACGACAGCGCGGGAGGGCCTAGGCCCGGGCGGTGCCGTGTCGGCCGGGTTCGTGTGGGCGGATCAGTCCGGCTGTTTCTGGTTGTCGATGTACTCGTTGATGGTTGACGGTGGGGTGCCGTCGCAGGAGGCGGCGAGGTAGGAGGGGGCCAGAAGTGTCCGTCCCATAGATGTTGACGCATGTGCGGGCCGAACTCTTTGCGCAGGAGCCGGGCCGAGGCGCCCTTCCGGGGAGTTGACCAGGACTGACAGGGCGACTTTGGGCGGGTAGTGGACCAGCAGGTGCACATGATCGTGTTCGCCGTTGAACTGAGGGATCGCCCTGGAAGACCTCCAGGGCATCCGGGACCGGGTACGGCTTCGCAAGCCCCAGCGGGTCACGCTGCATTCCTGGAGCTTCCACCAGCTGGGAGCGTTCATCGGCTACAAGGCGGCCCGGGCCGGGGTCGCCGTCATCCACGTCGATCCGGCTTTCACCTCCCAGCAGTGCTCCTCAGGTGGGCACGTGGACCGCAAGAACCGGCTCGATCAAGCCTGTTTCTCGTGTACGTCGTGCGGCTTCGCTGAGCACGCGGACGTCAACGCAGCCCGCAACATCGCCGCACGCGGTGCGACGGGCTGGGCAGTGAGTCACGCTGCCTGACGCGGACCAGACCGTCGAAGCCATCGACGGCGAGGAGCTGCAAGCTCGGTCGTTTACGGTTTACGGCCGAGAAGCTGACTCTCTTCGGGCCGCCCGACATCTTCCGCATCGACGAGGCCGGCCTGCGCAGGGAGCTGAGTCGCACGTACCAGGGTGCCGAGCTCGACCAGATCATCAGGACCTTCCACGCGTCGCGGCCTGACGCGACACGCAGCGCGCCGCGCCTGTGTTCATGTACCAGCTCGCCTACAAGAACCCGACCGTGGTGCCGGGCACCGATTTCCCCATCGGCTCGCCGCACGCATCAGACATCAACCTCAAATTCGCCGACACCGACAAGAACCTCGACTTCTTCCTCTATGCCGATCAATCGCCGGGGCGGCTGGCGACCGCGCGGCACATGAGCGGACTGTGGGCGGGCTTCGCACGCACGGGCCGTCCCACCGCCGTGGACGTGCCGAGATGGCCCGCCTACACGCTGAAAGACCGTGCCACGATGTGGCTCGACGCCGAGTGCGAGATCGTCACCGATCCGGACAAGGACGAGAGGTTGTTCTGGGAGAACCGCGCCTGAGGCGCGTCACCTGTACTGGTGATCAGGCCCGGGGCCGTTTCTGTCGCCGCCGGATGGCATTCTTGGGGCGTGAGCATCCACGCGGTGAGCCCGCTCTTCGTCGGCCGCGCCGGCGAGCTGAGCGCGCTCGAGCGCGCGCTGGCCGGCGCCCGGACCGGCGCGGCGTCCACCGTGCTGGTCGGCGGCGAGGCGGGTGTCGGCAAGACGCGCCTGGTCAGGGAGTTCGCCGACCGGGCGGGCGAGGCGATGGTGCTCGTCGGCGGCTGCATGGAGCTCGGCACCGAGGGCCTGCCGTTCGCCCCCTTCACCGCGGTGCTGCGCGGCCTGGTGCGCGAGCTCGGCCGCGACGGCGTCGCGGCGCTCGTGCCCGGCGGCACCACGCGCGGGCTGGCCCGGCTGCTGCCCGAGTTCGGTGAGCCCGACGGTGACGGCTCCGAGGCCCGCGCCCGGCTCTTCGAGCAGCTGCTCGGCCTGCTGGAGCGGCTGGCGGAAGACCGGCCGGTCGTCCTGGTCATCGAGGACGCCCACTGGGCCGACCGATCCACCCGCGACCTGCTCTCGTTCCTGGTCCGCTACCAGCGCGCCGGCGTACGGCTGCTGATCGTCGTCACCTACCGTGCCGACGAGCTGCACCGCACCCACCCGCTGCGCCCGCTGCTGGCCGAGCTGGGCCGCGTCGGCTGGGTGGCCAGGCTGGAGCTGCGCAGGCTCACCCGCAAGGAGGTCGTCGAGCAGGCGGCGAGCATCCTGGAGCGCGAGCCGTCCGGCTCCGACATGGACCTGATCTACGCGCGCAGCGAGGGCAACCCGCTGTTCGTCGAGGCGCTGCTCAGCGAGTCCGGCGTCGGGGAGGCGCTGCCCGAGTCGCTGCGCGACCTGCTGCTCGCCGGCGTCGAACGGCTGCCCGACGACACCCAGGAGCTGCTCCGCGTGGCCAGCGCGGGCGGCCAGCGCATCGAGCACGACCTGCTGTCCGCCGTCGCCGGGCGGGACGACGTGGCGCTGTCCAACGCGTTGCGGCCCGCCGTGGCCGGCAACGTGCTGGTCGTCGACGGCGAGGGCTACTCCTTCCGGCACGCGCTGATCCGCGAGGCGCTCCACGACGACCTGCTGCCGGGCGAGCACACCCGCCTGCACACGCGCTTCGCCGAGGCGCTGGAGCGCGACCTGTCGATCCTGCCCGTCCCGCGCGGCGCGATCGAGCTGGCCCACCACTGGCACGCCGCCCACGACACCACGTGGGCGTTGATCAGCGCCTGGCACGCCGCGGCCGCCGCCCGCCGCTCCGCCGCCTACGACGAGCAGCTCAGGATGCTGTCCCGGGTGCTGGAGCTGTGGGACCAGGTGCCCGACGCCGCGGAGCGCATCGGCGCCGACCACGTCGAGGTGCTCAGGCAGACGGCCACGGTCGCCCATCTGGCGGGCGAGTACGAACGTTCGATCGCCCTGGCCACCGCCGGGCTCGCCGAGATCGACGAGACGGCCGAGCCGGCCAGGGCCGCCAGGCTGCTGCGCCAGCGTGGTCTCACCGGTTACGACCTCAGCCGCCCCGGCCATGTCGACGACCTGCGCCGGGCGGCGTCGCTGGTGCCCGCCGACAAGCCCAGCAAGCTGCGGGCCCAGGTGCTGGAGAGCCTGGCGCGCATGCTCTACGACGACTGGCAGGAGAAGATCTCGACGGCCCGGCTGGCCATGGAGCTCGGCCACGAGGTGGGCGACGCCAACACCGAGGCGCATGCGCTGATCAGCCTGACCTGGGCGCGCTGCCAGTTCTCCGACATCGACGCCTACCTGGACGGGTTCGCCGAAGCGCGCCGCATCGCGGCCGCGGCCGACGCCTACAACGCGATGCTGCGCGGCGCCATCTCCGAATCCGACGTGCTGGAGGGCGCCGGCCGCCACGAACGCGCCGCGCAGGTCGCCCGCGACGGCATCGCCGAGGCCGAACGCTATGGCGTGGCGCGCACCTCGGGCACGTTCCTGTCGATCAACCTGGCGGAGCCGCTGTGGTCGCTCGGGCGCTGGGACGAGGCGCTGAAGGTGATCGAGCACGCCCTGGAGCTCATGCCGCCGCCGCCCTACCGGGCCAGCCTGCAGGGGTTGGCCTCCGACATCGCGCTCGCGCGCGGGCGGGTCGATCGGGCCGAGGAGCTGTTCGCGGCCTCACGCAGCGTGCTGGCGCGCGGGCGCTTCCGTGACCAGAGCGTGCTGCCGCACGCCTGCAGGGAGGTCGAGCTTCTGGTGGCGCGGGGGCGCCTCGACGAGGCGCGGGAGGCGGCTGCCCGGACACTGCGTGAGCAGGATCTGGTGGCCAGCCCGCGTTACGCCTGGCCGCTGCTGGTGGTGATCGCGCAGCTGGGCGGGGATCTTGTGGGGGAGCTGCGGTCGGTCGCGGGGCGGCTCGAGACTGAGGGAGACTGCCAGGAGGCGCACCGGCTCACGTTCATGGCCTTGACGGGGCTGTCCGAGTCCGAGCTGGGTTTGAGGTCTGGTCCTGAGTCGGGTGCCGGACCGGAGCGGGGCTCCGGGCCCGGCGTTGGCTCGGGTGTCGGATCCGAGTCTGATTCCGTGGTCGGTCTCGATGACGCGGCCTGGCGGCTCAAGATGTGGGACGCGGCGGTGGCGGCTTGGGCGGGGCTGCGGGAGCCCTACTCCGAAGCTTGGACCCTGGAAGGTGCCGCCCGTGCGGCGCTGGAGGCCGGTGATCGGCAGGGGGCGGGGGTCAGGCTGGCGAGAGCCCGTGAGCTGGCCGAGCAACTCGGTGCGGCGCCGTTGGTCGAGCGGCTGGACGCGTTCGCGCGGCGGGGTCGTGTCGCCATGGCCGACGAGCCGGCGCCCGACGGGCTGCCGTTGGGGCTGACGGCGCGCGAGCTGGAGGTGCTGCGGCACGTGGCTGAGGGGCACAGCAATCGGGAGATCGCGGGGGAGCTGTTCATCTCGGTCAAGACCGTGAGCGTGCACGTCTCCAACATCCTGGCCAAACTGGGTGTCGCCTCCCGCGGCGAGGCATCCGCGGTGGCCCATCGGATCCGCCTCTTCGCCGATGACTGACCGGCGCACCGCTTGGCCTCTGGGGTCAAGCGGTGTCCCGGGTGGCTGTGGTCAGCCCGTGAGCTGGGCTTCCAGGCGGTAGCCGTCGACCGTGACGTACACCTGGTCGCCGGGGCGGGCGTTGAGGCGCA
Source organism: Nonomuraea sp. NPDC052129 (assembly GCF_040680095.1). NCBI lineage: Bacteria > Bacillati > Actinomycetota > Actinomycetes > Streptosporangiales > Streptosporangiaceae > Nonomuraea > Nonomuraea sp. NPDC052129. Next base: position 259,181 of record NZ_JBFAVX010000011.1, on the reverse strand, counting down.
TGAGGACCGGCTGGAGCGAGTCGAAGACTGGCTGGTGGCCCTGCCAGACCAGGACGATCGCGTTGTCGCCCGGGCCGGTCACCGACAGGAGGGTGCCGGGGCGCATGCCGAGCTGCGTGGCGTACCCCTCGGGCACCGGGACCGGGCCGCCCCGGAGGTGTTCGTTGGTGACCTCGATGCGCTGCCAGCGGCGCGGGTCCGAGGAAGGGCTCGGCAGCGGCGGCGGTGGGGTGGCGGGAGTGCCCGCGAGCGTGGGGGGCAGCATGCCGGACCGGCCGCCCGAGAGGGCGGAGAGCGTGGCGAGGGCCGCCGACGGGTCGATGGAGTTGCTCTCGGCCGAGGGGATGGGCTGGCCGCCCCTGTGGTGGTGGCCGTTGGCTCCGGGCGTACGGCGGGGGAGCGGCTGGGCCGGTGAGGGGGCGGACGCCACGGGGTCCGACGGCTCCGGCAGCGCCTCGAACCACGCCTTGGCCGAGTGCGCGCGGATGCCCAGCTCGCTGAGCAACTCCACCACGTCGGCGTCGGCGGGCTGACCGGCCAGCAGCTGCCTGGTACGGGCCTGCAGGCCGTGGAGGTCGCCCACCACCAGCCAGCCGTCCTGGAGGCGGCGGTCGGGCATGAGCGTCACGAGCACCCGCCAGAGCGGAGTGCGCAGCGACGGCACCATCACCGGGTGCGCCGGGTCGGCGCCGATGAGCTGGTCCTGCGTGGCGGCCGCGCCGAGCCACTCCGTCAGCCGGAACATGTGCCCAGTGACCGGCGCCGACTCCGACGAACGCAGCCAGTGCAGCACGCGCTCCTCGGCCGTCCGCTGCGCCTGGGAGAGCGCGTCCCGGTCGACGAGCATCTTGTGGGCGAGCGTACGCAGGCTGACGGGGTCTTCGGCGAACAGGCGGTGTACGGCCACCGCGAGCGCCAGCTTGTCCAGGCTGCGGAACAGGCTGTCGACGACCCGGACCATGGCGTGGTCGGTCTCGGAGGGCGCGGGCGTGGCCGGTGCGGGTGTGTCGTACGCGCCGCCGAGACCCGGAACGTTTGTCACCGGGAGAGAGACGTCGCCGGTGTGGGTGGAGGAGTCCGCGTTCGGGGTGCGGGGCGTGGTGCCCAGGTCGCCCGGGAAGGCGCCTCCGGGGCGCGATCCCGTGCCGGTTCCGGTGGATGATCCGTTGCCTGCGGGTGTTCCGGTGCCCACCAGTGGTCCGACAGCGGGGAACGAGCCAGTGCCTGTGACGGACCCGACCGCTGGGAAGGAGCCGGTTCCGCTGACGGACCCGTTGCCCGCGGGCGTTCCGGTGGCGGGGCGTGGTCCGGTGTGGGGCGTTCCGCCGGGGAGGCGGTCGGCGCCCGGGAGGGCACTCGGCTGGGCGCCCGGTTGGGCTGTCCCGCCAGGACGGTCGGCACCGGACCGGGGGTCGGTGTGCGGGCTACTGGGCGGCAGCTGGCCGCTGGCTGGCGACGTACCGACCTGAGGGCCGCCGCTGGGGTGCGGACCGGTGTTCGGGCCGACAGTCGAGTGCGGGCCCGTGTGCGGTCCGGTGGCAGTGGGGTGCGGGCCCGTGTGCGGGCCGGCGGTGGGATGGGGACCGGTGTGCGGGCCGGTGCGCTCGGGGTCCGCGTTGCCGGGGACGTTGGCGCCCGGAAGCCCAGCGCCCGGAAGCCCAGGGCCCGAAAGGCCGGTGCCCGAGACGGACCCGACCGCTGGGAAGGAGCCGGTGCCTGGACCGTTGGCGGCCGGGAGGCCGGTGTTCGGGAACCCGCCGCTCTGCTGGCCACCGCCCTGCTGGCCAGTGCCCGGGGCGTTGGCGCCGGGGAAGAGGCCGCCTTGCTGGGCGGTGCCGGGGGGATTGGCGCCGGGGGAGTTCGTGTCCTGGCGGGCGGCCTGGGGGCCGGACTGAGGTTGCGGAGCGGACAGCGGCTGCCGACCGGCCGTAGGCGCCGGGGCGCCCTCGTTCTGCGCCGGGAACGAGCCGGTCTGAGAGGCTCCGCCCGGTGCGGGGCCGGTCTGGCGGGCGGCCCCGCCCAGAGCGGCGAAGGAGCCGGTCTGCGGCCCACCTTGGTCAGGGAAGGAACCCGACCGCGGGGCCCCCTGGACGGGAAAGGAGCCGGTCTGGCGGGGAGAGCCGCCGTTGTCCTGGGCCACAGCGGGCAGCGGGCCGGTGTGCGCCGGGCTCTGGCCCGGACCTCCGTCGCGCTGGCCGGGGCCTCCGTCGCGCTGGCCGGGGCCTCCGTCGCGCTGGCCGGGGACGGTCCCACGCTGAAGCGGGCGGGTCACCTCTGGGTGGCCCTGTCCCGGGAGGCCCGGCTGCTGGCCCTGTCCCGGATGGGCGGCGGGCTGGCCCGGCCGGGTCTGTGCCGGGTGGCCCTGTTGTGCGGGCGATGCGGGCTGGGTGGCGGGCTGGCCGGGTTCGCGTTGGACCGGGATGCGGCTGAGCACCTCGCGGAACACCGAGCCGATCACCACTTCAGGCGTGGCCGACGGCGTTTTCAGGTCGCCGGGCGACAGGCGGCGCAACCGCTGCCAGCCACCCAGGCCGGTGATCGCCGTCCTGGTCGCCTCCGGCCAGCCGGGCAGCGCCGGGTCGATGGGGTGCACGGTCAGCGCTGGCAACACGTCTGAGAGGGCGAGGTGGTCCCAGCGGGCCGAGGCCAGCAGGGCGAGCCGGTCGCAGATCCAGTCGAGTCCGGTCGTGCCGAGCGCCCTCGAAAGAGCCACGGACGACCACCACCCGGCCGGCAGGCGCGGATCGCCCAGCGCCTCCGCGACTTGCTGGGGACGGCTCCAGCGCAAGGCAGGGACCAGGTCGCTCAGGCAGATCGATGACTCGACTTCCATCGGCGGACCTTATCCTCCCCAGTGAGCCGCGTGATGCCACTCAATACGCATGTGGTTCTTGGTGCAGCCTACGCGGCAAGCTATCAATCGGTGTGAATAGGGTAAAGAAGGTTCAGCTCCAAACCGTACCGTGGCCGACCGCCCACCAGGGCCACGCACTCGGCTCCGGCCCGGCATCCGGCGTCCAAAGACTGCCCTTCACCGGCACCGTTCAACCTCGCTGTGAGATATCCCGCAGCGAACGCATCGCCCGCGCCCGTCGAGTCGACGACCTCGGCTGGAACCCCCGCTGCCGCCGCCGTCACAGTGCCCTCCGTGGCCGCCAGAGCTCCCTGGGGTCCCAGCTTGACGATCGCGGTGCCGTACCTCTCGCTGAGGAGTTCGGCGGCCCGCTCGGGCCCCTGCGCTCCGGCGAGCAGGAGGGCCTCGTCCCGGTTGGGGATGATGAGGTGGGCGGGGGCGGATTCGCGCAGGAAACGAGCGACGCCGAACTCGCGCAGGAAGCCGGTCGAGGCGGGATCCATGCTGACGGTCACCCCGGCGGCGCGGGCCTCGGCCATGGCGAGCTTGGCCAGCGCCAGCCCCGCCTCCGCGAAGAGCGTGTAGCCGGACAGGTGCAGGCGGCCCACGCCGTCGAGCAGCGAGCCGTCCCAGTCCTCGGCGGAGATCTGACCGCCCGCGCCCCGGTTGGTGAGGAACGAGCGTTCGCCGGTCCGGTCCACCATGGCGATCACGATCGCCGTCGGATGGTGGGGATCGACGCGTACGTGCGGGCGTACCCCGGTCTTGCGCAGTTCGGCGGTGTGCCACTCGCTGCTGTCGTAGCCGAGCCTGGCCAGCAGCCGTACGTCGGCGCCCAGGTGGGCGGCCCAGGAGGCGGTGTTCGCGCCCGAGCCGCCGGGACGGAGCACGATGTCGGCGGCCGTGTCGGTGCCCGACATGACCGGAGTGTCGTGCAGGGCCACCACATCGGTGACGACGTCGCCGATGACGAGGAGGCCGCCGCCGCTCACGCTCGTGACCAGGCGAGCGCGATCTGGGTCGCGAGGGCGACGTTGCCGCGGACCGCGGCCAGGTTCGCTTCCAGGGAGGCGCCGCCGGTGCCGCGTACCAGGTAGTCGAGGAGGAACGGGGTGATCTTCTGCCCGGTCACGCCCGCGCGGTCGGCGGCGGCCAGCGCCTCGCTCAGTACGCGGTCGTGCAGCGCCGGATCGAGCTGCCGGTCCACCGGGATGGGGTTGGCGACGATCAGCGCGGTCTCCTGGCCGCCGAACCCGTCCTGTCCGCGCATGATGGCCGCGGCCTCGTCGGGCGACTCGATCCGCCAGTCGATCGGCTCGCCGGAGGAGTGCAGGTAGAAGCCCGGGAAGGTGTCCGTACGGTATCCCGCCACGGTCACGCCGCGGGTCTCCAGGCGCTGGAGGGTCGAGGGCACGTCCAGGATCGACTTGACCCCGGCGCACACGACGGTGATGCGGGTACGCGCGAGCGTGTCGAGGTCGGCCGACTCGTCCTGCGCCTGGGTCCAGCCCCGGTGCACGCCGCCGAGCCCGCCGGTGGCGAAGATCCGGATGCCCGCGCGGGCGGCCAGGAACGAGGTGGCCGACACGGTCGTCGCGCCGCTAGCCTTCAGTGCCGCCGCCACCGGCAGGTCGCGCTGGCCCAGCTTGCGCAGGCCCGACTCGGTCGCGATGCGTTCGAGCTCCACCTCGTCCAGGCCGACGCGGGCGACGCCGTCGAGCACCGCGATCGTGGCCGGTACGGCACCCGCCGCCCTGACGATGTCCTCCAGCTCCCGGGCGACCGCCAGATTGCGCGGCTGCGGCAGGCCGTGCGAGATGATCGTGGACTCCAGGGCCACGACCGGAGCGCCGGTGACAAGGGCTTCGGCGACCTCGTCGGACGGCCGGAGGATGGGGTCGGCGGCGGTGCGCATGTGGGTTTCGTGCTCCTTCGTAGGACGGCTTGGTGGAACGGTCTATTTTACGAAGCTTGTTCCGGATAAGCACGTTACGGAGGAGGACGTCCGCCGGTGATCACACGAGAAGCATGACACCCGCGAGTGAGATGGTCCCGATCAAGCCGGTGGCCACGGCGCCGAGCAGCAGCGCGCGCCCGTCCTTGATCAGCGCGCGGGCGTCGATCCCCGTACCGAGGCCGAACAGGGCGGCGGCCATGAGCACGTTTGTGACCTGGGGGACCACGGTGGTCACGGCGGCGGGGACCAAGCCGCTGCTGCGGAGGGCGACCATCGCCAGGAAGCCGGCCACGAAGAGCGGGATGACCGGCGGGCGCTTGAGCCGGCCGGGGGAGTCAAGGCGGTGGCGATACGAGGTCAGGGCGACGATCGGGGCGAGCAGGATGACACGGCCGAGCTTGACCGTGACGGCGGTGGCCAGCACGCCGGAGGCGGCGCCGATCGCGGCCACCTGGGCCACCTCGTGCACTGCCGCCCCGGCCCACACCCCCAGCTGCGTCGCCGACAGCCCGAGCCAGGAGGCCGCCAGCGGCACCACGGCGATGGCGGCGGTGCCGTACAGGACCACCACGCTGAGCGCGCCGGCCGCGTCCTCGTCGGAGGAGTCGTCGGTACTTTCGCGCATGGCCGCGATCGCGGCGGCGCCGCAGATCGAGACCCCGGTGGCGACCAGCAGTGACGCGCCCGGCGTGAGGCCCAGGCGGCGGCCGATCAGCGGAGTGAGGGTGAACGTGACGCCGGTCGCCACCACGACGATGGCCACCGTCCGCCAGCCCAGCGCCAGCACCTGCGGCACCGCGATCTGCAGGCCGAGCAGCACGATCGCGATACGCAGCACCCGCTTGGCGACGAACCGCAGACCGGGCTTGAGCCGCTCGCCGACACCCACCAGGTTCGCCAGCGCCGCGCCCGACACCACGGCGATGGCCGCCGGGCTGAGCACGGGCACGAACCGGTTCACCACCAGCGCGAACACCACCGCCAGCGCCGCCGCGCCGAGGCCAGGCAGACGATCGTCGCGCAGACGATCACCAGGCGGACGATCGTGCGGCACACGCGCGGTGGAGTACATGATCCCAGTGTTCTGAGCGCCGGGAGGGCTCGGTAGCCACGCGTTGCCTGGTAGGTCATAGCCTTGGGCTATGAGTACGCTGCCGGATCTCGACTCGCTCAAGCTCCTGGTCGATGTGGGCGAGCTGGGCAGCCTCGGGCAGGCGGCCAAGGTCGCGGGCATCGCCCAGCCGTCGGCCAGCAAGCGGATCGCGCACCTGGAGCGCCGCCTGGGCCTGCCGCTGCTGGAGCGTACGCCGCGCGGGTCCACGCTGACCGCCGAGGGCAAGATGGTGGCGGGCTGGGCCGCGCAGGTGCTGGCCGCCGCCCAGGAGCTGATGCGCGCCGCCCAGGCGGTACGGCGCAGCGAGGCGGCTCATCTGCGGGTGGCGGCGAGCATGACGGTGGCCGAGTACCTGGTGCCGCGCTGGCTGGGCGAGCTGCAGAACCGGGAGCCTGACGTCCAGGTCGGCCTCGACGTGGTGAACTCCGCCGACGTCGCCGCCCGGGTCCTGGCCGAGGAGGTCGAGCTGGGCTTCGTCGAGGGGCCGAGCGTGCCCGAGGGGCTGGCCAGCCGGGTGGTGGGCACCGACCGGCTGGTGGTCGTGGTGGCGCCGGGGCACGCCTGGGCGCGGCGCCGTACCGCGCTGATGGGGGCGGAGCTGGCCGCCACGCCGCTCGTGGTCCGCGAGCCCGGCTCGGGCACGCGGGAGACGCTGGACGTGGCGTTCGGGAGCCTGCACCGGGCCAGCCCGCGCCTGGAGCTGGGCTCGAACTCGGCGGTCAAGGGTGCCGCCCAGGCCGGGGCGGCGCCCGCGGTGCTCAGCGGGTACGCCGTGGAGGCGGAGGTGGCCACGGGCCGGCTGGTGGAGGTGCCGCTGGCCGGGATCAACCTGGTCAGGAGCCTGCGCGCGGTGTGGCGCCGGGGCCGCTCACTCGCCGCCCCCGCCGCCACCCTCCTGGCGATCGCCAGCCGACCCTGACAGAGGGTTTTGCCGCTTCGGCAAGCCAGCTTGCGCTTCTATCCAGCACAGGCCGATCCTTTCCTGCCCCGGTACAGGAAAGGATCGGTCTCCATGCATGTCTTCGTCACCGGCGCGAGCGGCTACATCGGCGGCTCCGTCGCCGCCCGGCTCATTCAGGCGGGCCACACCGTCACCGGCCTGATCCGCGACCAGGCCAAAGCCGAGGACCTCGCCCGGCTCGGCTGCCGGCCGGTGGTGGGCACCCTTGATGACACGGAGGTGCTCACCGAGCAGGCCCACCGCGCCGACGGTGTCGTCAACGCCGCCAGCAGCGACCACCGAGGCGCCGTCGAGACACTCATCGCCGCGCTGGCCGGGTCCGGCAAGCCGCTGATCCACACCAGTGGCTCCAGCATCGTGGGCGTCGGCACCGAAGGCGAGGCATCGGGGAAGATCTTCGGCGAGGACATCCTCGACGCGGGCTCCGCCTGGGAGCCCGACCATCCCATCCGCAAAGCACGCCTCGCCATCGACCGCTTGGTCCTGAGCGCCGCGGAGAAGGGCGTGCGCTCCGCGGTCCTGTGCAACAGCCTGATCTATGGACCTGGACGGGGTCTGGGCCGCGACAGCGTCCTGATCGCGGCACTGGTCCACCAGGCGCGCTCCGGCGGTGTGGTCCGCCACGTCGGGAGTGGCGGCAACATCTGGTCCAACGTCCACATCGACGACATGGCCGAGCTGTATCTTCTCGCCCTGGAGAAGACGCGCCCCGGCACGTTCTATTTCGTGGAGAACGGCGAGGAGTCCTTCGCCGCGATGACCGGCGCCATCGCCCGCTCGCTCGGCCTGCCCGGCCCGCGGCCCTGGGACCCCGACTCGCCGGACAACGTCTGGGATCCCCAGTTCGCCCGCCACGCGCTGGGCTCCAACAGCCGCGTGCGCGGCACCCGTACCCGCGATCTCCTCGGCTGGCGCCCGCGGCACCGATCGATCACCGACTGGCTCACGGATCTTTGACACCATAGAGAGAGCCCTCGACAGGAAAGGCCCGTCCATGATCAGCCAAGCGAGGATCGCCGTGACCGGCGCCACCGGCCGCCTCGGCGGGCGCGTCGTCCGGCGGCTCGCCGCCGCCGGTGTCCCGCAGACCATGGTGGTACGCGACCTGGACCGCGCCCCTCAGCTGGCCGATGCCACCGCGGTCCGCTGCGATTTCGGTGACCGTGACGCCGCCCTACGGGCCCTGGACGGCGTCGACCGGGTCCTGATGGTGTCGGCCTCGGAAACCCCCGACCGCCTCCAGCAGCACCGCACCTTCGTCGACGCCGCCGCCGAGGCCGGGGTCGCCCACCTGGTCTACATCTCCTTCTACGGCGCCGCCCCCGACGCCACGTTCACGCTGGCTCGCGACCACTGGGCCACCGAACAGCACATCCTCGCGAGTGGCCTGGCCTTCACCTTCCTGCGCGACAACCTCTACGCCGACTTCACACCGGCCCTGGTCGGTGACGACGGCGTCATCCGCGGTCCCGGCGGGCAGGGGCGAGCCGCGGTCGTCGCGCAGGACGACATCGCCGACGCCGCCACCGGCGTACTGCTCCATGCTCCCGAGCACGCCGGAGGCACCTACGACCTGACCGGCCCGCAATCGCTCACCCTCGCCGAAGTCGCCGCGATCCTGTCGCGGACCACGGGGCGCGCCATCACCTACCACCCCGAGAGCGTGGAAGAGGCCTACCGGTCCCGCGCCCCCTACGGAGCCCCGGACTGGCAGCTCGACGCCTGGGTCTCCACCTACACCGCCATCGCCAACGGCGAACTCGACGGGGTCAGCGACGCCATCCCTCGCCTGACCGGTCACCCGGCCACCCCGCTGGCCGACGTCGTCTCAGGTACCTAGAGCCTGCGCATGGTGCGGAGGATCCACGGCGGGTAGTTCGAGTCCTCCTCCGCCTCCGCGAGGGTCAGCCAGGACAGCCCGGCCACCTCATCGGCCGCGGCGGCGACGGCGGCCCCGATGCCGTCGCCCTCGACCTTGCCGCCGATGCCGCTGAGGGCGCCCGGCGCGTGGGCCTCCCCGAGAGCGATCACTATGTATGGTGCCGGTATGGGGTCCTATGACGTCGTTGTCGCGGGTGGCGGGCACAACGGGCTGGTGGCGGCCGCCTATCTGGCGCGGGCCGGGCGGCGGGTGCTGGTGCTGGAGCGGCTCGGGTACGTGGGCGGCCTGGCGATCTCCGCGCGGCCCTTCCCTGGCGTGGACGTACGGCTGTCGCGCTACTCCTACCTGGTCAGCCTCCTGCCCACGGAGATCGTCCGCGACCTGGGGATCCGCCTAGACCTGCGCCGGCGGCGCTATTCCTCCTACACGCCCCACGGCGACACCGGCCTGCTCGTGGACGACGGCGACGAAGGGGCGACCGCCGCCTCGTTCAGGGCCGTCACCGGAGGCGACGCCGACCACCGGGCCTGGCGGGAGTTCTACGGGCTGACCGCCGAGGTGGCCCGGGTCCTGGCGCCCACGTTGCTCGAACCCCTGCGTACCCCCGCCGAGATCGAGCGCTTGGTGGGCGCGGAGGCGTGGCGGGAGCTGTTCCAGCGGCCGATCGGGCAGACGGTGGACGAGCGGTTCGGTGACGACACCGTACGCGGCGTGGTGCTGACCGACGCGCTGATCGGGACGTTCGCCGACCCCGCCGCGGACCTGCTGGCCAACCGGTGCTTCCTCTACCACGTGATCGGCGACGGGACGGGCGACTGGAACGTGCCGGTCGGCGGGATGGGCGCGGTGTCAGGGGCGCTCGAAGCGGCCGCCAGGCAGGCGGGCGCCGAGATCAGGACCGGTGCGGAGATCATCGGGATCTCCCCATCGGGTGAGGTGGCGTTCCGCGCGGACGACGGCGAACACACGGTCACGGGACGGCACGTGCTGGTCAACCTGCCGCCTGCCGTGCTCGACCGGCTGCTCGGCGCGACGCCGGAGGTGCCCGAGGGCGCCCAGCTGAAGGTCAACATGGTGCTGAGCAGGCTGCCGCGGCTCAAGGACGACTCGGTGGACCCGCGCGCGGCCTTCAGCGGTACGTTCCACATCAACGAGGGCCGCGGCCAGCTGGCCCGGGCCCACGCGCAGGCGGTGGCGGGCCGGATCCCGGACCTGCCGCCCGCCGAGGTCTACTGCCACTCGCTGACCGACCCGTCGATCCTCGGCCCCGAGCTGCGGGGCCGGGCGGAGACGATGACGCTGTTCGGGCTGCACATGCCCGCCCGCCTGTTCCGCGACAATCCGGACAAGGCGCGGGAGGAGGCGCTCAAGGCCACCCTGGCCTCCATCGACAGCGTGCTGGCCGAGCCCATCGAGAGCTGCCTCCTGCGCGGCCCTGACGGCACACCCTGCGTCGAGGCCAAGTCGCCGGTGGACCTGGAGAACGAGGCGGGCCTGCCCGGCGGGCACATCTTCCACCGGGACCTGAGCTGGCCGTACGCGGAGGAAGGCGGCTGGGGGGTGGAGACCGGGCACGAGCGGATCCTGCTGTGCGGCGCCGGCGCTCGGCGGGGCGGCGGCGTCAGCGGCATCGGCGGCCACAACGCGGCGATGGCCCTACTGGCCTGAGGACTCGTGGTCCGAGACCAGCCGGACCGCCACGGTCATGGCGGCGGCGGCCAGCTCGGACGGCGGCAGGTCCATGCCGAACAGCTCCGGCACCCCGCCCAGGATCAGCGCGAACACCGCCAGCCGCGCCTCGAACTGCACGACCGCGTCGGCCCCCGGCCTGCTCAGCACCGACACCAGCGTGACGATGCGCTCCTGCATCTGGTCGCCCACCGATGACTGGGCGAACGCCCCTTGGTTCATCTGCGCGAAGCGCATCAGCGGCCGCCACTTGTCCTCCAGCAGCTCGGAGATCCGCCGCAGGATCTCCTGCCGGGCCTCGAACGTGTCCGGCTGCGCACGGGCCCACTCCGCGAGCTCGTCGAGCGAGGCGATGAACCCTTCGGCGATGCTGGCGAGAATCTCCTCTTTCGTCCGGAAGTGGTAGTACAGCGCCGGCCGGGTGATCTCCAGCCGCTCCGCGACCTCCTGCAACGTGGTCTTGTCGTAGCCCCGCTCGGCGAACAGCTCCATCGCGACCCGCTGGATCCGCTCGCGTGTATCGGTCCGCCGCCCTGCCATTCCACTCCGTTCGCTTGACGGCCGGGCCCTCCATTGCTTACTTTCGCGTAAGTAAGCAATGCAGTTCCGGCTTCGTAGGGAGCAAGACTATGACCTCCTCCTTTCCTGTCCCGCGCACGTGTCCGTACGCGCCGCCCCCCGAGTACGAGCGGATGCGCGAGGAGGCGCCGCTCGTACGAACGTCGCTGCCCAACGGCGACGTCTGGCTGGTCACCAGGTACGCCGAAGCCAGGCAGGTGCTGAACGGCCAGGGCATCAGCACCAGCCCGGCCACCCCCGGCCATCCGAACAACGCCTTCACCACCGAGGAGCCCACCGAGGAACAGCGCGAATTCATGGAACGATTCAGGGTCGGCCAGTTCATCGACATGGACCCGCCCGAGCACGGCCGATTCAGGCGGCTGCTCATCCCCGAGTTCACCGTCAGGCGCGTCAAGGAGATGCGGCCCGGCATCCAGCGGACCGCCGACCTGCTCATCGACGACATGCTCGCCAAGGGGCCGGAGGCCGAGCTGGTCGCCGACTTCGGGCTGGCGCTGCCGTCGCTGGTCATCTGCCAGCTGCTCGGCGTGCCGTACAGCGACCACGAGTTCTTCCAGTCGCGTACCCGCATGATGGTGTCGAGCGACGACCCGCAGGCGAGCTTCGCGGCGATCGTGGAGATCAAGGGCTACCTCGACGACCTCGTCACCGAGGCCGAGAAGCAGCCCAAGGACGACCTGCTCGGCCGGCTGATCGTGGCGGGAGAGGTGAGCCACGACGAGATCGTCGGCATGATCTCGCTGCTGCTCATCGCCGGCCACGAGACCACCGCCAACATGATCCCGCTCGGCGTCCTGACCCTGCTGCGCCACCCCGGCCAGCTGGCCAGGCTGCGCGAGGACCCGGGACTGTGGCCGATGGCGATCGAGGAGCTGCTGCGCTACCTGTCGATCGTCGACTGGGTGGCCTTCGACCGGGTGGCCATCGAGGACCAGGAGATCGGCGGGCAGCTCGTCAAGAAGGGCGAGGGCATTTTCGTGCTCGGCGCCTCGGCGAACAGGGACGAGCGGGCCTTCGAGCGGCCGGACGAGTTCGACATCGACCGAGGCGCCCGCCACCACGTCGCCTTCGGCTACGGCGTGCACCAGTGCCTCGGCCAGAACCTGGCCAGGGCCGAGCTGGAGATCGCCTACCGGACGCTGTTCGAGCGGATCCCGTCGCTGCGTCTCGCGGTGGACGAGGAGGAGGTGTCATTCAAGTACAGTCAGGTCATCTTCGGGGCGAACGCCATGCCCGTCACGTGGTAGCACTCATAAAAGGGCCCCGGAACCGTTCATGGCGTTCTCATGATGGGGCCTTAGCGTAAAGATTATGAGTGAGCCCGCACGGTTGCTGGTGGTGGACGACGAGCCCGCGTTGCGCGAGGCGCTGCAGTCGAGCCTGGAGTTCGAGGGCTACAAGGTCGTCACCGCCAACGACGGGCAGGCCGCGCTCGACCAGGTGGCGCGCGAGACGTACGACGCGGTGCTGCTCGACGTCATGATGCCGCGCCTCGACGGGCTGACCGCCTGCCGCCGGCTCAGGGCCACGGGCAACCACATCCCCGTCCTCATGCTGACCGCGCGCGACGCGGTCGGCGACCGGGTCTCCGGGCTCGACGCGGGCGCCGACGACTACCTGGTCAAGCCGTTCGAGCTGGACGAACTGCTGGCCAGGGTCCGCGCCCTGCTGCGGCGGGGCGCGCTCAACTCGGCCGTCCCGGAGGTCACGCTGACCTACGGCGACCTGCGCATGGACCCCGACACCCGCGAGGTCACCAGGGGCGAGCGGCGGCTGGACCTGACCAGGACCGAATACCTGCTGATGGAGCTGTTCCTGACGCACCCGCGCCAGGTGCTGACCCGCGAGCAGATCCTGGGCGAGGTGTGGGGGTTCGACTTCGAGCCGACGTCCAACTCACTCGACGTGTACGTGATGTACCTGCGGCGCAAGACCGAGGCCGGCGGCGAACCGCGGGTGATCCACACCGTCCGCGGGGTCGGCTACACCCTCCGGGCCGCGCTGTGAGGCGCTACAGCCTGCGCTCCCGGCTCACCCTCCTCGTCACGGTCGCCGTGGCCTTGGCCATCGCGGCCTGCGCCGGGCTGTCGTGGTTCATCGTGCGCGAGCAGATGGTCCGCCAGCTCGACCAGACCATCATGGACCCCGAGGACAAGAACGACCAGAGATGGCTGAGGGAGAATTGCACGGCGGAGGGAACCCCCGCCGAATACGCCGCCGGCCTGGTGACGTTGCTGGACGGGACCGGTACCACCTGCTCGCTGGGCTCGCCGATCGTGGTGACCGAGGAGGACAAGCGGGCCATCCCCCACCCCGATAAGCCGATCTACCGTTACGGCGTCACCAAGGACGGCATGCCGCTGCGCGTTGTGACGGTGAACTTCTCGCCAGGTGTGGCCGTCCTGGAGGCCAGGCCCCTGTTCCACCTTCAGGACACGTTGCGCAACACCGCGTTCGCCCTGGCGGCCGTCGCCGCTCTGGGCGTGCTCGGTGCCGGATGGGCGGGCCTGGCCATCTCCCGTACGGCTCTGGCGCCCGTCGGCCGCCTCACCAAGGCCGTTGAGCACATCGCCCAGACAGAGGACCTCGACACCCCCATTCCCGTCAAAGGCAGCGACGAGATCGCCCGGCTGAGCCTGGCGTTCAACGGCATGATCACCGCTCTGGCCGGATCACGCGAGCGCCAGCAGCAACTCGTCGCCGACGCCGGGCACGAGCTACGCACCCCGCTGACCACCCTGCGTACCAACATCGACCTGCTGCTGCGCAGCGAGCAGACCGGTCGCAGCCTGGACCCCGGCGCCAAGGAACGCCTGCTGATCAACGTGAAGGCCCAGTTCGCCGAGCTCACCGCGCTCGTCGGCGACCTGCTGCAGCTGGCCAGAGGCGACACCGACCACGAGCCGCACGTCGAACTGGGCCTGCACCAGGTGGTCACCGCCGCCGTCGAACGGGCCAGGCTGCGCGGCGCCGACGTCACGATCGACCTCCTGCCCTGGTACGTCGTCGGCAACGCCGCCTCCTTGGAACGTGCCGTACTCAACCTCATCGACAACGCCGCCAAGTTCAGCCCGGACGGCGAGGTCCAGGTGACCCTGCGACAGGGCGAGCTGACCGTACGCGATCACGGCCCCGGCATCCCCGAAGAGGACCTGCCACACGTCTTCGAGCGCTTCTGGCGCTCCCCGGCCGCGCGCGGCCTGCCCGGCTCCGGGCTCGGCCTGGCGATCGTCGCGCAGGCCGTGGCCGAGGCGGGCGGAAAGGTACGCCTGGAGAACGCCCCCGGCGGCGGCGCGGTCGCGATCGTCGAACTGCCCGGGAATCTCACCCCTCACTCATAATCGGCTAATTCCCGTTAAAGACCCCAACGATGGGATCTGGGTCATGCACACAACAGTGAAGACCCGGCTGGTCGAGGTGGTCGTCCCGGTCTACAACGAGCAGCGGGCCCTGCGCGACAGCATCGGCCGGCTGCACGCCTACCTCTCGGGCACCTTCCCCTACGACTACCGCATCACGATCGCCGACAACGCCAGCACGGACGACACCTGGCAGCTGGCCACAGACCTGGCCGCCGAACTGCCGCACGTACGGGCCGTACACCTGGACGGCAAGGGACGCGGGCGGGCGCTGCGCCAGGTGTGGTCGGACAGCGACGCGGACGTCGTCAGCTACATGGACGTCGACCTGTCCACCGACCTCGACGCGTTCCTGCCGCTGGTGGCCCCCCTGCTGTCGGGCCACAGCGACCTGGCCATCGGCACCCGGCTGGCCAGGTCGTCGCGGGTGGTGCGCGGGCCGAAGCGCGAGCTCATCTCCCGCTCGTACAACCTGCTGCTCCACTCCGTCATGGGCGCGAAATTCTCCGACGCCCAGTGCGGCTTCAAGGCCGTACGCACCGAGATCGCGCAGGCGCTGCTGCCCGCCGTCGAGGACGAACAGTGGTTCTTCGACACCGAGCTGCTGCTGCTGGCCGAGCGGCACGGGCTGCGCATCCACGAGGTGCCCGTCGACTGGGTCGACGACCCCGACAGCCGGGTGGACGTCTTCCAGACCGCCATGGACGACCTGCGCGGCCTGGTCAGGGTGGCCCGCAAGACGCTGTCCGGCGCGGCCCGCATCCCGGTGCCCGCCCGTGTCTCCCAGGCGCGGCTGCCGCGCGGGATGGCGGCGCAACTGCCCAGGTTTGCGGTCGTGGGTGTGGTGAGCACGCTGGCGTACCTGCTGCTGTTCTCGGGGCTGCGGCAGGCGATTCCGGTACTGGCGGCCAACGCGATCGCGCTGCTGGTGACGGCCGTGGCCAACACCGCGGCCAACCGGCGCTTCACCTTCGGGGTGACAGGGTCGGCCGGGGTCATGCGGCACCAGTTCGAGGGGCTGATCGCGTTCCTCGTGGGGCTGGCGCTGACCTCCGGTGGGCTGGCTCTGCTGCCGAACGGTGTCTCTCATCGGGTGGAGCTGGTCGCGGTCGTCGTCGCCAACGCTCTGGCCACATTGGTCCGCTTCCTGCTGCTGCGCGTCTGGGTCTTCAACCCTCGCCGGAGGACGTCATGACCATGACCGTCGACCATCCCGGCCACCGTCGCGTGTCTCGCCCCGCCCAGATCTGGCGCGGCGCCCCGGGGGACCCCCGCTGGTCCCGGCCCGCGCTCTGGGCCGTCCTGGCCGTCGCCCTCGTCCTCTACACCTGGGCACTGAGCGGCAACGCCAACGAGTACTACTCCGCCGCCATCCTGTCGGGCACCAAGAGCTGGAAGGCGTTCTTCTTCGGCGCGATCGACTCCAGCTCCTACATCACGGTAGACAAGCCCCCGCTGGCGCTGTGGGTGATGGGCCTGTCAGCGCGGATCTTCGGCTTCTCGACCTGGAGCATGCTGATCCCGCAGGCTCTGGCCGGTGTGGCCTCCGTCGGCCTGGTGTTCTCGGCCGTCCGACGGGCCTACCCCTTCGTCGTGTCTGCCCACTCGGAGGTACGGCAGGCACACGTGGCGGGCCTGATCGCGGCCGTGGTCATGACCCTCACCCCGATCACCGTGGCGATCAACCGCGACAACAATCCCGACACGATCCTGGTACTGCTGCTCGTCCTGGCCGCCTGGTTCTGCCTGGAGTCGCTGCGCACCGGGCGGCTGGGGTCGCTGCTGGTGTGCTCGCTGTTCGTGGGGCTGGCGTTCAACGTCAAGATGCTCCAGGCGTACCTGGTGGTGCCCGCTTTCGCGCTGGCGTACCTGCTGTGTGCGCGGGTCTCGTGGGTCAAGCGTGTCGGGCATCTGCTGGCGGCGGGCGCCGTGATGGTGGTGTCGAGCGTCTGGTGGATGGTGATCGTCGACCTGTGGCCTGCTGACTCCCGTCCGTATGTAGGCGGCTCGACCGACAACACTGTCTGGGACCTGGTCATCGGCTACAACGGCCTGGGCCGGATCTTCGGCCAGGGCGGTGGCGGTCCCGGGGGTGGCGGTGGCGCTTCGTTCGGTGGGGCGGCGGGGGCGGACCGGCTGTTCAACGACACGATGGCGGGCCAGATCTCGTGGCTGCTGCCGTTCTGCGGGCTGGCCCTGGTGTTCGCGCTGACCGCCCGGTGGCGGCGCGCCAAACTCACTGCCCTGCCTGGGGCCGACACGGACACCAGCGCCGCCGCTAAGCCTGGGGGCGCTGCGGACGCGAGCGGCCTCGCCAAGCCTGAGGCGACCACGCCATGGGTCGGCCTGGTCACGCCCGAGGTTGGCGCCGCGCCTAAGAGTGGTGCCGCGTCCGGAGTCACTGCCTCGCCCATCCTCGTCGGCGCTTCGGGGGTTGCTGCTCAGCCCGGAGCGAGCCTCGCCGCGTGGCTGGTCTGGGGTGGGTGGCTCGTCGTGCACTTCATGGTGTTCAGCTTCGCCAGCGGCACCTTCCACCCGTACTACACGACCGCCATGGCGCCCGCCGTCGCCGCCATCACCGCTTTCGGCGGACTGGCCATGTGGGATGCGTACCGGAACTCGCGGGCGTGGGTGTGGGTCCTGCCCCTGGGCATCGCCGTCACGGGCGCCTGGTCGTTCATGGTCCTGCGCCGTACACCCGACTTCCTGCCATGGCTGGCCTGGGTGGTGCTCACCGCGACCATTGTGGCGATGGTGGGGCTGGTTCTGGCCACGTTCCGTCGCAAGGTCGCGGTCCGGCTGGCCGCGATCGGGCTGGCGGCGGCAGTGATCGCCGGGCTCGCCGGACCGGCCGCGTACGCGGTGTCGCCTTTGGGGTCGCAGGTCAACGGCTCGAACCCGACCGCGGGCCCGTCCACGGGCGGGATGGGCTTCGGCCCTGGAGGCGGCTTCCGCGGCATGATGCGCCCCGGCCAGAACAGCCAGCCTCCCATGACCCCACCGAACGGCCAGGACGGACAGGGCCAGAACAGGCAGGATGCGCAGGACAGCCGGGCTCAGGACAGGCAGGACGGACAGGACGCGGACGGCCGGTTCGGACGAATGGGCGGTTTCGGCGGCGGAGGCGGTGTCAGCAGCTCGATGATCTCCTACCTGGAGGCCAACCAGGGCAACGCGGAGTGGCTCGTGGCCGTGAGCAGTGCCATGCAGGCGTCGTCGATCATTTTGTCCACGGGCAAGCCGGTCATGGCCATGGGCGGCTTCACCGGCAGCGACCCCGCCATGACCGTCACCCGCCTCAAGGAGCTGGTGGCGTCCGGCAAGCTCCGCTACGTGCTGGCTGGCGGCGACGACCGGGGCGGCCCCGGCAGGGGCAACAACGAGGTCACTACGTGGGTCCAGGCCAACTGCAAGGCCGTGACCGGCCAGGACGGGCTGTACGACTGCACCGCATGATCCGAGGCAAGGGGCGCCGCGATCAATGGCGACGCGGCGCCCCAGCGTCACCCACCTCGAACAGCAATACGGCGTCGCACGCCAAACGGACCGCACGTGAACATGGCGGCGAGAAGAAACGACGAGTGAAAGCCCAGTATCCACGAGGGCTGGGCATCGTAAGTTGAATTCAGCCAGCCAGCAGCGCTCCGGAGGAGGTCCTCATGAGCACACATGAAGCGGACCACCCCGCCTACCCGCCGATCAGGCCCCGCTTGTCAGTCGAGGAGTTGCTCGCGGCCAAGAACACCCAGCCGATCCGCTCCGTGGAGGACCTCGCCGCCGACACCTTCGAGTCGGACGAGGAACTGGAGGAGTTCCTGGCCTTCACCTACGCCGAGCGCCATCGCGACGTAACCTGAACCGACGCCGCGCAACCTGTCATCTTCGACACCGCCGACGTCACCCGAATATAAAACCGGTTACTGGGGCGCGAACGTACTCTCTATGCTCATCGCTCCGGAAGCAGAAGCCGTCAGGCCCGGAGCTGTACCTAAGTTCGGCGGCAGGGTGGTAAGGAATCCGTGCCTGAACAGCTTCGCGGCCGGCACCCAAGTTCTTATGGCCGACGGAACTCGAAAGAACATCGAGGACGTCAAGGTCGGCGACGAAGTATGGGCCACCAACCCGGAGACGGGCCAGGCCGGGGCCAGGAAAGTGACCGCGGTCCATCGCAATGTCGACACCGAGATGGCGGATGTCGCCGTCCAATCCGTCGATGGCGTGCCCAGCACGCTCCACACAACGATGGAGCACCCCTTCTGGGACAGCGCGCGCAAGATGTGGGTGGATGCCGGCGACCTGTACCCTGAGGACACGCTCCAAGCTGCCGACGGACGGCCTGCTGAAGTGGTCAAGGTACGCACCTTCGACTCAGTGCGGTTGATGTACAACCTGACAGTCGACGACCTGCACACGTACTATGTGCTCGCCGGTACAGTGCCCGTACTGGTGCACAATTCGGGATTGTGCCCCGAGAAGATCGACGACGTCTTCCATAACCCCAGCGGCAGATCTTCTCAGGATCAGTTTGAATACCACTGGGACAAGCATGCAAAGGGGCGCGGTGTCACGCGTGAGCAGTACCTCCAGGATGCGCAAGACTGGGCGACGGGAATTGCCCAGCCAGGAGGGAAGAGGGGGCTCAACGCCAGCTTGGAGACGCTGGTGGACGGTGCGCGCGGGATAAAATACGTGGACCCCCAGACGGGTAAGGGCGGGATCATCGGCCCCGGCGGCAAGGCCGTAACCTTCTGGTATGGCGCCGACTAATGAGAGGACGAGTCGTTGTCGGATTTCATGGAGAGCTACGCCCTCTGGCGATCCTTGCCGTTTCCCGGTCTACGCCGCGGTGAGAATCTGTTGCGCGCAGGAGAGAACCTTGCACTCATTCATGGCGACCTAGCTCTCGCCGACGAACATGTGACCCAGGTGATCCTTTTTGTCGACGAGGGGATATTCAGGCCGAGCCGGGCGGACGTCATGGGGTTGCTTGAAGGGGTCATCTCTCGCCTGGAACGATTCGGCGAAAACATGGCCGTCGAAGAGCGAGAAGTTGTCGACGCCCATTATCGATATGCAGTTCTGCTGCATCAAATCTATGCTGAATTTCTGCGCATAGGGGCTCCGTAGCTCGTCACCTGACCTGGCAGGGAATAACGGTGAGCCGCCCACACGTATGGGCGGCTCACCGTTTCTGTTGGAGTCTTTGTGCGCGCGACACGGTTGCAGGTCGTGTCGGCGAACTTCCCGTCTCTCCAAGTCGAATCGTGCTGGGATCCCGATCGGATCAATACTCAGCGCCTGGGGCTGCTGCTGGCCGAGCCGGTGACCATACCGCACGCGGGTGGGGTGCTGGTGATCGATGACAGCGGCGACCGTAAGGACGGCACGGCCACCGCGCATGTCGGCCGCCAATGGCTGGGCCGCTTCGGCAAGACCGACAACGGTGTGGTGACGGTGACCACGCTCTGGGCCTATGAGCGGCTCTACTATCCGCTGCACGCCCAGCCCGTCCACGGGGAACCTGGAGTCCAGGTTCCCCGTCGCCTACAGCGTTCGATCAGGTGATGTCGAATTCGCCGTCGTTGACGCCCGCGAGGAAGGCGGTCCACTCCGATGGGGTGAAGATCAACGGTTTGTCGGAGCGGTGCCGGGAGTTACGGACTGCGATCACCCCTGGCAGGTTGGTGGCGACCTCTACGCAGTTGCCGCCGTCCCCGCCGCTGTGACGGCTCTTTCGCCATTCGGCGTGCTGAAGGTCAGGGGTGTCAATGTGGGCCATGCGTCATCACGTCCTTGATGATGTTCAACGATAGATGGTGCGGATAGGCCTCTGAACGGACGTAATCGTAACGCCGCAGAACGCCGGAGATAATGGCTCGATCCTCATACGCTCGACCGTGTGGCTGCGACTCCACGTACACCGTCGATGGTGTCCCGTGTCGCTCGGCGATGATCAGCCCGCCGAGCAGCCCCGCGTATGCCCCAGCGTTGTACGGCACGACCTGTACGGAGATCTGGCGATGCTGCGCCAGGTCCAGGATGTGGGCGAGTTGGTTTCGCATCACCTCTGAGCCCCCGACCGGCCTGCGCAGGACTCCCTCGTCCATGATGGCGGTGACCGTCGGCGGCTTGTCCCTCGTCAAGACCCTCTGACGTTGCATGCGGGCTTCGGCGCGTTCGTCCACCTCCTGGGGAGTGATCCCGGGCTCGGCGGCGAACAGTGCGCGTGCGTACGCCTCGGTCTGCAGGAGCCCGGTTACCAGCATCGGCTCCCAGCTGCGCAACGCTGTAGCCTCCTGCTCTTCGTCGAGCCACGCGCGGAAATGCTCGGGGCTGCCAGCCCAGGTCGTACGCACGTACAGCTGACCGAACTCTTCGACGCCGAACTCGGTATCGAGGAGGTCGGCGAGATGCTGCGTCGGGCGGCGCCGGCCCTGCTCGACCATGCCGATCTGGCTTTCGGAGTAGCCGAGCCGCTCGGCCAAATCGCGTTGTGTCAGCCCGCCCGAGATGCGGAGCCGCCGAAGTAGGTAGGCGAACGCGGCCCGGGGGCTCTCGTCCGGGTCGATCTCCGCTGATCTGGACATGGACCTCCCGTCGTGACTCTTTGTGCTGGAACTGCTACACGGCGAGCCTACAGAGAGCGTGGTGTGACTGTGGGGTGATTTCCCTGTCACTCTCTGTTCTCGATCGCCATTCTGGTAAGGGTCAACCCAGCCGGAGAGCGAGGCAAGAACGTGAACACCCACAAGCCCACCGTCCGACCCGTGGGCACGCAGCAGACCTCTTCGCTCGCGGAGGAGCGCGCCGCCGAGCTCATCCGGACCCTTGCTCGGCAGCACAACATCCCTGCGTTCGCCCTGCCACTACGAGACGACCAAGTCATCGTCTCGATCTACATCGGCCTGCTGGTCCACACCGACGGTACGTGGCTCTGGTGGCTCGTCCCTAACACTCGTGAGCGCCCCGCGCCGCTTTGGACGTATGCCGCCACCGTGCGGGCCGCAGCAGAACGGCTCGCCGCCCACTACCGCGAACTGGGCAGTCGCCCCTTGGCCGAGTTGCTACCCGACACCGGCAGGGAGATATGGCGCGGACCCGCCTACCTCGCCTACAACCCGCGCCCATAGACGCTGGCAGCCCCCGTCGTTGGGCACGCGGATGCCGCCCCGTGACGCCCCGTATGCCTGGCGGGGCTACCAGTACACCCATTCACAGTCACCGATACTGAACGGTACCTGTCCATGGCGTTCACGCTCAGCTTCCTCAAGCGCTTCCGTAGGTCTTTCCGCAAGTCAAATGCTGCGCCCAAGTACCTCTCCCATCCGCCGAGGTGGTCTCCGGGCGGCCTGATGGCGAGCACCGTGCAAGTCAAGCAGGATCTGCACTGGGACCTGCCTGATGATCCAGTCATCATCGGGCAGGCTCGCGATCTGGTCCGCGACACCCTCACCTCGTGGAATCTGCACGACCTGATCGACGACATCACTCTGGTCATCAGCGAGTTGGTCACCAACGCGCTGATCCACGGAGCCCCTCCGATCAGGCTGTACTTGGGCCTAACCCCCGAGGCGCTGACTGGGCACGTTTATGACCAGGGTGCTGAACGACCTCGATGTCTCATGGTCCGACACGACTCAGACCACGGCCGCGGCCTGTCGATCGTGGCTGCTCTCACGGACGAATGGCGGTACGAACCAGTCTCCTGCGGTATGGGGAAGACCATCTGGTTCAGCCGTAGTCTGACACCCGCATCCCCGCCACGAACTTCTACGTAAGAGCCTGGTGGCAGAAGAGGACGTCCCCGAGGGACCGTAAACCGTACGGTCCCGACACCGCCACCCTGCATTTGCCGTCCTCCTTGGCGTAGGAGGTGCTCTCCAGGCCCGTAGGGGTGAACGGCACGTGCCGGCGGGGGCGACCTCGTCGCCCCCGCGCTCCTCACACCCGTGGGACATGTTGGTATGGCCGTGCCAATGAAGAGCAGTCCATGCGCTCATAATTGCGCTATCGGGCGAAATCGCCGTGGACGGTAAGCCGATCGCGTTTGGGCCCCTCGAGGAGGCCAGGCGCGCGGGGATCGAGACCGTCTGCCAGGAGTTCGCGCCGCGCTGGCCGATCGTGCGCCGATCAGCCGGCTATTGGCGCGTTCACGGTCAGCACCTCCTCGCCCGCAGATCCATTTAGCCGGATCGAGAGCTCCCAGACGCCGGTCATCGGGAAGAACTCGCCCTCGGCGACGAAGTGGCCCGGCTCCGGCTTTTGGGCAGCGACCTCCGGCATGGCGTGGCCCATGGTGGGCATCACGGCGGACAGGGCCGCGCCGTCCACGTCACCTGAAGTCAGCCGCACGTCCACGACGACGCGTCCGGTGGTCGGCCGGTCGATCGATACGGTGGCGGCGTAGTGCGTTCCTCTGGCGGTCACCTGGAGCGGATCAGGGGCCGAGTTTCTACCCACGATGAGAAACGTCACCACTGCCACCGCGAGAACGGCGACGGCCACCGCAGCCCGCTTCATTGCGCGGCTCCCGATGCCGTGACGTTGATGGTGAGAGGCGCGGTCACGATGTGATCGCCGGTCGCGTACTGCGCCCAGGCGAGGTAGCGGCCCGGCGACGGGAAGCTGAAGGTGAAGCGGAGCCGGGGGCCGGGCGTACCCATCTCGTGTACGTGGCCGAGGAAGGTGCCGTCCTGGCTGCGGATGATCAGGTGGCCGGTCATGCCCAACCAGGGGCGTGGGGTGCCGGACGTGTTGAGTTCGATCGTCGTTGGGCGGCCCGCGACGGGAGCGGCGGGCTGCATGAGCGGCGTGACGGTCTCAACGGGCGTCTCCGCCCCAACAGAAGTGTCGCCGCTGATGCTGAACTCGCCGGTGATGAGTTGCCCGCCGGAGTCCTCGCGCTCCAGTTCGGCGTACGCCAGATACCGGCCCGGCCGGTCGGCTCGCATCTTGACCTCCAGCCGGCCCGGTGCCGTGCGCAGCGGGTGTATGTGGCGGAAGCAGCGCCCGTCCTCGCTCGTCACGATCACGTGGGCGAGGGCCTCGTGGTGCAGGACTAAGTCGTCCACGGGCCGGCCGGTGGATCCGTCGATGAGGTCGAGCCGCAACGTGAACTCCTCTCCGACGGCTGGGCGGGCCGGGAGAGTCTCCACCCGGCCCTGCACGAACGGGCGCCCGCCGGTCTGCGCCCCCGACGCTGCCCCAGCTCCCGCCCCCGCTCCCACCGTCGGCGCCACCGTGGGTGGGGCGCCGTCGGGTGGGGCGGCGGGGAGTAGTGGCTCGAAGATGACGACCATGGCGGCGACCGTCAAACCGATCGCGGCGCCGCCCGTCAGGAGCATCGCCTGATTGCGGCGGGCCAGTGCCCCGGTGAGCAGGCCGCCGATCATCAGCAGGGCCGCCACCAGCAGGCCGCCGTAGATCAGTAGCTCTATCGCCGACCCGCGGCCCACCAGGACGCGGAACGGCACCACGGCGGTCTCGTTCCCGGCGCGCAGCGTGAGTTCGTGCGGGCCGGTTCGGTCGACCGTGAGCTGCGTGTACTGAGGTTTGTACGCGGCCCGTGCCACGCCCGTCACCGTACGGCCGTCCGCGACCGAGCGCAGTTCCAGGGCGACCGGCAGGTCGGTGACCGGCTGGAAGGCGATGACACCGATCTGCAAAGGCCCGGGCACCCGCTTCGTCCCCTCGATGACGACGGTGACCTCCGTGCCCGCGATCGTCTGGGCGATCCGCAGATCCGCTCCGACCGTGACATTGTGCGCGGCGGCCGGAGCGGCGCCCGCCAGCATCAGGATGGCGGCCAGACAGAGGACCCGGAGGACTCGGATCATGCCCGGTCGGGGTCGGCCGCGCTGGGCGGAACGGGCTCGGGGTCGGCCGCGCTGGGCCGAACCGGCATGGCAGTGACCGCTCCGGGCGGAACCGGCTCCGCGTCGGCCGCGCTGGGCCGGACCGGCTCGGCAGTGACAGCGTTGGGCAGGAACAGCGCCCCGAGCGCGAGCCCGACCAGTCCGGCCACGACCGGCGCGCCGGTCCACAGCTCGGTGACGGCAGGCAGCCCGCCGCCCGCCACCGACGCCGCCCCCATGTACAGCGACCAGGTGAGGAAGCCCGACAACCCAGCGAACGCCCAGTAAGCGCCCCGTCGCTCGCCCGAGGGCTTCAGCCAGAGGATCAGCAGGTCGCTCACGAGGCCCGCGGCCACGAACGTCAGCAGGACCAGCAGATTCCCGAACGCGGTCTGCGCGCCCGACATCAGGATGCCCACCGCGTGCAGGATGGTCACGCTGCCGAACGGCAGGCGCCAGCGACGCGCCAGCAACAGTACGGGGGCGAGCGTGACAACGTTGCTGATGACCATGCCGGCGGCCAGCCGGTCGGCGCCCTGGCCTTCCATGTCGGAGAAGGCCCTGACGATGCCCTGCGGGCTCCACTGCAGGGCATCGGCGTACCCCAGGAACAGCGACACCAGCGTGGTGGCGAACGCGAGCCCGATCAGTGCCGGGAGCATCCGGCCCAGCGAAGGGCTCGGGCCAAGGCCGGGGGCGTTCCACAGGGAGCGGAGCGGTGTGGTGATGATGAGGAGCATCGTCACGATCAGCCCGAGATGCGAGGGGCTGAACAGGATGTTGATGGTGGTCTCGATGCCGAGGAAGGTGTGCCACATCATGTCCAGGAGCCCGAAGACGGCGAACGCCGGAATCGCGAGCAGTCCGGCCAGGTAGCCCGTGGGCACCGCCGCGACCCCCTGGCGGCCGGTCTGGACGTTGCGCCATACCTGCCAGATGATCCAGCCGGAGACCACGGCGAACCCCGAGTAGAACGCCGCATGCCAAGGCGTGAAGAACGTCTCCAGCTGCGTCAGGTTGGAGTGCGCCCACGCGTCGATCATCAGGCCGATGCCGAACCAGACCCCCAGCAGCGCGGTGACCAGGTCTGTTCTGGGTGACACCCAGCCGCGCTGTTCTCCCGAGTCCGCGAGTAATCGCCGTATCCCAGTGTTGGTCACTGCCATGTCAAGACTCCCTTCTCCTAGATCGAATAGATCGGGTAGCTCGAATCCTGGCAGACGGAGCTGGGAGACGAGCGCCCGGGTGATGATCTTCTCTAAGGTCGATCGTCATCGTCACGCATGGTTGCGGACTTCGTACGAGGCCCTGCCAAGCCGTGTGAAGATCGGGGTTGACAACGATGTCATACGCGGCACTTGATAGTTCTATGTCCGCACCGCTGCTGGAAGCCCGCGGGATCGTCAAGAGTTACGGCCACGTGGAGGCTCTGCGCGGCGCGGACTTCGCGCTGCTCCCAGGCGAGGTCGTCGCGTTGGTCGGCGACAACGGCGCCGGGAAGTCGACGCTGGTCAACATCCTTTCGGGCGCCGAAGGGCCGGACGCCGGTGAGATCGTCGTGGATGGCGAGCCGGTGGAGTTCGGGTCGGTCGAGGAGGCCAGGGGTGCCGGAATCGAGACGGTCTATCAGGATCTGGCGCTGTGTGCTGATCTGAGCCCGGCGGCCAATTTCTTTCTCGGCAGGGAGCTGCTTCACAAGGGCCTGCGCGGTCGGCTTGGGCTGCTCGACAACGCGGCCATGCGCGCCCGTACCAGAGAGGCCTGTGAAACGCTCGGGGTGCGGCTCAAATCGCAGAGTGCGCCTGTTTCCACGTTGTCGGGTGGGCAGAGGCAGGGGGTCGCGGTCGCGCGGGCGGTGACGTGGGCGCGCAGGGTGGTGTTCATGGACGAGCCGACCGCCGCGCTCGGGGTGGTGCAGACGCAGAAGGTGCTCGATCTCATCCGCCGGGTGCGGGACACCGGGGTGGCGGTGGTGCTGGTCAGTCACAACATGCAGGACGTCAAGGCAGTGTCTGATCGGGTTGAGGTGCTGCGGCTCGGGCGGCGGGTGGCCAGGTTCGAGACGGCGCGGGTCTCGATGGAGGATCTGGTCGGGGCCATGACAGGCGCCATCGAACAGGCCGCTGAGGAAGCAGTCGCCGGTCAAGGTGCTGAAGAAGCCTCCGGTCAAGCCACGACCCAAGCAACTGGGCAAGAAGGCCAGCCGGAGATTCCCAGGTGAGAGGCTCAAGTGAGCGTAGTTGAATCGCCGCCCGAAGCGAGCGCCCCCGAGAAGACCCGCCTGCGCGACCGCCAAGTCGTCTGGATAGCCGCCGTCCTAGCCGCCCTCCTGATCGTCTTCTCGATCCTCCGCCCAACCAGCTTCGCCACCTCCTTCAACCTCCTCAACCTCGTCAGCGACGCCGCCATCCTGCTCCTGCTCGCCACCGGCATGACCTACGTGATCATCACCGCGGGCATCGACCTCTCCGTCGGGGGAGTGCTGGTGTTCAGCGCGGTCGCGGCCACCAAGCTCATGGACGCCACCGGCTCACTCCTGCTCGGCGCCGCGACCGCCGTACTGACCGGTCTGGCCTGGGGGCTGCTGAACGGCTTTCTGATCGCCAAGGGCCGCATACCGGCGCTGATCGTGACGCTCGGCACCCTGGGCATGTCGCTCGGCGGCGCGCTGCTGCTGACCGGCGGCGTGGACCTGCGCGCGCCCGGCGACCTCAACCTCGGTCTGGGGCTGGCGCGCTGGCTCGGCGTGCCGCTGATCGCGTGGATTTGCGCCGCGATCACCCTCGTGCTCGGTGTCACGCTGGCGCGCACCCGCTTCGGCCGCCACACGTACGCGATCGGCTCCAACGCCAAGGCGGCCCGCCGTGGCGGCGTTGCCGTGAACAGGCATTTGATCAAGGTGTACGGCCTGGCGGGGCTGCTGGCGGGCCTGGCCGGGTACCTGTCGCTCGCCAAGTACGGGATCACCGGCGTCTCCGCCCACTCCACCGACAACCTCCAGGCCATCGCGGCCGTGGTGATCGGCGGCACCTCGCTGTTCGGCGGCGTGGGGACCGTGGTCGGGACCGTCATCGGGGTGTTCATCCCGGTGGTGCTGCAGAACGGGTTCCAGATTCTCGGGGTGCGGCCGTTCTGGCAGCAGGTGGTGGTGGGCGCCGTGCTCGTCGCCGCCGTCTATGTCGACCAGTGGCAGCGCGGCAGGCGCGACCAGTAAGGAGACAGGCATGCGTAAGGCTCTGGCACTCGCGACGCTGTTGCTCACCGTCGCGGCCTGTGGTGGTGGGACGACGACAACCGAGAGTGGGCCCACCAAGATAACGCTCATCCAAGGGCTGGCCGGCGAGGAGTTCTACGAGACCATGGCCTGCGGCGCCAAGGCCAAGGCCAAGGAGCTGGGTGTGCAGCTCGACGTACAGGGGCCGCAGAAGTTCGACCCGACGTTGCAGACGCCGATCGTCAACTCGGTGATCGCCAGCAAGCCCAACGCCATGCTGATCGCGCCGACCGATGTGAAGGCACTGATCGCGCCGCTCACCCAGGCCAAGCAGCAGGACATCAAGATCATCCTGGTGGACACGGTGGTCGAGGACCCGAGCATCGGTCTGTCCCGGATCAGTACCGACAACGTCAAGGGCGGCGCCGCCGCCGCGAAGGCGCTGGCCGAGCAGATCGGCGACAAGGGCAAGGCGCTGGTGATCTCCACTGACCCGGGCGTCAGCTCGGTGGACGCCCGGATCAAGGGCTTCGAGGAGGAGATCAAGGCGAGCCACCCGGGGATCTCCTATCTCGGCGTCCAGTACTCGCACAACGACGTCAGCGAAGCCTCCAAGATCGTCAACGCCGCGCTGGCCAAGGACCCGGACCTGGCCGGGATCTTCGCCACGAACCTCAACTCCGCCACCGGCGCGGGCTCCGCGCTCCAGCAGGCGGGCAAGCTGGACAAGGTGAAGATGGTCGGTTTCGACGCCGGTCCCGCACAGGTCAAGCAGCTCCAGGACGGCGTCGTGTCCGCCCTGATCGCCCAGCTGCCCGGCGAGATCGGCGCCAAGGGCGTCGAACAGGCCGTCGCCGCGGTGAAGGGCCAGCCGGTCACCGCCTCGATCCCGACCGACGCCACGATCGTCACCAAGCAGAACCTGAACACCCCCGAGATCCAGAAGATCCTCTACAAGGCGGGCTGCTGAGGGCGGATAGGCTGACCCGGTGCGGAGTACGAACCGGGCCGAACAGGCAGACCAGCGCAGGGCCGAGCTCCTGGAGGCCACCCGCAAGGTGGTCCTGGAGCGCGGCCTGGCCCACACTCGGATCGCCGACATCGCCAAGTCGGTGAACGTCAGCGGCGGCCTCATCCACTATCACTTCGCCACCAAGGACGAGCTGATCACCGCCATGCTGCGGGCCACCCTCGACATCGAGGGCGCCCGCCTGGGGGAGCTGGCGGCCGGCCCCGGCACTGCGGTCGAGCGCCTGGACCGGGTTCTCCGCTATTACATCCCGGAGTCCCGTTCTGACCAGAGCTGGCTGCTGTGGATCGACGCCTGGAACACCGCCCTCCGCGAGCCGGCGGTCAGCGAGATCATGCTGGAGCTCGAATCGGCGTGGCTGGGGGCCCTCACTCAGGTCCTCGCGGACGGTACGGAGTCGGGCGAGTTCAGCTGCGAAGACCCGGCGGCCTCCGCTGAGCGCATCGACGCCATGCTGGACGGCCTGGTCATCCGCTACACCCTCCATCCGGCGGTCCTGACCCGCTCCCGCCTGCTGGACCACGCGCACACGGCGGCGGCCAGAGAGGCCGGCATAGAGCCATCGGCCTTCGAATAACCTTCCGGAAGGCGCTTTCCCAGCCGGGCTAAAAAAAGGGCCTAGGCCGGCAGCGCGGCCAGGAGGAAGGCCAGCCGGGCGGCCGCGCCCTCGACGTCATCCGTCGTGCCGAGCCGATAGCCCCACGAGGTGAGGAAACTCCCGCCCTCGGAAAGGGTGACGGTTTCGGCGAGGTTGGCGGAGAAGCGGTTACGCACGGACACGTAAGCGGGGTCGCTGGAAAGAGCGAGGTTCAGAATCGCCAGGTCGGCGTGTCGTCTCGCATACCAAGCAAACCGCTCGAGGCTGAGCGCGGTGTCAAGCATCATGCATCACCTCCGCAACGTTCTCGCGACAGAATTGCACGATCTTGTGGTGGGAGGCAAGCAATTGCGATGGTTAATGTGAGGATTGTTTCCGGTAGTCGTTAAGAATGCCGATGATGACGTCCCGGCCCGCCTCGTCGAACTCCGCGCACTTCGCGTAGTCCTCGAAGGCCCGCACGTAGAAGGCGATGTCGTCGGGGTCGCGCAGCACCAGGTCCTTGGTCATGGTGGCCAGGCCGATCATGGCCTCGTTGTAGATCCAGAACCCGTTGATCGGCGAGGAGGGGATCTCGGTGCTGAACGGGATGACCCCGAACTCCACGTTCGGCAGCGTGCTCACCGCCAGCAGCCGGTCGAGCTGGCCGTGCATGACGTCGAGCGGGGCGATCCGGGTGCGCAGCGCCGACTCCGTCACGACGAACCTGAACGTGCGGCTCCGGTCATAGAGGATCTCCTGGCGCTGCATCCGTACGCGAACCGCCGCGTCGATCTGGTCGGCGGCGCTGTAGAGGCGCTTGACCTTACGGAAGACGTGCCTGGCGTACTCGGAGGTCTGCAGCAGCCCGATGACGATCGCCGGCTCGAACACCCTGAAGAGCTTGGTGCGTGCCTCCAGATCGCGGATGTCCTCCTGGAGCGCGGCCAGGCCGCTGCGGTGCCGCTGCTTCCAGTCGTCGTGCCGCTCCAGCAGTGCGATGGACTGCCGGATCAGGTCGTCGGCCGTCTCCGAAGGCGCGTGTACGGCAGCCGCCCAGACGACCACGTCGTCCTCTGTGGCGGTCTGCCGGGCGTTCTCCAGGCGTGACACCTTCGACGGCTGCCACCGGAGCCTCTCGGCCAGTTCTTTGCCCGAAAGGTGGGCGGCCTCGCGCAACTGGCGGAGCTGGCTGCCGAGGTCGACGCGCGCCTGCTGAAACGACGTCACCGCATGAGGCTAGACCGGTTTGCGTGGATCATGCCAGACCCGGTCTGCAATTGTGATCAATCGGTCGCTGGGGGTGTCCCGTCCCTGCTCGGGAAAGCGGTTACCGGATTTTCGGCCAGGACTCGGCGGGCTATTTCGGTAATGAGCTCGCGGGGTACCTCCACTGCCGTCTCGCCATCGAGGATGTCGCGAAGGTCCGCGAGTGCTTCTTTGTCGGTGAGTTCGAGACCCTGAACGACGATCGTGCCCCGATCGGTCTCGTACAGGGTGGGGCAGGCGCCCGCCTCCGAGGTGGAGCCGAGGAACCGCATCCGCATATCTATCCTTCCCCGAGCATCAACTGCAATTGCGCGCAATTGTATGACTCAGGCGGACATAAGTGATCGTTTTGGGAAAAATCGGTATTTAGAGCAGCCCTCCCATGAACTCCTGGGCCCTCGCGAACAGGGCCAGCGTGGTGGCGTGCAGCCGATCCCCGATGTCCTTGGGGGCCCGGCCCGCGCAGGCCCTGGCATGCGTGCCCTCCAGCACGATGCCCAGCTTGAAGCAGGCCAGCACGGCGTACCAGTCGATGGCCGACAGGTCGCGCTCGGACAGCGCCGCGTAGTAGGCGACGAGCTCTCCCGGCGGTGGCAGGCCCGGGACGTGCTCGTTGTTCGATGGCCAGGTGGCCAGCAGCCAGCCCAGGTCGAGCAGCGGGTCGCCGATGGTGGACATCTCCCAGTCGACGATCGCCGCCACCCGGGGGCCGTCGTGGGCGAACATCAGGTTCGCGAAGTGGTAGTCGCCGTGCATGACCCCCGGCGTGAACGTCGCGGGCCGGTGCCGCTCCAGCCACTCGGCCGTCTCGGCGAGACGCGGGATGTCAGGTCCAGGGTAGCCGTCGAGCCGGCCGTAGGAGTCGAGCTCCTTGAGCCAGCGCGGCACCTGCCGTTCGAGGAACCCCTCAGGCCGGCCGAAGCCGGGCAGCGCGGCGGGATCGACGCGTCCCAGCTCGGCCAGCGCGCCCGCCGCCTCCAACCCCATCCGGTGCCGGATCGCCGGGTCGGAGGCGTGCGGCTCGGGCAATCCGTTCGACGGGTTGACGCCGTCGACCGGCTCCATCAGGTAGTAGACCGGCTCGTCCGCCGTCTGCGCGGCCACCAGCCTCGGCGCGGGCACCGGGGTGTCGCGCAGCGCCGCGAGCACCCGCGCCTCCCGGCGCAGCACCTCGTTGCTCTGCTGCCGCGCGTGCAGGGGAGGTCTGCGCAGGATGTACGGGATGCCGCCGCGTTCGAAGCGGACCATCACGTTCTGCGTGCCGCCGAGGACCGGGACGGCGTCGCCGATGTCGCCGCCGGGCAGGCCCTGGGCGTCCATCCAGGCGCCGAGCGCGCCGAAGTCGATGGCGCCGACGTCGATGTGGGTGGAGGTCATCGCCGCCCTTTAGTAGAATGAAGTTCTAGTACCTTATGAGAGGCACGTTCAGCCGGTCAACCGAGCGCCTGCATGTACGGCAGGAACTGGCGGGCCCGGTCACCAGGAAGCTCGCCGCCCAGCACCATGAGCGACACCGGCCACGGGTTGCCGATGCCGTGCTCACCCGCCCACCTGACCAGGTCATCCTTGGCCAGATCGAGGTCCAGTCGCACGACGCCGCCCACGTCCAGGGCCAGGTCGCCGATCAGCGCCTCGGCGGTCGCCTGGTCGCGCGCCACGACAGGGCCGATGACCACGTTGCCGTCGTTGCGCCACGCCTGCCCGAACCCGCCTTCGGCGACCCGCACCTGCTCCCCGAACTCGAACATGCGGCGCAGCAGCGCCGACCTGTCCGTGCCGAACACCTCCGCGTCCAGCGCCAGGATCGCGCCGAGATCCTCCTGCGTGGCGGGCCGGGTCCGGCCGGAACGCTCGCCCTGGAAGACACCGGTGTGCGCGGCGACCCTGCCGACGGTACGGAAACCGAGCCGCTCGTAGAGCGGGCGCCCGTTCTCGGTCGCGTGCAGCCAGACGACACGGTCTCCCGCCTGCCGCAGCACATGCTCCATCAGCTTGCCGGCCAATCCCTGCCTGCCGTACCTGGAGGCGGTGAGGACCATGCTGATCACGGCGTGGTCGTGGCCGTAGCGGGTCAGGATGTTCGTCGCGGCGAGGCCGTCGCCATCGGGCGCGTCGATCCCGTACACCTCGCCGACCTCGAACAGCAGCCCCCACTTGTGCCGCTCAGGCGGCCACTCGCGGTCCTGGGCCAGCCGGGTGCAGGCGTCGAGGTCGGCTCGGGACAGTAGGCGCGGGTTCATGCCGCACAGCCTTCCTGGTCCCCGGCCGCTCGTTCAAACGATTTACTAGGCGGGTGGAATGCGTGGTGGCGGTCGATGTGGGTGGGACGACGCTGAAGGGCGGCCTCGTCGGCCGCGACGGCACGCCGCTGTACGTGGAGCGCCGGGCCACGCCGCGCGCCGAGGGCCCCGAACGGGTGATCGCCGCGATCTCGGCGTTCGTCACAGACCTGTCCCGCCGCCGCACGTCCGGCGGTCTGGAGCCCGTCGCCGTGGGGCTGGCCGTGCCGGGGCTGGTGACGGCGACGCACGCGGTGTTCTCCGCCGCGATCGGCTGGCGCGACGTGCCCGTCGAGGCGTTCACCGAGGTCGACCTGCCGGTCGCGCTCGGCCACGACGTCCGCTCGGCGGGGGAGGCAGAACTGGCGTACGGCGGCGGGTCGGGGGACGTGCTGTACCTCCCCATCGGCACCGGGATAGCGGGCGCGGTGGTTCTGTCCGGCAGCCTGTACGGCGGAGCCACCGGCTGGGCCGGCCAGATCGGCCACATCCCGGTACGGCCCGACGGCCTCCCCTGCGCCTGTGGCCAGCACGGTTGCCTGGCGGCGTACGCCTCGGCCTCGGCGATCGCGGCCCGCTGCGGTGAGAGCTCCGCCGCTGACGTGGTCGCCCGCGTGCTGGCGGGCGACGCTGCGGCCGTGGCGGTCTGGAACGAGGCGGTGGAGGCGCTGTCCCTGGCCCTGGCCACGTACACGCTGCTGCTCGACCCGGCCCTGGTCGTCATCGGCGGCGGCCTCTCGCTGGCGGGCGACACCCTGATCGCGCCTCTCCGCGACCGGCTGGCGGCCCTGCTCACCTTCCGTCGTCCACCGGCTCTGCGCGTTTCGGCCCTCGGCGTCCACGCGGGTCTCCTGGGCGCGGGCCTCCTGGGCTGGCGCGCCCAGGAGGCCCACTGGCAGCCGATCAGCCGATGACACGCTCCGGCGTGTCCAGCCAGATGTACTGGCCCTCGGGGGTGACCGTCATGCCGAACCGGTCACGGTCGGGCTCGCCCCAGCTCACCCACCGGTAGTAGGCGTCCACGGCCTCCTGCCAGACGTCCCGGTCGCCGATCTGGAAGACCTCGTAGACGTCCCGCTTCGGCTCCCAGGTCGCCGCCGCCCACCGGTCGCTGTCGCCGATGACCCACATGCGATAGAAGTCAGCCTCGCGATAGGTGCGAGATTGCAGGCCGGTCAGCGTCGAGATCGCCAGGTCGGCTCCGGCCGGGGCGTAGGCGAGGGTGCGCGGGTCGATCCTGGTGGTGGACAGTTGCGCCTGGTCGGGGTCGAAGTCGCCGATGTCGGTGCTCCGCTGGGAGCGCATCATCATGTACGAGGCGAAGCCGGGGAAGCGGCCGATCGCCGTGCCGTCCGGCCTGACCACGAGCCGCAGCGCATTGTTGAGGCCGAAGCCGGGACAGTATGGGGCGACGATCACCGCGCCGGGCCGGGACTGTGCTATCCAGGCGTAGGGCACGGTGTGGATGCCGCACGTGACATGCACCCGATCGAAGGGGGCATGGCCGGGGAAGCCGTACGCGCCATCGCCGACGAGAAGATGCGGCTGTACTCCGGCGGCGACGAGGTTCTTGGCCGCCTGCTCGGCGTTAGCCCTGTCGATCTCGATCGAGGTGACGTTGGTCGCGCCGGCCACGTGAGAGAGCAGAGCGGCGGTCCAGCCCGTGCCGGTGCCCACCTCAAGCACCCGATGGCCGGGTTCGGGGTCCAGCCATTGGAGCAGGT
This sequence comes from Nonomuraea sp. NPDC052129, assembly GCF_040680095.1. NCBI lineage: Bacteria > Bacillati > Actinomycetota > Actinomycetes > Streptosporangiales > Streptosporangiaceae > Nonomuraea > Nonomuraea sp. NPDC052129. Next base: position 224,836 of record NZ_JBFAVX010000011.1, on the reverse strand, counting down.
CGGCTACGGTGCTGGGCGCGGAATTGGACGAGGTGGAGCCTCTGGCGCCGAGCTGGATCTCGGTGGCACCGTCATCGAGCTGGGTGACGAGCACACTGTCGGAGTAGACCACCTCCCACCAGGTATCGGGGTCGGCGTCGCGGTCGATGATGCTCTCACGCTCCTCCAGCCCGACGAACGCCTGCGCGATCGACGGGATGAACAGGTGACGGGGAACGGCTCGCAGCGCGCTGAGCACCCACTTGCTGCGTGGGGAAACGGCCATGATCTCGTCGAGCATCCGCTCGATTCGGCCGGGGGCGTTCACTTCTTGTCCCCGTTGTCTTTGTTGTCCTTGTTGTCGCCCTTACCGCCGCTGTGCTTGCCGTTTCCGCCGCACAAGGTGTCTTCGTCCTTGGCCTTGGGGGCAATGTACGGCTTGTACTTCTTGGGGTCGCCTTCGTGCTTACCCATGACGATCTCCGTCGCCTAGTTAGCGACTCCGCATAGTCATCCCGCCGGTAACAATAAGACTACGGACTGTGATCAGGCAAGTGGATTCCGCTATCAGGCCAGCAGCATCGCCGGCACGTCGACCGGCTGGGCGCGTAGCTGCTCGCCAAGGGCCTTGGCCTGGGGATCCATACGAGGACTGGCCGCCACACCCCTGCCCAGCAGGCCGTGGACGACGAAGTTGAGCGCGTGGAGGTTCGGGAGCTCATAGCGGGTGATCCGGTGGGCCGCCAGGTCGGGGAGCAGCTCCTTGAGGCGGTCCGTCGTCAGGTACGCCGCCAGCCAGTCGTACCGCTCCGCCGTGTCGACCCAGACCCCCAGGTTGGCGTTGCCGCCCTTGTCCCCCGAGCGGGCACCCGCCAGGCGGCCCAGCGGGAGGCGGACGGTGGGCTGGTCCGTCGAAAGCCGCGACGGGGGGCGCCGTACAGCGTCCGGCGCCGAGTCGGCCGCTGCCGAGACGCCCACGGGCACGGGAACCTCCTCGCCGTCCAGAAAGACCCGGGCCCGCACCTCCTTAGCCGGTACCAGCACCGGCCAGTACACCCCGTACGGCGACGCGTTGCCCGGCGGGGTGAGGCCGTAGAAACCGGGGTAACCGGCCAGCCCCGTCTCCACCACGGCCGAGGAGAAGGCGCGGCCGGCCCGGCGCTGGTCGGCGTCCATGACCGTGATCCGCAGCAGCCCCCCGTCCGCGAGCGTGACGTCCACCGAGTCGAACGACTCCTTCGGCACCCTGGCCCAGATCGCCTCCTCCGCCGCGCGGGCCTTGGCCTCGATGTCCAGGCCCGTCAGGACCAGCGTCATCGTGTTGCGGTATCCGGCCAGGTAGTTGACCGCGACCTTGAGCGTGCCGGGCGGCGGCTCGCCGCGTACGCCGGAGACGCGGACCCGGTCGGGGCCGTCGTCCGACAGCGTGATGGTGTCGAAGCGGGCCACCACGTCGGGCCCGAGGTAGCGGGGACCGGAGATCTCGTAGACCAGCTGCGCCGTCACCGTGCCGATCGAGACCAGGCCGCCGGTCCCCGGGTGCTTGGTGATCACGGAGGAGCCGTCGGCGTGCAGTTCGGCGATGGGGAAGCCGCAGTGCGCCAGATCCGGTACGTCCTGGAAGAACGCGTAGTTGCCGCCCGTGGCCTGGCAGCCGCATTCGATGATGTGGCCCGCGACCACCGAGCCCGCCAGCGGATCGAAGTCGTCCGGTCCCCAGCCGTACCGCCAGATGCCGGGGCCCGTCACCAGGGCGGCGTCCGTGACGCGGCCGGTCACCACGACGTCGGCGCCGGCCGACAGGGCCGCCGCGATCGGGCGGCCGCCCAGGTAGGCGTTGGCGGTCAGGGGCGTCGCGGCGAGCTGCTCGCCGGTGTCGGCGTTGGTCAGGTCCAGGTCGCGGCCGGTGAGGTCGTCGCCGGTGACGTGGGCGACCCTGGGGGAGAGGCCGAGGCGGGCGGCGAGTTCGTGTACGGCGGCGGCGCACCCGGCCGGGTCCAGTCCGCCGGCATTGGTCACGATTTTTATGCCTTTATCGAGGCAAGTGCCGAGGACCTCTTCGAGCTGGGTCAGGAACGTCGGCGCGTAGCCGGGGCGGCCCTTGAGGCGGTTGCCGGCCAGGATGAGCATGGTCAGCTCCGCCAGCCAGTCACCCGTGAGCACGTCGATCGGCCCGCCCTCGACCATCTCCCGCGCGGCCGACAGCCGGTCACCGTAGAAGCCGCTGCAGTTGGCGATACGCAGTGTCATGAAGAAGGAACCCATTTGGCCGGGCGCTTGCCCATGAAGGCCGCGATGCCCTCCTGACCCTCCTCGGAGGTGAAGCGCTGGGCGGACAGCGCGGTCATCTGCCGCAGCCCTTCCTCGAACGACACCTGTGGCAGCTCCCTGACCAGCCGTTTCGTGATGGCCAGCGCCTCAGGGCCGCCCTTGAGCAGCATCCCGGCGTAGTGCCGCACGGTCGCGTCGAGCTCCTCGGCGGGTACGGCCCGCGTCAGCAGCCCGATCTCCACCGCCCTGGCCGCGTCGAACACCTCGCCGGTCAGGAAGTACTCGGCCGCCGCCCGGGGATCGAGCCTGCGCAGGACCGGCACGGAGATCATCGCGGGCACGACGCCGAGCCGTACCTCCGTGAACGCGAAGGAGGCCGTCTCCGGCGCGATCGCGAAGTCGCACGCGGCCACCAGGCCGAGCCCGCCCGCGCGGGCCGTGCCGTTCAGGCGGCAGATGACCGGCTTCGGGCTCTCCCAGATCAACGAGAGGATCTCCGGGAACGACGCCGTCACCGGCGCGTCGCCGACCCCGGAAGCGGGCTCGACGCGCTGCTCCTTCAGGTCGGCGCCCGAGCAGAACACCGGGCCCGCGCCGGTCAGCACGATCACCCGGACGTCCGGCTCGGTCAGCGCCCAGTTCAGTCGGCGTTCCAGGTCGCCGAGCAGCCGTACGGACAGCGCGTTCCTGTTGGCCGGCGAGTCCAGCGTGATCGTCGCGATGCCGCCGGCCAGCTCCTTGTGGACCAGGCTCGTCATGAGTTCCCTTCTCGGATGATCGCCAGCATGGCGCCCGCCTCGACCTGCTGCCCCTTCTCGACGTGTACGCCGGAGACGACGCCGTCGGCGGGCGCGGCGATCTGATGCTCCATCTTCATCGCCTCCAGCACCAGCACCGCCTGGCCCTTCGTCACGCGCTCACCCGGCTCGACCTCGACCCGCAGCACGCTACCCGGCATGGGAGCGAGGAGTGAGCCCGGCGCGACCTGCTCGACGGGCTCGGGCAGCCGGGGTACGGGCGTCAGCTCGACGGAACCGCTGGGGGAGTCGACGCAGACCTTCCCGTCGTAGTGGGTGATGTCGAACGTGTGCCGTACGCCGCCGCGTTCCAGGACGATCCTGGACGGGTCCGCATGGACCAGCTCGATGCCGTCGGGAAGCGGGTGGTAGACGACCTCGGCCTCGTCGAAGACGGCGCGCGAGGGCTGCGACCGGACGTTCCGCCAGCCGAAGGGCAGGCTGCGCAGGACCGGCGCGGCGGCCCGGTTGGCGGCGGCCTGGGCCAGGGCGGCGGCCAGCACGGCCAGCTCATCGAGGCGTCTCAGGCCGGGCTCGTGTCCGTCCAGGAACCCGGTGTGCGTGTCCCCGGCCCTGAAGTAACGATTTGTCAGGATGCTAGCCAGTAGATCCAGATTAGTGGTGAGCCCGTGGATTCGAGCGCGTCGGAGCGCGGTCGTCAGCTTCCGTACCGCCTCATCCCGGGATGAGCCATGAGCGATCACCTTGGCGAGCATCGCGTCGTAATGAGCGGAGACGACCGACCCGGCCTCCACCCCCGAATCAACCCGTACGTCCCCGGGGACCTCGAACCGCCGCAAGACGCCGGTCTGCGGAAGATAGTCCCCGTCCTCCGCGTACAGCCGTACCTCTACCGCATGCCCCTGAGGCGGCGGCGGAGAGCCCGGCAGCGCCAGCCCCTCGGCCACCTCGATCTGCAGCCGTACCAGGTCCACTCCGTAGACCAGCTCGGTGACCGGGTGCTCGACCTGGAGCCGGGTGTTCATCTCCAGGAAGGCCACCTGATCGCCTTTGACCAGGAACTCCACGGTCCCGGCCCCGACGTATCCGATGGCCCTGGCCGCCCTGACCGCCGCCTCGCAGAGCTCGTCCCTGACCCGCTGGGTGATGCCGGGCGAGGGGCATTCCTCCACGACCTTCTGGTGCCGTCGCTGGATGCTGCACTCCCGCTCGCCGAGCGCCCACACGGTGCCGTGCCGGTCGGCCAGGATCTGTACCTCTACGTGCCTGGCCCCTTCGAGCAGCGGCTCGACGAACACGGTCCCGTCGCCGAACGCCGACTCGGACTCGCGCCGCGCCGACGCGATCTCCCGCTCCAGCTCGGCGGGGTCGCGCACCACCCGCATACCCCGCCCGCCACCACCGGCGGACGCTTTCACCAGCACGGGGAACTCCGTGACGGCGCCCGTCAGCGACGGCAGCACCGGCACCCCGGCCTCGCCCATCAGCCGCTTGGCCTCGATCTTCGACCCCATGGCCGCGATCGACGCCGGCGACGGGCCCACCCACACCAGTCCGGCATCCAGCACAGCCTGGGCGAAGTCCGCGTTCTCCGACAGGAACCCATATCCCGGGTGCACGGCGTCGGCGCCCGCCGCCTGGCAGGCCGCCACGATCCGCTCGATGTCCAGATATGTCGCCGCAGGTTTGGCGCCGGGTAGCCGTACCGCGTAGTCGGCCTCGGCCACGTGCGGCGACCCGGCGTCGGCGTCGGAGAAGACGGCCACGGTCTCGATGCCGAGCGAGCGGCAGGTACGGAAGACGCGCCGGGCGATCTCGCCCCGGTTCGCGACGAGCAGACGAGTGATCACGGCCGGAACACCCCGAATCCCGCCGCCTCGGGCACCGCGGCACTGTTGATCGCCGACAGGCACAGCCCCAGCACGGTCCTGGTGTCGCGCGGGTCGATCACCCCGTCGTCGTAGAGCCGCCCCGACAGGAAGAACGGCAGTGACTCCGCCTCGATCTGCGCCTCCACCATCGCGCGCATGGCCGCGTCGCCCTCCTCGTCGTACACCTGACCGCGCGCCTCGGCCGACGCCCGCCCGACGATCGACAGCACCCCGGCGAGCTGGGCGGGCCCCATCACCGCCGACTTCGCGCTCGGCCACGCGAACAGGAACCGCGGATCGTAGGCCCGGCCGCACATCCCGTAGTTTCCGGCGCCGTAGGAGGCGCCCATCACCACGGTGAGGTGCGGCACCGTCGAGTTGGACACCGCGTTGATCATCATCGCGCCATGCTTGATGATGCCGCCCTGCTCGTAGTCCTTGCCGACCATGTAACCGGTCGTGTTCTGGAGGAACAGCAACGGAGTGCGCGACTGGTTCGCGAGCTGGATGAGCTGGGTCGCCTTCTGCGATTCCTCACTGAACAGCACGCCGCGCGCGTTGGCCAGGATCCCGACCGGATAGCCGTGCAGCCGCGCCCACCCCGTCACCAGCGAGGCCCCGTACAGCGGCTTGAACTCCTCGAACTCGCTGCCGTCCACGATCCGCGCGATCACCTCGCGCGGATCGAAGGGCACCTTCAGGTCCTGCGGCACGATCCCGAGAAGCTCTTCGACCGGATATCGGGGCTCTTGTACGGCCTGAGGCCGCGTGCCGAGCTTGCGCCAATTGAGCGACCGGACGATCTGCCGCCCGATCCGCAGCGCGTCGTGCTCGTCGAGGGCCAGGTAGTCGGCCAGGCCGCTGGTGCGCGCGTGCATGTCGGCCCCGCCCAGCGACTCGTCGTCGGACTCCTCGCCGGTCGCCATCTTGACCAGCGGCGGCCCGCCGAGGAACACCTTGGCCCGCTCCTTCACCATCACCACGTAGTCGCTCATCCCGGGCACGTAGGCCCCGCCGGCCGTGGAGTTGCCGAACACGAGCGCGATCGTCGGAATCCCCGCCGCCGACATTCGCGTCAGGTCCCGAAATATCCGCCCACCCGGGATGAAGATCTCCTTCTGCGTCGGCAGGTCCGCGCCACCGCTCTCCACCAGATTGACGTACGGCAGGCGGTTGCGCAGGGCGATGTCGGCGGATCTGAGCGACTTCTTGAGCGTCCACGGGTTCGACGCGCCGCCTCTGACCGTGGGATCGTTCGCGGTGATCACGCACTCGACACCCTCGATCACCCCGATCCCGGTGACCATGCTGGCGCCCACCGGGAACTCGCTGCCCCACGCGGCCAGCGGCGACAGCTCCAGGAAGGGGGAGTCGGGATCGATGAGCAGCTCGATCCGCTCGCGGGCCAGCAGCTTGCCCCGTTTCCGGTGCCGCTCCACGTATTTGTCGCCGCCGCCCGCGACCGCCTTGGCCTGCTCGGCGTCGAGCTCTTCCAGCTTGCCCAGCATCGCCGCGCGCCGCTCCTGATGGTCGGCGCCGCTGGGATCGAGCCTGCTCCGGATCACACGCCCTCCTGTTGCCAACTTGACGCCGATGTCAACCCGATGGCCCTGGCCCAGAGCTTGGTGAGCAGCTCCACCGCCGTCCGCTCGTCGGCCCGCTCGCCCAGGTCAAGCCAGACGTGGGCGAAGTGCTCCACCATCCCGCCCAGCATGACGGCCGTCAGCCGGGGATCGAGGGCCGGGTCGGCCAGCCCCTGCTCCTGCAACCGGCGCAGCCCCTCGGCGCCGCGCCGGACGAACACCTCGCGCAGCTCCAGCAGCAGGCCACGCAGGCCCTCCTCGGCGGTGGCGGCCTGTTCGAGCATCCTGACCAGCCGTGAGTTGGCCGCCCAGGCCCGCAGATAGAGCCGGTTGGCCGCCTCGATGCGCGCGTACGGGTCGCCGGGAACGCCGGGACCCACGACGCTCGCCGTGAACATCTCCCCGACAACTGCCGCCGCCACCTCACGGAACAGGGCGTCCTTGGCGTCGAAGTAGGTGTAGAAGGTGCCGTGGGAGACTCCGGCGCGGGCGCACACGTCGTCGATGCGCACCGCCTCGTAGCCGTGCTCGTCGAACGCCTCCCGGCCCGCCCGCACGAGCGCGTCTCTCGTACGCCGTCCTCGGGCGGTCAGCTCGGACTTGACGATCACGTCAACTAGGGTAACCCGCTTGTCCGGCACGCGAAAAGCCCTCCACGACGATCCTTTCCGTCGTGGAGGGCTTGGGTCCTTAAGGCTGGCTCTGTCAGCTGCAGTGGCTCCAGCTGGACTTCCATGACAGGGCTCCCCACGAGCCGCCCCAGATCACGCACTTCTTGACGGCCGCCACTCGCACGGGGCCCGCGTAGGCGGTGAACTTGCCCGGGTTACTGCCGCTGCCGCCCTTCTGGACCTGGAGGATGGCGTTCATCGGGACCTTGCTGGGGAACACATACTTGGACATCGTCACCACGCAGTTCTTGCCGTTGCCGTACAGCAGGAAGATTGTCGCGGAACCGCCCAGCGCGTGGCGGTCGATCACCTTGTAGCCGGAGCCGCACACCGCCGCCGCGCTGAAGGTGTTCGGCTTGGGGCTGACGGTCGGCTTCACTGTCGGCTTCGTCGTCGGCTGGGGATTCGGGTCGTCCGGGTCGTCCACGGTGGGCGAGGTCGTGGGGTCGGGATCCGGTTCCACCATGTTGGTGGGCTTGGCCTTGGTCTTGGTGGGCTCGGGGTCCGACTCCGGCTTGTGCGTCGTCGGCTTCGACGTCTGCGGGACCGTGGGGACGGTGACCGGGACCTGGCTGCTCGGGTCCTGGATCACCTGCTCCTTGGTCTTGGTCTTGGTGGGTTCGGGCTGCTCCACGCTCAGCGTCGGGACCGGCTGCGAGACGACCGGGCTGTCCTCCGTCAGGGGCGGCTCGACGGGCTGTCCGCCCCCGGAGCCGTCGGTGGGGGTGGCCTCGGAGGTGTTGCCGACGGCGACCACCTTCTGGATGCCGCCGCTGTTGGCCTGCACGATCACCGCGCCGCCCACGACCAGCAGGGCCGCCGCGGCCGCGCCGGTCAGAGCGAAGGTCAGGGTACGGCGCTGCTTCGCCGACCCGGCGTCAGCCGCCTGCGGCCCCTGCCCCGGCCCATTCGCACCGGGTCCACTCGCACCGGGCCCACGACCGCCAGGGCCGTTAGGGCCATATGCCGGGCCGCCTGCGCCGAACCCCGGAGCGCCGTTCTGTCCTGGTACGCCCATGGGCTGTCCCGGAGCGCCACCCATGGGCTGACCGGGAGCGCCCGCCCCCTGGGCCATGGGGCCCTGCTGCTGCATCGGACCGCCGGGTGCTCCCTGGCCACCGACGGGCATCCCAGGGCCGGTCGGGGCGTTGCCGTGCGGCATGTTCTGACCGCTCGGTGGGGTGCCCTGAGGCATGCCGGGTGTACCGGCAGCCGAGGGACCTGCCGCCGCCATGGGAGCCGGGGCGCCGCCCTTGGTCGCGCCGGGAAGGCCGAAGTGACCGGTCTGACCGGTCTGACCCATCGGACCCGTCTGGGAGGCGGCGCCGGGCCGCATCCAAGGGCCAGGGTAGGAGTCCTGCGGGTTCCCGCCCGGCTGTGGCCCCGTACCCGCCGGGGCGCCCATGACGGCGCCCGTCTGAATGTCAGGCTGAGGACCGGTGCCCTGGCGGTTCGAGCCCGTGGTCAGCGGGTCCACGGCCGCGGGCGGCGCCGGCTGCCCCGTGAGGTGCACGATCAGCTGGTCCGCGCTGGGCCGCTGCGACGGGTCCTTGGACAGGCACGCCGCCACCAGTTGCCCGAGCGCCCCCTCCATCTCGCCGAGCTCCGGCTCCTCGTTCAGGATCCGGTTCATCACCACGGGGATCGAGTCGGCGCCGAAGGCGGGCTTGCCCGTCGCCGCGAACACCATCGTGACGCCCCAGGCGAACACGTCCGCCGCCTCGGACACGGCCGCCCCGCTGAGCTGCTCGGGCGCGAGGTACGACGGCGTCCCCATGGCCATGCCCGTGGCCGTCGCCCCGGGGGAGTCCAGCGCTCGGGCGATGCCGAAGTCGATCACGACTGGGCCCTCGGGCCCCATGAGGACGTTCGCGGGCTTGAAGTCGCGGTGCAGGATCCCGGCCCGGTGGATGGCCGCCAGCGCGGTCGCCGTACTGATCGCGAGCCGCTCCAGCGCCGCTCCCCGGCGCGGGCCCTCGTTGATCACCAGCTGTCGGAGGGACGGCCCCGGTACGTACTCGCTCACGATGTACGGCCGGCTGCCCTCGAGGTCGGCGTGCAGCACCGGAGCCGTACAGAACCTGGCCACCCGCTGCGCCACCGCGACCTCGCGCAGGAATCTGCTCCTGGCGTCAGCGTCGGCCACCAGCGCGTTGTGCAGCAGCTTTACCGCCGCCTGCTCGCCGGTGTCACTCTGGCCGAGGTACACGACTCCCTGGCCGCCCTCACCAAGCCGGGCGACGAGGTCGTAGGCCCCCAGCCGCCGCGGGTCGTCCGCCGCCAGCGGCTGGTGCTGATTCACGCCGTACCCCCAAGACCATGCATAACAAATCGTCAGATGGTGCGAAACGCTACCAGCGTGACCCTTGGGGCGTTGCCCGGACCCATCAGATGTTTCATCTTTTGACGCCAGATGTCAGCGTTTCGGAGCAGGTCGCGCCGCCTTGGCCGGGCTAGGTCACGGCTTGGTGAACTCAGATCGCTTTGCCCGGGTTGAGCAGGCCAAGTGGGTCGAAGACGGCCTTGATGCCCTGCTGCATCTCCTGCGCCACCGGTCCGAACTCCAGCCCGAGCCAGCGCCGCTTGAGGACGCCGACACCGTGCTCGCCGGTCAGCGTGCCGCCGAGCCGCAAAGCGTGCTTGAACACCTCGTCCGCTGCGGCCCACACCTCGGGCGGCGGCTCGGCCATACCCCGGTCGAAGATGAAGACCGGGTGAATGTTCCCATCACCGGCGTGCGCGGCCGTACAGATCTTCACGCCATGCCGTACGGCGGCCGCCTCGATCGCCATGATCATGTCGGGCAGCGCAGAACGCGGCACGCACACGTCCTCCACCAGGCACGCGCCAAGGCGCTCCTTGGCGTCGTAGGCCATCCTGCGCAGCCCGATCAGCTCCTCGGTCTCCTGCGGACTGGAGGAGACCGCCACGAACGACGCGCCGTTGTCGACGCACAGCTGCTCCATGCGCTTGACGACCGACTCGCTGTCCGACGCGTCGGACTGGCCGATCAGCATGGCGATCGTGCTGGTTTCCAGGCCGATGTTGCGATAGTCGTCGATGGCCTCCAGCGTCGCCCGGTCGAGCAGCTCCATCAGCGACGGCTGGCACCCGGCGGCCATGATCGCCGCCACGGCCGCGCCCGCGTCGCGCAGCGAGCCGAACTCCGCCGCGAACGTGGCCGGTGGCTTGTCCGGTGCCCTGCGCAGCCGTACCGTCGCCGAGGTGATCACGCCGAGCGTGCCTTCCGAGCCGACGAACAGGCCGGTCAGGTCGTACCCGGTGACGCCCTTCATCGTGCGGCGGCCCGTCTCGAGGATCCGGCCGTCGGCCAGCACCACCTCCAGGCCGAGCGCGGAGTCGCGGGTCACGCCGTACTTCACGCACCGCAGCCCGCCCGCGTTGGTGGCCAGGTTGCCGCCGATCGTGGAGATCTCGTACGAGGACGGGTCGGGCGCGTACATCAGCCCATGCTCCCTGGCCGCCCGGTCGAGGTCGGCGGTGATCACCCCGGGTTCGACCACGGCGATCTCGTCGGCGGGGGAGAGCTCCTTGATCGCCGTCATCCTGGCCACGGAGAGGATCACCGACCCGTCGCCGGCGGTGGCGGCGCCGGCCAGCCCCGTACCCCCGCCACGCGGCACCACCGGGACCCGGTGCTCGGTCGCCCACTTGAGCGTCGTCACCACATCATCACGCGACGTGGCGAGCACCGCGGCCAGCGGCTTGCCGGGCTCCAGGAACGTACGGTCGCGGGCATAGGAGTCGATGACGTCGGGGTCGGTCAGGACGCGCCCCTCGGGCAGGGCGTTCACCAAGGCATCAATGGGTCTCACATGGGAAACTCTACGGTTTGCGCCGACCGCGGCTAAAGGCCAGACTGCCCAGGTGGAAGTCACGTGTCCGGTATGCAGCCGATCTGACCAGGTCTCCGCAGTCCCTGGAGTGGTGGCGGCGGGCACCACGTACCGGATCGGCCGCGCCCGGATGGCCGCCACGCGCGACATCGTGGATCTGCCGACGGCGGCCTCGCTGGGCGCCTCGAAACACCTCATGAGCCGTACGCAGCTGGCGGTGTGGCTGTCGTTCCCCAGCCGCCACTACACGGCGTGGACCAGGAACCAGGGCTACATCCTGCTCGGCGTCGCCGCCCTGGTCCACCTGGTGACCGCGCTGGTGATCGCGATGGGCAAGGACGCGAACTGGACCGAGGTGCTGCTCGCGCCGTTCTGCCTGACCGGGTTGTTCTGGGGGTTCGGGCTGCTGTTCGTGCTGGGGTCATACGGGGCTCGCAAGCGGGACACGGCGGAGGCCCCCGCCCGGGTGCAGGCGCTCACCGTTTGGGAGAGGCTGTGTTACTGCCCGCGGGACAACGTGGTGTTCGAGCCTGGGGTCGGGGTGTCGTTCCACCCGAGCGAGACCCGCGAGTACATCTTCGGCTTCCGCCAGAGCAAGACCCGCACCATCTAGGGCTGTGACCGGAAACGATCACCGGGTTGGCGCGTAAGACGCTCCTGCCGGTTGGATGGTGCGGCGAGAAGGGCATCCGCTGGGGCGGCCGTTCCCTCGCTCCCGCAGCCTGAAACTGCCTACCCAACCCGGTGATCTTTTCCGGTCACAGCACTAGTCGAGCCGGCCGCCGGCTTGCAGCCGAGGACGCGGCGCTCTCGTGATCGTCAGTACGCGAAAGGGGACGGCCGATCATTCACCTTCAGGCGGTCAGGGAGTCGTTCCGTCATCGTAGGAGAAACCGAAGCTGCCCGGGTTCGGCGGCAGCACCCACTGCTGCAGGGGGCCGAAGTTGCAGCTCTGCACACTCAGCGGGGTACCGCTGGCCGTGCTGTTGCCGACCGGGGCCACGCAGTTGAAGCTGAAGTGCTGTCCCAGGACCCAGACGTTGTCAGGGGCGCCGGGGGTCAGCGCGCGGAAGGTCCATTGCTGGTCGCCCGTGACGCCGAAGGCGCAGGTCCGCAGGATCAGCCGGGTGCCGAGGGGAGTCGGGTTCTGGGTGTTGGCCAGACTGAGACACTTGCCGCTGGAGTGACGGATCGAGTTGTCGATCGACACGCCGATGGGCGCGAAGCCGTGCCAGACCTGACCGCAGTCCATCAGCACCACAGGGGTGTTGTCAGCCGTGCCGCCGTTGAGCGGGCCGATGCATCTGGCGGGTGAGACGACACCGTTGCTGCGGATGATCGTGGACGGGAAAGCCGCGGCCTGAGCTGCGGTGGCAGCCATTACCAGGGCCAGCATCAGGCCCATTGCGGTGAGTACGGAGAAGAGGATTCGACGCACGTTCGCTCCTTGAGCGTTCGGGATCTTGTGACACGCGGAGCGCATGCCTGCCCTGAAGGCGTTCCGTGCTGTGCCGGGAGGTTCCGGGGAGTTCCGTGCTCAGGCCGGGGGCGGGGCGCGTCGTGGTGGCCGGGTGGCTTGAGGGCGATCACCGGGTCCGGCGCCGCGTGGAGGGTCAGGCTCGCCCGCCGGATCCGCCCGCGCCGACCTCGGCGGTGAACCCGATGTGCACCGCCGGATTCGGCAGGCACGCCCGCCCGAGCCGCTCCACGGAGCCGACCGGCGGAGTGCCGAAGACGACGAACCCCGCCGCCCCCGGCAGGCCCGGCGCGGCTTCGATGGCGATGTGACCGCCCAGGCTCCATCCGACGATCACCGTGTCCTCGGCGCCCACCTCTTTGACGAAGCCGGCCAGGATGGCGGCGGTAGGACGCGCTCGCAGTCCGGCTTGCCGCACTCGCGGAGCCGCCGGCCGTCGAGCTCGACCCCGCACGAACCGGCTAGCCGGTCCAGCGCCCTTTCCGCCTCAGCGCGGCATCCAGGCGCGCTATCGGTACTCCCGCTGCGCCAACGATCATGATCAGCAAGCACGATCCAACCGTCCAGAACGTCCCGGCTTGATCGTTTCCGGTCACAGCACTAGCTAGCCCCACACTTCCGGTACGACGGGTCGCCGTACCGGAAGCCGCAGCTGCGTCAGGCGTACGCGGGCTTAGAGAACTGTGGGATCAGGCGCGCTCTTCGGCCACCGCGCGGACGCAGACGGCCAGGCCGGTGATGGCCTGCTCCAGCTCATCCAGATCGGGATAGGTGGGTGCGATCCGGATCGTGCGGTCGTCGGGGTCCTGGCCGTAGGGGTGCGTGGCCCCGGCGGGGGTCAGCGCGATCCCGGCCGCCTTGGCCCTGGCCACGACCTCACCGGCATGCGACACCTCGAGGCTGATGAAGTAGCCGCCCTGCGGGCTCGTCCAGGTGCCGAGGTCGCCGAGCTCCTTGGCCAGCACCCGGTCGACCAGCTCGAACTTGGGCCACACCAGCTCGGCGTGCTTGCGCATGTGCGCGGCCACCCCGTCGGCGTCCTTCAGGAACTCGACGTGCCGGAGCTGGTTGAGCTTGTCGGGCCCGATGGACTGCTTGGCGGTGTTGGCCAGGAACCACTTCACGTTCGCGGGCGAGGACCCGAAGAACGACACACCGCTGCCCGCCAACGTCACCTTGGACGTGGACCCGAACACGAAGGCCCGGTCGGCATTGCCGTACTCGGCACACAGGGCCAGCAGGTCGGCCAGCTCGGCGTGGGTGTCGGTGAGGTGGTGCACCGCATAAGCGTTGTCCCAGAAAATCCTGAAATCAGCCGCTGCCGTGGACATGGCGGCCAGCCGCCGCACGGTCTCGTCGCTGTACGTGACCCCGGACGGGTTGCTGTACTTCGGCACACACCAGATGCCCTTGACACTCGCGTCGTCGGCGACCAGCCGCTCGACGACGTCCATGTCGGGCCCTTCGCCGTTCATCGGCACGGGCACCATCTTGATCCCGAACCGCTCACAGATCGTGAAATGCCGGTCATACCCCGGCACCGGGCACAGGAACGTGATCTCCGGCTCCTCCACCCACCGCCGCTCGGCCCCGGGCACCTTGGTGAGCAGCGCGTGCACGATCGTGTCGTGCATCACGGCCAGACTGGAGTTGCCGCCGACGACCAACTGCTCGGCCGGCACCTGCAGCAGCGGTCCGAACAGCTCCCGCAACTCGCTGAGCCCCTGCAGGTTGCCGTAATTACGCCCGTCGGTGCCGTCGGCTGCCTTGTAGGACGTCGGCAGTTTGAGCATGTCATTGGCGAGATCCAGCTGTCGCGGCGACGGCTTCCCCCGGGTCAGGTCGAGCGAAAGGCCACGCTGGACGAGTTCGGCGTAGTCGCGCTGAGCGTTCACTGGATCTACTCCTCCGATCGGGTCGGATACGAAGGATAGAAGACGCACGGCCCTGAGCAGGAATCGGTCCGCCATGTGGATGGCCGGTCGGGCAGGCAGGTCCACGCACTTGGAGGACGCGGCTGCGGGAAGCTGCCACGAAGCCGGACGAATGAAACGGTAAGTCGCACTCCGTCACGTTTCCGTCACGTTTGATCACTTAAATAGATCTTGTGCGCCCTTTATGTCGAGCTTACGCTTTGTCCGTTTGCAGTCATGCTCCGAGTCGCACGAGCTAGGGACCTTCGGGTCGGTCGTGGGGCCTGTCCAGAAAACGGCTCTGTCGCAGAAAACCGTACAGTCCCGGGGCCGGGAACAACACCTACGGCTACGACCACGCCGGCCGCCTCACCTCCTGGACCGGCCCGGACGGCACCACCACCGCCTACGAGTGGGACAAGTCCGGCAACCGCACCAAGGCGGGCAACAAGACCTACACCTACGACCAGCGCAACCGCCTGACCAGCGGCGACGGCGCCGACTACACCTACACACAGCGCGGCACCCTCGCCACTGAGACCAAGAACGGCACCACCCGGAACCTCACGTTTGACGCCTTCGACCGGCTCATCAACGACGGCGACACCGCCTACACCTACGACGCCTTCGACCGCATGGCCACCCGCCAAAAGTCCGGCGGCGGCCAGCAACGCTTCGCCTACGCCGGACTCGACAACGACATCATCTCCATCACCGACCAGAGCGGCGCCGTCCAAGCCAAGTACGGCCGCGACCCCTTCGGCGGCCTCGTCAGCACCCAGGAAGCCGGTGGCCCTGCCCTCGGCGCCATGACCGACATCCACGACGACTTAGTCGGCACCTTCTCCGGCACCGCCCTGGCCAGCACCACGGCCTACAACCCCTACGGCGAAGTAATCGCCCAAACCGGCACTCAGTCGAGACTCGGCTACCAGGGCGAATACACCGACCCCGACACCGGCAAAACCAACATGCATGCCCGCTGGTACCAGTCTGGTAGCGGGGCATTTGCCTCCCGCGACACCTGGACCCTGCCCTCAGATCCCTCCGTCCAAGCAAACCGATACACCTACGCAAATGCGGCGCCGCTTACGGGCGTGGATCCCACGGGCCATCTTGATGACAACGCTGGGGGATCCGGCGACCCGAGGAAGATCGTAAGGCCTCCCGCCAGAGCCATCGATATTAAAAAGCCAGTACCGATGCCACCGCAGGCGGTGTCGAAGACGCGCTTTAGACTACCTCCGGCGCTCTTGGGTCTTGCCCTGATAATAGGGCTTGCGCAAACGCCAAAGGTTAATACCAAAGACATGAAAACGATGGAGGTCAAGAGGCCGGGCCCGAAGCCGTGGACCGGCGGATATGGAGATGGCCGTCGCGAACCGAGAAAAGAGCTGAAGAGGTGCACGGCGATTCAGTGCAAGCCTAATCGATGCCTATCAGGGTGCGGCCTCAAGTCGCCCACTACTAGGCAGTGTAAGACAAATTGCGGTACGAAAACTGATGGCGTCAAGAAGGTAAAAGTAAAGGGGGGAGGGGCGGACGCAAACTGCAAGTCTGTCTGCAGTCCCCCTCCATGTCCGGAATCGCTTTGGCCGAAGCCATGCACGGCCATATGTGCAGATAACAGCTATCGCGAAATGGACCGCGACCCGCCGTGTCCACAACCTGACCATCGACGGCCTGCACACCTACCATGTGATGGCAGGGGACCAAGCGATCCTCGTCATAATGATGGGGATGACGACCTTGTCCGTGTCGGAAGATGGATGTCGCAAGCCGAGTATGACCGTCGCACTGGCATGGTTCAACGCGGCGGAGGTGGTTTTACTTACGTGGTCCATCCAGCCGACCCGAAGGCCTACATCTCAGCTCGACCAGGTTCCGTCTATGCGGAATTCGATGTCCCGCGTTCGTTGCTGATCCCTGGAGGTCGCCCGGGTGACTACAAGTTGTCAGACTCAACCACCATCAATGCCCGGCTCGCGGAGAAGCGTGGTTTGCCCAAGCCGGAGCTTCCCGAAGCGAGGAATCTCGGCCTCGGTGGATCATGCTAGAGCGCTCTGACCTGCTGGGTATCGCCCAGGATTGGATCTCGCGCAAGCAAGAAGCGCTTGTGGAGCTGGGTATTAGTTCGGAGGTCGAACTGTCCTCTCCGGATCGAGATCACCGCTCTGTTAGCTGGGTACTTGAAGGCTCTTGCCATGGGGGTCAGCTTGTAATTTGGGCTGACGGACAATCCGAAATTGATCTGGCAGACATGGAGAGCGGCGAGATTCGGTCAGAGCATAGATGGATCGAGAGTGAGATCACGTTGATCTCGATTCTTGAATCCATTCATAGCTGGGTTAGTGGAGTCGAATCCTTGTAAGAACTCCAAATGCGGGAGCGTCGTCAGAGATCGACTTCTGGCGACGCTCTCGCGACGTTTGACGGCTACGTTGACGGCTACAGCGGCCGTGATCGTTTTCTGACGGCTACGGTTCGGGGCGCTCGTCGAGTGCTCCCGACATGCGTTCGGTGGCGTCGCGTTGGAGGCGGAGTCGGACGTGGGCGTAGACGTCGGCGGTGATGGCGATGTGGGCGTGACCAAGTAGCTCCTTGATCACGATGAGGTCCACGCCTTGGTCGAGCAGGAGCGAGGCGCACGAATGCCTCAGGTCGTGGAGGCGGATCTTGCGGAGTGCGGCTCCTCGGAGGAGCTGGTGGAAGTCGCGGTTGACGTTGCTGGGCTGGAGAGGCGCGCCGGTTTTGGTGGTGAAGACCAGGCCGGTGTCTGCCCAGGCGGGGCCTGCGGCGTCGCAGTCGGCCTGCTGCTGGTCGCGGTGGCGGGTCAGAGAGGCGATGGCCTCGCGGGGCAGGGCGATGCGGCGTTCGGAGCTGGGGGTCTTGGTGGGGCTGATGACCAGGCCGGTGCCGGGGACGTACTGAAGGGTCTGGCGGATGGCCAGGGTGCCGCCGGTCAGGTCGAGGTCGCTCCAGCGCAGGCCGAGGAGTTCACCGCGCCGCAGGCCGGTGCGGAGCGCGAGGTCGAACAGGGCGTGCAGGCGGAAGCCTTGGGCGGCGTCCAGGAAGGTACGGGCCTCATGCGGGGTGAAGGGTTCGGTGCGTTGTTGACGGCCGACGGGGACTTGGACGTTGCGGGCGACGTTGCGCGGCAGGTCGTCTTCGCGGACGGCGTGTTCCAGGGCGGAGCGAAGGACGCCGTGGATGTACTGGATGGTCAGCGGGGATAGGTAGCGCTGGCAGCAGTGGCCGAGGGCGCAGCAGCGGGGGCGCTGTTGGGGTTGGGTGGCGCAGGGGTCGCGGGCGGTGTCGGTGCCCAGGGCGCAGCAGCGGCAGGTGACGCGGAGCTGGTCGAGCCACAGGCGGATGTCCTTGGCGGTGAGTTGGCTGAGCTTCTTCTTGAGCAGGTGGGTGGGGAAGTAGAGGCGGAGGCAGGCGCGGTAGCGGGCCAGGGTGTTGGGGCGGACCTTGTGCACGGCGACGTGGTCGAGCCAGGTGGTCAGGTAGTCGCCGGGGCAAACCCGATCACCGCGTTGAGCAGCACCACACCCAAGATGGCCAACGACAGCTGTAAGTTCCCAGTGTCTCTGGGTTCCGACAGCAGGTACGCCAGGAACGTGATCGCCGCAGCCACCAGCAGCACGATCGCGAACAGGTCGGTGAACTGGGCGGCCAACCGGCGCCAGATGCGCGGTCCAGGACCCTGCGGCAACTCATTCGGCCCGAACCGTTCCCGTCGCGTCCGAGCCTCTGCCGCCGATAAGCCTCGCGGCCCGGATCCGAGCGCCGTGAAAACCAGCCTCGGAGGAATCTCCGGAACAGGCGGCGCAGAGGCTGCGTGCGACCGCAACCTTGTCATCGTCCTCTCCGCCTGTTCACTCGGCGCCATCGATAAATCCTTTCGCCCGAGATGTCCAGCACCTCAATGTGAACGGATTCCAGCCACGAACAAAGGGCACAAGGTCACGACTTGCCAGGACGTAAGCCTGTCGTGCGCCTGAAGCCGGATCAGCTGCGTCAAGACGACGCAGGAACCGCGCAGAGGTCATGCGGAGTTGGATGCCAGCGAATGGGAAGAGTTCGGGACTTAATACTCCAGCCGCACTTATCGATCTTTGAGGTGCGCCGATCTGGCAGTCGGTCGCGTCAAGGCCGATCAGGCTCAGTGGTGGTCGGGGCGTCTGCGACTGTACGGCGCCCGAGGAAGGGACGGCACCTTGACCGAACTTCCGGTTCCCGTCTGCTACGAGCGGCCGCTGACGCAGTGGAGCGGGCGATCCGCCGAGCCCTCCTACAACGTCGTCCACCAGTACGCGCTTCTGCGCGAGCAGATCAGCGGGCGCATGACGCCGGACACGGAGGGCGTTTCCGACTTCTTGCACGCCGTCCGACGGCATCGCACGCTGGAACAGGTCCGGGACGCGGCACGGATCGGCCGAAAGGTGCCCGCCGCGCTGCGCCTGGATGCTTGACCGGCGCAGCGTCTACTCGCCGCGAGCTGCCGACCGGCCAGCATGGAACGAGACGGAACGTCTCTAGGATATGACAACCAATGCGGCAAGAGCCGTACATCAGCGCATGAAACGAGTCTGGTACGCAGCGATCTGGCTCGGCATGGCCGTTCTGGCCGCGCAGGTCCTCACGGTGCAACCTGCGGCGGCGGCGACGATCCCGGCAGGGTCGATCGAGGTGAAAACGGTGCTGTCGCCGTTCAGCCTGGTGAACAAGTCCCAGCGGGTGAACTGCCCGCCCGGCAAGGTCCCGCTCGGCGGTGGGGCCCAGACCTCCGGGGGGCAACACCTCATCATCACCGAGGCTCGCCCGATCTCTGACGCGGCCGGGGCCGGCTTCGTCGTCACGGTCCAGGTGGACCAGATCGGGGTGACAGCACCATGGGCAGTGTCGACGTTCGTCTCCTGCGCCGTCGCGCCGCCCGGATACGAGGTCATCACGCAGGTCAATCCGCCGACGACGAGGCCGTCAGATTCGGTGCTCGCCAACTGCTCACCCGGCAAGAACGTCATCGGGTCGGGTGGACAGCTCATCGGCGCCCACGGGCAGCTCGATCTGACAATGGGGCCGAACCACCTGAACGGCGTCGCGTCGGGTGTGGGTGCTGAGGCCGCGAAGGACGATTTCTCGGTCGCGCCCACCGACCCCTACCAGGTGGCCTCATACGCGATCTGCGCACGAGAGAACCGCCTCTTCGATTTCCTGGTCGTTGAGAATCAGACGAGCAACGACGCCTCAGCCCAGAAGAAGGTGACGACCACCTGCCCGAGCGGGTACCAGGCGACCGGCGGTGCGATCTCGAGCGTGGGTTTCGGGGCGCACCTGCTGTTCTTCCGGCCGAACGTGACCTCTTCGCCTGTCTCCTTCGACTTCGCCGCCAGTGCCCCGCCGGGCTTCGGCGTCTGGAACTTGGCGGGCATCGTCCACTGCACTCGCTGATCCACACGGTTTCCCCGTCCGGGTGCGGCTCCGGTGGGGGCCCAGGGCCCGCACCCGGGCATCGCCGATCATGGACCGCTGCGCCAAAGGTGTCTCGTTCACCGCGCCGCAACGTGGTCGCGAAGGTCTCCGCCGACGACCAGGCCGAGGTGAAGGCCGCAGGCGGAACCGTCGGCGGTGGGGCTGGGCGAGGCGGCGGGTGATGGAACCCGGTGGAACGCCTACTGGGTGGATGCCAATAAAGGCGCCGTCTCCTACGACGAAGGGTCACGCACATGTCGCAACATCGCCCAAGCCATGCCAAGGGCTGTGATGACAGATGACACGTACACGAATTCGTGATCGGACGTACCGGGTTCCGCGCCGCATGATGCGGCTGCTCGGCGGCGCGGCGGCGCTCGCCATTCTCCCGGCCGTCGTGGCCGTGCAGCCCGCGATGGCGGCACGTCCCTGTTACGGCGACTGCCAACCTGGTGTGGTGCGTGGCAGCGGGGACCTCAGGTACGACGCTCCCGTTGGCGTGGACGACCAGATCACGGTCCGCGTCGACAACGGGTCCTTCGTGCTGACCGACCCCACCGCCACACTCATCGCGGGCACCGGATGCACCCTGGTGACCCCGCACGAAGCGCACTGCCAGGTCGGGGCCTCCCCGTCCATCCGCATCCGCGGCCTGGACGGCAACGACGTGATCACGAACTCCACCGGCATCCCCGCACACCTGTTCGGCGAGACCGGGAATGACCAGCTCGTCGGCGGCTCCGGCGACGACACCATGGACGGAGGATTCGGCGGCGACGTCCTGCAGGGCGGCGGCGGTTCCGACACCGTCTCCTACGGCGAGACAGGCGGCAGGCTCGCCATCCGGGCCGACCTCGACGGCGCGACCGGCGACGACGGCGGTCCCGAAGACGGGCCCGAAGGGGCGCGGGACACCATCGCCGCGGATGTCGAGAACCTGGAGGGCGGCACCGCCGACGACGTGCTCATCGGCAATGCGGGCCCGAACGTCATCGACGGTGGCGGCGGTCGTGACCAGATCCAGGGCCTGGGCGGCGCCGATCAGCTCACCGGCAAGAACGGCGGCGGCACCCTTGACGGCGGCGCCGGAACCGATCACTGCATATCCGATATCCGGCTCGTGTCGGGACCACCCGACACCTTCGTCAACTGCGAGTTCACGCAGATCATCACCGCGTTCTAGCGAGTCGAGGGAACGATCTCATCGGCCGGCGGCATCGTGAGACCGGAGCCGCCGGCCCGGCCATGTCAGGCCGCGATCGCCCGCCTGGTTTCGACGATCTTCCAGCCGGGACCCGGATGACAGAGTGTCTATGTTCGCTCACTCGATGTTAGCTTCGCTCTCTGGCCGTTCGCCGCTGGAACAGCCACCCCGCCCCACGCGGCGGGAAAGTCATCTGGGCCGAAAGCGCGCCCGAGGGCCAACCCGCAGGCCAGGCACCGCACTCACCCGACACGACCGCTAACGGCGCCCCCCATCCCGAACCACCAGCCGGCGCATGCCCCTGCCACGCTGCTCAACCACCGGAGCAACCCTTGACCACCAGTCTTGAACAGGCCTTACAGGACGCCGTTCTAGGAAGAAACCTATGGTGGACAGTGCCGGCATCGACCCAGTAACCCCTCGCTGGTGGTGTGAGGCGATGGCGACTGGTTCTGGGAGCGATCGGGCTGGGACTACCCCGCCGTAAGCAGTTGGTGTACGCCCGTCAACCGCCTTCCCATCCGTTGAAGGCCCACCTTGAGCTCCAGCCAAGCTTCCGCCTCCCCCTGGCCAACCCATGGCGAAGCGTGGGGGCGTAGCCCTTGGGAAGGCGGTCCGAGCGGAGCGAGATCCCCCCAGGGGGCGGGCGGTAGCCCGCCTGGGAGAACGTCCGGAGCGAAGCGGAGGCCCTTTGGTTGTGACGATGGCAGGTGGTCGGTGAGTCAGCAACTGCCGATCGTGCAGAGCTTCGCGGCCATCTTCGTGGCGTCCGCCTGGTGCTGGGCGAGGGTTCTGATGGCCGGGGCGTCGTTGCGCACGTCCCAATAAATAGCCACAGCCGCGCCCTTGCGTACCGCGACGAACTGCTGGGTCTGGGGTACGGGATTGGACTTCGTCCCCTTGGTGGCCCTCGAGGCGCCCACCGAGTCGTCGCCGATTTTCGGGTCGATTACCTTGACGACTTTGCCGCACTTGGTCAGGCGGGTGCGGAACTCGGTCATCAGTTTCTCCGCGGCGTTTGCCTTCGCGAAGAGCAGGACCTGTTCGCCGCGTTCGGCGTTGGTCTTTTCACCGCCGCCCATGTTCGGGTCATAGGTGAGGTCGCGGCGGGCGATCCAGTCCTTTTTCAGCTTGGCGCCCGAGCACTGGATGTTCTCCACCTCGATCAGGTTGTCGTTCTGGGAGAGAAGCCAGTGTTCGTGCTTGGTGTCCTTGCGGGCCTCCTTTTCGTACAGGAGGAAGTTCTTCGGGATCGACGGGGCGGCCAGGGCCGCCGCCGGCGGGAGCAGCAGGGTCGAAACCAGGGCGCCGCCGGTCAACAGGGTGATCTTCTTTATGTTCATGCGGAGTTGGATGCAGGCGAGCGGGGAAAAGTTCGGTACTTATGTGAGGAATTCGGCTGGGGCGTTTCGTTTGACAAAAGAATCCAGCTCGGGCAAGGACAGGCCCGGTGGGGTGGCCACGATGAGGCGGTCCACGCCCAGTTCCGCGTACGACCTCACGGTGGCCGCGTCGAGGCGGCGGGCTGGGGTGACCGAGATGTGCAGGGGCTTGGTCGATACGGCCCTCAGTGACTCCAGTTGGGCGGCCGTGGCGCGTAGGCCCAGCATCCAGCCGTACCAGCCGTCGGCCAGCGTGGCGGCTCGGCGGTGGGCCGCGCGGGTGTGGCCGCCGACGACGACGGGGACCGGGCGCTGGATAGGGCGGGGGTGGGCGTCCACGTCCTTGAAGGAGACGTGGCGGCCGTCGAAGGCGGGCTTCTCGTCCTGCCAGAGGGAGCGGATGGCCGCCAGGTACTCCTCCAGGCGGGAGCCGCGGTCGGACATCGGGACGCCTAAGGCGCGCAGTTCGGGCTCCAGGTAGCCGGCGCCCACGCCGAAGATCAGGCGGCCGCCGCTGAGGACGTCCACGCTGGCCAGTTGCTTGGCCAGGATCAGCGGGTCGCGCTGGGGGAGGACGACGCAGCCGGTGGCCAGCAGGATGCGCTCGGTGTGGGCGGCCAGGAAGGCCAGCGAGACCACGGCGTCCAGGAGCGGCGCGTCCGGTTCGAGGGGGGCGGAGTCCGGTCGGGGGCTGGGGAGGACGATGTGGTCGGCGGTCCACAGCGACTCGTAGCCCAGGCTTTCGGCCAGCCTCGCCACCCGGGCGGCGCCCTGGCGGTCGGCGGCGGCGAATCCGTTCGGCATGTGGAGGCCGATGGACGGTCCGATGGGAGATCCGGTGGCAGGCCCGGTGGAGGGTTCCACGGAAGGACCGGTGGAGGGTCTCACGGAAGGTCCGGTGGAAGGCCCCGCGGAAGGTTCGGTGGAGGGTGGGGTGGGGGACATATTGGGAAACGTTACGGGGGCCAAGGTCGGTCCACCAGCGATGATCTCGCATGGAATCCATGCGCCGCGTGCATGCCATAAGGACCGAAAAAGGGGTGCCAGGCAAAGACGTGTGCGGCGAATGTTGAAAATTGCTTCCCGTATGGCGATCGTTGGCGTGGAATTGGAGGATCGGGGGCAGAGCACACTCCGCAAAGGAGGGAGCACTCGTGACGACTGTTCGCGAGACCTCGATCGAGCAGGTCAGACGCCGGCGCACCGGGAAGATCATTGTGTCCTGGCTGTCGACGACCGATCACAAGGTCATCGGCTATCTCT
Organism: Nonomuraea sp. NPDC052129; assembly: GCF_040680095.1. NCBI lineage: Bacteria > Bacillati > Actinomycetota > Actinomycetes > Streptosporangiales > Streptosporangiaceae > Nonomuraea > Nonomuraea sp. NPDC052129. The sequence goes on along the minus strand of NZ_JBFAVX010000011.1, from coordinate 201,129 downwards.
ACCTGATCACCTCGTTCGGGTTTTTCCTCGTCGCGGGCATTATGGCCATGGTGATCAGGGCCGAATTGGTGCAGCCCGGGATGCAACTCGTGAGCCAGCAGCTCTACAACCAGCTGTTCACCATGCACGGCACGATCATGCTGCTGTTGTTCGCCACGCCGCTGTTCGCGGGATTCGCCAATGTGATCATGCCTTTGCAGATCGGCGCTCCTGACGTCGCGTTTCCCAGGCTCAATGCGGTCGCGTACTGGATGTTCCTGTTCGGCGGCCTGATCGTGCTGGCCGGGTTCGTCACGCCGGGCGGGGCCGCCGAATTCGGGTGGTTCGCCTATACGCCCCTCTCCACCGCCACCTTCACGCCGCACATGGGCGGCGATCTGTGGATCATGGGGCTCGCGTTGTCGGGCCTCGGTACGATTCTCGGCTCCGTCAATTTCATCACCACGATCATCGGACTGCGGGCGCCGGGCATGACGATGTTCCGGATGCCGCTGTTCACCTGGAACACCCTGCTGACCAGCATGCTCGTCCTCATGGCGTTCCCCGTGCTGGCCGCCGCGCTGCTCGTGCTCGAATCGGACCGCAAATTCGGTACGCACGTCTTCGACCCCGCCAACGGCGGGGCGTTGATCTGGCAGCACCTGTTCTGGTTCTTCGGGCACCCCGAGGTGTACATCATCGCGCTGCCGTTCTTCGGGATCATCACCGAGGTGATCCCGGTGTTCAGCCGCAAGCCGATTTTCGGATATGGCGGGCTGGTCGGGGCGACGATCGCGATCGCCGGACTGTCGATGACCGTGTGGGCGCACCACATGTTCCCCACCGGTCAGGTGCTGCTGCCGTTCTTCTCGTTCATGACGTTCCTCATCGCGGTGCCGACAGGGGTGAAGTTCTTCAACTGGATCGGCACGATGTGGCGGGGCCATCTCTCCTTCGAGACGCCGATGCTGTTCGCGGTCGGTTTTCTGGTGACGTTCCTGCTGGGCGGCCTGACCGGGGTCATTCTGGCGTCGCCGCCGCTCGACTTCCACATCAGCGACACGTATTTCGTCGTCGCGCACTTCCATTACGTGGTGTTCGGGACCGTGGTGTTCGCCATGTTCTCGGGGTTCTACTTCTGGTGGCCGAAGATGACCGGGCGGATGCTCGACGACCGGCTGGGGAAGGTGCATTTCTGGACGCTGTTCATCGGGTTCCACACCACGTTCCTGATCCAGCACTGGCTCGGGGCGATGGGCATGCCCAGGCGCTACGCCGACTACAGCCCGGCTGACGGCTTCACCGGGATGAACGAGATCTCCTCCATCGGGGCGTTCCTGCTCGGCGCTTCGACGTTGCCGTTCCTTTACAACGTCTGGAAGACGGCCAGGCGGGCGCCCAAGGTGACGCTCGACGACCCGTGGGGCTACGGCAACAGCCTGGAGTGGGCCACCTCGTGTCCGCCGCCCCGGCACAACTTCACCTTCCTCCCGCCCATCCGGTCCGAACGGCCCGCGTTCGACCTGCACTATCCGCCGTTGCCGAAGGAAGTGCCCGGGGAAGAACTCGATGAGGGGGCTGAGGAAGCTGATGAGGGGGCCAAGGAAGTGGAGAGCGGAGGGGAAGGCTCGGAAGAGACCGAGGAGAAGCCCGGCTGACCGGCTTCTGCCGTAAAAGCCGCCCGATGGCAGCCCGACGGCCGCCAGAAGCCATCCGAAAGCCGCCCAAACCGGGCCTTCTCCGAAGAAGGCCGGGGTGCTTGTGTGGAGATGACGTTTCGCCCATCTAAGGAGATCGGCGATGACAGGCACGAAGACTCCCTTCACGCCAGAGACGGCCCCCTGCGGCAAGAAGTCCGCCGGCGAGCACCTCGTCGACGACGACGGCTACGGCCTGGTGATCCGCGACCAGCTCTTCGACTGCGGCTGCCGCAGGATCCGCCACGAGTACCACGACGGCAGCATCCACCTCTCCGCCATCCGCCATGACGGCAAGCGGGTGAAGGACCCGATACAACCCGACCACGGGAGCTGATCGCACATGATCGACGTGCTCATCGTCGGAGGAGGCGGAGCGGGTCTGCGCGCGGCCATCGCGGTCGCCGAGACGGACCCCGCGCTCACGGTGGCGGTCGTGTCGAAGGTCTACCCGATGCGCAGCCACACGGTCTCCGCCGAAGGCGGCGCCGCCGCGGTGATCGGCGTCGGCGACACGCTCGACGAGCACTGCTACGACACGATCTCCGGCGGCGACTGGCTCTGCGACCAGGACGCGGTCGAGGCGTTCGTGGAGGAGGCGCCCCGGGAGCTGATCCAGCTGGAGCACTGGGGCTGCCCGTGGAGCCGCGAGCCGGACGGCCGGGTGGCCGTCCGGCCGTTCGGCGGGATGAAGCGGATGCGCACCTGGTACGCGGCCGACAAGACCGGTTTCCACCTTCTCCACACCTTGTTCCAAACAACACTGAAATATCGGGACATCGTGCGGTACGACGAGTGGTACGTCACCAAGCTCATCGTCGACGACGGCCGGGTCCACGGCGTCGTGGCCGTCGAAATCAGGACCGGCCGCGTCGAGACCATCGCCGCCAGGACCGTCATCCTGGCCACCGGCGGCTGCGGCCGGGTCTTCCCCTTCACCACCAACGCCGCGATCAAGACCGGCGACGGCATGGCCCTGGCCTACCGGGCGGGCGCGCCGCTGAAGGACATGGAGTTCGTCCAGTACCACCCGACCGGCCTGCCGTTCACCGGCATCCTCATCACCGAGGCGGCCAGGGCGGAGGGCGGCTGGCTGATCAACAAGGACGGCTACCGCTACCTCCAGGACTACGACCTGGGCAAGCCCACGCCGACGCCCAAGCTGCGCAGCATGGAGCTGGGCCCGCGTGACCGCCTCTCCCAGGCGTTCGTGCACGAACAGCAGCTCGGCCGCACGGTCGACACCCCGTACGGGCCGGTCGTCTACCTGGACCTGCGCCACCTCGGCGAGGGCAAGATCGAGGCCCGCATCCCGTTCGTCCGCGAGCTGTGCAAGAGCTACCAGAACCTCGACCCGGCCACCGACCTCATCCCGGTCCGCCCGGTCGTGCACTACATGATGGGCGGCGTCCACACCGACCTTGACGGCGCCACTCCGGTCGCCGGGCTGTTCGCGGCCGGTGAGACCGCGTGCGTCAGCATCAACGGCGCCAACCGGCTCGGCTCGAACTCCCTCCCGGAGATCCTTGTGTTCGGCAGAAGGGCGGGCCTGGCCGCCGCGAGGTTCGCGAAAGAGCACAAGGAGCAGGGCGAGCCCCAGGTCGTACGGACACAGGGGGACGACGAGCGGCGGCGGCTGGAACGCGCGCGAGACGCGTCGGGCAAGGGCGAGCGGATCGCCGACCTGCGCGAGGAGATGCAGCACACGCTGGAGGGCGCGGCCGGGATCTACCGGACCGGCGGCGTGCTCGCCAGGGCCGTCGACACCCTCGCCGAGCTGCGCGAACGCGCGGCGGAGGCGCGCGTCGACGACTCCAGCACGACGTTCAACACCGAGCTGATCAACCTGCAGGAACTGCACACCATGCTCGACGTCGCGCAGGCCATCGTCGCCTGCGCGCTCAACCGGAAGGAGTCGCGCGGCGCGCACCAGCGCACCGACTTCTCCGCCAGGGACGACAGCACCTATCTCGCGCACTCGCTGGTGCACCAAGCGCCCGACGGCACGCCGTCGGTCGGCCTGCTGCCCGTGACGATCACCCGCTGGCCTCCGGGGGAAAGGGTCTATGGACGTGACTGACACCGAAGAGTCCGTACGGCAGGCGGCGGCCACCCGCACGATCCGGCTGGAGATCGCCCGCTACCGGCCGGGGCAGGACAGCGAGCCGGTCTTCCAGGGCTACGACGTGCCGCTGACGGCCGACTGGGCGGTGCTCGACGGCCTGAACTACGTCAAGGACCGGCTCGACGGCAGCCTGTCGTTCCGCTGGTCGTGCCGGATGGGCATCTGCGGCTCGTGCGGCATGACCGTCAATGGCGAGCCCCGGCTGACCTGCGGGACCTTCCTCACCGAGTACGGCGACGGGCCGATCAGGATCGAGCCGCTCAAGGGCTTCCCGGTGATCAGGGACCTGGTCGTGGACATCGACGACTTCCTGGCCAAGCTGTCGTCGGTGCGGCCGTGGCTCATCAGGGAGGGCGAGGAGCTGCCGCTGACCACGGAGTACGCGCAGACACCCGAGCAGCTCGACGCCTACAAGCAGTACAGCATGTGCATCAACTGCATGCTCTGCTACTCGGCCTGCCCGGTGTACGTGCTCAACCCCGATTTTCTGGGCCCGGCCGCGATCGCGCTGGCGCAGCGCTACAACCTCGACTCCCGGGACATGGGCGACCGCTTCGATGTGCTCAATCTGGAGGAGGCGGTCTGGGGCTGCACGTTCGTCGGAGAGTGCACGCGGGTCTGTCCCAAGCACGTGGACCCGGCCGAGGCGATCCAGCGCGGCAAGCTGACCGCCGCCCTGCGCTCGGTACTGCCCTGGAGCAAGCGATGACCAGACCGCCCGGGAGCGAGCGAGCGACGAGCACGTACCGGCCGCCGCGGGACGCGTTCTGGTTCGCCCGTACCCGCAACTACACGATCTTCGTCCTGCGCGAGCTGACCAGCGTGCTGGTCGCGTGGACCATCGTCTTCCTGCTCCTGCTGGTCGGCGCCCTGCTGGGCGGCACCTTCCAGGACTTCACCACCCTGGCCGCCCAGCCCTGGATGATCGCCGTCAACGTGGTGGCCCTGGTCGCGACCGTCTTCCACGCCGTCACGTTCCTGAACCTGGCCCCGAAGGCCACCGTGGTCCGGCTCGACGGCTGGCGGGTGCCCGCCTGGATGATCCAGGGCGGCAACCATTCGGCGTGGCTGGCCCTGTCCGTCCTGATCGCTTACTTCATCCTGAGGTCACCGTGAAGCGGACGCTGGAGCCGTACCTGTGGCTGCTCTTCAGCGGCGGGGGAGTGGCCGCCGCGCTGCTGCTGCCCGTGCTGGTCCTGCTGTTCGGCGTGCTCATGCCGCTCGGTGTGATCGACTGGCCGACCGTCGCGCACCTGCGCGCGCTCCTGGACAACGTCCTCGTACGGCTCGCGCTGCTCGTGGTCATCGTGCTCTGCCTGTTCCACGCCGCGCACCGGATCCGGTTCACCAGCGAGGAGCTGTTCGGCATCGCCCGGTACGACTCGCTGATCGCGGTGCTCTGCTACGGCGGGGCGATCGTGGGTGGTGTTACTGGGGCGTTGCTTTTGTTCTAGTTTCATCACATTTCAACTGGGCTCTTTACGTTTGCTTTACCCACCCTCTAAATTCCGGCATTGCACCCTGTGGCCATGCGCCCGGCGATCCCGGGCAGAGAGGGTTATCAGTGCCCAGCACAAAGCGTCTGTTAGCCGCATTACCCGCGGTCGCCCTCCTCGGCGCCGCGTTGACGGTCCCCGCCGCCCCCGCCTCTGCCGCCAGGTACGAGCCGGGCGCGTCCGACTTCTACATCAACTATGCGCCGCCCAGCGTCGAAGAGACGCCCGACGAGCCTCTCCTGCCCAACCAGAAGGCCCGCTCGCTCAGCCCGGCGCAGAAGGTCGACAGGAAGTTCACCAGCGGCAACCCGGCCGCCGCCCGTGTGCTCGCGGCCCGCGAGAACGAGGCGATCAAGACCGGTCGCAACCCTGCCGACTTCATCTTCAAGAAGTCCAAGCAGACCCGCGTCGCCAAGCTGCTGACCGTCCTGGTCGAGTTCAACGAGCAGGCCAACGACGACTTCTCCGGCTACAACCGCCTGCGCACGGTCAACAGCGCGCCCGACGACTGCGTGGTCGAGCCGGCGGGCACGGTCAAGAACGGCCCGCTGCACAACAACATCCCCGACCCCGCGACGTTGCCGCACAAGGACAACAACAGCTTCTGGGTCAAGGACTTCAGCACCTCGCACTTCAACACGATGCTCTACACCGACAAGGGCATCACCCAGCGCGTACGTCCCGACCTGAAGGACCCGCGCGACGGCCGCCCCGGCATCGACATCTCCGGCTTCACCATGAAGAAGATGTACGAGGAGATGTCCAAGGGCGCCTACTCGGTCACCGGCTCCGCGGTCGGCTGGATCAAGGCACCGCACTCCGAGGCCTGGTACGGCGCGGCGGCCTGCGGTGGCGCTCCCCAGGACATGACCGGCAGCCCCGACAACCCGCTCGGCGCGGGCCAGCTCGCCATCGACACGGTGGACGCCCTGGCCAAGAGCCAGCCCAACTTCCCGTGGGCCGACTACGACGTCGAGGACGTCTCCGACGTCGACGGTGACGGCAACTTCAGCGAGCCCGACGGCGTCATCGACCACCTGGTCATGGTGCACGCGGGCAAGGACAAGTCGTCCAACGGCGGCGCCGAGGGCACGTACGCGATCTGGGCGCACTCCAGCGCGGTGGCCGGCGGCTACAAGATCCCCGGCAGCGACAAGAAGATCTCCAACTACATCGTGCAGCCGGAGGACTCCGGCGTCGGCGTCTTCGCCCACGAGTACGGCCACGACCTCGGCCTGCCCGACCTGTACGACACCTCGGGCCAGGCCAGCTCCGCCGTCGACTTCTGGGACCTGATGTCGAGCGGCTCGCACTCCGGGCCGATCTTCCAGTCCATGCCGACCCACATGGGTCTGTGGGACAAGTGGGTCCTCGGCTGGGCGAACCCGAAGACGTTCAACCCGGGCGACGCCGCCAAGCTGGTCACCGTCGGACAGTCGTCGCGGACGCCCAAGCTCACCCAGGACGGCGTCCGGGTGAACCTGGCCTCCACGCCGCTGAAGATGGTCGACCCGCACAGCGGCGCCAACGCCTGGTGGTCCGGGCTGGACCAGGAATGGGCGGACGTCAAGCTGACTCGTGACGTGGCGGTGCCCGCCGGGACCGACCTGCGGTTCTGGATGTGGAACAACTACGAGATCGAGCAGGATTGGGACTTCGGCTTCGTCGAGGTCTCGACCGACGGCGGCGAGACCTGGGCCCAGCAGAAGGTCTACGACGAGGCGGGCAACGAGGTCACCACGCCCGACGGCTACCCGGACCCGAACAAGAACCTCAAGACGTTCGGCGACAAGAAGTACGGGCTCACCGGCAACACCAACGGCTGGCGGCACGACTACGTCAACCTGAACGCGTTCGCCGGTAAGACGATCAAGCTGCGCCTCGCGTACAACACCGACGCGGCCTTCACCCCGCGCGGCTGGCACGCCGACGACTTCCAGCTCACCAACGGCGCCACCGCCGTGTGGAGCGACGACGTCGAAGGCGGCGAGAACGGCTGGAAGGCCATCGGCGGCACGCACACCAACACGAGCGGCCAGGGCTGGACGATCAACAACGGCTCGCGCGAGGTGTCCCGCTTCTACCTGGCCGAGTGGCGCAACTTCGACGGCTTCGACCAGGGCCTGCAGTACGCCTACGACACCAACTACTCCCGCGACGGGGCGTGGAAGGTGGAGAAGGTCAAGTACAACGCTCCCGGCCTGCTGGTGTGGTATCGCGACTCGACGTTCACCAACAACTCGCTGTCCAACAACCTCGATCTCCAGCCGAGCATCGGGTCGAAGGGCAGCCTGCTGGTCGTGGACTCGCACTTCGATCCGCTGCGCCGCACCGGCACCGCGGCGACCAAGGACCCGACGCGGCACAAGAACCTCGAAGGCCGCACCCAGTCGTCCAACGCGGCGTTCTCCTTCGGGAAGACGTACCCGCTCAAGGAGTGCCTGGAGGCGGCGGACGAGCCGTTCAGCGAGTACTGCACGGACATCCCGGCGCTGAAGGGCGTGCCGAACTTCACCGACGCCAAGACCTGGTACCCGGGTCTGGAACTGCAGAACGGCAGCCTGTTCTACCGCGACTTCGACGCGTCGGTGGTCGTCCCGTCCAAGGGCGACCAGCCGTACAGCACCCGCGTCGTGAACGTCGACGGAACCCCGGCCACCGAGCTGTACGGCACGGACCTGGGAGGCGGCCACGTGGCCGGCACCGGCAACCCGGGTGACGAGGGCAAGGCGCTCGGCGTCCAGTTCAAGCTGGTCTCGCCGCTGCCCGGCAACCTGGGCGCCATCGTCCAGGTGATCCCGCCGAAGAAGTAACAGCCATCCGGTTGTTGAAGTAAATCGAGGGGCCGCCGGGACATCCGGCGGCCCCTTTCGGCTGGCCCCAGAGGGGGCTCCGCGCACCTACCATGGATGACCATGAGCGAATTGCGTACCAAGACCGAGCACACCGAGGCGATCCGTCAGGACCGCCGGGTGGCGGTGGTGGTCAACACTCGCTCGCGCCGGGGCCGCCGGCACTACTTCGAGGTGATCGACCAGATCCACGCCCTCGGCTTCGAGCCGCAGGCCGAGCTGTCGGTCTCCAACCCCAAGCGGCTGCGCGCCCTGCTCGACCAGGCTCTCGAGACCCGGCCCGACCTGTTGATCGTCGGTGGCGGCGACGGCACACTGTCCTCGGCGGTCCGCCACGTGGCCCACCGCGACGTGGCGCTCGGCGTGCTGCCGCTGGGCACCACCAACAACTTCGCCCGCAGCCTGGGCCTGCCGCTCGACCTGGCCGGGGCGGTCGGAGTGTTCGCCACCGGCAAGGTGGCCGACATCGACCTCGGCATGGCGGGTGACCGGCCGTTCGCCAACCTGGCCAGCTTCGGCGTGTCCGTCGAGGTGGCGGGCACGGTCAAGCCGTGGCTCAAGCGCATCCTCGGCCGTCCCGCCTACCCGCTGACCGCGCTGCGGGTCCTGCCCGGCCACCGGCCGTTCCGCGCGTACATCACGGTCGACGGCACGCGCCACGAGCTGTTCACCCACCAGCTCAACATCGCCAACGGCCGCTTCCACGGTGGCTGGCAGCTGGCCAAGGACGTCAGCATCGACAACGGCATGCTGGTCGCCTACCAGCTCGGCTCGGGCAAGAAGCTGCGGCTGCTCGGCGAGACGCTGGTGCGCGCCACGACCGGCCGCTGGCGCAGCCTGGCGGGCGGGCCGTTCGTGATGGGCAGGGAGATGCTGCTGGAGACCGACCCGCCGATGGCGGCCGACGTCGACGGCGAAGTGCGCCTGCGCACCCCGATCCGGCTCCGCGTGGTGCCCAACGGGGTGCGCGTCATGGTGCCCGCCGACTTCGACGACCGTTAAGGCTTGGCGACCAGCCGCTCAGGCGTCGGTTAAGGCTTGGCGACTAGCCGCTCAGGCGTCGGCGCAGAAGACAGAACTCGTTGCCCTCGGGGTCGGCCAGGACGTACCAGGACTCCTCGCCCGTCTGTCCGACGTCGGCGGGCTTGGCGCCGATGGCCAGCAGGCGTTCGAGCTCGGCGTCCTGGTCGCGGTCCGTGGGGTTCACGTCGATGTGCAGCGGCAGTTTTCCGGTTTTCGGATGGTCGTCCGGGCTGAGGACGAGCGTCGGCTGGAGGCCGCCGAAGCCTTCGGCCTCGGGACCGATCTCGATGCTGCCGTCCTCCTCCCGATCGAGAATGACGTAGCCAAGCACCTCACACCAGAACGCGGCCAGGCGCTCGGGATCTCGACAGTCGATCACCAATTCACTGATACGGCAGGCCATCCGGTGGCGATACCCCCGGTTGGCTCTCATCATGCGGGGGTTCGCCGAGGCGGCGGTACGCCGCGGCCAGCGGGTCCGCCAGATCGCGCGGCGGCGGGAAGACACGAGGCAGGAGATCGGACGCGCCCGCCGCGGCGGGACGGCGTTCTGGCCGGTGGGCGGTGGCGCCCGGGGCGTAGAAGTCGGCCAGCCGGTCGGCGAACGGCACGTCCGGCACCGCGATCGGCTCCGGCTCGGGATCGGCCAGCGACCCCAGCAGCCGCTCCCGGCTGCGCCCGCGCCAGGCCAGCACCAGGAACGGATCGTCGTCGAACGACTCCGCCAGCAGGTACAGCACCGCCGACAGATGCTTGCACGGCAGACCCCAATCGGGGCACGAGCACTCCATGTCCAGGTCCCGGGGGAACAGGTCGATGCCCAGCGCGGCGAACAACTCCTCGATCTCCGTCGGCATCTCACCGGCCAGCAGCTTCGCCCGGTAGACGGCCTGGGCCGCGATCGCCTCCTCGATGGCGGCCCAGCGCGCCTCGTCGTACGCCTCGATCTCGACTCTGATGTCGTACGGCCGGCGCCGCGAGCCCTGGACGGCCGCCGTGACCAGGCCGGGGGCGAGGTCGATCGACAGAACCTGGCCCGCGCGGGCGTAGGCGCGGCCCCGGGACAGGCGGCCCTTGTCGCAGACGCGCTCCAGGATGTCGATGAAGCGCCGCGACCACCAGGTGGAGCCGATCGAACCCCGCTGGGTGCGCGCCCGCAGCCCGCCCTCGACCCTGATCGGCTTGGCGGCCTCGAACCACGCCATTTCAGCTCACCGCCTCGGCGGTCAGGCGGAACACCTCACGCAACTCGCCGGTGGACAGGTCGGTCAGCCAGTCCTCGCCGGTGCCGACCACGCTCTCGGCCAGGGCCTTCTTGCGCTCGATCATCTCGTCCACGCGTTCCTCCAGGGTGCCCGCGCAGATGAGCTTGCGCACCTGTACGTTCTTGCGCTGCCCGATGCGGAAGGCACGGTCGGTGGCCTGGTCCTCGACGGCGGGGTTCCACCAGCGGTCCACGTGGATCACGTGATTGGCCGCAGTCAGGTTGAGGCCGACGCCCGCGGCCTTGAGCGACAGCAGGAACAGCATCGGCTCGTCGTCATGCTGGAACCGTTCGACCAGGCGGTCGCGCGTCTTCTTGGGCAGGCCGCCGTGCAGCCAGAGCACCGGCCGGTCGAGCCGCTGCGCGAGGTAGGGCTGGAGCATCGTCCCGAACTCCGCGTATTGGGTGAACACCAGCGCCTTCTCCCCCTCGGCCACGATCTCCTCCGCGAGCTGCTCCAGCCGGGCCAGCTTGCCCGACCTGCCCGACAGGAGCGAGCCGTCCTTGAGCAGGTGGGCAGGGTGGTTGCAGACCTGCTTGAGGCGGGCCATGGCCGCCAGCACCAGGCCGCGGCGCTCGATGCCCTCGCTGTCGTCGATCCTGCCCAGCATGTCGTCGACGACGGCCTGGTAGAGGCTGGCCTGCTCGGGCGTGAGCGGGCACCACTCCTTGACCTCCATCTTCTCTGGCAGATCGGAGATGATCGACTTGTCGGTCTTGACGCGACGCAGCACGAACGGGCCGGTCGCCCGTTTGAGCGCCCGCATGGCCTGCTCGTCCTGGCGCGCCTCGATCGGCTCCTGGAACCGGGTCCTGAACCGCGACCGCGGCCCGAGCAGCCCCGGATTGGCGAACTCCATGATCGACCAGAGCTCGGCGAGATGATTCTCGACCGGCGTCCCGGTCAGGGCCAGCCGCGTGCCCGTGGGGATCGCCCGGACGGCCTGGGACTGCAGGGTGCCGCTGTTCTTGATCGCCTGGGCTTCGTCGCAGACCACCCGCCGCCACTCGACCTGCCGCAGCGTCTCCAGGTCCCGCTGGGCGGTGCCGTACGTGGTGATCACCAGGTCGGCGTCGCCGATCGCCTGGGCGTCCCGGCCGCTGCCGTGGTGCACATAGACCCGCAGCCCCGGCGCGAACCTGGCCGCCTCCCGCTCCCAGTTGCCCACCAGCGACATCGGGCACACCAGCAGCGTCGGCGTGTCGGCCCGCTCGTGGACCAGCAGCGCCAGGGTGGTGACCGTCTTGCCCAGCCCCATGTCGTCGGCCAGCACCCCGCCCAGCCCCAGCTCCGACAGGAAGCTCAGCCAGGCCAGCCCGCGCTCCTGATAGGGGCGCAGCGTCGCGTCCAGACCGCTGGGCGTGGCCATCGGCAGGAGCCGCCGCTCGGCCTGGCCGGACAGCAGATCGCCGAGCACACCGTCGGCGTCGACCTCCAGCAGCGGCAGCTCGTCGTCACCCTGGACCACGTGACGCAGCAGGTCGGCGGCGGGCAGCTCGCCGGTGCGCTCGCCCCCGACGGCTTTCAGCGCGGCCTTGAGCTGACGGTCGTCGAGCTCCACCCACTGCCCGCGGACGCGTACCAGCGGCACCTTCAGCCTGGCCAGCTCGGCCAGCTCCGCCTCACTGATCGTCTCGTCGCCGACCGCGAGGTCGATCCGGAAGTTCACCAGCTCGCGCAGCCCGAACCCCTGGGCGGTGGCCGCGCTCTGCTTCTTGGTGCGGGTGGTCAGCTTCAGCCCCAGCCTCGTACGGCCGGCCCAGCGCGGCAGCTGCACCCCGAACCCGGCGGCCTGCAACAGCGGCGCCGCCTGCCGCAGGAACCCGAACGCGCCCGCCGTGTCCAGCTCAAGCCCGGTCGGCTGGGCGACCCGAAGAGCCCGGTCGAGTTCGGGGTACAGGCGCACGGCACGGCCCAGCCCGGCCAGCAGCTCGCGCTCCGGACTCCTGGGCAGGCCGGCCACCGGCTCGCCGCTCCACACCCGTTCGGCGCGTACGTAGAGGCTGGGATCGTCGGCGGCCTGCAACGCGATCTCCACCCGCCAGCCACGGCCATCGTCAGCGCCGGTGCCGGTGGTGCCGGTGGTGCCGTCAGCGTGGTCGGCGGGGGCAGTGTCATCCAGTCGGTCGAGGTCGTCGGCAGAAGCGGAGGTGGTGCGGTCTAGGCGGTCGAGGTCGTCGGCAGAGGGGGTGCGGTCGAGATCGCCGGTGGGTTCGAGCAGGCGGAAGCACACCCTGGCGGCCCCGTCAGCGGCAGCCACGGAATCCCGCCACTCCTCCAGCTCACGGCGCAGCTCCGGGCTGTCCAGGCAGCTGTCGTCGGCCCCGGTCAGCGCCGCCAGCCACCGCTCCTGATCCGTACGGGGGCCGGTCACGAGCGGCTCGGTGAGCGCCGCCCGGACGAGCGCGTCGGCGAACGCGTCGAGCGCCGCCCCGAGCACCTCCACCGAGGGGCGCTCGACCTCGGAGGTACGGCAGGCGGGCGGCATGGCGAGGGCGAGATCCCGGAAGTAGGCGGCGTCGGCCCCGGTCAGCACCGCCCGCCACACGGCCCGCCCACCGGCCTCTTCCGAGTGGGCATGGGGGATGAGCTGGGGGATGATTCGCCCCCGCCGTACGAGATCGCGCGCGAACTCCGCCACCACGCTCCAGTGGCGTACGGTGGCGGCGCCGGGGTGTTCGACGAGCACCCGCAGCGCGTCATCGGTGGCCGGGACGACAGCGGGCACCTCCCACAGATGCAGGCGCGGCCGGACGATCTCCGACAGGCGCCCGGCTTCGGGCGAGGCCAGCGGCTCCTTGGCGGAACCGGGCAGGAGCAACCGCAGACCGCGCACGGAGCCGCCCAGCGGGACCGGAGGCAGCCGATCGGCCGGCCGCCGTTCCGTGAGCACCCCCTGCGGGCCCTCCGCGGAGTTGACCTGGTCACGGAGCGTAACTGCCGGGGTGGGCGCGAAGCCGAGCAGATCGCCGAGCACGGCAGCGGTCGCGGCGAACGGATGTGGCCGCACGACTCCTGCGGCCGTCCCGGTGGACGGCCGAGCGGTTGTCCCGGTGGCTTGGCGGGCGGTTTCAGCGGTCGTTTCAGTGGCTGGGTGGGTGGTGGTTCCGCTGGTCGTCCCGGTGGTGGGCGCGCTGGCAGATTGCGAGGTGCCGTCGGTGTCCTCTGCCCAGAAAGCGAGGGCGTCTCCTGCCCAGATCCCGTGTACGACCAGCATCTCGGCAGCGTATCTCGCCTAGCGGAAGATGGGCCCGGTCTCGAGCGTGACCCCGAACGGCTCGGGCAGTGGCAGCGGCTGCCCCGCCTCGACGACGATCGAGGCGTCGTACGCGCCGTCGCACAGCCCGTGGAGCAGCCTGACTGACGGAGGGGTGGAGAAGTCGTCGAGGATCAATATCATCGGGACCCCCGCCCGCGCGTAGGCGACCGGCTTGGCCTCCAGATCGTCGTCGCGGCTGTCGGACGACACCACTTCGACGGCCATCAGCGTGCCGTATCCGTAGGCCTGGTTGCCGTCGAACTCCGGGCTCCCCGGCGGGGCGATCAGGAGGTCGGGCAGCCGTTTGTCGCCGCGCCCCGGCGGAATGTGCACCGCCCAGGACTGGTAGAACTCCCAGCCGTTCTTCCGCTTGACGTCGCAGAGCTGGTCCGCCAGCCGGTCGACCAGGACACAGTGCCGTCTCTTGGCCCTGGAGCTCACATAGACCCGCCCATCCACGATCTCCGGCCTCAGTCCTTGCCCGACGAGCCTCTCCCACACCTGTTCGCGGCGGAGCTCCTCGTCGGTGGGGCCCAGGGCGCCCCATCCAGGGCCCCACGTGGGTGCGGCGATCGGCGGGCGTTCTGGACCCGGGGCGGGGTCGTGCCCGTGTGCCTTCCCATACGTGCTGCCGGTGGGCATGGTCGTCCTTTCGCTCGCGTCATCAAGCTGTTCAGGCCCCGTACCTGCGCCCCCGGCTGGGTGCCTTGCTCAGCGGAAGATCAGGCCGGTGTCGAGCGCGACTCCGAACGGCTCCGGCAACTTCACCTGCTCGCCTTCATCCACCTTGGTCATGCTGCGATACTCGCCATCACGCGGGTCTGACAGCAGGGTGACCGATCGAGGGTCGGAGAAGTCGTCGACGATCAGCATGATGGGTATGCCTGCGCGGGCGTATTCGGCGGGCTTGATTTGCAGATCGTCAGTCCGGCTGTCTTGGGAAGTGATCTCGACGGCTAGGAGCGCGCCGTGGCCGTACGCCTGGTTCTCGTCGAACTCCGGACTGCCCGGTGGTGCGACCAGCAGATCGGGAAGCCGTTTGTCGCCCCGATGGGGCGGGATGTGAACGGCCCAGGTCTGGTAGAACTTCCAGCCGTTCTCCCGCTTGACGTCGCTGAGCTGGTCAATCAATTGGTCGACCAGATCCGCATGGCGCCTCTTTGTCCAGGGACTCACTATTATCCTTCCACCGACGATCTCGGCTCTCCAGTCCTGTTGGATGAGGGTTTGCCAGAGTTGTTCGCGCTTGAGCTCGGTCTGAGTCGGTCCGGACGGTCCCCAGCCTGGACCCCACGTGCGCGAAGGTCGGGGCTCAGGTGCGGGTGCACGTCTGCGTGTCTTTCTGCGCGTGGTGCCGGTGGCCATGGCGGTCATCCTCTCGCTCGCGTCATCGGAAATACTACACTGCGTGACCGTTGTTTTACTCTGTGAAAGGTCTTCATGATGGGGTTCTCAGCAGGCGAGGAACGGTGGCGGGAGCGGCTGGGCAGCCTGCGTGACGTGGTCAGGCAGGAGCTGGTGAGCCGGCAGTTGGCGGCCCATCTCCCGCCCGTCCCGGCCAGGGTGCTGGACGTGGGCTGCGGGCAGGGCACCCAGGCGCTCAGGATCGCCGCCCAGGGGCATCGGGTGACCGCGCTCGACGCGTCCAGTGATCTGCTCGGGCTGCTGAAGGAGCGGGTCGAGCCTGAGATGGCGATCGAGGTGGTGCACGCGCCCGCCGAGCGGCTGGGGGAGCTGTTCGGGCCCGGGAGCTTCGACGTGGTCCTCTGTCATGGCGTGCTCATGTACTTCGACGACCCCGACCCGCTCCTGACCGCAATGGCGGCGGTGCTCGCGCCCGGCGGGGTGCTGTCCCTGCTCGTGCGCAACGGCGACGCGCTGGCCATGCGGCCCGGGATGACGGGGGACTGGGCGGCGGCCAGGGAGGCGTTCGACGCGGACGCGTACACCAACCGCCTGGGCGTCCGGGCGCGGGCCGACCGGCTCGACGACCTGACGCGGCGCCTGGCCGTACGAGGGCTGGGCATCCGGCAGTGGTACGGCGTGCGGGTGCTCACGGACCTGGCGGCCGACGACGCGCCCCTCCCCGACGACCTGGACCTGCTGCTGGAGTGCGAGGAGCGGGCCGGGTCGAGCGACCCCTACCGGCGGGTCGCCCCTTTGATCCACGTCATCGCGCAGCCCGGCATCATCGTGCGGCCCGCCGATTCCGGCGACGCTCGACGGTGAAGATTCCCGTGACGCCCGCAGTTGAAGTTGTACAGTGAAAATATGAATCCTCCCGGATCGTGGTGCGAACGGCCCAAGCCGTCGGCTCCTTCGTGTGAGCTGCCCTCCCCGTGGAGCAAGCCCAAGCAGCCCGACAACTGGTGCGACGTTCCCAAGTCCCCGGTTCTGTCCGTCGTCGGCTTCCTGCTGCGAGCCGCCAAGCGGTGATAGAAAGCCACTTCGCTGGGTAGTCGCCTCCTCGGCAGAGGAGGCGACGTGAACGACACCCACAAGCTGGTCAACGATCTCTCCGAGCAGGTCTCCCGGCTCGTCAGGGACGAATTGCGGCTGGCGCGGCTGGAGCTCACGCGGAAGGGCAAGCGGGCGGGGTTCGGGGCGGGCCTGTTCGGGGCCGCGGGAATGACCGCGTTCTTCGGCGGCGCCGCTCTGGTGGCCGCCGTCATTCTGCTGCTCGCCCTGGTGATGCCCGGGTGGGCTGCTGCCGCTGTTGTGGCGGGTGTCTTGTTCGTCGTCGCCGCCGTGCTGGGTCTCATCGGCAAGAACCAGGTGAAGCAGGCCGCGCCGCTGGTGCCGGCAGAGACGATCGCCAGCGTCAAGGCCGATATCGACGTGGTCAAGGAGAGGGCACGGCGATGAGTGAGACGGACCCCGAATACGGCGAGCAGGGATATAGCGAGCAGCATGCCGGGGACGTGGGCGCCCGCCGGACGACGGTCGGTATGCCGACGGACCACGAGTCCGTCAACGTACCGCCGACCAGGCCGGGCGCGGTGGAGAACGCGATGAAGGCGGAGGCCGCCCGCCGGGAGCACGAGACCTTCATCCCCGAACCGCCCGTGGTGGACGAGCGCACCGAGGCGGCCGGGGCCCGTGAAGGCGAGACGGAGTCTCTGAGGGCGGAGCACGCCAACGACGACGATGAGGAAGAGGACGACGTGCACAAAAACATCAAGGACACCCGCCAGGAACTCGGCGACACCGTGGCTGCCCTGGCCGACAAGGCGGACGTGAAGGGCCGGGCGAACGACGCGGCGGAGGCGGCGAAGGGCAAGGCCACCGAGGTGGCCGGGGTCGCCAAGGACAAGGCCGTCGAAGTGGCCGAGGTCGCCAAGGACAAGGCGGCCGCCGTGGCCGAACTGGCGAAGGACAAGGCCGTCGTAGTGGCGGACGTCGCGAAGGACAAGGCCGCCGAGGTGGCCGACAAGGTACGAGACGTCACCCCCGACCAGGTCAAGGACGCGGCCGACAAGGTCACCACGGAGGCCAGGAAGCGCCCCGTGCTGGTCATCGCCGCCGCCGGCGCCCTTGTGGCCCTGGTCCTGCGCCGGATCATGAGGCGCAACAGGAGCAAGTGAGCCCCGATCCCGATAGCCTGCCTGAGTGATTCGTCGAACGGCCGCCACCGCCCTGCTGGCCCTCCTCATGCTGGGGGCCGGCACGGGCTGCGGCGCGGGGTCGGCCGTCAGCGACTACGGCAAGGTCATCAAGGGCGCCAAGGGCTCGACCGTCACGGTGGAGGTCGGCGCGGGCCAGCGGTTCTCGCTGGCTGTGGTCGACAACGTGTCCACCGGTGACCAGTGGCGTCTCGTGGCGGTGCCCGATGCCAAGGTGGCCTCGTTCATCAGCAAGGAACACGAGAGCGCCGGCGGCGGGCCGGGCTCGGGCGGCACCAGCTACTTCGTCTTCAACGGCAAGCACCCGGGCAACACCGAGATCAGGCTGTACGACTGCTGGCGCTGCCCCAACGCCAGCGCCGGCCCGGTCGACGAGCAGAGCAAGGCACAGTCGGGCGAAGCGATCTTCGCGGTCGTCGTCAAATAGAGCACCCGTGGGGGAGACCTGTGGATTTCATGCGAGTGCGTGCCTCGACCGACGGCGCGGAGACGATCTCGTGGTGGACCGGTGACGTCTACGGCTGGCAGCAGGACGACGGCCCGCACCACCTGTTCGGCTTCGAGGGCGTCAACGTGGCCAGGGCGGTCGAGACCGATGGCGGCTGGCAGATGCTGACCAGGGAGGCCGCGGCCTACCTCGACCCGAAGTCCCGCGAGATCCTCGACACCTGGGAAAATCCGTTCACTGGGGCGTCCGTCGAGGTCCGGCACGTCTTCAACGACCCGGTCAACCAGCGCTTCGGCGCCTACCCCGTCCCCACCACCAGGCTCGGTGACCAGGTCGTCTTCAACGCCGACATCCGGCTGGCCTACCCATCGCCGCTCAAGGTCGCCGACTATCCCGACAACTCGGCCAGTGACACCTATCGGGCGCTGGAGCTGTTCCAGTTCTTCGCCTCGGCCAAGGATCTCGACTCCGGCGAGCCGAGTGTGCCGTGCGTGTTCTCGTGGTGCCGGGTCTCGCCGTGGCTGCCGTGGATGGCCATGGGGCAGCGCCAGGGCGGGCTGGTCTACCACTGCCGCGGCCACAAGACGACCGAGGTGCCCGACCGGCTTCGCGCGCATGTGGGCGAGCACTTCCTACATGCGCCCGAGGAGTGGTCGGCGCCCAACGTGACCAGCTGGACGGCTTTCGCTGACAGGTCCGCCCGATAAGGCCCGGTAGGGTCGGCCGGTGAGCAACGACCTGTTCTGCGAGATCGTCGCGGGCGAGCGGCCCGCCCACATCGTCCACTCCGACGAGGTCGCCGTCGCCTTCCTCGACGCCCGCCCGGTCTTCAAGGGCCACGTCCTGGTCGTACCGAGGCTCCATGTCGAGACCTTCGGCGAGCTCGGCGACGTCGGCCCCTTTTTCGAGCGGGTCCAGCTGCTGACCCGCGCGGTCGAGGAAGGGCTGGACGCGGCCGGTACGTTCGTCGCGATGAACAACCGCATCAGCCAGAGCGTGGCGCACCTGCACGTCCACGTGGTACCGCGCAACCCGAAGGACGGGTTGCGCGGTTTCTTCTGGCCACGCACCAAGTACGCCTCGGAGGAGGAGGCGCGGTCCTACGCCGAGCTGATCGCTAAAGCGCTTCCTGCGGAGTGACGACCCGCTCGGCCTTCGGCGGCCGGGTGACGAGCGGCAGCACGAGGGCCACCAGCGCGATGATCCCGATCACGGTGAACGCCGTGGTGTAGTTGTCGCCCGAGATGAGCGCGGCCGCGAGCAGCGGCCCGACGATCCCACCGACGCTCCAGGCCACGATCATCAGCCCGTAGATGCCGCCCGCGTTGCGCAGGCCGAAGAAGTCGCCCGCGGTGGCGGGCATGGTGCCGAACCCGCCGCCGTAGCAGAGGTAGACCACCGCCGACAGGACCGCGAACACGGCCACCTGCGAGGCGTGGCCGAGCAGCAGGAAGCAGATCCCCTGCAGGCCGAGCATCCCGGCGAAGGCGAACATCCGCCCGGTCCGCTCCGAGATCCAGCCCCAGAAGATCCGCCCGGCGCCGTTGAACAGCCCCATGACGCCGGTCAGCGTGGCCGCGGCGGCCGCGGTGTAGCCGGCGATGGACGTGGCGGCCGAGCTGATCACCGAGATGAGCGCGATGCCCGCCGTCACGTTGAGGCAGAGGACGGCGGCCAGCAGGTACCACTGCGGCGTACGCAGCGCCTCGCCCTGCGTGTACTCGCGCCCGCCGGCGGCGATCCGCCCGGTCGCGGCCACGTGGTAGTCGGCCGGCGGGTTGCGGAAGAAGAACGCGCCCACCAGCGTCATCACCAGGTACGCCACGCCCAGCGTGAGGAACGCCCGAGTCGGCACCGCCGGGTTGGACTCGACCAGCCGTTGCGCGACGGGCGAGGTCACCACGGCGCCGAAGCCGAAGCCGCCCACCGCGATCCCGGTGATCAGCCCGCGCTTGTCCGGGAACCACTTCTGCAGCATGGCGATCGGCACGATGTAACCGAGCCCGAGGCCGAAGCCCGCGATCACGCCGTAGCCGAGGATGAGCAGCCATAACCGCGAGTGGTCGGCGGCGAAGCCGGCCAGCAGGATGCCGAGCGAGTAGAGCACGCCGCCCGCCAGGGCCACCGGTCGCGGGCCGCGTACGTCCTGGATCCGGCCGCCGATGAAGGTGCCCAGGAAGATCATGCCGATCGTCACCGAGAACGGCAGCGCGGCCTCCGCCTTGGTGAGGTCGAAGTCGCTCGCCTTAGCCTGGAGCGCCTTGGAGAACACGCTCCAGGAGTAGACGGCGCCCAGCGCGAGCTGGAAGAGTACCGCGGCTGCCGCGAGTAACCAGCGATTCATCCGACCCTCACCACCGCGTTGTAGTCGGGGATGCCCGCCTGTGGCGAGCGCTTGTTCCGGTCGATGAGCACTTCGCCCTCCGGCCAGTGGACCTGCAGGTTGCCCGGCGTGACGGGGGCGCGCACGACCCGCCCGGTCAGTTCGCCGGTGTCGCTCTTCAGCCGTACCGGGTCGCCGTCCTTCAGGCCGAGCCGGTCGGCGTCGATCGGGTTCATCAGCACGGCCTCACGGGTGGCGCCGGTGAGGGCGTCGCGCTTCTCGTACACCATCGAGTTGAACTGCTTGCCCCGGCGGGTGGTGACCACGAACGTGCCGTCGGGGCGGTTCAGCGGCGGCACCTCGACCACCGAGAAGCGCGCCCGGCCGTCGGGGGTGGGGAACTTCCAGCCCGCGCAGAGCAGCGGGCCGCCGTACTGGAGGTTGTCGCCCTTGGCCTTGAGGTTCTCGATGCCCGTATAGACGGGCACGGATCGGGCGATGTCCTCGCGGATCTGCGGCGTGCCGGAATAGCGCACTTGTTCAGAAATTTCGGGACGTGTTCGGGCGGCCAGTTCGGTGGTGATCTTCCACTCCGGCCAGGCCTCGGGGATGCGCGGGCCGGGGATCTCGGGGGAGAAGATGATCCGCCGCTCCGTGGAGGTGGCCGTGACCCCGCCGATCATCTCGTAGCGGGTCTGGGCGGGCAGCAGGAGCACCGCGGAGGCGGGCTCCACCAGCATCTGGCTCGACAGGCAGATGTCGATGTGCACCCGCAGCGGGATCCGGGCCAGCGCCCGGCGGGAGGCGGCCGGGTCGGGCAGGACCTCCAGGAAGTTGCCGCCGCTGGAGATCAGCACGTCCAGGTCGGCCTCCAGCATCTCGGGGGCGGTACGGCCGGGCGACGAGGGCACCTCGAAGCCCCACAGCTCCGCGAACGTGGCGGCGTTCTCCGGAGTGACGGCCAGGCCGCCCGGCAGCGCCGTGCTGTAGGCGCCCATCTCGGCGCCGCCCTGCACGCCGCTGTGGCCGCGGATGGGCATCAGCCCGGACTTCTCGCGGCCCACGAAGCCCTTGGCGAGCCCCAGGTTGATGATCGACCGGACATTGTCCTCGCCGAACTCGTGCTGCGTGACGCCCATCGACCACACCAGCACGGCGGTCTTCGCCTCGTGGAGCATCCTGGCCAGCTCGCGCATGTCGTCTTCCGAGGCCCCGGAGAGCGCGCTCAGCTCCTCGTACGAGCGCTTGCTGAGGGACTCGGCCAGCTCCGTGTAGCCCGTGGTGTGCGAGTCGACGAACTCGTGGTCCACCCAGTTGTTGTCGATCATCATCTTGAGCACGCCGCTGAGGAACGCGACGTCGCCGCCCACGTTCACCAGGAAGAACCGATCGGTGATCCTGGTGCCGAAGACCGCGCTCTCGATGTTCGACGGCACCCAGTACTTGTCCATGCCGGGCTCGCGGTAGGTGTTGACCACCGCGACCTTCGTGCCCTCCTTCTTGGCGTGGTAGAGGTACTTCATCGCGACCGGCTGGTTGTTGGCCACGTTCGAGCCGATGAAGACGATCAGGTCGCTGCCGATCCAGTCCGTGTAGGAGCAGGTGGTGGCGGCCACGCCGAGCGACCCCTTCAGCGCTACGGTCGAGGGAGAGTGGCAGATCCTGGCCGCGTTGTCGATCGAGTTGCCGCCCAGCGCGCGCACGGCCTTCTGCGCGGCGAAGTAGTTCTCGTTGGGTTCGCCGCGGCTGGTCATGTAGAGGCCGAACTTGTCCGGCCCGGCCTGCCGGAGCCGGTCGGCGGCCAGGTTCAGCGCCTCGTCCCAGCCGATCCGCCGGAACCCGGCGTCGCCGCTCTCCCGCAGCATCGGGTACGGCAGCCGGCCCAGGTCGCGTAACTCCGCGCTGCTCTTGCCGGCCAGCTTCGACACGTCCGCCAGCAGCCCGCCGTCCAGCGGCGGCATCGTGTTCAGCCGCAGCAGCCGCAGGCGGATGTTGCACAGATGGACCTCGTCCATCGTCCAGTCGCGCATGCCGCTGGTGCCGAGCGCGCAGCCGTCACAGGCGCCGTCACGCAGGATCCGCCAGGCATACCGCCGTTGACCGCGGTTCTCGCGGACGGCCTTCCAGATCTCGAGGTAGTTGTTGGGCTTCTGCTCGCCGAGCCCGAACGGTTTCAGGCCGGCCCAGTTCTTCGGATCGAGGCCCATGACAGGAACTCCTTGCTCTTTGTCGGAACGTAGATCGGGACTGTCGAAGCGTCAAGGCGGGCGCTAGGCTCCGGCGGCGTGGAATACCTGGTCGGAGTCGCCGTGGTGACCGTGCTCGTGGGCGTGCCCGCGATCGTGCTCTGGAGGGTTCTGCGCGGGCGGCGCGAGCTGGGCACCAGCCCGGCCGAGCGGGCCACGTTCGAGACCCTGCACACCGCGTCCCTGGCCGGGCCGCCGCTGCGCGCCGGGCTGACCGAGGAGGCCGTCCAGAAGGCGTCGCGGCACCTGCGTACGCTGCTCGGCTCGTCGGCGCTGGCGATCACCGACGGGAAGCGGCTGCTCGTCTACGACGGCGCGGGGGAGCACCACGCGGGTCAGGCGTTCGAGCACGCGGGCGCGACGCTGAAGGACGGCCGCACCCAGGTGCTCGCCATCGAGTGCGAGCTGCTCGAATGCCCGATCCGGCACGCCGTGGTCGTACCGCTCACCACCGACGACCGGGTCGTCGGCGCGCTGGCGGCCTACGGCCCGCACGCCTCGGCGGGGCTGGTCAGGGCCGCCCAGGAGGTGGCCGGCTGGGTGGACTCGCAGCTGGAGCTGGCCGAGCTGGACCGCTCCCGCACCCTGCTGATGGAGGCCGAGGTACGGGCGCTGCGGGCGCAGATCTCGCCGCACTTCATCTACAACTCGCTGACCACGATCGCGTCTTTCGTCCGCACCGACCCAGAACGCGCCCGCGAACTGCTGCTGGAGTTCGCCGACTTCACCCGCTACTCCTTCCGCCGGCACGGCGAGTTCACCACGCTGGCCGAGGAGCTGCGCTCGATCGACCGCTACCTGATCCTGGAACGCGCCCGCTTCGGCGACCAGCTCCAGGTGACCCTCCGCATCGCCCCCGAGGTGCTGCCCGTCGCGGTGCCCTTCCTCTGCCTGCAGCCGCTGGTGGAGAACGCGGTCCGCCACGGCCTGGAGAGCAAGAACGGCGTCGGCCGCATCACGATCGTCGCCGAGGACGCCGGAGCCGAGTGCCGCCTCAGCGTCGAGGACGACGGCCTCGGCATGGAGCCCGACAAGCTGCGCCGCATCCTCGCAGGTGAGATAGCCCCCGCGGGCGGAGTGGGGCTGGCCAACGTGGACGAGCGGCTGCGCCAGGTGTACGGAGACGAGTACGGGCTGGTCGTCGAGACGGGCCCCGGCGCGGGCACGAAGGTCAACATCAGGTTGCCGAAGTATCACCCCGGCGTCTCGGCCCGTTGACCTCGATCTTTGTTGTCGGTTTTATCACTGTGTATGGCACAACTTCGGGTCCTCGCCGTCGACGACGAGCTACCCGCTCTGGAAGACCTGTCGTACTTACTGCGCGCCGACCCTCGTATCGGGGAGGTGGCCACCGCGAGGGACGGCGCCGCGGCGCTGAAGCTGCTCGACCGTGCCATCGCCGACGGCCGGCCGATCGACGCCGTCTTCCTCGACATCAGGATGCGCGGGCTCGACGGCGTGGTGCTCGGGCGGCTGCTGTCGCAGTTCGCCAACCCGCCCCGGGTCGTGTTC
This sequence comes from Nonomuraea sp. NPDC052129, assembly GCF_040680095.1. Classification (NCBI taxonomy): domain Bacteria; kingdom Bacillati; phylum Actinomycetota; class Actinomycetes; order Streptosporangiales; family Streptosporangiaceae; genus Nonomuraea; species Nonomuraea sp. NPDC052129. Next base: position 177,281 of record NZ_JBFAVX010000011.1, on the reverse strand, counting down.
GTCACCGCGTACGAGGAGCACGCGGTCGACGCCTTCGAGATCAAGGCCGAGGACTACCTGCTCAAACCGGTGCGCCCCGAACGGCTGGCCGAGGCGATCAGGCGGGTGGCCGTCTCGGCCGACGTGCCGGTCGAGCTCGGCGAGTCCGACACCATCCCGGTTGAACTGGGCGGCGTGACCCGGTTCGTCTCCAGCACCGACGTGGTGTACGTCGAGGCGCACGGCGACTACGCCCGTCTGCACACCGCCGCCGGCAGCCACCTGGTACGCATCCCGCTGGCCACGCTGGAGGACCGCTGGGCTTCGGCCGGGTTCGTCCGGGTGCACCGCAGCCACCTGGTCGCGGTCAAGCACATCGAGGAGCTGCACATCGACTCCGGCAAGTGCACGGTCCGGGTCGGCGACACCGAGATCCCGGTCAGCCGCCGCCACACCCGCGAACTGCGCGACATGCTCGTCCGCAGGGCCAAGAGAGGACGGCCGGAGTGAGCCCGGAGCCCCGCCCTGCCCGCCGGGTGCCGCTCGCCCGCCACGACACCGCGCGCCGGGTCACGGTGACGAGCCCCCGCACCGCCGCCGCGCGCCGCCCCCGCTACCCGGCCACCCGGGAGATCGACGAGCAGACGCACCTCGGCGAGGTGTACATGCGCTCGCTGCTGCGCACCCAGTTCCGGCTGGCCCTGTTCGTCTGCACGGTGCTGGCGTGCGTGGTGTGCGGTCTGCCGCTGCTGTTCCTGGCCATTCCGGAGCTGCGCGAGGTGGACCTGCTGGGCATCCCGCTGCCGTGGGCGGTGCTCGCCGGCCTCATCTACCCCGCCTTCGTCGTGGGCGCCTGGCTCTACGTACGGCAGGCCGAACGCAACGAGCGCCACTTCGCCGACCTGGTCGAACGCCCATGAGCCTCGCCGCGGTCGTCGTCGTGGTGGTGGCGGCCGTGCTCATCGGGGCGTTCGGGATCCGGTTCTCCCGTACGACCTCCGACTTCTACGTCGCCTCCCGCTCGGTCAGCCCGCTGTGGAACGCCTCGGCGATCGGCGGCGAGTACCTGTCGGCGGCGTCGTTCCTCGGGGTGGCGGGGCTGATCCTGTCGTTCGGCGCCGACATGTTGTGGCTGCCCGTCGGCTGGACCGGTGGCTACCTCGTGCTGCTCGTGCTGGTCTCCGCGCCGTTGCGCCGCTCGGGCGCGTACACGCTGCCCGACTTCGCCGAGGCCAGGCTGGAGTCGATGACCGTACGCCGCACGGCCAGCGTGCTCGTCGTGCTCATCGGCTGGCTCTACCTGATGCCGCAGTTCCAGAGCGCGGGCCTGGTGCTGCGGACGGTCACCGGGGCGCCGGTGTGGGTGGGCGGGCTGCTGGTGGCGGCCGTGGTCGCGGTCAACGTGCTGTCGGGCGGCATGCGGTCGATCACGTTCGTGCAGGCGTTCCAGTACTGGCTCAAGCTGACGGCGCTGGCCGTACCGCTGGTGTTCCTGCTCATGGCGTGGCGCGCGGACGGGGCGCCCGCGGTGAGCGCCGCCGACGCGGCCACCTGGCAGGTGCCGCTCGCCGGCGGCAAGGAGTACGGCCTGTACTCGACGTACTCGCTGATCCTGGCCACCTTCCTGGGCACCATGGGCCTGCCGCACGTGCTCGTCCGCTTCTACACCAACCCCGACGGCCGGACCGCGCGCCGCACCACGCTCGTGGTCCTGTCGCTGCTCGGCGCGTTCTACCTGCTGCCCGCGCTGTACGGCTGGCTGGGCCGGTTGTACGTACCCGAACTGGTGGGGACCGACGCGGTCGTGCTGACCCTGCCGGAGCGGATGGTCGGCGGCACCCTGGGCGACCTGCTGACCGCGCTGGTCACGGCGGGGGCGTTCGCGGCGTTCCTGTCCACCTCGTCGGGGCTGACCGTGTCGGTGGCCGGGGTTATCGCCCAGGACCTGCTCAAGGGCAGCGTCCGCTCGTTCAGGGCCGCCACGCTCATGGCGGTCGCCGTGCCGCTGGCCCTGGCGCTGTGGGCGCGGGCCCTGCCGGTGGCCGACGTGGTGGGGCTGGCGTTCGCGGTGGCGGCCTCGTCGTTCTGCCCGCTGCTCGTGCTCGGCATCTGGTGGCGCCGGCTCAGCACCACGGGCGCGCTGGCCGGGCTGCTGGTGGGCGGCGGGCTGGCCAGCGCGGCGGTGCTGGCCACGATCACCGGCGGGCCGTGGGACGGGCTCGCGGGCGCCCTGCTGGCCCAGCCGGCCGCCTGGACGGTGCCGATCGCGTTCGCGGTGATGGTGGCGGTGTCGTTCCTGACCCCGCACCGGGTCCCGGCGGGTGTGGCGCGCACCATGGTCCGCCTGCACACCCCGGAGGACCTTGACCTGGACCGCGGCGATTGGCGACCCCGCTCGTCCTGAGTCTCAGGGGGCTGCTCGCCGGAGCCGCGGATGATCAGCTCGACTTCTGAGGGGGCTGCTCGCCGGAGCCGCGGGTGATCAGTTCGACCGGGACCTTGACCCGCCGCGGCTGGTCCGAGGGGTCCAGGAGCAGGTCCACCGCGCTCCGGCCCAGTCGCGTCACGTCGTAGCGCACCACCGTCACCCCCGGGTTGAACACCTCCGCCAGCGCGAAGTCGTCGAAGCCCACGAACGCGGGGCGTTCGGGCCGCTCGCGCAGTGCCTGGAGGATGCCGATCGCGGCCCGGTTGTTGGTGGCGAAGAACGCCGTCGGCGGGTCGGCCAGTGACAGCAGGCGCGTCACCTCCTGTCCGGCCCGCCACGGGTCGAACACCTCCCGCACCACCAGCGACTCGTCCACCGCCACCCCAGCCTCCCGCAGCGCCGCGCGGTAGCCGGAGGCGCGGTCGTGGACCGAGCTGATCCCGTCGTCGTCGGAGATCAGCCCGATGCGCCGGTGGCCGTGCCGCAGCAGGTGCTCCGTCGCCATCCGGCCGCCCCTGACGTCGTCCAGCAGCACCACGTCCGCCTGCTCCAGGCCGTGCGGCACCCGGTCCACGAACACCGTGGTCAGGCCGCCGTGCTCGCCGAGCCAGGCGTGGTCGGCGGCCGACGGCACGATGATCAGCGAGTCGACGCCCCGGGCGTACATGGACTCCACGAGCATCCGCTCCCGCTCCGGCCGTTCCTCGTAGGAGCCGAAGACGACCAGCGCCTCATGGTCGGCCGCCGCCGCTTCCACCGCCTTGGCCAGGCGGGAGTAGAACTCGTTGGAGATGTTCTCCATGATCAGGCCGAGGGTCAGCATGGTGGCGCGGCGGGCCAGCCGGCTGGCCGCCTCGTTGCGGCGGAAGCCGAGCGCGCTGATGGCCTCCTGCACCCGCTGCCGCAGTGGCGCGCTCACGTGCGGCTCTTGGTTGACCACCCGCGAGACGGTCTTCAGGCTCACACCCGCACGCCGGGCGACGTCGGCCATGGTCGGGTTGATGGCTCCCTTGTGGCCTGTCATATGGTGCCCCCATGGATGATGAATGGATCTGTGGACGGCTGGGCGAGGACGAGCCGTGGATGCTGGGCGCGGTCAACCCGCCGGTGTTCGAGAACTCCCTGTTCACCTTCGAGACGGCCGGCGAGCTGGGTGAGGCGATCAGGAACGAGGACGAGCGCTACGTCTACTGGCGGGGCACCAACCCGACGGTCGACCTGGCGCAGCGCAAGCTTGCCGCGCTGGAGCGGGGGGAGCGGGCCAAGTGTTTCGCCTCGGGAATGGGCGCGATCGCCGCGACCATCTCCTCGCTGGTGAAGGCCGGTGACCATGTGCTGGTGCTGGGCGCGGTCTATGGGCCCACCACCCAGTTCCTGCGTTACCTGGAGAAGTTCGGCGTCACGCATACGCACGTCGATGACCTCGAAGGCTGTGACAGCGCTATCACGGTGAGCACCCGCCTACTCTACTTCGAGTCGCCCTCCTACATGGCCTACGCCGTCGTGGACATCGCGGAGGTGACCGCCTGGGCGCGGGAGCGGGGGCTGGTGACGGTGATGGACAACACCTGGTCCACGCCGCTGTTCCAGAAGCCGCTGACGCTCGGGGTGGACCTGGTCGTGCACTCGCTGTCGAAGTACATCGGCGGCCACAGCGACCTGGTCGGCGGCGTGGTGATCGGGCCGTCGCGGCTCATCAGGCCGCTGGCGCTGACCGAGTATCAGCTCTACGGGGCGGCCATGTCGCCGCACGACGCGGCCAAGGTGATCAAGGGGCTGCGGACGCTGCCGGTACGGATGGCGGCGCACCAGGAACGCGGGCTGGCCGTGGCCGGGTTCCTGGCGGATCATCCGGCGGTGCGGCGGGTCAACTATCCCGGGCTGCCCTCGCATCCCGGCCACGCGCAGGCACTTCGCCAGATGTCCGGCTTCTCCAGCCTGTTCAGCCTGGAACTGGACACCGACTCCCGGCCGGTGGTCGCAGCATTCATCGATTTGTTGCGATATTTCAGGATCGGAGTGTCTTGGGGAGGCTTTGAGAGTCTGGTCAACGCGCCCGCGCTCTCGACCGAGGAGAGCGTACGAGCGACCATGGGCATCCCGATCGGGCTGGTCCGCCTGTCGGTCGGGCTGGAGCCCGCCGATACGTTGATCAAGGACCTCGGTCTAGCGCTGGAGGGTGCCAGTCCCCTAGCGTGATTGACAGCGCTGTCTTACCTCTCTGGAGGCTCAGATGAGAACCCCCCTCCTCCCTGTCTTCGCCGCGGCGACACTGGTGCTCGCGGGCTGCGGCTCCGGGTCGTCCTCTGGGGAGGTACGGCTGCGCATGATCGAGAGCCTGACCAGCCCCGAACGGACGAAGCTGATCAAGACCTTGATCGCGGACTTCGAGAAGGCGAACCCGAAGATCAAGGTGGAGCTGATCTCGCCGCCGCTCGACAGCGCCGACCAGAAGATCACCCAGATCCTGCAGACGAAGAAGGGCTTGGACGTCCTGGAGGTCCGCGACCACACGGCCAAGTCCTTCTCCAACAACGGCTGGCTGGCCGTGCTGCCGACCACGGAATGGGCGGGCTGGTCCGACCTGACCGAGCTGGCCCAGAAGAAGGCGGTCGAGGTCGGCGGCAAGCCGTACCTCATCCCGTACGGCTTCTATGAGCGCACGCTGTTCTACCGGACCGACTGGGGCATGACCCAGCCGCCCACGACCTGGCAGGAGCTCTACGAGGCCGGCAAGAAGATGACCTCGGGCGACAGGTTCGGCTATTCCTTCCGGGGCGGCATAGGCGGCGCCGACTATGTGGTGCAGATGATCAGCGCCTACAACGGCGAGGCCCTGAACCCCGAGAAGTCCTTCTACCTCAAGGACAAGCGGACGATCTTCTCGACCCCCGAGGCCGTCCAGGCCACGGACCTGTTCGTGAAGATCTTCAAGGAGATCTCGCCCCCCGACTCGGTGTCGTGGGGCTACCCGGAGATGGTCCAGGGCTTCACCTCGGGCGTCACCGGCATGCTCATCCAGGACCCCGAAGTGATCAAGACGGTCCAGGAGAGCTCGGTCAAGACCTGGTCCACGGCCCCGATCCCCAAGGGTCCGTCGGGCTACGCCTTCCAGCCGGTCGGCTACGCCGGCTGGGGCGCGACCTCCTTCAGCCAGCATCCCAAGGAGGCGGTCAAGCTGGTGCAGTTCCTGTCGGAGGCCAAGCAGAGCATCGCCTTCGCCAAGGACAACTCGCTCATCCCGATCTCCAAGCAGGCCCAGAGCGACCCGCAGTTCTCCCAGGGCGCCTGGAAGGCCTACCTCCAGGCACAGCAGGACCCCAAGCAGGTGATCACGATCCGGCCGGTCGACTACCCGGGCTGGAGCCAGTTCCGCGTCGACTCCGACCGTGACGTGCAGGCGCTGCTCACCGGCAAGAAGACCACGGCCGAGGTGCTCAAGTCGTGGGACGCGTTCTGGACGGACCAGGCGAAGAAGGTCTCGTGAGCGTGGGATCCGCCAGACCCGCGTTCACCACCCGCAAGGCCAGGTTCATCGCCCTGTGCCTGCTGCCCGGCGTGGTCTTCGTGGTGCTCTTCACGTACTATCCGGTGATCCGCGGCGCGATCATCGCCTTCCAGCAGTACAACCTGTTCGACCTGACCTCGACGCCGTTCGTGGGCCTTGCGAACTTCCGCGCGGTGCTGGCCGAGGACCGGTTCTGGACGGCGCTCCGCAACACCGGCACCTGGGTGGTCGTGTCGCTGTTCTTCCAGTTCTTCCTCGGCTTCGGGCTGGCGCTGCTGCTGCGGCGGCACTTCCGCGGCCGGGGGCTCTACCAGGCGTGGGTGTTCTTCCCCTGGGCGATGTCGGGGTTCCTGATCGGGCTGCTGTGGCGGTGGATGTTCAACGGGCAGTTCGGGGTGATCAACGACCTGCTGCTCAGAAGCGGCATCATCGAGCACCGCATCGGCTTCCTCGCGACGCCCGGGTGGGCGATGACCTCGGTCATCATCGCCAACGTCTGGTACGGCGTGACATTCTTCGCCATCATGATCATGGCGGCCCTGCAGTCGGTGCCCCGTGAGCTCTATGAGGCGGCGGACGTGGACGGGGCGTCACGGCTGAGGCAGTTCTGGCACGTGACGCTGCCGCACATCCGGCCGACGCTGGCGCTGATCGTGCTGCTGCGCATCATCTGGATCCTGAACTTCCCCGACCTGATCTACTCGATGACCGGCGGCGGACCCGCGGGGAGCACCGACATCATCACCACGTTCCTCATCCAGCAGGTGATCGGCGGCGACTACGGCCGAGGGGGCGCGGTCGGCATGCTCGTCCTCGGCCTGCTGCTCGCCTTCAGCGTCTTCTACCTGAACGCCACCCGATTCGAGAAGGCCCGATGAGACGCCTGGCCAAAGCGATCGTGCTCGGCGTCTGGCTGCTGATCACGCTCTTCCCCCTCTACTGGATCGTCGTCACCTCGCTCAAGCCCAAGGCCGAGATCTTCTCGATGCCGATCAAATACTGGCCGGGCAACGTGACGTTCGAGCACTACGCGGACCTGTTCTCCTTCGCCGACTTCGGCACCTACCTGCTCAACAGCCTGCTCGTCTCGCTGGTGGCGGCCGGGGCGGTGACCATGATCGGCGTGCTCGGCGGCTACACGCTGGCCCGCTTCAGCTTCCCCGGGCGGGGCGCGCTCATGCTGGCGTTCCTGGTCACCCAGATGCTCCCGCTGTTCATCGCGCTCGGCCCGCTCTATCTGCTGATGTCCGACCTCGACCTGCTCAACCGGCTGGCCGGGCTCATGCTCGTGTACGTCGCCATGCTGGTGCCGTTCTCCACGATCATCATGCGCGGCTTCTACGAGCGCATCCCCGTGGCCCTGGAGGAGGCCGCGCAGGTCGACGGGGCCTCCCGGCTGGTCGCCATGGTCCGGGTGGTGATCCCGGTGATGCTGCCGGGCATCGCCGCGACGTTCATCTTCGCCTTCGTGCAGTGCTGGAACGAGTTGTTCCTGGCGATCACGTTCATCGACAGCGAGGACGCCAAGACGATCCCCGTCGCCATGAACTCCTTCATCACCCAGTACGACATCGACTGGGGCTCGATGGCCGCCGCCACGGTGGTCTCGGTGCTGCCGACGCTGGTGCTGTTCGCCGCGATCCGCCGCTACATCGTCGAAGGGCTCACGGCCGGTGCGGTCAAGGGGTGACGATCGTCAGCCGGTGAGCGCGGCCATGAGCTCGTCCCTGCCGCTGGCGCCGGTCTTGCGGAAGACCGCCTTCAGATGGTCGTTGACCGTGTGCACCGACAGGTCGAGGCGGCGGGCGATCTGCTTGGGGGCCGCGCCGGCGTACAGGCACTCCACGACGCATCGTTCGCGCGGCGTGATGCCGTACCAGTCGCAGAACGACGGGAGCAGCAGCGGGCCGGTGGCCGCCTGGATGACGATGGCCACGTCGCCGTCGCCGTCGGGGGAGAGAGGCTGGCCCTCGATCACTGTCCAGCGGCCGAAGATGGCCGCCGGCGCGCAGATCCGCGGCCGCCAGGAATCCGGATCGCGGGCGTATGTCCGCGTGTCGAGTGACAGGCATTCCATCGACGTGTCGGCCAGCCAGTCGGGCAGGTCGCACCGGCCGGGCGTCCACATCTGCGCCAGCCACGCGCGCGCCTGCGGCGTGACCGCGCGGATGGCGTGGTCGGCGCCTATCACGATCAGGCCCGCGGGCAGCGCCGGGAACGACGGGGTCAGCGGCGCGACGGTCACATAGCGGCGCAGCGCGGCCAGCAGCGCCGGGGCCAGCCGTACCGCTCTGTCCGCGTCCTCGGCGCCGAACGGCCGCCCGCCTTCCGAGCGGATCAGTCCGAGCAACCCCCACACGCCGTGGGAGTCGCGCAGCAGCAGCCGGAGTTCGCAGCCCGCACCATGCGCCAGCAGCACCTCCCGCGTCAGCCGGTCGCCGTGCAGCTCGCACGGCCCCTCGCCGTGCTGCTTGCAGCGGTTGCCGCCGCATCCCGCGCCCACCAGGCCCACCGGCACGGGCCGCCGGGCCAGCGCGGCCGGGCGGCACGGATCGTCGTCGAGGTAGCGGCTCATCGCGAGCGCGCGGATGAGCGCCGGCTCGTAGCGGTGCCAGAAGCTGAAGGACCCGAGTCCCAGCCCGGTCGCCGGACTGGTGCCGACCAGCCGCAGCGCGTCATGACTCACCCACCGCGAGACGGCGCGCGAGATCGCCTCACCCAGCTCGTCGGGGCTCGCCCCCTGCCCCATCGCCGCGTTGAGCTCGCGGAAGAGCCGATCCTCCGATGGAATCACGCCGATCACATCAGCATGCCGGGAAGGCTCACCACAATTGCCTCTCAGGGTAGTCATTTGATTACTCAGAGCAAGTATGAACCTGATGGCCTTTCGCCCCGACTGTGCCGGCAAGGAGGCAAGGTGGCAGATGAGTTACTGGTGGTGAGATGCCAGCTCGGCGAGCGCGAGGCGCTGGCGGAGCTGGTGCGGGCCTGGCACGCCCGGCGGACGGTGATGGATCGGCTGCGCCACGAGTACGGCACGGCCGAGACCGAGTTGACCGCCGATCCGGTGGCCGCCGATCCGGCCGCCGCCCTGGTGGACCGGGCCGAGCTGGTCGCCGGGCTGACCCGGTTGTCGAGGTCGCTGTCGCGGACGAGGCGGATCGGGGCAGTGCTGATCGGTGTTTCGGCGGTCCTGGCCGTACGGGCGCATCTGCGGCGGGCGGCGCTGCTGTGGCGCTGGCGCGAGCTGTCGTGACCGTTCATCGCGCGGATGCGACCTTTCGCCGCAACTCCGTCCCAACTAGGCGCTGAGCTGCGGCGGCTCGCCGAACAGCCTCCCCAGGGCCCTCCACGAAGGATAGGTTTCGCTCCTATCTTGTGCGTGATCCGCATCACAGTGGAGGGCTCGTGACGACTAAACAACATGACGCATCCGTCTATGAAGAGATTCAGGGGAGCGCCGAATTCCAGGACCTGAAGCGGCGCTTCCGGCGGTGGACGTTCCCCATGACCGCGGCGTTCCTGGTGTGGTACCTGCTCTACGTGGTGCTGTCCGGGTGGGCGCGTGACTTCATGGGGATCAAGCTGTTCGGCAACATCAACGTGGCGCTGATCTTCGGCCTGCTGCAGTTCGTCTCCACGTTCTGGATCGCGTGGGCGTATTCCAGGCACGCCGACAAGAAGCTCGACCCGATCGCCGACAAGCTCCGCCACGAGGTCGAGGAGAAGACCCAGTGAAGTCCGAGACCCTGGCCACCATTCTCTTCCTCACCTTCGTCGCGCTCACGCTGGTCATCACGTTCTGGGCGAGCAGGCAGACGAAGACCGCGGCCGACTACTACGCCGGCGGCCGGTCGTTCAGCGGCGTGCAGAACGGCCTGGCGATCGGCGGCGACTACATGTCGGCCGCGTCCTTCCTCGGCATCGCCGGCATCATCGCCCTGTCCGGCTACGACGGGTTCCTCTACTCCATCGGCTTCCTGGTGGCGTGGCTGGTGGCGCTGCTGCTGGTCGCCGAGCTGATGCGTAACTCCGGCAAGTTCACGATGGCCGACGTGCTGGCCTTCCGGATGAGCCCGCGCCCGGTCAGGACCGCCGCGGGCGTGTCCACGATCACGGTGAGCATCTTCTACCTGCTGGCGCAGATGGTCGGCGCGGGCGCCCTGGTCGGCCTGCTGCTCGGCATCACCAGCCCCTCGGGCAAGGCGTGGACGATCGTCGGGGTGGGCGCCCTCATGATCGTGTACGTGGTGTTCGGCGGCATGAAGGGCACCACCTGGGTGCAGATCGTCAAGGCCGTGCTGCTGATGACCGGCGCCGCCCTGATCACCCTCCTGGTGCTGGGCCACTACGGCTTCAACCTGTCGTCCCTGCTGGGCGACGCGGCGACGCAGAGCGGCAAGAACGGCAACTTCCTCATCCCCGGCCTCAAGTACGGCACCGAGGCGCAGGGCCTGGCGGGCAAGATCGACCTGATCAGCCTCGGCCTCGCCCTGGTCCTCGGTACGGCGGGCCTGCCGCACATCCTGATCCGCTTCTACACGGTCCCGACGGCCAAGGACGCCCGCAAGTCGGTGCTCTGGGGCATCGGCATCATCGGCGTGTTCTACCTGCTCACCCTGGTCCTCGGCTTCGGCGCGGCGGCCCTGGTCGGCAGCAAGGCCATCGCCGCCTCGGACAAGGCGGGCAACACGGCCGCCCCGCTGCTGGCCAAGGCCGTCGGCGAGACGTTCCTCGGCTCGGCGGGCGGCACGATCCTGCTGGCGCTGATCGGCGCGGTGGCCTTCGCCACGATCCTGGCCGTGGTGGCCGGCCTAACGCTGGCCTCCTCCTCCAGTTTCTCGCACGACCTGTACGCGCACGTGTTCCGGCGCGGCAACGCCACCGAGCGCGAGGAGGTGCTGGTGGCCCGCATCTCCGCGTTCGTCATCGGCGCGGTCGCCATCGGCCTCGGCATCCTGGCGCAGGGACAGAACGTCGCGTTCCTGGTGGCGCTGGCGTTCGCGGTGGCCGCCTCGGGCAACCTGCCGGCGATCCTCTACAGCCTGTTCTGGAAGAGGTTCAACACGGCGGGCGCGGTCAGCGCCATCTACGGCGGCCTGATCTCCGCCCTGCTGCTGGTCATCTTCTCGCCGGTGGTGTCCGGCTCGGAGACGGCCCTGTTCAAGACGGCGCACTTCAACTGGTTCCCGCTGAGCAACCCGGGCATCATCTCGATCCCGCTGGGCTTCCTGTTCGGCTACCTCGGCACGATCCTGAGCAAGGAGTACAACGCGGCCAAGTACGCCGAGATCGAGGTCCGCTCGCTCACCGGCGTCGGCGCCGAGAAGGCTACCGAGCACTGACACCCGCTGGTCATGGGGGCCCGGCTCAGGCCGGGCCCTTTCGCCTGCCGCCCGCGCCGAGCAGGTACAGCAGGGCCCCACCACGAGCGACAGGCACCAGATGACCATGACCGCCGCCTGCAGCACGTTGTAGACCTTGGTCTGCGCGTCGGCCGGCGCGGCCGACATGAACGCCGCCACGGTGAACAGCGCGGCCAGCACGGTCTGGATCCAGACCGCCACGTCCGGCACCTTCTGCGCGTTGACGTGCGAGACGGCCTTGGGTAGCCGCTGGTCGAGCCCGGAGACGAAGATCAGGCGGGCGAAGGAGTAGTTGTAGACCACGGTGATGATGAAGAACATCGCCGCCAGAAGGAGCGCCACCAGCTTGCCCGCCCAGGCGCCCAGCCCGATGCCGACCGCGGCCGCCACCGCGGTGATCTGCGCCGAGCGGTCCGCCGGAACCGAGACCATCACGCCCCAGGTGGCGGCGAGGTAGGCGACCATCACGGCGAGCGAGCCCCACAGCAGGTAGGCGAGCCCGGCCGCGAAGATCAGCGCGATGGCCAGGCCGTACGCGAGGAAGACGATGTTGACCACGTTCTGCGTCAGGCGGAACCGCAGCACGGCAAGCACGGCCGCCAGCACCAGGATCGCCACGATCAGCCCGCCCTGCGCCTGCACGGACAGGGCGCCGACGGCGGGGAAGACGAAGCCGAGGAACGAGATCGTCAGCGTGCCCGTGGCCACCATCACCAGGACGCCCGGCCACCACGCGCAGAACCCGGCGAAGAACCCCCAGAACGGCCCGAACGCCTTGCTGGTCCACAGGTAGATCGAGCCCTCGCCGGGGAACATGGCGCCCAGCTGCCCGGTCACGATCGCGCACGGGATCAGGAACAGCGCGAACGCGATGATCCACCAGCCGAACGCGGCCGGACCGGCGCTCTGGATCAAGGAGCCACAGGCTCCGCGCGGAGTTTGGCGGAATGCTTCACCAGGGTGATCAGCACCTCCCTGCTCGAGTCGCGCTTCCTGGCGTCGCACATGATGATCGGGATCGACGGGTTCAGCTGGAGCGCCAGCCGTACCTCGTCGAGCTCGAACGTCCGCGAGCCCTCGAAGCAGTTGACCGCCACCACGAACGGCGTGCCACGGCGCTCGAAGTAGTCGATCGAGGGGAAGCAGTCGGCCAGGCGGCGGGTGTCGGCCAGGATGACCGCGCCCAGCGAGCCCTCGGCCAACTCGTCCCAGACGAACCAGAACCGCTCCTGCCCCGGCGTGCCGAACAGGTACAGCACGTAGTCGGGGCTGAGCGTGATGCGGCCGAAGTCCATCGCCACGGTCGTCGTCCGCTTGGCCTCCACGGAGGAGATGTCGTCGATGCCGATGCCGCGGTCGGTCAGGATCTCCTCGGTCCGCAGGGGGCGCGTCTCGGAGACCGCGCCGACCAGCGTGGTTTTACCCGCGCCGAAACCACCCGCGACCAGGATCTTGATCGCGGTCGGCAGGCGCGGGCGGTCAGAGCGATCGAAGGCCATCGAGCACCGCCCTGTACATCTTCATATCGTTCATGTCCACCTCGGATTGCGGTTCCTGGGCCGAGACGAGTTCCTTGTCGAACAGGTCGCCGAGCAGCACCCGGATCGTGCCCGCGGGCAGGTCCAGGTGCGCGGCGATCTCGGCGACGGACTTGGGCTCGCGGCAGAGCCGCAGGATCGACAGATGTTCGGGGTCGAGCCCGGCCTCGGGACCAGGCGTCGGGCCGATGGCCACGGCCATGGAGATCAGGTCGAATTTGCCATGGGTGGGCTGGGTCCGCCCCCGCGTCACCACGTACGGCCGGATGATCTCCGGATCGACCCAGTGCTCGTCCTCGGGCCCGTCCGTGGGGCCGTGACCAGGGGTGTTCACCGATCACCCCTGGCCACGGCCTCGGCACGGGCGCCCGAGGTGAGGTATTGGCCGACCCGGGCGACGAGCATGGCCATCTCGTAGGCGACCAGCCCGATGTCCGCGTTCTGCGTGCACAGGACGGCCAGGCACGCCCGCTCGCCCGCCACGGTCACGATGAGGAACCGCGAGCGCAATTCCACCACCGTCTGCTTGACCGTGCCGCCGCGCACGTGCTCGGACAAGCCCTTGGCCAGGCTCTGCAGCCCGGAGGCCACCGCCGACAGGTGCTCGCCGTCCGTCCGCTGCAACGCCGCGGACGAGGCCATCAACAGTCCGTCAGAAGACAGGACGATGGCGTGCTCGGCCTCCTTGACCCGGCCGATCAGATCATCGAGCAGCCAGTTCAGATCCGTGCCGGAACCAGGTGTCACGTCTCGCCTCCCGGTTGCTCTCCATCGAGCCCGTCCATGATTTTGGCCGCTTCGGTCCTGCCCAGCCTGGTGCCCGACTGCAGAGATCCCATCATCGCGCGGATCTCTTCCGGCGAGCGTTCGTCATCGTCCTCCTCGGGGTTCGGTCGCGTGGCGGGCGCCTCGTCACGCAGGGCGGGGGCAAGGCTGGCCTGTGGCACCCGCAAGGGCAGGCCGGAAGGGGTGAACTCGGCGGGGGGCTGATCCTGTGCGGGCTCCGGTCGCGCGCGCCTCGGCTCCGGACGGACACGCTCCCGTTCGGACTCCGGACGCACGCGCTCCCGTTCGGACTCCGGGCGGACGCGCTCGCGTTCAGACTCCGGACGCACGCGCTCCCGTGCGGGCTCCTGCTCGGCGGGGTCGCGGGGCGGAGCCACCGTCAGCCGGCGTACGTTCTCCGGAGCGGCCGTCCGCGCCGCCGTGGTGACCGCCTTCCTGCGGGGCAGCCGCGCCGGCTCATCGCCCTCCTCCGGCGCCTCTCCCAGCTGGACGAGCTCCTGGGGGATCAGGACCACGACCGTGGTCCCCCCGTACGGTGAGGACTTGAGCACGACCTGGATCCCGTGGCGCCCGGCCAGGCGGCTGACCACGAACAGTCCCAGGCGCGCGGTGCCCGTGATGCGGAACTCCGGCGGGTCCGCGATGCGCTCGTTGGCGGACTCCAGGTCCTCCGGCTTCATGCCGAGCCCGCGGTCCTCGATCTCGACCACGTATCCGTTGGCCACCAGCTGCCCGCGGACCTCGACGGTGGTGTAGGGCGGCGAGAAGGAGGCCGCGTTCTCGATCAGCTCGGCCAGCAGGTGGATGACGTCACCCACGGCGCGGCCCAGCAGCACGACGTCGCCCATCGGCATGAGCGTCACCCGGGTGTAGTCCTCCACCTCGGCCAGCGCGCCGCGTACGACGTCGACCATCGGCACCGAGCGGCGCCAGACACGGGCTGGGGAGGAGCCGGACAGCACGATGAGGTTCTCGGCGTTGCGCCGCATCCGGATGGCCAGGTGGTCGAGCCGGAAGAGCTCCTTCAGCTCCTCGGGGTCGGTCTCGCGCCGCTCCATCACGTCGAGCACGGTCAACTGCCGGTGCACCAGGCCCTGGGTCCTGCGGGCCAGGCTGAGCAGGATGTCGCGGATGCTGCGCCGCAGCTCGGCCTGCTCGGCGGCGACGCTGACCGCCGTGCGCTGCACGGTGTTGAACGCCTGGCCGACCTGCCCGATCTCGTCCTCACCGAAGTCCAGCGATGGGGCCTCGCGCGCCAGGTCCACCTCCTCGCCGTGCCCGATCCGCTCCACCAGACGGGGCAGCCGCTCGTCGGACAGCTCGTGCGCGGCGTCACGCAGCTTCTGCAACTGGGCGAGGAGCGTACGGGCCGTGGTGATGGACAGGACGATCGACGCGATGACCGCGATGAGCCCAAGGCCGCCGGCCAGGACCAGTCGCACGACCACGCCGATCGCGACCGGCGTCGCGCGGTCCACGAGGCGGTCACCCGCGCTGAGCACCAAGGCGTTGAAGTCGGCGAGGGCGCGTTCGGAAGCGGTCTTCCACTGGCCGGCGCCGAACGGGACGCTCTCCATGCTGGCGTCCTGCTCGACGAGCCGGTTCTCGAGCTCGCGCAGGTTGTTGAACGTGGCGCTCGCGGCCAGCTTGTCGTAGGCGGCCTTCTCGGAGTCGGGCAGCTCGCCGGCCGCCTGCTCGGCGAGGATGCGCCAGGCGCCCACGGTCTCGGCGAATTGCGCGTGTTCCGCGGGGGTCAGCCGTCCCTCGGCCAGGGCGCCGGCGAGCAGGGCGTCCTCCCGGGCGAGAACCTCGCGGGCCCTGCTCAGCGCGAGGAGCGTGCGGATGTCCTTAGCGACGATCTTGTCGTCGAGGGTCGCCACCGAGCCGTAGAGCCGGTAGATGGAGTCGATGACGTCGGCGTAGGCATCGGTGGCCTGCACCCGGTTCATCCGGCCCGCGTCGATGGCCTGCCGGGTGGTCTTGAGCGTGTCGAGCCGCCGGAAGACGTCGGCGACCCGCTTGGCCCCGTCGCCGTCCGTCGCCCAGTCGACCACGCTCGAACTCGCCGCCTCCTCGAAGGTGGTGATCGTTCGGTCGGCCTGCTTGCGCTGGGTCTCCAGATCCTTGCGGGCGCGGATCGTCCCGTCGCCGAGCCGGATGATCGACAGCCGGCGTTCCCGTTGCAGCTCGACGAGCAGCGGCTCGCTCGGCCCGACCACGGCGTTGTCGAGCTGCGAGACCCAGAGCAGGTTGACGCCCTCGCGAAGGGTCACCCAGGCGGCGAACACCCACAGCGCCGCCATGGAGAGCAAGAGAGCAATGATCTTGGTCCGCAGTCGTGAATTGCGGAAGCGCATCATACCTACCCTGTGAAAGTCATTTGAAATGGCTGACCACCAGGAGATGCAGTGGCATACCGGCGCTGAAGACGTGGGCACCCTAGCAAAGAGGGCGATCTTGCCTCAACCCGACTGCATTCATTTGCGGTGATATATCCGTTTTCATGACCCAATTAGTCAAATGATGTATTGATGGATATCCTCCGTGGGTGAGTGACCCGGAGGATCGCGCGTATTTCGGCATCCGCAACGATCTCGCGGACCGGTTGCTCAAGGGATCGCATCAGTTGGCGGGCGTGCCCGAGGGGGACCGAGGCGCCGTCCTGCGGGCCGCGCTCGACGCCGTTCCCGAGGCGGCCGGGCTGCTGCGCCCTTTTCCCGTCCTGTTCGCCGACGGCGAGAGCTCGGCGAGCCGGCTGGCCTTCAGCTGTCTGTCGGCCGCGGCCACGTTCCCGCTCGCGCGCCGAGACCAGATCGCCGAGCTCGGGGCGCTGACCGCGATCCTGTTCGGCCTCGACGACATCGCCGACGGCATCGCCGGAGACTGGTCCGACCGCGACTTCACCGCCTTCATCGCCCGGCTGTGCGCCATGACCACCGGCATGCCCTTCGCCGCGGCACCCGAGCCGGCCGCCGAAGGGCCGATCGAGCAGGTCCTGGGCGCCTGGCAGGCGTGGTGTGCCCGCTTCCACGGCCACACCGGTGCGGCGGTCCACGCGCCGACCCTGGGACGACGGCTGGAGCTCGCCGGCGCGGCCATGCTCCGCGAGCGCGCCTGGGCGGCGGGCCGGGCCCCCTGGCCGGAGTACGCGGACTACCTGGCGAACGGCCTGCTCACGATCCTCTATCCCACGTGGTGGGCCGCCGCCCTGGCGATCCGCGGTCCCGTCCCCGCCGAGGCCGCCCACTGGGCGTCGATCGAGCCGGCCACCCACCTCGGCGCGGCCTGCATGCGGCTGGCCAACGACATCAGGACGTTCGAGCGGGAGAAGGCCGAGGGCAAGCCCAACTCCATCAGCATCCTGGAGAACGCGGGCACGGGCACGGCGCGAGCGGTCACGCGGGTCTCGGCGCACATCGGCGAGCTCGACGCGGAGTTCAGAGCCGCGCTCGCCGGCCTGCCCGCCGAACTGGCGGAGATCGCGGAGGGGCAGCGCAGGAGCGTGTCGTTCAACGGCCGCTGGTACCTGGCCAGGGACACGCACGCGTACACCGTCCACGAACTGGCCGGAGATCTGGAGTCCCATGAGGGTCAGGTCCGCCGGGCGAGATGAGACGAGGCGATGACGGCGGCGCGGACCACGGCGACCGGCGTGTAAAGGTCCTTGTCGTGCCAGAGGGGCGGATGCTCCTCGCCTGACGACCGTGTCAGATACGCGTGACCGCGGTCTACGGCCCGCTCACATCGCGAGTCCGCCCGCCACCGGGTCAGCAGCAGGATCTGCATCGCGTAGGCGGTCTCCTCCGCGGTGCCCACCCAGCGGCCCCACGACCCGTCCGGCCGCTGGGTCTCCAGCACCCAGCCGACGGCCGCGTCCACCGCGCCCGCCGAGAGGTCGCCGCCGAATTCGTCCAGCGCCAGCGCACAGGCCGCCGTGGCGTAGTAGCGCGAAGCGTGCCATCGGTCGGTCCAGCTCCCGTCCGGCTCCTGCCGCTCGCGGATCCAGGCCGCCACCTCGGCGATGGTCTCGTGATAGCGGACGGCGGCCGCGGGCACGCAGGTGACGTACTGGCCGAGGGCGTCGAGCACGTGCGCGTTGACGCTGACCGAGGTGCCCTGCTCTCCCTGCCAGGTGGAGAAGTGCGTGCCGGAGCGGAACGCCCCTAGGCAGTCCGGCTCGTACGGCATGCCGAGCAGCGCCAGGGCGTACAGCGCCACAGAGGTCGTGTCGGCGTCGGCGGGAAGCCCGGGGCCGGCGGTGGCGCCGGCGGGACCGATCGCCGCCCTGAGGTCGGCCGCCATCTCCGGCGGCACCTCGACGGGCACGCCCGCGCGGATCAACCAGCTCAGCACCCAGCCCCGCTCGAACACCGTGATGGGCAGCCCGACGGGCACCGGACCACCGTGGCGCCTGGCTACCGCCTCAAGGTGCCCGCGGGACGGGTCGTGCACGTCGCGCGCGCCCCGCTCGCCCAGCCAGGCGGCGGTGGCCGCGGGTGAGGCCCCGATGGTGCCGATGGCCGTCGGCCGGGCCACGAGCGCCCCCTTGGCCGCCGGGCCGCCGATCTCCAGAGCGTGCAGCAACTTCTCCGGCACCTCGGCCCCCGACTCGATCCACGATCTGACCAGGTCGAGCGTGTCGTAGCTCATCCCGTCGGGCAGCGACAGCGGGCCGTGGCCCGCCAGGCTCTCCAGGTGCCGATTGATGAGGGCGACCAGCGAAGGCACGATGTGCTCGATCGCCGGCATGTCGGGCAGCTGCAGGGGGCCGGCCAGCCAGTCGGCCAGAACGCGCAGGCCGCGCTCGGCGGCCTCCCCGAGGTTCTGCCCGTCCGTGCCGGACTCCCCGCGCAGCAGCGCGGACAGGATCGCCTCAGTGGCACTCAGGGTCGGCACCAGCCCATACCCGTCCGGTGCCCCCCAGGCGCCGTCCTGCCGCTGGGCGGCGACCAGGTAATCGATCCGCTCCTGGTGGCCGATCAGCCAGGGAACGAGCGTGACCAGCCGGCCGGTCTCATAGACCGAGGAAGAGACCTGACCCCAGGGCCGGAACATGAGATCCGTCAGCAGCTCCGCTGCCTCCCCGCCGCTCACGCCTGACGGCTCCGCTCGATCGGCAGCAGCTTCAGCATGAGTTTCTCCTTCGGTCGCACCGACGCTCCCGGCACCAAGGTGAGCCGCTGCGGGTTGGTCAGCGCCGGCCGGTACCTGCTCAGCAGGTTCGCGATCACGAGCGGCGCCTTGAGATAGAACAGGTGCTGGCCCAGGCACACATGCGGGCCGGCGCCGAACGGGATCGAGGCGTAGCGATGCCGGCGCTCGGCCTGCTCGGGCGCCCAGCGCTCCGGGTCGAATTCCAGCGGCCGCTTCCAGAACTCCGCCAGCCGATGGGTCGTGTACGGGCTGACCAGCACCTGCGAGCCCGCCTTGATCCGGACCCCGCCGATCTCCGTGTCCGCCACGGCCTGGCGGGGGATGATCCAGCCCGGCGGGTACAGGCGCACCACCTCCTGCAGGACCATGCGGAGATACCTGAGCCTGGGCACGTGGGCCGGCCGGACCGGGCCGTCGCCGACCACCTGGCCCACCTCCTCCCGCAGCCTGGCGTACACGTCGGGATGGTCGTGCAGCACCGACCACAGCCAGGTCAGCGAAACCGCCGTGGTCTCCGACGCCGCGCCGTAGACGCTGACCAGGTCGTCGCGGACCTGCCGCGGATCCGCCGCGCCCGTCTCCTCCATCCTGACCCTGAGCAGCGCCGAGAGCACTTCGTTGGTGCGGGTGCCCTCCCTGAGAGCCCGTTCGATCAAGGGGTAGACGATCTCGTCGATCTTCTTCGTGGCCGCCAGGAAGGCCCGGTCCCCCGGCACTCTGACGGAGTAGGGCATGAAGGGGAAGAGCAGCCGAAAGCCGATCGACGTGGCGCACGTGGCGAACTCGGGCAGGAGCCGCTCGGCGATGTCCCGGGAGATCCGCCCGCCGAACAGCACCTTGATGACGCTCTCGTTGACGATCGCCGTCATCTGGTGCGCGGCGTCGATCGGCCGTCCGCTCCGCGCGTGCTCGTCCAGCTCGGCGACGCGGCCGGCGATGATGTCGGCCAGGTCCTCGCCCAGCGAAGCCGTGTACCTCGCGGTGAACAGCGGCTGGAGGACCTTCCTGCTGGACTCCCAGCCCTCGCCCTCACCCAGGATGCTCTGGCCGGTCACGCGCCGCAGCGGCCGCCAGAACATGCCTTCGCGCACGAAGTTGGACCAGTCGGTCTTGAGCACCTGCTGGACGTGGTCGGGATGGGAGACCAGGTAGGGCTGGAACGGGCCGATGTTCAGCCGGACGATCCGCCCCCCGGCGTCGGTGCCCATCTTGGCCAGTTCGGTGACCGGGTCTCTCAGCAGCCGGGGGATGGTTCGGTGAAAGGGAAGGACCTGGGGTTCTTGTTCACCGGCTGGAAGCCCGGGCGCCACGCGATCCTCCAACTGCCCATCTCACCTGACGGACATTCCATAACAAAAGTCAAAACTCTTGTGGAGTATCACATGATCTTGGATACGAATTCAAGATCGCACCCGGGTAGGAGCTCCCACTGGTTATGGGCGGTTTCCCGTGGTCAGGGGCGGGAGGCTTCGTCGAGGACGCGTAGTTCGCCGGCGGTCAGCGTGAGCGCGGCCGCTGTGAGGAGCGGCTGGAGCTGCCTGACGTCGCGGGCGCTGGAGATCGGCGCGGTGATCGTGGGCTGGGCGGCGAGCCAGGCCAGCGCCACCGCCGCCGGCTCGACGTCGTGCTCGGCGGCCACCTTGGTCAGGGCCTCGATCGTCCGCGGCCCGTGCTCCGTCTCCAGGTATTTGGCCGCCTGTCCCGCGCGCGGGCTGTCGACCGTGACCCCCGGGGCGTACTTGCCGGTCAGGAAGCCGCGGGCCAGCGAGGAGTAGGGGGTGCTGGACAGCCCCTCCGCGGCCACGACGTCGCGCAGCCCGCCCTCGTAGTCGCGCTCCATCAGGCTGTACTGCTGCTGCAGTGCGACATACCTGGGCAGACCCTCGTCGTCGGCCACCCGCAGCGCCTCCGCCAGCCGTTCGGCGCTGTAGTTGGAGGCGCCGATGTGGCGGATCTTGCCCTCCTTGATCAGCTGCCCGAACGTGGCCAGCGTGTCGGCCAGCGGGGTGTCCTTGTCGTCGACGTGCGCCCAGTAGAGGTCGATCCGGTCGGTACGCAGCCGGCGCAGTGAGTCCTCGACGGCGGTACGGATGGTCGCGGGCGCCAGGCCCTTCACGCCCTCCAGCATGCCGACCTTGGTGGCCAGCACGATCGAGTCGCGGTTGCCGCGCTCCGCCATCCACTCACCGATGATCGTCTCGGAGGTAGACTCGCCGGTGGCCCAGTAGGGGTAGACGTCGGCCGTGTCGATGAAGTTGCCGCCGCCCGCGACGTACGCGTCGAGCACCTCGAAGGACGCCGCCCGGTCGGCGGTCCAGCCGAAGACGTTGGTGCCCAGGCATATCGGGAACACGGACAGGTCCGTGGTGGCGATTGATCTCAACTCAGAAGATCTCAACTCAAAGGATCTCAACTCAAAGGATCTCATCTCGCTATTATCCGCGCATCGAAAAGGGAGGCTTCGATGGCACCCCGATTACGTGGTTGCCTGGTCATCGGCGGCCTTCTCGCGGTGGGGGCGGTGGCCGTACTGCTCAATCGCGATGGCGAGCCCGCCCCCCGGCCGGCTCCGTCGAGCGGCGCGCGGGCCGCCGAGGCGGTCGAAGTCGTCGAGGAGAAGCGGCTCGACGAGCGCAGGATGGAGCTGACGATCAGGTCACCGGCGCTGGCCGGCACCACGAAGGTCCGGTTGCTGCTGCCCTCGGGGTGGGAGTCGCGGCGCGACTGGCCGGTGCTCTGGCTGCTGCACGGTGGCCTCGACGACTACGCCTCGTGGACCGCCAAGACCGACGTCGACGCGCTCACCCGCAACTCCGGGTTGATGGTCGTCATGCCCGACGGCGGCAAGTGCGGCAGCTACTCCGACTGGTGGAACGGCGGCGACGGCGGCCCGCCGCGCTGGGCGACCTACCACCTCAAGGAGCTGCTGCCGCTGCTCGAATCCCGCTACCGCGCCGGGCGGGAGCGGGCCGTCGCGGGCTACTCGATGGGTGGTCAGGGCGCGATGCTGTACGCCGCCAAGGGGTACTTCAAGGCCGCGGCCTCCTTCAGCGGAGCCGTGCACATCCTCGAACCCGGCGTGCCGCAGGCCGTCATGGCGGGCACCACGATCGGCTGCTTCGGCACCGACTGGAAGCGCGTCTGGGGGGATCCGGCCGCGCAGCGCTCCGTCTGGCGCGCCCACAACCCCTACGACCAGGCCGGGAAGCTCAAGGGGGGCCAGCTGTACGTGGCCGCGGGCGCGGGCGACCTGGTCGAGGACCTGGCCAACCGGGCCGCCCGGGCGTTCGCGGGACGGCTGGAGCGGCTGGGCATTCCTGTACGGACGCACTTCTATCGCGGCGGGCACAACCACGAGTCCTGGCAGCGGGAGCTGCACCGGGCCTACCCCATGCTCAGCCGGGCCATCGGCGCCCAGTGAGGATGTCGTCGACTTCCATGGCCTTACCAGGGGCTACAGGGTGACGCTAGGGTGCGGCTGTGGAGGTCGGTGACGCGCGGACGCGCATTCTGGACGCGGCGGAGGAACTGTTCGCCGGTGGCGGTTACGAGGCCACGCCGACCGCGGTCATCGCCAGGCTGGCCGCGGTGCCCAAGGGGCTGATCTTCCACTACTTCCCGCGCAAGATCGACGTCCTGGTGGCGCTCATCGACGAGCGCACCCTGGTCGAGGAGGGACACGAGATCGACGCGGTGCCCGGCGATCCGGCGCGCACGCTGTCGCGGCTGGCCCGCAGGCTGCCGCTGCGCGCCTCGCCGGCGATGCGCCGCATCCTGTTCCGCGAGGCCGACACGCACGGCTCGGTCAAGGAGCGGCTCGGCCGGCTCAACGGCGAGCTGATCAGCCGGGCCAGGTTCGCGCTGGAGCTGGCGCTGCCGGGTGCCCGGGGCGACGCGGCCCGGCTGGAGGTGGCGGCGGCCACGTTCGCGGCCGTACTGCTCTACCAGGAGAACCTCTGCCAGCTAACCGGCCACCAGATCGACCCCGACGCGGTCGCGGAACTCATCGCCCACTCGCTCGTCTGACAGCTCGTCGAGGGCCGTCTTCAGGTGGGAGAGCAGCCCCCACACGTTGTCCATCCGCTCGGGGCAGGCCACCACGCCGAAGTCGAGCATGCCGTCGTAGGAGAAGCAGGTGATGTTCACGCCGCCGCTCATGTCGGTCAGCACCGACAGCGGGTAGTACGACAGGACCCGTCCTCCGCACAGGTACAGCGGGAACTGCGGACCGGGCACGTTGCTGATGATCAGGTTGATCGGCGGGAACGTCACCGAGGCCAGCCGGAAGATCGCCGGAGTCACCAGGCTGGTGATGGGCGCGGGCAGCAGCGAACACAGCTCGTTCACCCAGGCGGGCGGCGCCAGGGCGAAGCGCCGTTTGGCCGCGCTCATGGTGGCGCCGACGGCCAGCAGGCGTCGCACCGGGTCGGCGACGTTCGTAGGCATCGGGGCGATCATGGCGGAGATCTGGTTGCCCACCGTCTCCCCGGCGCCGGCCGTACGGACCGCGACGGGGACCGCGACGACCAGCGGCTCGTCGGGCAGCGCGTTCCGCTCCTCCAGCCACGACCGCAGCGCCGACGTGCACAGGGCCATGACGATGTCGTTGACGCTCATCCCGTTGGCCTTGGCCACGCTCTTGACGTCCTTGAGCGAGACCGACCCGAACGACAGATGGCGCCGCCCGCTGATCGGCCCGTTGAACGGCGTGCGCGGGACGGTCAGACCGGGCAGCTCGGGGCGCTGCGTGTCGTCGCCGGCGACGAACCTGGCCGCCCTGGCGATCAGCCGCGAGCCGGGGAGGGCGGAGGCCAGGGGGATCGCGTCGAGGTCACCGGCCGCCTTGACCGCCGAGCGGATGGCGCGCATGGGGTGGGTCGCGGTCTGTACGGCGGCGGCGGCCAGCATGCCCACCAGGCCGGGCGTCTGCCCTTCTGGGACCAGGTCCAGCGCCTTGCCAGGCGTCTGGTCCGCCTCGTGTGGTGTCTGGTCCGGTCGGTTCGCCTGGTGCGGTGCGCGGCCTGACCGGCAGTCGGGCGGCAGCGGGTCGCGGGCGTCGGGGGAGAGGTCGAGCAGGGTGGCGAGCGTCTCCGCGCCGGAGACGCCGTCGATGGCCGCGTGGTGCACCTTGGTGTAGACGGCGGCCAAGCCGTCGGCCAGCCCGTTGATCAGGTGCATCTCCCACAGCGGGTGCGCCCGGTCGAGCCGCCGGGCGTGGATCGCCGCCACCGTCTCGGCCAGCTGCCGCTCGCCGCCGGGCGCGCGTAGTGTCGTCTCGAACAGGTGGTTGCCGATGTCGAACTCGGTGTCGGGCACCCAGTAGGGCCGGTCCAGCCCGAACGGCACCTCCGCCAGCCGCAGGCTCAGCGCCGGCGACAGGTGCAGCCGCTCCAGCAGTAGGGCCGCGAGGTTGTCGCGGGTGACACGGCCCTCGGCGGGGTCGAGGATCGCCAGGCCCGCCACGTTGGCGGCGGTGGTCGCGGATTCGACGTTGAGGAACTGGGCGTCGAGTGCGGTGAGCTGGCGCATCTGCTCTCCCTTTCTCACGGAATCTGGCCACCATCACATGCGAGGATTGCCGCGACGTTTCCGCGAGAGTCTTCCAGATGAATTCGGATGCGCTGTCCCAACATTTAGTAAATGCGCAGCTCACCCCCGATCGGTGACAATTCCCTATCCGTGGACAACGGAAACAGGGTGCCGCACGACAGCGTCGAAGTGATATCCGAACGGGTGGTGCGGCGTCGTCAGCGGCTGCGTCTCGCCCGTCTCGTCGGTCGCCCTCGCCATCAGTTCGTACGGCCCCGGCCACCGGGGCGTCCAGCCGATGTGCCACGGCAACCAGGCGCTGACCAGGTGCTGGCCATGATGTGCGGCCCGCCGCCAGCTCAGTCCGCCGTCGACGCTGACCTCGACCCGGACGATCCGCCCCCGCCCCGACCACGACCTGCCGCGCAGGATGTGCGACCGGCCGACCACCAGGCGCGCATTCCACGCCAGCTCGAAAGCGCTCTTCACCGGCTGGGTCGTCACGTCGCGGTAAAAGACGGTGTTCCACGGCGAAATGACCTCTCGGGTCGCCACCTCGATATCACCCAGCCATTTGATCGACGCTATTCCCACCCAACCCGGCACCACCAGGCGTACCGGAAATCCGTGGTCGGGCGGGAGCGGCCGGCCGTTCATCTCGTACGCGACGAGCACGTCGGCCATGGCCTTGTCGACCGGGAGCGGCCGGCGTACGTGCCCGTAGCCCTCGAACGGCGCGTCGAGACCGCTCGGCAGCAGGTCCACGGCATCGGGCCGCAGTCCCGCGTGCCGGAGCAGGTAACTGAGCGCCACCCCGCGCCACCGCGCCACCCCGATCGCGCCCAGCCCCCACTGCGCGCCCGGGGCCGGGTTGTGCTGCTGCGTCGCGTACAGCCGTCGGCCGTTCCCGGCGCACTCGATCGCGGCGTCGATGGTGCGTGACGGCATGGCACGAAGCTGGTCGTAGTCGTACTCGTCCGGACATCGCAGCCCGGGCCCGTGGAGCCGCAGCCGCCAGGTCGTGGGGTCGATGCTGGGCGTGTACGTATGATTTCGCACGAAAAATCGGTCTATAGGGGTGTGGTATCCCTGCCCGGCCATGGCTTCCCACCGCATCTCGGCGCTGCCGTCGTGCACGGTGAACAGGTGGGCCGGCAGCGGTTTGACGATCGTCGCCAGAGCTTGCTCCATGGACACTACCTCCACAGCATGTATTTCCTACAGGGAAACCATTTAATCGCTGTGGCGGAGTCCGTGCCAGGCTGACGCCTCCACCTTTCTAGGTGACGGTGAATCGCGCAGGGAGCGTCATGAGGTCGCGCCCCGTGGAATAAGCGATGACGTCCTGCAGAGCGGTGTAGCTTCTCGCCCGCTCAGCCCTGTTCGCCCACGTGGGAAACGCACAACGAGATCGTTGACCCACCACTGGGTGGGGCACCACCGAATAAGCGGACGCGGGAGACAAGGAAGGTGAACCGGGCCAGGTTCGGCGCTGGGCAGGGGCCGACGTCGAACCTGACACCGTCGATCAGCTCATGTCGCCCGGCTCATGTCGCCCGGCTCATGTCGCCCGGCTCATGTCGCCCGGCTCATGCCGATCAGCTCATGCCGCCCGGCTCTTGTCGCCTTTCACAGCGCGTTGCCGGTCTCCTCGGCCAACCTCTGCAGGAGGCGGTCCTGGAACGCTTCGTCGTGGACGGGGTGGTGCGGCTGCAGCCGCTGGCGGTGGTACCAGTAGCCGCCGGTGGTCAGGGCCTGCGGTTCGTCGCTGGAGGCGAGCCATTCCTGTGTCTGGTGGCCGAGCTCGAGATCGTCCGGTGCGCTCGGTCCGCCCATCCTCGTCGGCACCCAGCCCGGATCCACGGCGTTGCTCAGCACCCCGGGACGCAGGCGAGCTACGGCGGCCGCGAGCGTGGTGACGAACAGCTTGCTGTCGGAGTACGAGCCGGCGCTCTGGCCTCGCCAGTCGACTCCGGTGAGCGACGGGCGCCCGTCGAAATGCGAGCTGCTGCTCAGGTACACCAGGCGGCGCGGCCCACGCACCAGGGCCGTGAGCAGATACGGTGCGATGATGTTGACCGGCATGACCGCCGGTCCGCTCCACACGCCTGCGTTGTGGATGACCGCGTCGAGCGGCTCCGCCTCGTTCAGCTCCGCGGCGATGCGCCGTACGGCATCACGTTCGGTGAAGTCGCCCACTACGAGGTGTGCCCCACGGTCGACCAGTGCGTCGAGGCCCGCCGCACGCTCCCGGTTGCGGGCGTGCACTACCACGTCGTGTCCCGCGGACAACAACGCATCCGCCGCGGCACGCCCAAGACCGTCCGCGGAACCGGTCACCAGGATCCGGCTCAAGAGTTCACCACCTGCTTTCGTGTCGGCGCTCAACCTGAGAAGACCTGCTTCGCGGTCGTGATCGCGGTCATGGCCTTCGGCCAGCCGGCGTAGAAGGCGAGGTGGGTGATCGCCTCGATGAGCTCGGTCTCGGTGACTCCATTCTCCTTGGCGCGCCCGAGGTGGAAGCGGAGCTGATCGGCGTCGCCGCCGACGATGAGGGCGGCGACGGTGATCAGGCTGCGGTCGCGGGCGGCCAGCTCCGTACGATTCCAGACGTCCTCGAACAGGACGTCGTCAGTGAGCTCGGCGAGCTTCGGCGCGAAATCGCCGATCATGCGGCGTCCGCCGCCGATCTGCCGGGGTTGCTCGGTCATCGAAGATCCTTTCGCTAGCCGTCCTTCGGCCCTGCGGCGCGGCGGCCGCTGCGGAACCGAGACCCGGAACCGAGATCGGGACCCGGAACCCGGAACGAAGACCCGGAACCCGGAACGGAGACCCGGAACCGGGACCGGGACCGGGGTCGCTGGTGTACCTCGGTGCTGCCGCGGCCGGAGCGGGAAGAAGGACGGGTTTACCTGGTCAGTGGCTGCGAGTGCGGTTGTACTGCTCGTCGGTGACCGGCTCCTTCCAGGTGGTTTCGGTGCTGCCGTCGCCCGCGCCTTCCCACATGGCGAGGTGCCCCATGAAGCGGTCGGGGGTGGCGCCGTGCCAGTGCTCCTCGTTCGGGGGGCAGCGCACGGTCTGGCCGGGATGGGCTTCGAAGACGGTGCCGTCGCGGGTGCCGATCAGGGCGACGCCGGACACGACGTGCAGGGTCTGGCCCAGTACGTGGGAGTGCCAGTGGGTACGGGCACCGGGGGAGAAACGAACCATGTTGGCACGCATCCGGGACGGCTCCTGGCCCGCGTAGATCACGTCGAACCAGACGTCGCCGGTGAACCAGTCCGCAGGAGCCTTGGTGGTGGCCTGCTGTTTGACGAATTCCATGGTGTCTCTCTCAGACGTACGAGGTTGTGAGAAGTGGCGGGTCAGGCCGGAGTCCAGCTCGCGGGACGCGTCGACCTGGGCGAGGAGTTCCTCGCCCTCCAGGTAACCGGCTTCGCGCCCGGGCAAACAGGTTCTGCCAAAGGGTGTACTGGCAGTACCTCCTCCAATGGGGTCTCATCCGCCGAGGTCAACGGAGCGGCGGCAAGTTTTGGGCATGGCATGGGGCCTCGACATCTCGACCTTCACGGGCGGACTCCTAGCGTGGATTTCAGGTACACAGCGAGGGGGCCGCGATGTTCATCCAGGTCATTCAGGGACAGGTCGGGGACGTCGGTGAGATGCGGGCGGCGTTGGACCGATGGCACGCCGAGCTCGCGCCCGGGGTGGACGGCTGGCTCGGCACGACCGCCGGCGTGACGGACGACGGCATGTTCGTGAACACGGCGCGTTTCGAGTCGCGGGAGGCGGCGCGGCGCAACAGTGAGCGCCCCGAGCAGGGTCAGTGGTGGGCCGAGACCCAGAAACTCTTCAGCGGCGAGGTCACCTTCCACGACTGCGCCGAGGTGTACACGTATCTGAAGGGCGGGTCAGATGCGGCGGGATTCGTCCAGGTGATGCAGGGACGGATCCGGGATCCGCGGCGGATGCGGGAGATCACCGCCCAGAGCGAGCGGGGCATGGCCGCATTCCGGCCCGACCTCATCGGCGGGTTCGCCGCGCTGCACGGAGACGGCGGATACACCGAGGTCGCGTACTTCACCTCTGAGCAGGCGGCCAGGGAAGGCGAGGGCAAGGAGCTCCCGACCGAGATGCGGGAGCTCTTCGAGCAG
The DNA here is from genome assembly GCF_040680095.1 of Nonomuraea sp. NPDC052129. NCBI lineage: Bacteria > Bacillati > Actinomycetota > Actinomycetes > Streptosporangiales > Streptosporangiaceae > Nonomuraea > Nonomuraea sp. NPDC052129. The sequence goes on along the minus strand of NZ_JBFAVX010000011.1, from coordinate 148,839 downwards.
TGGAAGGACCTGTTCGAGGGCGAGCCCACCTACTTCGACCTGCGCGACCCGTGGCTGTATTCGTCCCCTCAGACCGCCTGAGATTCCCGCCCTGGCATTCCCGCCCTGGCATTCCCGCCCTGGCATTCCCGCCCTGGCATTCCCGGCCTGGCATTCCCGCAGGGCAGGGCCGGTGGGGGCTTGCGCGAGACCTTCGGGTCCGCCGTTCGGGGCCGCTCTCTGGGTCTGCTCTCACGATCGGCCGTTCGGGGACGCTGATGGGCGAGGTTGAGCTCAGGGTGAATGATCGGGTGCTCGGTCGGGGACGAGGGAGTCGAAGGTCTCGCCGGCGTTGAGGTGCTGAATGAGGGACTCCAAGCCCCGCCGGTCCCCATTGGCTCGGAGCCAGCGGTCTACTTGGCAGGCGGCCTTGGCATACGTGTTCGTATCCTTGGTGGCCGTACTCAGCCACTCGTCCAAGGAGACCGGCAGCGGCGCGGTCGGTAAGACCAGACAGCGGTCGCCGGTCGTTCGCGGGGCGAGGTAGCGGGGGTCGTCGGAGACGACTACGGCGAGGCCCTCGTCGAACCACTGCGGGACCTCTGCCCCGGAGGTGAGGCGGGTGTGGAGCTCGACGTGGGACATCTCGTGTGAAGCGATCACCGTGTCGATGCCGCGGGGCGACAGCATCACGGAGCGGTTCAGAACGGCGATGCCTCGCTCCTTGTGGCCGCCGATGTGCTGGTAGCACTCCTCGGTGGTGCAAATGAGCAGGCTGGGTGAGCTCTTTCTGCCGCCGTAGAAGGTATCGACTCTCTTCGTGGCGGCGTCGACCGTCTGGCTGACCTGTGATCGTTGCTGGGGCGATAGGTCGTGCTCGATGTAGACACCGGGGCGGAGCTCTGCCAGGCCGTAGCAGCCGGGGCACGTCGTGGCGGCCACGGAGGGGTAGGCCACCGCCACGCCGACGACGGCGGCGACGAGCAGCACGGCCAGCGCCGCGAGAGCCCGGGTCCAGATCTTGCGGGCTCTCGATCGCTTGGGCGCCGGTGGCATGATCGACGTCCTTTCGTGGGGGTGATGGTGGGGACTACTTTCGCGTAATCCGCTGGTGGCCACATCCACCTGTGGGTGGTCATTCTCGGGGATGACACGCAGGCGGGTTGATCAAGGCGGCATGCTGGCCGAGGACCAAGCAGCGGCACACCGCCAAGCGCGTCTTCGACCGACGGGTGGAGGAACACGGCGCGGCCGGCGTGTCGTACGGGCTGGTCCGCGCCGACGTCGGCAAGCGCCGCCCTCAGATCCGATTGGCGGCGGGCTGGGCGCTGGCCGAGGTCTTCATCGAACAGAGCCACCAGCCCGGAGTCGGCCTCGTCTCGGACGGCAGCGCTATCAGGTAACGCTGGCCAACCCCCTGTTCGGGGCGGAGCAGATCGAGGCGATGCTCGTCGGCGCTTCCCCGCCGGTGCCACCAGACGACTGGTCTACTCTCGTGCTATGGTCGCTGACATGCCGGTCACCACGCGCAGCACGGACACCCGTCGGAACATCCTCGACGCCGCTCGGCGGATCATGGCCCACAAGGGTTACTCCGCGGTCGGCCTCAACGAGGTGCTCGCGGAGGCCGGCGTGCCGAAAGGCTCCTTCTATCACTTCTTCGCCTCGAAGGACGCCTTCGGTGAAGCGATGCTGAAGAGCTACTTCACGGACTACATCGCCGACATGGACCGCGTCCTCGCGCGGTCCGACGAGTCGCCCGCCGAGCGTTTGATGGCCTACTGGCAGCAGTGGCGGCAGACGCAGAGCGTGGATGAGTGTCAGGGCAAGTGCCTCGCGGTGAAGCTCGGTGCCGAGGTGGCCGACCTGTCGGAGTCGATGCGACTTGCTCTGAAGGAGGGCACGGATGCGATCGTTGACCGCATCGAGCGGACGATCGCCGCCGGCCTCGAGGACGGCTCGCTCTCGATCGACGGTGACCCCCGCGCCGTGGCCCAGGTTCTGTACGACATGTGGCTCGGCGCGAGCGTCATGGCCAAGATCCACCGCAATCTCGCACCGCTGGACACCACCATGGCGGTGACCCGCCAACTCCTGCGCCTGTAGGGTCCATGGATTTCACGCCCAGACGGGGCGTGTGGGGCACTCTTTTACCTATTACTAGACGACCAGTCTACTCACAGAAGGAAAGTCATGAAGGTTCTCATCGTTCTCACCTCACACGACAAGCTGGGGGACACTGACCGTAAGACCGGGTTCTGGCTGGAGGAGCTGGCGGCGCCGTACTACCGCTTCAAGGAGGCCAGCTGGGAGATCGTGCTCGCCTCGCCCCAGGGCGGACGGCCGCCGCTGGACCCGAAAAGCAGCGAACCCGATTTCCAGACCGACCAGACCCGGCGCTTCGAGGCCGATCCGGAGGCCACTGCGGCGCTGGCGGACACCGTGCGCCTGGACTCGGTCTCGGCCGACGACTTCGACACGGTCTTCTACCCCGGCGGCCACGGCCCGCTCTGGGATCTGGCCGAGGACACCGACTCCGCGCGGCTGATCGAGACGACCCTGCGCTCCGGCAAGCCACTCGCTCTGGTGTGCCACGCCCCCGGCGTCCTGCGCCATACGGTCAACGAAGACGGCACGCCGCTGGTGCGGGGCAAGCAGGTCACCGGGTTCGCCAACTCCGAGGAGGAGGCGGTCCAGCTCACCGAGGTCGTCCCCTTCCTGGTCGAGGACGAGCTCAAAGACCTGGGAGGCGTCTACTCCAAGGCTGGCGACTGGGAACCCCACGTCGTGCAGGACGGTCTGCTGATCACCGGGCAGAACCCGGCCTCCTCGGCCCCGACGGCCGACGCCCTCATCAAGCTGGTCAGCGCGTAAGTGCGTACGTGGTCATTCTCCATGAGCGCCTGATCACCCCGGCTGAGTTGCCCGGGCGGCCCAGGTGGGCCGCCCGGTGACGCCGCTCGTCGGATACCGGGCGACGAGCCCCTGAAAGACGCGACTTTCGACGCAGTACTGATCCATCGCTTCCCGATATTCCAGACACGCGGGCGCGGTACGACAGTCCGCGCCGGCCAGGCGGTAGTCCGCGCCGCCAGACCGGCACGGACTACCGCGCGTGTTCATCGTCGAAGGCGTCGACGACTCCTAGAGCCACTGAGGCCACCCGGCAGTCGAGTACTGCGACGTGCACCGTGAAGACATCGCCCCGTTCCTCGACCAGCCTGTCCTCCGTCACGCGATCGTCGAGCTCATCGGCGGCGACGCCTCCATCGTCACCGCCCTCACGACACAACGCCATAGAACCCGGCCCAACCAGAACACCAAGAGCCCGGCACACCGTACGCGGTCAGTGCCGCCGAGGACTCGCGAGCAATCCTGCCTCCGCTGCGGGGATCGTGCTCTCGGGACTGCTCGTCCTGGCAGTCAGCGATGTCTCGACGTGGCGTACGGCGTGGTGGATCGCAACCGCCCTCACGCTGATGCTGGCCGCGGCTTCGTGGAAGCTGGCCCCCGCAGCTCCGCCGGCGTCCGGCGCGACGGAGGGCCGAGCGCGTACGCACCGTGATGCTCCAGGCCGTCGGGATCGCCCTGGCCGGAGTGGTTCCCGGCGAGGTCAGCGCGCTGGTCGCGGCGGTTGCGTTCGGCGGCACGTTCGTGGGGATCAGCTCCCTGGCGCTGGCCCTCGGCGAGCACCTTCAGTTGCCCCGGGCCGTGGCGCTCTTGACCGCCGGCTACGGGATCGGGCAGATCATCGGGCCACCGGTTTCCCAGCCTCTGCTGGGCACCAGCTACTCAGCACCGCTGCTGCTGGGGGGCGTGATCGTGGCGGCCTCACCGACCAGGCCGAGGAGCGGCAGGTCACCGGCGAAACGTGCTCCCGTACGGCGAGGTCAAGCTCAAGATGAACAGCAGGCTCACGCTCGGCGGAAGCCGACTCCGTGCGGTTCGGGAGCGGTCGATTCCTTTTTGTGGTGGCCGGGGTCTACATGGTGGGAGGCGCGGCCCGCGCGACGGGCAGTTCGGTCTCTCTCATGTACGCCAAGAAAGAAGGGCTGATCGCCAATGAGCGTTCCCGCGACCATGCGCGCGCTGCAGCAGACTTCCCTCAACGGCCCGCAGGACATGCGCCTGATCACCGATGCGCCGGTGCCGAGCCCCGGCCAGGGCGAGGTCCTGATCCGTGTCACCGCAACCGGGGTCAACTTCGCCGACATCTCGAAGGCCCACGGCACGTTCCTGGACGGCCCGCGGGCACCGTACCTGGCGGGTTTCGAGGCCGCCGGTGAGGTCGTCGCGGTGGGCGAGGCGGTGACCAGCCCGTCACCGGGGGCCCGTGTCGTCGGCGTCGGAGACGGCGCTTTCGCCGAGTACATGGTCCTGCCCGCGGCCAAGCGGGTCACCGGCCGGGTCGTCGTCTACGGCCTGGCAGGCGGTTTCATCGCCGCGCTGAACGACGAGCCTGGGCGGGGGCTCGATGAGGGCGGGGAGGTTCTGCACGACTGGGTTCATTGGGGCGAGTGGGGCAGTTTGGGAGCGAGCAGGTCCGAAGCGATGGTCGCGCCTACCGGCCGAGGAAGGCGAGCAGGCGCTCCAGCGGCCAGGTGTTGATGACGTCATCCGTGGTCAGCCAGGCGCGCTGGGCGATCCCGATGCCGAACCGCTGGTTGGCCAGGTGGGGGATGGCGTGTGAATCGCTGTCGATCGAGAACTTCACCCCGTGGTGCTTGGCCAGGCGGACCAGGTCCGCGGGCAGGTCCGAGCGGTCGGGGAAGGAATCGATCTCCATGGCCGTCCCGGTGCGGCCGGCCGCGCGGAAGACGGCGTCCCAGTCGGCGTCGACCTGCGGGCGTTTGCCGATCTTGCGGGTGGTCGGGTGGCCGATGATGTCCACGTACGGGTTTTCGCAGGCGGCGATGAAGCGGCGGGTCATCTCGTCGCGGGACATGCCGAAGTGCGAGTGGACCGAGGCGACGCACACGTCGAACTCGCGGAGGATCTCGCCGGGCCAGTCGACGGAGCCGTCGGGGGCGATGTTGAGCTCGGTGCCGTGCAGCAGTCGCATGTCGGGATATTTCTGTTGCAGCTGCGCGACCTGCTGCCGCTGCTCCAGCGCCTTGTCCAGGGTCATCCGCTGCATGGCCAGGTCGGGGGCGTGGTCGGTGATGGCGTAGTAGAGGTAGCCGCGGGCGTGGCCCGCCGCCACCATGTCCGCCAGCGAGGCGATGCCGTCCGTCAGGTTGGTGTGCGTGTGCAGGTCGCCCTTGAGGTCGGGGAGCTGGACGAGATCCGGCAGCTCGTGGCGGAGCGCCGCCTTCACCTCGCCGCCGTCCTCGCGCATGGGCGGCGGTACGAATTGCATGCCGAGCGCGGCGTAGATCTCCTCCTCGGACTCCGAGGCGATCACCGTCTCACCTTCGAACAGTCCGTATTCGGAGAGCTTCCACCCCTTCTTCACCGCCATCTCCCGGATGGCGACGTTGTGCTCCTTCGAGCCGGTGAAGTATTGCATCGCCGCGCCCCACGACTGGGCGGGCACCACGCGCAGGTCCACCTGAAGGCCCGACGTGGTGCGGATCGACGTCTTCTTGTCGCCCGCCGCGATGACGTCCGCGACATAAGGCTGGGCGCGGAAGTCCTCCATGATGGACTCGGGCGCCACGGCCAGGATGTCGATGTCGCCGATCGTGTCCTTCATCCGCCGCAGTGACCCGGCGTAGGCGATCCGCTCGGCCTTCAGCGAGGCCATCACCTGCTCGGCCAGGGACATGGCGACGCCGATGTGCACCCGGCGGCCCGACTGCTCCAGTTGCTCGATGCCCTTGAGGAGGTTGGCGAGGGTCTTGGGGCCGAGCCCCTTGACGCCGTCGAGCCGCCCGGCGGTGATCGCCTCGCCGAGCGCCACGGGCGAGTCGATGCCGTAGTCCTCGAAAAGCATGATCGCCGTCTTCGGCCCCAGCGTCGGCACGCGGGTCAGCCGCCGCACCCCTTCGGGCACCCGCCCGCGCAGGTCGTCGAGCTGGCGGAAGCTCCCGCGCTGCAGGAACTCCTCCATCTTCTTGGCGATCGCCTCGCCCACGCCCGGCACACTCCGCACGTCGGCCACCGAGATGTCCTCGGGGAACCCGGCGATCGCCTTGGCGGCCTTCTGGTAGCTCCGCACCCGGAACGCGTCGCCACCGGTCAGCGCGAACAGCTCCGCGTATTCGGAGAGTGCCGCCGCCGCATCATCGTTAGCCCTAGCCATGGAGCCAGCTTAGGGATCCCCTCCGACAAACGGCGACGGCGATGCGGGCGCCGACGATCGCGAGCAACTCGGCGGCCGCCCGCTCCCACCCGGGCAGGCCGTACGAGCTAAAGGCCGCACCAGCTACATACGCACTTCGCGCGGCCTGTAAGGCTCCGCGAGGGAGGCCAGGTCCTTGTCGGAAAGCGACACGGACACCGCGGCGAGCGCGTCGTCCACGTGGCCCGGCTTGGTGGCGCCCACGATGGGGGCCGTGACGGTCGGCTGCTGGAGCACCCAGGCCAGGGCGATCTGGGCGGCGGGCAGCTCGTGCTCGCGCGCGAGCTCCGCCACCCGGTCAAGGATGAGCCGGTCGTTGTCGGGGTCGTAGAGGGCGTCGATGCGCGCGTCGGAGCCGGTCCTGGTCGTCGACTGGGCCGCGCCCGCGCGGGCGAGCACGCCGCGCGCCAGCGGGCTCCACGGGATGACGCCCACCCCCTGGTCAGCGCAGAGCGGGAGCATCTCCCGCTCCTCCTCCCGGTAGAGCAGGTTGTAGTGGTTCTGCATGGACACGAACCTGGTCCAGCCGCTCTCCTGCGCCACGTGCTGCGCCTTGGCGAACTGCCACGCCCACATCGACGAGGCCCCGATGTAGCGGACCTTGCCCGCCTTGACCACGTCGTGCAGCGCTTCCATGGTCTCCTCGATGGGCGTCTCGTCGTCCCATCGGTGGATCTGGTAGAGGTCCACGTAGTCGGTGCCCAGCCGGCGCAGCGAGGCGTCGATCGCGTCGAAGATGTGCTTGCGCGACAGGCCCCGGTCGTTACCCCCCTTGCCCATCGGGAAATAGACCTTGGTGGCCAGTACGTAGTCCTCGCGCCTGGGGAAGATCTTGCGCAGCAGGTTCCCGGTCACGACCTCGCTCTCGCCGGCGCTGTAAACGTCGGCCGTGTCGAAGAACGTGACCCCACCGTCGGCGGCCCGGCGGACGAGCGGTTCGGCCTGGTCCTCGGGCAGCGCCCACTCCTGCCTGGCCGGATCCCCGAAGCTCATCATGCCGAGGCAGATGCGCGAGACCCGCAGGCCGGTGTCACCAAGTCGTCTGTAATCCATATCCACAACCCTATGACGACGTCACGCGGCCTAAGTCAGGCGGGTGCGGGCAGAAAGTTCTGCTCGAAGCCGACATTGCGCTTTACAGAACGCGGTACATCGGGTCGATTGGAGAGGGACAACGGACGGTTCGGTGCTCGTGACGCAGCGCAACGGGGGACAAGTGAATGGATTAGGAAGCGAGCCGGCTCCACGGCTGCGTCTTCTCGGCGACCTTCCCTCGTCTCCCCTGGACATGGCCTGGCTGACCTTGATGGCGGGGCTGCTCACCGTGACGGTTCCGGTGCAGGCAGAGCTCGCCGGCTCGGGATTCTCACCGGCCGCCTCGGTGGCCTTGCTCCTCCTGCTGGCCGTGCACGCCCGGTTCGTGCTGGGGATGCTGGCCGGCAGGCCCGGGGGGTGGTGGCTGGTCGGCGTGCAGGCCTGGCTGACGTACGTGCCGCTGGCCCTGTTCGGGGCGGCGTGGACACCGATGTGCGGGCTGCTGACCGGCGCGCTGCTGGTGGTGGCCGGGCGCATCAGGTCGGCCACGCTGGTGGCGCTGGCCGTGTGCTGCGGGCCGGTCCTGCTCGCGGCTCCTCACGAGGGGCTCGCCGACCGGGGGTGGGCGCTGGCCGCCCCGGTGCTCGGCCTGATGGAGTACGCCCTGGTGAGCCTGGCCGCGCGGGCTCAGTGGCTGGCCTCCGCCAGAACCGACGCCATCCGTACGACCGTGGCGCTCGAACGCCGCCGCTTCAGCAGGGACCTGCATGACCTGGTGGGCCACCGGCTCACCGCCCTGGTCCTGAAGACGCAGCTCATCGATCGGCTGGTGGACGAGGAGAACGAGAAGGCCAAGCTGGAGGTCGGTGAGACCCTCGAACTGTTGCGCACTCTGGCGGGGGACGTACGGGCCGTCGCCCACGGCGGTCGGCGCTCCTCGCTGGAGGTGGAGATGAGCTCGGCGCGCGCCCTGCTGGAGTCGGTGGGAGTGCGGTGCCAGATCCGGGTGGCATGCCCCGACCTGCCCGGCGACGTCGCCGACGCGCTCACGCACGCCCTGCGCGAAGGCGTGACCAACGTGCTGCGCCACGCGGAGGCGCGACAGTGCGCCATCCAGCTGCTCGAACGCGACGAACTGGTCCGGCTGTCGATCAAGAACGACGGCGTCCACCCGGTACGCAGGACGGGAGAGTCGGGCCAAGGGCTGATGAACCTGACCGAGCGGATGGCCGATGTGGGCGGCTGGCTGGAGATCACCGCGGTCCGCAGCGGGCAATTCACCTTCTCGGTATATGTGCCCCAGATAAACAAACGTGTGAAATTCACAAATGCCTATGAGGTAAGCACACCTCGGTAATGTCGTGTGTTACTAGACGCCTTGTCCGTGCGTTGCCATTCTCTTAATGACAACGCACGGGAGGTCGCACCGGATGGACCAGTATGAGCTGTACTGCCTCGCGGACGGTCGTTTCTACGACACCCTCGAGCACAGCACCGCCGAGGACGCCGACTTTCCCATCGCGCACCGGCCGGTCCCCGAAGGATGGCTGCACGAGGCGACGGAGACCTGGTGCTACTACGCGCCGGGCGGAGTGGCGCCCCTGCCCTCCCAGGGCTGGAAGATTCACGTTTCGGCCCGCGTGGACGACGCCGAACGGGCCTTGGCGGCCGTCTGGGACTATTGCCTGCCCCGCGGGATCGCGTTCAAGTTCCTGCGCGGCCTGCCGGTCCTGGTCATGCTCAATTCCAAGGCCGCGTCCAGGGCGTCGAGCGGCAAACTGGTCACCATTTATCCCAGGGACGAGAGCCAGCTCGAACTCGTTCTCAAAGAGCTGCACGAACTCCTGCGCGACGTACGCGGCCCGTACATCCTGAGCGACCTGCGCTACGGCGAGGGGCCGCTGTTCGTCCGCTACGGCGGCTTCGCCGAGCGGCACTGCCTGTCCGGCGGCGAGCGGGTGCTGGCCGTCGAGGACGGCGGCGGACAGCTCGTGCCCGACGTGCGGGCCGCCACGTTCTCGGTGCCGCCATGGACCACGCTGCCCGAGTTCCTCGAACCCCATCTCGCCGCGCGCAACGCCGTGACCACGACCGGCCTGCCGTACGCGATCGAGGACGTGCTGCACTTCTCCAACGGCGGTGGCGTCTACCTCGCCCGTGACCAGCGAACGGGCGACCGGGTCGTACTGAAGGAGGCCAGGCCGTACGCCGGGCTCGACAACGCGGGACGGGACGCGGTGGCGCGGCTGACGCACGAGCGCGACATACTGAGTCGCCTGGCCGGGCTGCCCGCCGCGCCGGAACTGCTCGGCTACTTCACCCTCGGTGAGCATCACTTCCTGGTGCAGGAGTTCGTCGACGGGACCACGCTGCAACGCCGCCTGGTGCACAGGTACCCGCTGACCCGCGCCACGTGCACGCCGGACGACCTCGCCGGCTACACCGACTGGGCCCTCGACACCCTGGACCGGGTGGACCGGGCGCTGGCGTCGCTGCACGAGCGCGGCGTGGTCTTCGGCGATCTGCATCCCGACAACATCCTGCTGACCGAGAGCGGCCGGGTCGTGCTCATCGACTACGAGGTGGCCACGCTCGCCGAGGACGGCGGCCGCGCCGCGCTGGCCCACCCGGCGTACGCGGCGCCGGCCGACCGGCGGGGCACCGACGTCGACAGGTACGCGATGGCCTGCCTGCGGCTCGGGCTGTTCGCCCCGCAGTGCACCATCATGCTGCCGTTGCACCGGGCCAAGGTCGCGCACCTCGGCGAGATCGTGGCGGACACCTTCACCCGCGAGATCGCGCCGGCCGTGTCCACGATCGCGGGCGACGACCGCGACGACGGTGAGATGCGCGCCCTGCCGATGCCCGGCAGCGCCACCTGGCCCGAGCTGCGCGCCGCGATAGGCCGGGCCATCCGGACATCCGCGACACCCGGCCGCGACGACCGGCTCTTCCCCGGCGACGTGGCCCAGTTCCAGCCGGGCGGCGGCCTGAACCTCGCCTACGGCGCCGCCGGCGTCCTGTACGCCCTGGCCGCGACCGGAGCCGGCCGCTTCCCCGAGTATGAGAGCTGGCTGCTCGCGCGGGCCAAGCGCCCGGTGTCCGGCTCCGGCCTCGGCTTCTACGACGGCCTGCACGGCATCGCCTACACCCTTGACCGGCTCGGCCACCGGCAGGACGCGCTCGACGTGGTCGAGATCAGTCTGCGCGAGAAGTGGGACGGCCTGGAATCGGCCCTCTTCTCCGGCCTGTCCGGCATCGGGCTGAACCTCTTCCACCTGGGCGAGCCCGAACTGGAGCGCAGCGCGCTGCGAGCGGTCGACATCTGCGCGGACCGGCTCGGCGGCGCCGACGACGTCCCTGAGCTCAGTGGCGGCACGAATCCGCGGGCCGGGCTCATGTACGGCTCCTGCGGACCCGCCCTGCTGTTCCTGCACGCCTACGAGCGCACCGGTGACTCGGCGCTGCTCGACCTGGCCGCCGTCGCGCTCCGCCAGGACCTGCGCCGCTGTCGCGCGGCCGAGGACGGCTCACTCCAGGTGAACCAGGGCTGGCGGCTGCTGCCGTACCTGGACGAGGGGTCCGTCGGGATCGGCCTGGTGCTCGCCCGCTACCTGACGCACCGGGAGGACGAGGAGTTCGCCACCGCGCTGCGTGATCTGCGGCTGGTCGCGCGGTCGGGGTTCTTCGTCCAGCCGGGGCTGTTCACCGGGCGCGCGGGGATCGTCGCGGCACTCGGCTGCGGGCTCGACTTTGACGGCGCGTCTGAGGCCCAGGTCAAGGGCTTGCGCTGGCACGCGTTGCCGTACGGCGGAGGCCTGGCCTTCCCCGGCGACCAGTTGCTGCGCCTCTCCATGGATTTCGCGACCGGAACGGCAGGCGTCCTGTTCGCCCTCGGCACAGTGATGGGCGAACAGCCGGGACGCCTGCCCTTCCTCGAGGCCGCCGCCGACCGGCGGCCTGTCTCCAACCAGTCCCAGAAGGAGGTGTAAACCATGGTACTTCTCGACCTGCAGGGTCTCGAGACCCCGGCCGGCAGCGATGTCGCCAGTGGCGGCAGCACTCTGACCGCTCTGACGTGTCAGTCAGGCCACCCGAGCAACCTCAGTGTCGCACTTTGTCACTGATCACATTAGCGCCGATCCCCGCGTCGCTTACGGCGGCGCGGGGATTGGTCACTGGCATTTCCTCTATCGCGCCAGATGAAGGAGACGGTCGTGCGGGCCGGAGACCGGCTGGTGATGGACGCGGTACGGCGAAGCGGCCCCTGGCCCGCCGTCCTCGCGGTCACGGCGATCGGGGGCGCGGCCGCCGAGCTGGCACTGCCCTACGCGGTCGGCCGTACCGTCGACGGCTTCGTCTCCGTCCGGCCCGAGACCGCGTCCTGGCTGGCGGCCTGCGCGGTGATCGTGGCCACGATCATGCTCTGCGAGAGCGCCGGGGTCTGGGCACGCGGCGCAAGCAGCGCGTACGCGGCCGCCCGGCTGCGCCTGTCGGTGCTGCGTCACGTCCTGGGCGTCGGCCCCGCCGCGACCCGCCGTTTCCCCGAAGGCGAGCTGGTCACCCGCGCCGGCCTGAACGCCGCGGAGACCGGCCGGGCGCCCGAATCCGTGACCGGCGCGCTGGCGCTGCTCGTCCCCACGCTCGGCGCCCTGGTGGCGCTCACGCTCATCGACCCCGTGCTGACCGCGACGCTGGTCGCCGGGATCGCGCTCATCCTGCTCGTCCTGCGGGCCTTCCTCCGGGCCACGACCACGATCGCGGGCGGCTACCAGGAGGTACAGGGCGAGATCGCCGCCCGGCTGGTGGACGCGCTCGGCGGCGCCCGGACGATCGCCGCCGCCGGGACCGCCGACCGCGAGACGCGCCGGGTCCTGGCGCCCATGGACCGGCTACGAGCCCACGGCATGGCGCTGTGGCGGGCGAACGCCTCGGCCGGCGTCCAGGCGGGCCTCGTCGTGCCGCTGGTGGAGGTGGCCGTACTCGCCGTGGGCGGACTCCGGCTGGCCGCCGGTGAACTCACGATCGGCGAACTGTACGCGGCGGCGAGGTACGCGGTCCTGGGCGCGGCACTGAGCACCGCGCTCGGCCACATCGGCGGCCTGGCCAGGGCCCGCGCGGCGGCCGAACGCGTCGCCGAAGTCCTCGGCTTGCCCACCACCCGGTACGGCACCTCGAGACCACCTGCTGGGCTCGGCAGCGTGGAGTTTCGGGGGGTCACGATGCCCGGTCTGGCCGTGGACGAGCTGGTGATCGCCGGTGGGTCGGTCACTGCCGTGGTGGGACGTTCGGGATCCGGCAAGTCGCTGCTCGCCGCGCTGGCGGCCCGGTTGGCGGACCCCGCCGGGGGAACGGTGCTGCTCGACGGCGTACCGCTGCCGGAGCTGGACCGCGCCGAGCTGAGACGGGCCATCGGGTACGCCTTCGAACGGCCGGTCCTGGTCGGCGACACCGTCGGCGCGGCCATCGGGCTCGGTGCGGATGACCAGGGGGTCGTACCCGCGGCGGCGACGGCGGCGTGCGCCGACGGGTTCATCCGCCGCCTGCCCGGCGGGTACGCGACCCCCATGGCCGACACCCCGCTCTCCGGCGGCGAACGGCAGCGGATCGGCCTGGCCAGGGCGTTCGCGCAAGGAGAGCGCCTGCTGGTGCTCGACGACGCCACCTCCAGCCTCGACACCGTCACCGAACGCCAGGTCGGCAACGCCCTCACCGCCGACCCCCGGGGGCGGACCCGGCTCATCGTGGCCCACCGACTCACCACGGCGTCCCGCGCCGACCGGGTCGTCTGGTTGGAGGACGGCAGGGTGCTCGGCCACGCGCCGCACCACGAACTGTGGGCGAACCCGCACTACCGGGCCGTCTTCCAGGGGCCCCAGGAATCCCACGGACCCCGGGGAGACGTCTCATGAAGCGGTTGCTCTGGCAGGCGTTGCGGCGGCGGCCGTACGCGCTGGTGCGTCTCTGTCTGTGGTCGGTGCTGGAGGCGGCGCCCGCGTTCCTCATCGGGCACGCCGTCGCCCGCGCCATCGAGGACGGCTTCGCGGCGGGCCATCCCGCCCTTGGGCTGGTCTGGCTGGCGGCGCTCGGCTGTGCGTGGCTGGTCGCCGCGGTCGCCGCCCGCCAGATCATTCTCGCCGTGGCGGCGGTCGCCGAGCCGTTCCGGGACGACCTGCTCGCTCACGTGGTCGGCGGAGCCATGCGCCGGGCCGCCCAATCGGTGACCGCCCGCCCGGACACCGCCGCCGTCACCCGGGCCGGTCTCCAGGTGGAGCTGGCCAGGGACGCTTTCGCGGCGGTGATCACCACTGTGCGCGGGTTCGCGTTCACCGTGGTCAGCGTGGTGCTGGGGCTGCTCACGCTGGCTCCGCAGGCGGCGGTGCTGGTGCTGCCGCCGTTCGTCGCCGGACTGGGGCTGTTCCTGGTGTCCCTGCCGGCTCTGGCGCGGCGGCAGCGGGCGTTCCTGATGGCCGACGAACTGCTCGCCGAGTCGATGACCGGCATGGCCGGGGGGCTGCGCGACATCGTGGCCTGTGGGGCGGAGGACCGGGTGGGAGCGGCGCTGGCCGACCGGGTCGAGGCGCAGGCGTCGGCGGCGCGCGCGCTGGCCCGCGTGACCGCCGCGCGCACGATCGCGCTCGCCGTCGGCGCCTGGCTGCCCGTGGTGCTCCTCCTGACCGGTACGCCCTGGCTGCTCAGCGGCGGCATGGGCGCGGGGGTCGTCGTGGGCGCCCTGGCCTACGTCACCCAGTCGCTGGCCCCCGCCCTGAACGGTCTCGTCCACGGCCTCGGCGTCAGCGGCGTCAGCCTCGTGGCCACCCTCCGCCGCATCGCCGCCTCTGGCCTTCCGACCCCAGCCCCGGCCTTGACTCCGCTCCAGACTTCCGAGGGGTGGGCACACGCGGGCGGTGTGCGGTTGAGGGGGGTCACGTTCGCGTACGGGCCGCACTCCGAGGCGGTGATCGACGGTCTCGATCTCGACATCCCCGAGGGCGATCACCTGGCGGTCGTCGGCCCGAGCGGTGCCGGTAAGTCCACCCTGGCGGCCCTGGTCAGCGGCCTTCTCCCGCCGGACGCGGGTGACGTCCGGATCGGCGGAGTGCTCGCCGCCGACGTCCTCCCCGCCGCGCGGGTGCTGATCCCCCAGGAGGCGTACGTCTTCCGCGGCTCGCTGCACGAGAACCTCACGTACCTGAGCGACGCATCGCCCCACCAGGTCGAGGCCGCTGTCGCCGCGCTCGGCGCCACCGGCCTGCTGGCGGACATGGAGCCGGAGCTCGACCCCGGTTCCATGTCCGCCGGGCAGCGTCAGCTGATCGCCCTCGTACGCGCCTACCTGGCCCCGGCTCGCCTGGTCATCCTGGACGAGGCCACCTGCCACCTCGACCCCGCGGCCGAGGCGCGGGTGGAGGCCGCGTTCGCGGAGCGGGGTGTCACGCTGATTGTCGTCGCCCACCGCCTCACCTCGGCCACGCGCGCCCGCCGCATCCTGCTCATGGACGCCGGCCAGGCCGTGGTCGGCACGCATGACGAGCTGGTGCGCCTCTCACCCACCTACGCCGACCTGGCCGGCCACTGGCAACCGGAGCCCGTGTCATGAAATATCCGGACGCAGAGCGTCTGTCCCTCGTCGAGGAGCTGCACGGCTACCTCGTCACCGACCCCTACCGCCGCCTGGAGGACGACGCCCATCCGGCCACCCGAGGCTGGCAGGCCGAGCAGGACCGGCTCTGGCGGAACCACGCCGCCGGCCTGCCCCTCCGCGAGCACTTCCAGAAGCGCCTGACCGAGCTCAGCGTCACCGGGATGACCACCCCGCCGGTATGGCGCGGCGACCGGCGCTTCCACCTGTCCCAGTCCGCGGGTCAGGAGCACCCGGTGCTGTACTGCGACGACCGGGCCGTCCTCGACCCCATGGAGCTCGACGCCACCGGTCTCACCACGCTGGACGACTGGCAGCCCGACTGGGAGGGGCGGCTGCTGGCGTACCAGCTGTCAAGGAGCGGGGACGAGCGGGCGGACCTGTACGTCATGGACGTCGCCACCGGCGAGATCGTCGACGGCCCGATCGGCGGCTGCCGCTACTCACCGGTCGCCTGGCTGCCCGGTGGCAGAGAGTTCTTCTACGTCCGCTTCCACCAGGGCGTACATCTGCACAGGCGAGACGGCGACGTCCAGGTCTTCACGCGCGGCGCACTCTCGTACGGCCTGCAGATCAGCGCGGACGGGCGCTGGCTGGTGATCTCGGCGGGCACCCCCGCCCGGAACGACCTCTACCTCGCCGACCTGTCCGCCGGCCCGCCCGAGCACCTCGATCTGAAGGTGATCCAGGAAGGGGTGGCGGCGCGCGCCGCGGCGGCGATGGGCCCGGACGGCCGCCTGTACATCCTCACCGACCAGGACGCGCCCCGCCGCCGGCTCTGCGTCGCCGACCCGGCCACCCCCGCGGCGTGGGAGGAGCTCGTGCCCGAGGACCCCGCGGCCGTTCTCGGGACGTTCACGCTGCTCGACGGCGGCCGGCTGCTGATCGCCAGGACCCGCCACGCGGTCGGCGAGCTCGCGGTCCACGACGCCGCCACGGGTGAGCGCACGGGCACCGTCCCGCTGCCCGGCAGCGGCTCCATCGCCTCGCTGACCGCGCGCCCCGGCGGCGGCCACGAGGCGTGGTTCGTCTACACGGACGCGGTCACCCCGGCGGAGGTCTGGCGCCACGACACCCGCGAGGGAACGACGACCCTGTGGTCACCGGCCGCGAGCGGCGCGGCGGTGGCGGACTCGCGGGTGGAGAGTCACCAGCTCGAGTACATCTCCGCCGATGGGACCCGGGTGCGCATGGTGGTCGTGGCGGGCCCGCACCCCGGCGGCCCCCGTCCGACGATTCTGACCGGTTACGGCGGGTTCGGGATGTCGCTCACTCCCGGGTACGCGGCCGACTCCCTGGCCTGGGTCGAGGCGGGCGGCGTACTGGCCGTGGCCAACCTGCGCGGCGGCGGGGAGGAAGGCGAGGCGTGGCACCGCGACGGCATGCTGGACCGCAAGCAGAACGTCTTCCAGGACTTCGCCGCCGCCGCCGAGAAGCTGATCGCCGACGGGTGGACGACGCCCGGTCAGCTGGCGGTCTGGGGCGAGTCGAACGGCGGCCTGCTCGTGGGGGCGGCGATGACGCGGCGGCCGGAGCTGTTCGCCGCTGTCGTGTGTTCCGCAGGGCTCCTGGACATGGTGCGGTACGAGCGGTCGGGGCTCGGGGCCGCCTGGACCGGTGAGTACGGCTCCGCGGACCTTCCCGAGCAGTTGGGCTGGCTGCTCGGCTATTCGCCCTACCACCACGTACGCCAGGGGATCGACTACCCGGCGACGCTGTTCACGGTCTCCGGCGCCGACTCGCGGGTGGATCCGATGCACGCGCGCAAGATGTGCGCGGCCCTGCAGTGGGCGACGGCGGGAGAGCGGCCGATCCTGCTGCGCCACGAGCGCGACGTCGGCCACGGGGCCAGGGCGGTCAGCAGATCGATCGCCCTGGCCGCCGACGTGCTCGCCTTCGCCGCCGCCCAGACCGGACTCTAAGTCGCCGGTCCCAAGCGGGCGGGGTCAGATCCAGCCGGACTCGCGGGCGATGCGGATCGCGTCGATCCGGCTGCGCGCCCCCAGCTTCGCCGTACTCCGGTGGAGGTAATTTCGGACCGTTCCTTCCGCGAGGAACAGCGACGCGGCGATCTCCGACACCGTGGCCCCTTCGGCCGCGGCCCCGATCACGTCCAGCTCCCGCTCCGTCAGCGGCGCGTCCGGTGGGCTCATCGCGGCGATCGCCAGTTCGGAGTCGATGACCCGCTCCCCGGCGGCCACCCTTCGGATGGCGTCGCCGAGCCGGCCGGGCGGCGCGTCCTTGGCCATGAACCCCCGCACGTGCACGTCCAAGGCCCGCTTCAGCAGCCCGGGAGTGCCGACGCCGGTGAGGATGAGCACGCCGCATTCCGGCAGCTTGTCGTGCAGCTCACCGGCGGCCTCCAGCCCGTCCTTGCCGGGCAGCGCGACGTCGAGTACGGCGACGTCGGGCCGGACCGTCTGGGCGACGTGGAGGATGCGATCACCCCGGTCGACCTCCGCGACGATCTCGATATCCTCCTCATAGGCCAGCAATGCCACGATCGCTCCTCGCACCAGATGCATGTCTTCAGCGAGCAAGGTTCGGATCACTGTTGTCCTCACGGTCAGCCAGCAAGCCTGTGAGCCTATAAGTCTGACGTATCCGGCATCCGCTGCAAAGCGGTCAGCGGCATACCAAGCGGCCGCTACAGGGGGAACCGCGGGGTGATCATCGTCACGCCGGGCACACTGCCGATCGAGGAAAGGGCCTTGCCCGCGTCGGCGAGCCCGATGGTCCGGGTGACGAGCTGGTCGGGGTGCAGGATCCCGGCCCTGATCATCTCCATCATCGGCGCGTAGTCGTGCGCGGCCATGCCGTGGCTGCCGAGCAGCCGCAGCTCGTGCCCGATCACCCGGTCCATCGGCACCGGGGTCGCCGCGCCGGGCAGCAGCCCGACCTGTACGTGCCGGCCGCGGCGGCGCAGGCTCTCGACGGAGGCCGCGCAGGTCTGGGGGCTGCCCAGCGCGTCGATCGACAGATGCGCTCCGCCCCTGGTCAGCTCCCTGACCTGGGCGCCCGCGTCACCGGCCGAGCCGTCGACGAAGTGTGTGGCGCCCGCCTGTTCGGCGAGCTGGAGCGCGTCGGTGTTGATGTCGACGGCCACCACGCGCGCTCCGGCCGCGGTGGCGATCATGATGGCGGACAGGCCGACCCCGCCGCAGCCGTGCACGGCCACCCACTCGCCCGGCCGTACGGCCCCCACCTGCGTGATGGCGCGGAAGGCGGTGGCGAAGCGGCAGCCGAGCCCGGCCGCCGTCACGTAGGCCATCTCCTCGGGGACCGGGATCAGGTTCACGTCGGCGTGGTCGATCGCCACGTATTCGGCGTAGGAGCCCCAGTGGGTGAAGCCGGGCTGGGTCTGCCGCTCGCACACCTGCTGCTGGCCGGCGGCGCAGGCCGTACAGGATCCGCAGGCGCACACGAACGGGACGGTGATCCTGGCGCCGGGCAGCCAGCCGCGCACCTCGGCGCCGACCGCCTCCACGACGCCCGCGAGCTCGTGCCCCGGCACGTGGGGCAGGACGCGGATGTCGGGGTCGTGGCCCTGCCAGCCGTGCCAGTCGCTGCGGCACAGGCCCGTCGCCTCGACCCTGATCACCGCCCCGTGCGGCGCCGGGGAGGGGTCGGGCAGCTCGCGCAGGTCGAGCTCCCCACCGAACAGGTCAAACGCAACGGCTCGCATCTCATGAGCTTAGGGTCAACTGCCGCAGCTTGCGCAAGGCTTGGTGCGAGGGTGAACCTGGTTCGGCCGTGTAGATGACGAGGCGCAGGTCCTCGCGGTCCGGCACGGCCAGGACCTGGCAGGTCACGTCGATGACGCCGAGGTCCGGGAGGTCGAGGCGCTTGGTGTTGTGCCGGCGGACCGCCACCTCGTGCCTGGCCCAGATCTCGGCGAACTCGGGACTCAACGCGAGCAGCTCCGCGACCAGCGCCTGGAGGCCCTGGTCATCCGGGTAACGACCCGCCGCGACGCGGAGGTCGGCCACGGAGCCGCGGGCGAAGCGGCTCCTCTCCTCGTCCTCGAAGTACCCGCCGATGTCGGAGGAGCGGAACACCCAGCGGATGACGTTGAGATCGTCGGGCGAGCGTGCGTCGAGATCGCCCATGACCACGCCGGCGAGCGGGTTCCAGGCGAGGATGTCGTACTTGGCGTCGACCACATAGGCGGGCACCTCCTCCAGGAAGGAGATGAGGTGCAGGATGGCCTCGGGCACGTCGGCCCTGATGCGCGGTGTCTCCAGCGCCTGGCCGGCCAGGTTGAACAGGTGGCCGCGCTCGTCCTGGCTGAGCATGAGCGCCCTGGCCAGCGCGTTGAGCACCTGGCGCGACGGATGGGGCCCGCGGCCCTGCTCCAGCCGGATGTAGTAGTCGATCGACATCCCCGCGAGCTGCGCGACCTCCTGCCTGCGCAGGCCCGGCGTGCGACGGCGCCCGGCCTCGGGCAGCGCCACGTCACGGGGCGTGACGCGGGCGCGCCTGCTGCGGAGGAACTCGGCGAGTTTGGTGCGGTCCATCCCACTATCTTCGGGCAGATCGTGGCCCCTTGGGTGGTACCACCGATCCCAGCCTAAGAAGGTCTCTCACGCTGCGGCCCGATCCGCGCGAGCGTTGAGCCATGACGACAACTGCCCTCATCACAGGTGCCAACAAGGGAATCGGCTTCGAGATCGCGCGGCTGCTCGGCGAGCGCGGCGTCACCGCCATCGTGGGGGCGCGCGACGAGGAGCGCGGCCGGGCCGCCGCCGAGCGGATCGGCCAGCCGTACGTGCGGCTCGACGTGACCGACGCCGACAGCGTGCAGGCCGCCGCCAAGTGGATCGAGCAGGAGTACGGCAAGCTCGACATCCTGGTGAACAACGCGGGGGTCATGGTCTGGGCCGAGGACCCGCGTCCCAGTGCGACCAGCGCCGACGAGCTCAGGCAGGTGTACGAGACCAACGTGTTCGGCGTGGTCACCGTGACCAACGCGATGCTGCCGCTGCTGCGCAGGGCCGAGGCGGCCAGGATCGTGAACATGTCGAGCGAGCTCGGCTCCCTGTCCATGGTGATGGACCCGGACAGCCGCCTCTGGGAGCGCAACCTCATGGCCTACAACTCCTCCAAGAGCGCGCTCAACATGATCACCATCTCTTACGCCAAGGAGCTATGGGACACCTCGATCAAGGTGAACGCCGTCACCCCGGGTTACTGCGCCACCGACCTCAACGGGCACTCCGGCCACCGCACACCCGAGCAGGGCGCGACGATCGCCGTACGGATGGCCACCCTCGACGCCGACGGCCCGACCGGCGCCTTCCTGGACGAAGACGGCCCGCTGACTTGGTGAGGTGTGGAAGGGATATGTCCGGACAGTAAGGAGGCATGGGACAAGATTTGGACAAAGAGCGGTTTTCCGAAGCGGAGTACACCCGCTTCGGAGAGCGTCTCCACGAGCAGCTCGGCGTGCTGCGCGAGCTGCTCGACAGGCCGGGCTTCGGCGAGGGGCCGACGACCATCGGCGCGGAGCTGGAGCTGTTCCTCATCGACGAGGCGGGCCGCCCGCTGCCGCGCAACGCCGAGGTGCGCGACGCGCTCGGCGACCCCCGCGTGGTCCTGGAGCTCGGCCGTTTCAACCTGGAGGTCAACCTGACTCCGCTGCCGCTGGAGGGGCGGCCGTTCGAGCAGCTGGGCGCGGAGGTGCAGGAGACGCTGACGAGCGTGGACCGGGCGGTCGAGGGCGGCGGCGCGGTGCCCATCGGCATTCTGCCCACCTTGAGCGCCGACGACTTCACCAAGGAGGCGATCAGCGACCAGAACCGCTACCGGGCGATGAGCCGGGGGCTGCGGCGGCTGCGGCTGGAGCCGTTCCTGGTCAAGATCGACGACCTGGAGCTGGCGGTCGAGGATGTCATCCTGGAGAGCGCCAACACCTCGTGGCAGGTGCACATCCGCACGCCGCCGGACCGGTTCGCCCGGCTGTTCAACGCGGCGCAGCTGGCCACCGGGCCGGTGCTGGCGGCCTGTGGCAACTCGCCGTTCTTCCTGGGCAGGCAGCTGCGGGAGGAGACCAGGATCGCGTTGATGGAGGAGGCGGCCGACGACCGGGACCTGGAACGGCGCTATCGGAAGGACGGCCGGGTCACGTTCGGGTCTGATTGGGTGCGCGAGGGGGCTTACGAGCTGTTCGAGCGGTACGTACGGGACTATGACCCGGTCCTGCCCGACATGACGGACAACCCCGACCCGCTGGACGTGCCCGAGCTGCGGCTGCACCAGGGCACGATCTGGCACTGGAACCGGCCCGTCTACGACCCGTCAGACGGCGGCCACCTGCGGATCGAGATGCGCGCCCTGCCCGCCGGGCCGTCGTGCGCGGACATGGCGGCCAACACCGCGTTCCTCATCGGGCTGACGATGTCGCAGGCGGAGCGGGATCTCACGGAGTACGCGTTCGCCGAGGCGTACCAGAACTTCTACCGGGCCGCCATGCACGGGCTCGACGCCAAGCTGTCCTGGCCCGGCCGGGACGGTGAGTTCGCGGCCGCCGACCTGGTGCTCGAGCTGCTGCCCGAGGCCAGGGAGGGGCTGCTCGCGGCCGGGGTCACGCCGTCGGACGCCGACGGCGCGCTCGACGTCATCAGGCAGCGGACCCGGCTGCGCCGTACCGGAGCGGCGTGGCAGCGCGAAACGCTGGCCGAGTTCGGTGGCGACGCGGAGCGGCTGGTACGGCGCTATCACGAGCTCGCCCTTTCCGGTCAACCAGTACATACCTGGAGCTAGCCGAACTTTCCCGCCCGCCGATCCGTCGAATACACGAGACATCGATGGAAAAGCGAGGGAAGTATGGCTGCACCGGGGATGGTTCCGATCGACAAGACGCCCTTCACCTTACGCAGGGCTACGGGCACCTTGGCCGAGGGAGCGGCCAAGCTGGCCAGCGGCATCGGCGCCGTCTCCGTGGAGGCGGTGCTGGCCCACGCCAACCGGACCGGCGTGCACAAGGGGGCGACGGGGGCACTGGGCTCAATGAACCCCAAACCGGTCGACTGGTACGCCTTCGACGCCAAGGACCAGGACACGACCGACTGGTATCCGCAGGGCCTGACGTGCGGCGAGGACTCCGGCTCCGCTGGGGTCCCGGTGTTCGTGGCCAGCTGGTACTTCAAGCCGTCGCCGCCCGTGGTCGAACGCGGGATCAGGGTGAGCTTCCTCAGCCCGCAGACGCTGAAGTACCAGCACGCGCTCCTCGTCGAGGCCAAGCCCGACGGGTCGTACGGGGCGATCAACATCCACGCGGGCGGCGTGGCCTGGCACGGCGACCTGCTCTACGTGGCCGACACGACCAAGGGGCTGCGCGTCTTCGACCTCAACCACCTGCTCGACCTGCGTACCGCACAGAACGACCTGGGCGATCCGACGCGCATCGGCCGCCAGGGCGGCAAGTACCACGCGTTCGGTTACCGCTATGTCATCCCGCAGAGCGACTCCTGGCGCCTCGCCACGACCGGCGCCCTCTTCTCGTTCGCCTCCATCGACCGCAGCACCACCCCGCACACCCTCGTCTGCGGCGAATACCACGAGAACGACGCCAACGGCCGCGTCGCCCGATGGGACCTGGAACTCAGCGGCGGCGTGCCCAAGGACGCCTACGTCATGGGCCTGCCGAAGATCCAGGGCGCGCTCTCCAGCGGCGGCAAGTGGTACATGAGCCAGGCGGCCGACGGCAACACCAACGGCAAGCTGCACGTCAGCACCGAGGGCAAGCTCGTCACCCGCCCCTATCCCATCGGGCCGGAGGACCTGACCGTGCAGGGCGGCAGGCTGTGGAGCGTCACCGAGTTCAGGAACAAGCGGGTGATCTTCGCGGTCGATCTGTGAGGTGCTGTCAATCGCCGAGGTGCTGGTACAGCAGTTCGCGGTAGTGGCGGTCGAAGTCGTCGTAGCGGGCGCGCAGCCGGGGGCCCGGCCAGTCGCCGGGCAGCAGTTCCTCGGGCAGCAGCGGGTCGGCCAGCAGGTGGCGTACCACCGCCGCCGACACCAGGAACCCCTCGGTCAGGCCCTCGGCCCGGTCGAGCGCGCTCTCCAGCCGGCGCGCCTCGCCCGCCCAGCCGTCGAGGTCCCACAGCAGCGGTGTGGGGTTGTCGTGCGGGCGGCCGTCGATCAGCGTGCACTGCGCGGTGACGCTCTCGGGCCACCGCCGCAGCAGGTTGGCCGGGCGCAGCCAGGTGCCCTCACGGAGTTCGGCCAGGCGTAGCGCGGTCATCGTGTGCCGGAAGGTGGCCCGGTCGGCCGGGGCGCGGCGCTCGGCCGTCACGACGGCGATCTCCCAGGTGCCGTCCCACGGCCTGGTGTGCGGGTCGCGGCTCTCGTCCTGCCTGCCCTGACGCTCGATGAGGCGGTCGGACAGCGTGTAGCGGCCGCTGGACTGGACCAGGTCGCCCGCGGCAACCATGCGTGACAGCGCCACCCGCACGGTCCCCTCGGCGATGCCGAACAGCGCGCCGATGCGCACCAGGTGGCGGGCGGCCAGCCGGGGCGGATGGCTGCCGAGCAGCGCGCTCAGCACAGCCGACCTCGCACTGAGATTGTTACGCTCTTCCATCGCGTGTCGAGTATATGTAATGTCCGGGGTATGGGGCGCTATCTCATCGAATCGTTCGACAGCAGCGACCGTTACGCGACCGAGCGCTATCAGGGCGCCGCGGGGCGTAACTGGTGGAGCTGCGATCCGACGCTGCAACTGCTCATGCGGCGCCACCTGGGCGACGGCTTCGCCTGGGCCACGCCGTACCTGGACAAGCTGGGCGCGCTGATGGGCGGCACGGTGGCCGAGTGCGCGGAGGAGACCGATCGGAACCCGCCGCGGCTGGAGAAGTACGACAAGTGGGGCCGGGACGTCAGCGAGGTCGTGATGCCGCCCTCCTTCCACACGGCCAGGAACGCCCTCATGGCCAACAACTTCACCGCACCGGCGTTCGCCGACGAGGCCCGGGCGAACGGCGCGAATCCCGCCGCACTCGCCGCTGCCTGGACGTACCTGCTCGACCAGGCCGACATTGGGATGGGCTGCGCGCTCGGCACGGGCGGGGACATGGTGGTCTCCCTGGCCGAGCGGCACGCACCTGAGGACGTACGGGACCGGGTGCGGGCGATCTTCGCCAACGGCTCCTACTCCGGCGAGGCCGCTCAGATGTTCACGGAGCGGACCGGCGGCTCCGACCTGGCCGCCCTGGAGGCCACGGCGGTGCCCGACGGCGACTCCTGGCTGCTGTCCGGGCTCAAGTGGTTCGCCTCGAACGCCAACGGCTCCGCCTTCGTCGTGCTCGCCCGGCTTCCCGACGGCGCCGTGGCCCCGTTCCTGGTGCTGTGGGAGCGCCGGGACGGCTCACGCAACGGGGTGCGGATCAGGCGGCTGAAGGACAAGCTCGGCACCCGCTCCGTCGCGTCGGCCGAGGTGGAGCTCGCCGACGCGGAGGCGTTCCTGCTGGCCGGGAGCGGCTCCGGCTCGGGGCTCGGCACGATGATGAAGCTCACCAACGCCTCCCGGCTCGGCGTGGCGATGATGGGTGCCGGCGTGGCCAGGCGCGCCCTGGTCGAGTCGCTCTGCTACGCGCGCTCTCGCGAGGCGTTCGGCCGGCCGCTCATCGAACAGCCGTTGATGCGCCGCAAGCTGGCCGAGCTGATCGTCGAGGTCGAGGCGGCCCAGGCGCTCGTCTTCGACGGCCTCGTCGGACCGCGCCTGCGCATCGCGCCCGCCCTGATCAAGCTGCGGGCGGCCCGGCTCGGCGTCACGGCGGCCAGCGACGCGATCGAGGTGCACGGCGGCAACGGCTACATCGAGCAGTGGCCGGTGGCCAGGCTGCTGCGCGACGCTCAGGTCAACCCGATCTGGGAGGGCGGCGACAACATCCTGTGCCTCGACGTACGGCGGGCGATGCTGCGCGAGAACGCCCACGAGCCCTTCCTAGACCGGCTCGCCTCCGCCGTCGACCCGGCTTCGTCCCTCGACCCGGAGACAGCGTCTCTCGTCCGCGGCCGCATCGAGGACCTCCGAAAGGCGATCACCGCCTGGTCCTCCCTGGACCCCGTCGCGGCGGAGGCGCAGCTGTTCGCGCTGGCCACGTACATGGCGGACGTCTACGCGGCGGCGCTGCTGCTGGAGCAGGCGGCCTGGGAGGCCCGGGAGTTGGGCACCGACCGCAAGGCATTGGTGGCCCGGCTCTACGCCGACGCGCACCTCGCGGATCATGGTCCGTTGCGGGGGATCGACCGCCCGGCAGAGGGTTTGGACCGCTTTGACGATCTTCTCGCGGGCGCTCTTACACTCTGACGCGGCCGGGGCCTTCGCCGCGCAACCTCACCTGCCTCGTCTGCCTGCGATGTCGGTAGCCGGCCGAGCTCATTTCTCGGTCCTTCGCAGACCTTCGTGGATCGATGGTCGCGACGGTGTCCAGCCGAGCTCCCGCGTGGCCTTGGGGTGCGAGACCCGCTTTCGACGACCGGATCGCCATAGGTTCCCCGCGGTTGCCCGAAGGGGTCATCCTCGTTGAGTTCGCGATCACCGTGGTCGAGGTAACCGTATCCGGTGATCAGCGACTGGGTGACGAAGGAGTTGTTCGCGGTTCATGACGTCGGCCACGATCGACTCGCCACCGAGGTCCTTCACCCGATCTCGGTTGCCGGGGTCGCGGATGATCGCGACTACCTGATGGCCGGCATCGGGCAGGGCGGGAACGAGCTGACGCCCGATCGCTCCGGTGGCTCCGGCCAGGAGGACTCTCACGACTTGACGCGGTTGAGGCCGACGACCTCGACCTTGAGGTCCGGGGTCTCGGTGCCGCGGGTTTCGGCCAGGGCTGGTTGGGTGGCTTGACCGGACGCGGTGGCGGTGGCGGGCGGAGCGCTGGTGGCCGGGGCACTCGACGGCGGCGCGGTGGTGGCGGGTGGAGGTGCGGGTTCCTTCGTCGGCAGCACCCCGCACCCGGCCGTGGCCAACGTGAGTACGGAGCTCAAGGCCAAGATCCGGCTAGGCATGGGCGCGATTGTGTCATGGTCGAAATGGCAGGGCTTGATCATGATCCTCGGCTGTGGTTGATGGGGTCGGTCGCGAGCTCGCCGGGCTCGCTCGGCTTCAGGCGTCGGGAATCCAGTTGCCGTGGAAGCCGAGCGGGACGCGCACGGGCAGGTGGATGCGGGCCACGGGCGGTCCTGTGAAGTCCTGGGCCGACAGGATCACCAGGTCGGAGGCGCCCCGTTCGGGATCGGCGACGTAGGCCATCAGGTAGCCGTCGTCCTCCTCGCCGCCGCCGGACGGGTTGGCGACGAACGCCGCTTCCCCGACGGCGGCGTCGCGGGCGAAACCGTGCACCTCCGTCGTGCCACGCCGCAGGTCGTGCTTGACGAGCGCGTTGGTGAACGCCTCGTCGGGGTGCGGGCCGCCGAGTGTGAACGGTACGCCGTACACCGGGCTGACCGCGGAGTAGCCGTAGCGGTGCGGGCGCGAGGCGAACGCGTCGTTCACGCGGGGGAAGTCCTGAGCCCGGTCGTCGATGCGGCGCTGGTCCACCCTGCCGCTCGCCGGATCGATGGTCCAGCGGTCGAGCGTGGGCGCGATCGCGCCCGGATCGGCGACGTCGACCGGCCCTTCTGACCTGATCAGGTCGACCGTGATCGTGGAGCCGTCATCGTAGGCGTTGAGTACGTGGCTGACATAGAAGGACTCGACCGGCAGCCAGCGGATGCCACCTCCAGTCCGGGGCAGCACGCCGACGCGCGCCTGGTGCCCGGGATCCCACTGGAACAGCATCTTCGTCATGCTGAACGTCAGCGGGATGTCGAACACGAGGACATAGTTCTCCGACAGCGCGAAGTCGTGCAGGAATGGGGTGTCGCCGGACAGCGGGATGTCCGTCACCCGGGTCACCGTGCCGGCGGGGTCGGTGACGATGTACTGCGCGAACGGCCGCCCGATCACATAGGCCAGGGAGTGCAGGTCGCCGGTGCGCGGGTCCACCTTGGAGTGCGCGTTGGCGCTGGAGCCCTCGGGCGTGGCGGCCATCGGGCACGCTCCGATCGTGTCCAGCTCGTAGCCGAGCTCGTGCGGCAGCCCACCGGCCTCGACGAGGGCGAGCGTACGGCCGGCGTGGCCGATCACGTGGACGTTCGGGGACGGAGGCAGGAACGCCGGCGGCTCCTCCCCGCGGCGCAGCCTGTCCAGGGCGTCGGCGACCTCTGTCGAGCGGACCCAGCGGTTGCGGTACCACTCGGCGCGGCCGTCCCGGATGCGGACGCCGTGCACCATACCGGCGCCGAAGGCGTAGAAGTGGGTGGCGGGATCTTCCACGCCCAGCGGGTTGGGGCCCATCCGGAGATAGCGGCCCTCCAGGTCTGCGGGCAGGCGGCCGGTCACGGGCAGGTCGTAGGCGGTGACTTCCTCCTTGACCGGGGCGAAGTGGCCTTCGAAGTAGCGCCTGCGTCGGTCTTCGCTGGTGTTCTGCATGGTCCTTTTCCTCCAGTGGTACGGCGTACGACCGGAACGGTACCCTGTGCATAGGTGGTGACCAGCGCTTCAGTGGGCGGCAATCGATCCTGTGCTAGGACACGATTCGTGGCTCTCACCGCCTCCACCAGGCAGGCGATGGCGTCCTTCGCGGAGGGACAGCCATACCCTCTGTACTAGGACAGCGGCCGCTTCCGGCGTGAGGAGACGATCGACCATGGACCGGTCCGGCACCGCGCCGCCGTACCTGCGGATCGTCAGTGAGATCAAGCGGCGCGTCGAGGCCGGCGAGCTGCGGGCAGGCGACCGCGTTCCCTCCACCAGGCAGGTCGCCGAGCAGTGGGGAGTGGCCCCCGCCACCGCCGCTAAAGCGCTGAACACGCTGCGGCAGGAGGGAGTGGTGGTGGCCATCTCCCGCGTCGGCACCGTCGTGGCGGAGCCCGCGCCCGGCTCGTTCCCGCCTCTGAGGGTGCCGAGCGCCCCAAAACGGAAGGAACGACCACAGTCCGCCCACGACGGCAAGCGGGAGCGGATGGTCCGTACGGCGATCGCCATCGCGGACGCCCAGGGGTTCGACGCGGTGTCCATCCGCGGCGTCGCGACCGCGCTCGGCATCCCCACCATGTCGCTGTACGGGCTCGTGCGCGGCAAGGAGGAGCTGGCCGCGCTCATGGCCGACACCGCGTTCGGCGAGCTGGAACTTCCGGCGATGCCCCCGGCGAGCTGGCGGACCCGACTGGAACTCGCGGCCCGCCTGCAGTGGCGACTCTACCTGCGGCACCCCTGGCTGCCTCGGCTCGTCTCGCTCACCCACCCACAGCCCACGCCCAACATGCTTCGGTACGGGGACTGGGGGATGGGCGTCGTGCGCGAGCTGGGGATCGATCCGGATACCGGCAGGTTCGTGTGGTGGGCGGTGACCAACTACGTCCGGGGGACGGCCACGAACCTGGAGCCGCAGGCCGAATCGGAGCGGCACACGGGCTTGTCCGCTGGGGAGTGGTACTCCGCCCACATGCCGAGGTTCCGTGCCGCGCTGCCCTCCAGCGGCCTCCCCGCGCGCGTGGCGCCCGCGGGTGATCAGTCGGCCTTCGACCTGGCCGCTTTCTTCGAGAACGGCCTGCAGCTCCTGCTGGACGGGGTCGCCGTGCTGATCGGCCGGCAGCGCCTGCCGTAGGAACACGGTTCGCACGGCCCCTCAGGTGGTGGCGGTGACCGGCTCTCCGCGCCGTTCGGCGAATACGCGCTCGGCATATTCGCGGCCCTTCTGCGTGTCGCCGAGAGCCAGGCCGACGATGTCGGCCAAGGTCACGATGCTACCCGCGCCGCCCCAGCTGCCGTCGGGCACCTCGGGGGTGAACACCCAGACGCGCATCGGGTCACGCGGATGGGCACCCTGTTCGGCGTCGAGCACGGCCTCGGTGATGGCGGCGACGATCGCCTGGCGACGCTCGGCGTTGAACTGCCCCTCGGGGACGGAGGCGACGAACCGGTAGTGCGGCGCCGCCGAGGGGCGCCCTCCGACGTAGACGGATTCGGGGCGGTGTACGAACACCCAGGCGATGGAGCGGACGATCTCGTTGGCGGGGTCGGCGCCCTCGTGGCGGATGAGCAGATCGGTGAGTTGGGCGATCAGGCCGCGTTCTGCGTCTGAGGTCAGGGCACCGGCCGGGATGTAGGCATCGAGCTGGGGCATCGTTCGACCTCCGCAGGGCTGAGTTGAATAACGATACTCAGCTTCTAGGTCTGAGTAGTGCTTGTCAACCCAGATATCCTGGGGGTATGGACTCCGTCGAGACCCGGCTCCGCTACAGCGCCGAGAACTGTTCCATCAAAGGCACGCTCGAGATCGTGGGCGAACGGTGGTCCTTGCTCGTGTTGCGTGAGGCGTTCTTCGGACTCCGCCGGTTCGGCGACTTCCATCAGGTACTGGGATGCGCCCGAAATCTGCTCAGCGAGCGGTTGGCCAAGCTCGTGGACCATGGGGTGCTCGAACGTGTCGCCTATCAGGATCCCGGGCAACGCGGCCGCTACGAGTATCAACTGACCGAAAAAGGTCTCGAGTTGCTGCCCGCGCTCGTCGCTCTCATGCAGTGGGGCGATCGCTGGACGACCGGTCCGGATGGTCCGCCCGTCCAGGTCCGGCACCGCGACTGCGGCGGTGCGGTCAGCGCCATTCTGGCCTGCGAGCACGGCCACCACGCCCTGACCCCGCACGCCACCCGTGCGACACCCGGCCCCGGCGCCCAGACCATCGCACCCACTTCAGCATCAGTTTGTGATCTGTGAGGTTTCGATCCCGTCAAGGAGCGGTGGATCCTCGATCGGCTCTGACGCCCCGAGATCTTCACAGACATCGACGCAGAGAGGGCGTCAAGCGCAGGTCTTCTCCGGCGGGCTGCAGAAGGTGATCTCGGGGTAGCTCGCTGAGGACTTGTTCAACAGGGGCTGAGGCTTGCCGCGCAGGTGCTGGTCGAAGAAGGCCGTGACGTACTTGCGGGTGATGCTCATGGCGCGGGCGCCGCGTATGTCGGCGCCGACATCGATGCCGGCTTGGTCGACCAGCACGCCCAGGTCGGTGAAGGACAGGTGTACGGCTCCGGACATCAGCAGCCAGCGCTTCCAGCCGGTCAGTCCCGCCCAGACGTGCTCCCACGAGGCGGCCCCACTCTTGCCCGGCGTGTAGGTCGCGGGTTTGCCCAGGAAGAGGAACGGTCGGGACAGCCCGGATGCGGGGACTGTGCTCTCCACGGTTCCGTCCATGTCGATGCCGGCGCGCAGCCGGGAATCCTCCAGCAGGGCCGTGACGGCGCTCGCGCCGCCGGCCGATTGACCGGCCATGGCGATCTTCGACGTATCGATCAGGCCGGCGCCTTTCCACTTCGGGTGCTTGCCGGTCAGCTGGTCGAGCACGAAAGACACGTCCGCGGCCCGGCTCTTCTCCAGCTTCGCCCACCAGCCCTGCCCCTTGGCGATCTCGCACGTGACACAGGTGGTGACCCGTCCGTCCGGGAAGGTCGTGGCGACGTTCTCGTAGGTGTGGTCGATGGCCGCCACCACGTACCCCCGGCTCGCCAGTTCCTCGGCGAGGCCCGTGAGCTCGCTGCGGGGCTTGCTGTGCCCGGGAGAGAGCACCACGAGGGGCAGGCTGTGTTTACGCCCGGCGGGACGGGCGTCGGTGAAGGCGTTGGTGCGCGTCTTGCTCAGCGTGTCGGACGGAATGGTGGTGATCTTTCCGTCCTTGAGCAGCAGCTCGGACTCCTTCGCCGTCATGTACTGCGCTCGCTTGCGGCCTGGCGACTTGGCCGGGTACCACAGCGAGACCATGAGCTCGCGGTACTTGACGGTGGGAACCCAGGGGTCGGGGCGCGAGGTGTCCTTCATGTACAGGGATGTGGTGCCGACCGGCTGGGAGCCGGTCGGTGCGGGCAGGAACGGCGTGACCGTCTGGGACGCCGCGGCCGGCAGGGCCTGGACGAGTCCGGTGGCGGCCAGGACGGTGACGAGCCCGGTGATGATGGCCAGTCGGCCACGGAGTCGGGGTTCGCGCAGTTCGCCATGGCCGTCGTCCGGCGTGGCCCGGTTCGGGGAGTCGATCATGTGGAGGGACTATACCCTGAGGATATATTCGCGGTGCATAAAGGGGCGAATCTGCGGTGGAGCGGCTGAATGTCAGGACATGCCGGGGGTTACTTCGCCGACACGGCCCGCGCCCTGGTCGCCGACGACGCGCTCGGGCCGCCCTGACCTCCTCGACCGTCTGGGGGAATAAAATCCAGATACGGGTGGCCGTATCAGGCGCTGGCGTGACCTCCGGCGCCGCCGTACGCTCACGTTCCGGCGACCACCCATCACGGAGGCAGCCATGACCGTACGCATGGAGCGAGAAGGCCAGGTCACGACCGTAATACTGAGCAGGCCGGAGGTCCGCAACGCGGTCGACCGCAAGACCGCAGACGCGTTGGTCGACGCGTTCAGGGCGTTCGAGGAGTCCGACGCCGCGGTGGCCGTGCTGTGGGGCGAGGGCGGCACGTTCTGCGCGGGCGCCGACCTGAAGACGCTCGACAACCACGTCGGCGAGGACGGCGACGGGCCGATGGGCCCGACCAGGATGCGCCTGTCCAAGCCGGTCGTCGCCGCCGTCGCCGGGCACGCCGTCGCGGGCGGGCTGGAGCTGGCGCTCTGGTGCGACCTGCGGGTGGCCGAGGAGGACACGGTGTTCGGGGTGTTCTGCCGCCGTTTCGGCGTGCCGCTCATCGACGGCGGCACCGTACGGCTCCCGCGGCTCATCGGCGCCTCCCGGGCCATGGACCTGATCCTCACCGGCCGTCCGGTCGGCGCCCGCGAGGCGTACGAGATGGGCCTGGCCAACCGCGTCGTCCCCACCGGCACGGCCAGGCGCCAGGCGGAGGAGCTGGCCCGCGAGATCGCCGGCTTCCCGCAGACCTGCCTGCGCGGCGACCGGATGTCGGCGCTGGAGCAGGACGGGCTGCCCGAGCGGGAGGCGATGCGGAACGAGCTGCGCCACGGGCTGGTGTCCCTGCCCGACGCGGTCGGCGGCGCGGCCCGCTTCGCGGCGGGCGCGGGCCGCCACGGCACCTTCTAGCGAGCCAGCGGTCGGGGCCACCACGGCACGTTCTAGCGAGTCGGCGGTCGGGCCGCCACGGCACGTTCTAGCGACCCCGGTGATCACCCCAGCACGGGGAAGTTCGCGCGGATCACGCCGTGCGGGTCGCGGGCCCGCTTGAGGTCGCGCAGCCGGGCCAGCGTGCTCGCGGGGAAGGCGGATGCGGCGCGTTCGCCCTGAGTCAGCATGGTGTACGTCTTACATCCGCTCGTGTGCGGCACGAGCGCCTTCGTCAGGTCGGTGATGCGCTCAGCCGTGTCCGGCGTCGGCCGGCCGAACATGTAGACCGAGTACGGCTCGGCCAGATGCCCCACGGCGCCGCCACCCTCGGCGGGCCGGGCCAGCGCCCCGCCCAGGTGCCGGACCTGCACGCTGATCAGCGGGTCGATCGGCGCGCCGAGCAGCACGTCCGCCACGCCCTCCAGCCCCGTGAGCAGCTCGAACCGGCCCGATCCCGGGCTGGGGTCAGTGGGTTCGGCGCAGATCGACCCCAGCTCGGCCACCGGCGTCGGCCGCCGGGTGTCGCTGATCAGCCCGCCGATCCGGTCGAAGCGGCGCAGCAGGGCGCCGGGGTGCTCGCCGAGGAAGGTGACGTCGACGGCGACGTACCCCACCGGAGCGCCGGGGAACTTCAGCAGGTCGAACCAGAGCGTCAGCTCCTCCGGCGCCTCGGCGGTGGTCTCGGCGAAGGCGTCGAACACCTCCCGAGCCCGCTCGACCGGCCACATCATCCGCCCGCCGAACAGCTCGGGGGCCGGGTGCAGGCCGAACTCCAACGAGGTGACCAAGGCGAAGTCGCCGCCACCGCCCCGCAGCCCCCAGAACAGCTCCGGATCCGACTCCGCCGTCACCCTGACGCGGTCACCGGCGGCGTCGACCGCCTCGAAGGCCCGTACGCTGTCGGCCGCGAAGCCGTACTTGCGCCCGAACCAGCTCAAACCACCGCCGAGCGTGTAGCCGGTCACGCTCACCACCGGCGAGCTGCCCGCCAGGCCCGTGAGGCCGAGCGGGCCCGCGGCCGCCAGCACTTCGCCCCACTTCACGCCCGCGCCGACCCGCGCGACGCCGTCCTCGATGCTCACACCGCCAAGACGCGTGGTCTTGAGCAGGATCGTCCCGTCGGTGTCGCCGGAGGCGCCGTGGCCGCTCGGCTGGGCGGTGACCGCCAGGCCGTTGAGCCGCGCGTAGCTCACCACGGCGGCCACGTCGTCGGCGTCGGCCGCCTCGACCACCGCGCGTACCGGCTGGTCCACCGCCAGGTTCCAGGGCTTGCGGGCCGCGTCGAAGCCCGCGTCGCCGGGGAGCAGAAGGTTGCCGTTCACTTTGATGTCATTCATGGGACCAAGTGTGCGTTTTACCATTTGAGGGGGATTTGGGGTTGACTTGGGGTTTGTGGATGTCCGTCTTTTCGGCCGGCTTGAGGTCGACTCCGCCGATGGTGTTCGGCTCGATCTCGGCACGCGTAAGCAGCGGGCCGTGCTCGCCGTGCTGGCCCTCTCACCAGGGCGCGTAGTACCGCTCGACCGGTTGATCGAGGAGCTGTGGGCCGGGGAGGCGCCGGCCAAGGCGACGGCGACCCTCCAGGCGTACGTCTCCCACCTGCGCCGGGTGCTGGAACCCGGCAGGAAGCCGCGCACGCCGCCCCGCCTGCTGCTCACCCGCGAGCCCGGCTACCTGCTCGACATCGCGCCGGGACAGGTCGACGCGGGCCGCTTCACCGCGCTGGCCGAGGACGGGCGGCGGGTGCTGCGGGGCGGCAGGTACGCCGAGGCGCTGGAGGTGCTCGACCGAGGGCTCGGGCTGTGGCGGGGTGAGCTGCTGGGGGAGTTCGCCGACCTGGAGTTCGCGCGGCGGGCCGTACACCGGCTGGAGGAGTTGCGGCTGGGGGCGGCCGAGGACCGGTTCGAGGCGCGGCTGGCGCTCGGCGAGGCCGGGCTGCCGGATCTGGAGGCGCTGGTCGAGGCTCATCCCTACCGGGAGCGGGCGTGGGCGCTGCTGGTGCTGGCGCTCTACCGGGCGGGCCGGCAGGCGGACGCGCTCGGGGCGCTGCGCCGGGTCCGGTCGCTGCTGGACGCCGAGCTGGGCATCGAGCCGGGGCCGGAGCTGAAGCGGCTGGAACAGGCGGTGTTCGACCAGTCGCCCGACCTGATGACCCTCACCGCACCCGGCCTCACCGCCCCGACCGCCTTCACCACTCCCGTTCCCGACGACCGCTTCGAGCGGCGGCGCGCGTCGGCGGACGACTCGGTCAGCAGTCGAGGCACGGGCGGTCAGCGGCTGATCGCGCGGGACGGACAGTTGCATCTGGTCGAGGAACTGCTGGCCGAGGCCCGCCGGGGGAGGGGCGGTCTGCTGCTGGTGACCGGCGAGGCGGGCATCGGCAAGACGAGCCTGGCGCGCGCCGCCGCCGAGGTGGCCGCCGCGCGCGGCTTCCAGACGGCCTGGGGACGCTGCCTGGACGGCGAGACGGCCCCGCCCTTCTGGCCCTGGACCCAGGCCGGGCTGATCCCCGCGCAACCGCAGGCCGAGCTGTTCGACCTGTACGACGGCGTGGTGTCGCGGCTGCGCGGCGGCCCGCTCCTGCTGGTGCTGGAGGACGTGCACTGGGCCGACGTCTCGTCACTGCGGCTGCTCGGCCACGTCGCCGGTGAGCTCGCCCGTACCTCCACACTCGTCCTGGTCACGCTCAGACCCGAGCCGGGCGAGCACCCCGAGCAGCTGCGCGAGACGCTGGGCGCGCTGGCGCGAGAGAGCCACCGGGTGCCGCTGGCCCCGTTCGACGCCGGCGAGGTGCTCGACTACCTGCGTCTGCGCCACGTGGACGCGGATCCGGTGGCCATGCTCGACCGCTCGGGCGGCAACCCGTTCTACCTGACCGAGCTGCTCCTGCTGCCGGAGAGCGAGCGGGACCTGGTCCCGGCCGGTGCCCGCGACGTCATCGACCGGCGGCTCGCCCGGCTGCCCGCCGCCACGCAGGACCTGCTCAGAGCGGCCGCGGTGGCCGGCCGCGAGGTGACCGTCGACCTGCTGGCCGCGCTCACCGAGCGGCCGGTCGAGGAGGTCATGACCCTCGCCGAGCCCGCCCTCGCCGTCGGCCTGCTGACCGAGGACGCGTGGCCCGCCGACTACCGCTTCTCGCACGCCCTGGTACGCCAGGCGCTGGACGCGGGCCTCACCCGGCTGGCCAGAGCCCGGCTGCACCTGAGGGCCGGTACGTACCTGGAGACCTTGCCCGGCGCCGACCCCGCCCAGCTCGCCGGCCACTTCGCCGCGGCCGCGAAGCTGGGCGGCACGGACCGGGTTGTGGCCTATGCCGTCGCCGCGGCTCGGGAGGCGGTGGCCCGTCACGGCTACACCGAGTCGGTCACGTTCTGGGAGCTGGCGGTCGCGCACCTGCCGCCCGGCGACTCGGCCGATCGCTGCCACCTGCTGACCGAGCTCGGTCAGGCCCGACGTACCGTGGGCGACGCCGACGGCGCCATGCGCGACCTGACGGAGGCGATCGCGGCGGCCAAGCGGCTCGGCGACCGCGACGCGCTGGTGACGGCGGTATCGGCGTTCGGCGGGCTGTCGGTGTGGAACTGGCGGCCGTACGGCGTGGTGGATGAGCAGATGGTGTCGGTCCTGGAGGACCTGCTGGCGGGCCCGCTCGACGACCACGCCAGGGCCACGCTGCTGGGCACGCTCGGCGTCGAGCTGCACTACGGACCCCGCCGCGCCGAGGGCGAACTGCTCGCCGCGGACGCCGTGGAGCTGGCCCGCGCCCTGGGCGACCCGGCGCTGCTGGCCAGGACGCTGAACAACTACCTGATCTCCGGGTTCGTCATGGGGAACAACCCCGCCCGGCTGCGCGCCGCCGACGAGATGCTGGCCATTCCAGGGCTGACCAGGGAGGCCCGGCTGGTGGCCGGCGGCCTGCGGATGTCCTGCCTGCTCCGCGCGGGGGACCTGGCCGAGTGGGAGCGCGAGCTCGCCCGCTGCGAGCGGGTCCTGGAGGAGGTACGCCGCCCCGAGCTGGAAGCCATGGTCCGAGTCGCGCAGACGGGCGGACACACCCTGCACGGCCGCTGGGCCGAGGCGGAGGCGCTGGTGGCTGACTTCCCGGACCTCAAGTACGGTGCCAGCCCGTGGGGCGCGGAGGCCCGCCGGCTGGCCACGCTCTACACGTGCAGACGCGGCCAGGGCCGGGTGGCCGAGATCATCGACGACCTCATCGCCGCGAGCGACCTCCCGCAGATGATCCCGATGCGGCCGCTCGCCATCCTGGCCGCCCTCGACGTGGGCAAGGAGGAACTGGCCAGGGCGCTGATCGCGCGCTGGGGCACGGAGCTGCGGGACGACTGGTCGGGGGGTTTCCTGTTCCCGGCCTGGGGCCTCATCGCCGCCCGGCTCGGCACGCCGGACCCGGAAGAGCTGTACGAGCGGCTGCTGCCGGTAGCCGACCAGTTCATCGTCATGGGCATGGGCAGCGGTGCCTGGGGCTCGGTCCGCGACGTCCTCGCGGCGCTGGCCGTACGGCTGAGGCGTACCGAGGAGGCGGACGAGCACCGGCGGGTGGCGATCGCCACGTACCGGCGGCTCGGCCTGGCCTATTGGGAGGCGCGGAGCCGAAGCTGATCTGTCGGAGGCGCCCCGTATCGTGACCCTCATGCCTGACATCGAGGTCGCAGGGCGTGAAGTCCGCGTCACCAATCCCGACAAGGTGGTGTTCCCCGCCAGCGGGCACACCAAGCTCGACCTGATCCGCTACTACCAGGCGGTCGGCGAGGGCGCGCTGCGCGGCGTCCGCGGGCGGCCGATGGTGCTCAAGCGGTTCGTGCACGGGATCGAGGAGGAGGCGTTCTTCCAGAAGCGCGCGCCCGCCAAGCGGCCCGACTGGATCCAGGTGGCCGAGCTCCGCTACCGCTCCGGGCGCAGCGCCGAGGAGGTCGTCGCGACGGAGACGGCCCACATCGTGTGGGCGGTCAACCTGGGGTGCGTCGACCTCAACCCGCACCCGGTGCTGGCCGCCGACCTGGCCCACCCCGACGAGCTGCGCATCGACCTCGACCCGGTGCCGGGCGTGCGCTGGGGCGACGTGCTGCGCACGGCGCAGGTCTCCCGCGAGGTGCTGGCCGACCACGGCCTGACCGCCTGGCCCAAGACGTCGGGATCACGGGGCTTTCATGTGTACGCCCGCATCGAGCCGCGCTGGACCTTCGCCGAGGTGCGCCGGGCGGCCGAGGCGGTGGCCCGGGAGGTGGAGCGGCGGGCCCCCGAGGTGGCCACCAGCCGGTGGTGGAAGGAGCAGCGGCACGGCGTGTTCGTCGACTACAACCAGAACGCCTATGACCGTACGGTCGCCTCCGCCTACTCGGTCAGGCCGGTCGCCGACGCCCGCGTCTCCACACCGTTGACCTGGGACGAGGTGCCGGGCTGCCGGCCGGGCGACCACACGATCGACACGGTCCCCAAGAGGTTCGCCGAGCTGGGCGACCCGTGGGCGGACATGGACCTGCACGCGGGCGGCCTGGACTCGCTGCTGGAGCTGGCCGAGTCGCAGGGGCCCGCCCCCGAGCGGGAGGACCTTCCCGTCGTCGAGATCGCCAGGGCGCAGCACAAGGACGAGGCGCTGGCCGGGTTCGAGCGGTGGAAGGCCAGGCACCCCGAGGTGGCCGACCACCTCCAGCCCGCCGACGTGCTGGTCGACGGCATGCGCGGGCGCAGCAGCGTGTGGTACCGCATCCGGGTCAATCTCCAGCACGTCCCGGAGGCCCAGCGACCGGCCCAGGAGCCGCTGGAGGTCGACTACGACCCCTGGACCATTTAAGGCGGGTCAGGCGCGGGTCGGGCGCTCGTAGCCGTCGTCTCCGCCGTAGACGTGCGAGTTCGGGTCGAGGTCCGGCTGGGTGGCCGGGCTGGTCGGCGAGGCGGTGTGCTCGACGGCGAAGTCGTCCGACGGCTCGGGCGGGGCGGGGAAGAGGTGGTCGTGCCAGGTGATCCGCCCCAGCGGCGTGGCGTCCGTGGTGTGCCAGCCGGCCCGCTGGGCGGCCCACCTGCCGCCGGGATAGCGCACCGGCAGTAGCAGACGGCGCAGCTTCTTGGCTTGCAGCCAGGGTCTGACCACCGCGTCCATGCCGATCACCTCGGGCCCGCCATATTCGATCACGCCCCGCTCGGGACCGGCGGCGACCAGGTCGGTCAGATACACGGCGACCTCGGAGCGGTCCACGGGCTGCCAGGGGAGCGTGCGGTCCACCGGGATCGCGGGGTAGGTGGCGGCCAGCTCCCGGAGCAGCTGGTCGAGGTGCTGGTGGAAGGTGGTGGAGCGGAGGATCGTCCAGCCGATCCCGCTCTCCCTGATCAGCCGCTCGGCTTCGAGCTTGTCCTCGAGATACCCGGTCGCGGCCTGGTCGGCGCCGACGATCGAGGTGAACACCAAATGCGGCACCCCGGCTTCCTTGGCCGCGTCGAGCAGCACCGCGGTGCCCGCGACATCGACGGAACCGGCCCGGTGGCCCTTGCGGGCGAAGGTGGCGAGATGGATGATCGCGTCGACGTCCCGCACGGCGCTGTAGACGCCTTTGCCCCCAGTCAGGTCACCCCATACCCATTCGACGTCCCGGCCTGAGTGCGCCTCGCGGCTCAACGCCCGCACCGCGTGACCCGTCCTGAGGAGTGTGGGCACCACTGCTTTGCCCAGCATGCCGGTTGCCCCCGTGACCAGAATGTGCATTCCCCGCCCCTACCCGCAGCCTGGGAATTCTCCCGAAATGACAACGAAATTCATCGCATGCTTGGTCAAAGGGTCTGTCTACTTCGGTCGAGGGTAGGGCCGGGGTCATGGCACGCATAGCAGCGGAATCCCTGGTAGAGCGGCTCGCCGAGTGGGGCGTCGACACCGTCTTCGGCATGCCGGGCGTTCGCCATGCTCATGGCCGAGTTCCTCACCGCCGCCCAGCAGCGGCTGCCGGTCAAGGTCGTCATCAACAACAACCGCTCGCTCGGCATGATCCTTTGGGAGCAGATGGTCCTCGGCTAGAGCTTCGCCCAGGCGTTCATCAAGGGCCAGCCGCACCGGGCCGCCATCGCCACCACCCTGTTCAAGGACCGGATCCAGCGGCTCGGCGACTAGCCGGCGAGTCAGCGGCTAGTCGGCAGCTCGGCGCTTGGCCAGGTGCTCCTCGATCCGCTCGGTGCCCCACCAGCCGGTCGCCAGCACGATCCGGTAGCGGCGGGCGATCGTCTGCCCGCGCGCCAGCTCGAACTCCTGGTGGAAGGCCCATGAGGGATTGACCGCGGCGAACGGGCCACTGCGCACGAACCAGTGCGACTCCGGCCCCGGCTCCGGTACGAAGATCAGCGTGGACGACCGGTCCACCTCGTCGTGCCGCCCCTGGAAGGCCAGCCAGCGGGCCCGCTGCCCCATCATCTCCTCGCCGCCCATCCCGTCGGGGCCGAGCACCTCGCCGCCGGTGAACGAGCGCGGGCCGCGCCAGAACAGGCCGCTGTATCCGGCGAGCGGGCGGCCGTGCGTGGTGGGACTGCCGAAACGCAGCGGCTCCTCGCGCAGGCCGGTGAGGGTCGTGTGCCAGACCAGCTCCCAGGAGCCGTTCGCCGGGTCGACCGCCTCGACGGTGAGCTCGCGCCGCTCCTCCACCCAGGGCTCGCCGCGCGAGCTGCGCCAGGTCAGCTGCCCCGACAGGCCGTCTTCGCGTACGTCGAGGGTGTCGTGGCGCATCGTGCCGTTGTTGTCCAGGTCGATGTAGCGCTTCTCCTCGCGGACGAACGTGCCGCCGCCCCAGAAGTTCTGGCCGGACACGTGCGAGGCGGTCAGCTGCAGGCCCTTGTGCCAGCGGTGGTCGTGCGGCCGGTAGGAGGTCACCACGTCACCGGCCAGCGTACGCATCGGGTGGATGTACGGCTTGGGCGCCTCGAACGGCTGCGGGTCGGGTTCGTGGACGTAGCGCATCAGCTCCACGCCGTGCGCCTCGAAGACGATCGCGCTCATGAAGGGCTCCATCCGGGGGTGTCGCCGTGCAGGCTGCGGTAGAAGGGATCGCCGGGGCCCACCTCGCCCGCGTGTACCGTACCGCCGGTCAGCGCCGCCTTGTACATGGCGGTGATCAGCTCCAGCGACCGGCGTCCGTCCCGCCCGCTGGCCCGGGGCCGCCGGCCCGCGCGCAGGTCCGTCACCAGGGCCCGCAGCTGCTTCAGGTGGGAGGTGGGCTCGTCCTCGGCGGGCGGCCACTCGATCGGGCCGGCATGCTCGGCCGGGGTGCAGGTCCAGTCGTCGTTGGCGTAGCCGTACAGGTGGGTCAGCTCCAGCGTGGCGTCGGCGAGGTCGATGCGTATGTGGCTGACCTGCCGCGGCGACAGCACGCTGTTGACCACCGTGGCCAGGGCGCCGGACTCGAAGCGGACCAGCGCGGTCGTGACGTCGTCGGTCTCGACGTCACGCGCCAACCTGGCCGCCATGGCGCGTACCTCGCTCCACTCGCCGAGCAGCTCCAGCAGCAGGTCGAGCTGGTGGATGCCGTGGCCCATCGCGGGGCCGCCGCCCTCGGTCTCCCAGCGCCCGCGCCACGGCACCGCGTAGTAGGCGTCGTCGCGGTACCAGGTGGTCTGGCAGTGCGCGACGTACGGCGTGCCGAGCGCGCCCTTCTCGATCAGCCGCCGCAGGTGCTGCGCGCCGGAGCCGAACCGCTGCTGGAACACGATCGCCGCGTACGGCCCGCCCTCCTGCTCGGCCGCGACCATGGCGTCGTACTCGGCCAGCGACAGGCACGGCGGCTTCTCGCACCACACCCACGCGCCCGCGCGCAGCGCGGCCGCCACCTGGGCGGCGTGCAGGGAGGGCGGGCTGCAGACGTCGACCAGGTCGGGGCGTACCTCGGCGAGCATGCCTTCGAGGTCGTCGGAGGCGTACGGCACGCCGAACCGGTCGGCGAACGCCTGGGCCAGCTCGGCGGTCGCGTCCACGACGGCGACCACCTCGATGTCGTCAGACAGCTCCTG
The DNA here is from genome assembly GCF_040680095.1 of Nonomuraea sp. NPDC052129. Classification (NCBI taxonomy): domain Bacteria; kingdom Bacillati; phylum Actinomycetota; class Actinomycetes; order Streptosporangiales; family Streptosporangiaceae; genus Nonomuraea; species Nonomuraea sp. NPDC052129. The sequence continues at coordinate 107,795 of NZ_JBFAVX010000011.1, read as the reverse complement.
GAAGGCGGGCATGTGCGCGAAGCTCGCGATCGCGCCGCCGCCGACGATGGCGACGCGCAGGGGGGACGGCACGGGCGACCTCCTTTGGAGACCTTTGGAAAGCGCTTACCGGAGCACGTTATGGTGCGCGGGCACTCCTGGGCAAGAGCTACGCCGTGGCGGCGCATGCCTTGGCGATTCCGTTCGCGGCGGTCAGCAGGGGCTCGACCAGCCGGGGGAGCTCGCGGGCGCGCCTGGAGGACAGGACCATGCCGAGCGCGGCGATGGCCCGGCCGTCGACCAGGACCGGGGCCGCGGCCGAGCAGGAGCCGAGCGTCATCTCCTCGTACGTCAGCGCGTACCCCTGGGCGCGTACGGTGGCCAGCTCGCGCGCCAGCCGCCCCGGCTCGGTGATCGTGTGCGGGGTCGGCCGTTCGAGCACGCGGTCCAGGTACGACCGGACGAACCACTCGGGCTCATAGGCGAGCAGGGCCTTGCCGACGCCCGTCGGATGCATGGGCAGCCGCCCACCCGTCCTGGACACGATCGGCACGGCCCGCCGCCCGGCCACCTTGTCCACGTACAGCACCTCCAGCCCGTCGCGGACGGCCAGGTGCACGTTCTCGCCGGTGCTCGCGAACAGCTCCTGCAACCACGGATGGGCCAGGTCCTGGAGCTTGGCAGGCGCGAGCTGGCCCAGCTCCCACAGCCGCAGCCCGATGCGGAGCCGCCCGTCGGGCGCGCGGCTCAGCGCCTGCCACTCCTCCAGCTCGCCGACCAGCCGGTGCACCGTGCTCAGCGGGACGCCGCTGCGCCTGGCCAGGTCGGTCAGCGTGAGCTGCGGGTGCCCGGAGTCGAACGCGCCCAGGATGGCGAGCACCTTGGAGGTCACCGTGCGCCCCTGGGATCCACCTGACATACCGCAAATCCTGCACAATTCTTCCGCTCAGTGGAAGAGGCGGCTCGAACAATCGACCGCCGAAGCAGGATGCTTCCCTCATGCGCACTCAGGTAGGGATCATCGGGGCGGGGCCCGCCGGTCTGCTGCTGTCCCACCTGCTCCACCTGCGCGGCATCTCCTCCGTGGTGCTGGAGAAGCGCGGCCGCGAGTACGTGGAGCGCCGCGTGCGCGCCGGCGTGCTGGAGCAGGGGACGGTGGACACGCTGGTCGAGGCGGGCGTCGGCGCGCGGCTGCTGCGCGAGGGATTGCCGCACCGGGGCATCGAGCTCAGGTACGGCGGGCAGGGCCACCGCATCGCCTTCGAGAAGCTGGTGCCCGGCCGGTCCATCACGGTGTACGGACAGCAGGAGGTGGTCAAGGACCTGATCGCCGCCAGGCTGGAAGCGGGCGGTGACGTGCGGTTCGAGATCGAGGACGTGGCCGTGCACTCGCTGGAGGCCGAGCCGTACCTGACGTTCGGTGGCGAGCGGCTCGACTGCGACGTGATCGCCGGTTGCGACGGCTTCCACGGCGTGTCCAGGCCGTCCATCCCGCCGGGCGTTCTGCGGTTGTTCGAGCGGGACTATCCCTTCGCCTGGCTCGGCATCCTGGCCCGGGTGGCGCCGTCGTCCGAGGAGCTCATCTACGCCAGGACCGAACGCGGCTTCGCGTTGCACAGCATGCGCTCGCCCACGGTCAGCCGCTTCTACCTGCAGGTCCCGCCCGACGCCACCGTGGCGGAGTGGCCGGACGAGCGGATCTGGGACGAGCTGAAGGCGCGGCTGGAGACCGTACCCGGCTTCGTCCTGGACACCGGCGAGATCTTCGACAAGGGCGTCACGCCGATGCGGGCCTTCGTCGCCGAGCCCATGCAGTACGGCCGCCTCTACCTCGCCGGCGATGCCGCCCACATCGTGCCGCCCACCGGCGCGAAGGGGCTGAACCTCGCCGTGGCCGACGTACGCGTCCTGACCGAGGCGCTGGACCGGTTCTTCGCCACCGGCTCGGCCGACCTGCTCGACGCTTACTCCGAGTCCTGCCTGAAGCGGGTCTGGCGGGCCCAGCACTTCTCCTGGTGGATGACGACCCTGCTGCACACGTTCGACTCCGACGACGACTACGGGCGGCGGCTGCAGCTGTCCTACCTGGACTACGTGACCTCCTCCGAGTCGGCCGCGACGACGCTGGCGGAGAACTACGTGGGCTTGCCATGATCAACTTCGAAGGGCGGCCATGACCCATCCTCCTTACCTGAGCCCCGGCTACCGCAGCACGATCCTGCGCGCGCCCGCGCGGCCACCGGTGGCGTTCAGGAGCGATCCCGACGCGATCGAGTTGACCGGCCCGGTCTTCGGCCACGACGAGGTCGGCTCGCTCGACTCCGACCTGACCAGGCAGCACGCCGGGGAGCCGCTCGGCGAGCGCATCTCCGTCACGGGCCGCATCCTGGACTCCGCCGGAAAACCGGTCCGCGGCACGCTGGTGGAGCTCTGGCAGGCCAACGCCGCCGGCCGCTACGCCCACGAACGCGACCAGCACCCCGCCCCCCTCGACCCGAACTTCACCGGCGCCGGCCGCTGCCTCACCGACGAGGACGGCCGCTACCGGTTCGTCACGATCAAGCCCGGCGCCTATCCCTGGCGCAACCACCACAACGCGTGGCGGCCCGCGCACCTGCACTTCTCCGTGTTCGGGCGGGCCTTCACCGAACGGCTCGTCACGCAGATGTACTTCCCGGGCGACCCGCTGATGCCCTTCGACCCGATCCTCCAGTCGATCCCCGACGAGCCGGCCAGGCAACGGCTCGTCTCGGCCTTCTCCATGGAGCTGACCGAGCCCGAATGGTCGCTGGGCTACTCCTTCGACATCGTGCTGGGCCGAACCCCGATGGAGTCGTCATGAACCTCACGCCGTCCCAGGACGGAGCCTTCATGAAGCTCACGCCCTCCCAGACCGTGGGGCCGTTCTTCAGCCACGCGCTGCCGTACCCGCACGACTGGGAGCTGGTGCCTCCCGGACACGCGGGCGCGATCATGCTGACCGGCCGCGTCCTGGACGGCGCCGGTGAGCCGGTGCCGGACGCGCTGCTGGAACTCTGGCTGGGCCGCACCGGCGACCGCGGCGCGTTGCTGCGGGGCGACGGGGAGGTGTCCGGCTTCGGGCGCTGTGCTACGGCTCCGGATGGTTCGTTTCGCTTCCGTACGGCGCGGCCTGACGGGGCGTACCTGTCGCTGCAGGTGTTCGCCCGGGGGTTGCTGCGGTCGTTGCTGACCCGCGTCTACCTGGAGGATCTGCCTGATCCGCTGCTGGACGGCTTGGAGCCGGAACGGCGGGGGACACTGATCGCGACGGGGTCGGGGGACCGGTACCGGTTCGACGTGCGGCTCCAGGGGGATGGGGAGACGGTGTTCCTTGACTTCTGACGGGACTGCCGGCGGGGCTGCCGCGGACAGCGGGCTGCTGGCGCCGGTGCGGGCGGGCACCCGGGTGGAGGCGGTGACGTCGGACGCGGCCTGGTTGCGCGCCATGCTGGACGCCGAGGCGGCGCTGGCCCGTGCGCAGGGGCGCGCCGGGCTGATCCCCCGCGCGGCGGCCACCCTGATCGACCGGGTGGCCTCGGGGTTCACCGCGGACCTACCGGACCTCGCCCAGCGAGCCAGACAGGCCGCCAACCCCGTCGTCCCCCTGGTCGCCGACCTACGAAAAGCCGTCACCGCCGCCGAAGCCGGAGCTTTGAAGGCGGCGGTGTTCGTCCACCGGGGAGCCACCAGCCAGGACATCTGTGACACGGCCGCCATGCTGGTCGCCGCGCGTGCCGTCAGCCTGATCGCGGCGGATCTGGACGCGGCCATGGACGTGCTCGCCGGGCTGGCGGAGCGGTATCGCGACACGCTGATGGCGGCTCGCACGCTGGGCCAGCAGGCGGTCCCGACGACGTTCGGACTCAAGGCGGCCGGCTGGCTGACCGGCCTCCTGCGCGCCCGCGACCGCCTGAGCGCGCTACGCCTCCCCGCCCAGCTCGGCGGCGCGGCCGGCACCCTGGCCGCCCTCGTCGAAACCGTCCGCACCGCCGACGCCGAATCCGGTGGTGGCGAGAGTGCTCAGGCGCGGGTGCTTCGGCTGGTCGAGCTCTATGCCGAGGAGCTCGGGCTGGTCGCTCCGCCGGCGCCGTGGCATGCCGAGCGGTCCGTGGTCGCCGAGCTGGGCGCGGCCCTGGCCGGTACGGCGGGCGCGCTCGGCAAGGTGGCGACCGACGTGATCCTCATGGCCCAGACCGAGGTCGGCGAGGTGGCCGAGTCATCCCGGGGCAACTCCTCGGCCATGCCGCAGAAGCGCAACCCAGCCCTGTCGGTGCTGATCCGGTCGGCGGCGCTCCAGGTGCCCGCGTACGCCCAGCTGCTGGGACAGGCGGGGGAGCACGAGCGGGCCGCGGGCGCCTGGCAGGCGGAGTGGTTGCCACTGCGCGAATGCCTCCGCCTGACCGGCGGCGCCGCGGAGACGGCCGCCGAGCTGGTCGCCGGGCTTCAGGTGTTCCCGGACAGGATGCGGGACAACGCCTGCCTGACCGGCGGGCGCATCGTGTCGGAACGGCTCGCGGTCCACCTCGGCCGCGACGCCCTCGACGAGGCGCTGAGCCGTCCAGGTCCGCTGGAAGGGCCGGAGGAGCTGCTGGATCCCGAGGGTTATCTGGGCGCCGCGCCGGAACTCGTCGATCGCCTCCTGGCCGACTACCGTAAGCGCCGCGTCCCGGCCGACTACCGGAAGTGATCGTGAGCATGAAGCTGCATCACCGCGTCGACGGGCCTGCTGGAGCGCCGTTGCTGGTTCTCGGGCCGTCGCTCGGCACCACGCTCGACATCTGGCAGCCGCAGCTGAGCGTGCTCACCCAGTCGTGGCGGGTGCTCCGGTACGACCTGCCGGGCCACGGCGGCTCGGCCCCCGCCGCCTCCGGCCTGACGATCGACGACCTGGCGCGGGCTGTACTGGAGCTGGTGGACGATGTGGAGGACACGGAGGCCGGAGAGTTCGCGGTCGGCGGCATCTCGCTCGGCGGCGCCATTGCCACCGCGATCGCGGCCGGTCAGCAGCAGGCCCGTCAGCAGGAGCCGGGTCAGCAGGAAGCCAGTAAGCAGCAGGCCGGTCGGCAGGGTCGGGTGCGGAGCCTGGTGCTGTGCTGTACGTCGGCGCGGTTCGGGGAGCCGGGCCCGTGGCTGGAGCGGGCGGCGCTGGTACGTGCCTCGGGCGTGGCCCAGCTCGCCCCGGCGCTGGCGGCCCGCTGGTTCACCGCCGGCTACGACGGCCGCTGGGTGACGGACATGCTGGAACGCGTGGACGCCGAGTCGTACGCGGCCTGCTGCACCGCCATCGCGTCCTGCGACCTGACCGGACGCCTGGCCGCCATCACCGCCCCCACGCTGATCGTCGCGGGGGCCGACGACCCGGCCACGCCCTTGGACCAGGCTCTCACGCTGGCCCAAGGCATCCCCGGGGCGCTCTTGCGCGTGGTGCCCGGTGCGGCCCACCTGGCGAGTGTGGAGCGGGCCGACACCGTGACGTCCGCGATCGTCGGCCACCTTGGCGGCGACTCCGGTCACGCGGCCGGGATGCGTACCAGGCGTGAGGTGCTCGGCGACGCCCACGTGGATCGGGCCGTCGCCGCCACCACTGGCTTCACCCGCGACTTCCAGCACCTCATCACCCGCTACGCCTGGAACGAGATCTGGAACCGGCCGGGCCTCGACCGCCGTACCCGCAGCTGCGTCACCCTGACCGCGCTGGTCGCCCGCGGTCACCTGGACGAGCTGGCCATGCACGTGCGCGCGGCCCTGCGCAACGGCCTGACCCCCGACGAGATCGGCGAGGTGCTCCTGCAGACGGCGATCTACTGCGGTGTCCCGGCCGCCAACGCCGCCTTCGCCGTCGCCCAGCGCGTCCTGGCAGAAGTCCCGACAGAAGCCCCGGCAGAAGAAGACTGACCCCGCGAGCGGGTCGAGCGCGTGCGTCCCATGAGCTGGCACGAGCATGCGCCAAGGCAAGCCACGCCCGTGCTCGATGTCCCGGCTGCAACGGATTTGCAACGTCGGTTGGCAGCATCTTGAGCGGATTGTTCGGCTCAAGGAAGGGACCGATCTCATGCCCAAACTGACCCCGGAGCAGGCCGACCGGATCGTGGCCGGCTGGCGGAGCGGTACGCAGCTCGTCGAAGGATGGGACAACCCGGCTGGCCCGCTGTTCGCCAGCGGTGAGTACGCGGAAGCGGACATCACCCTCGAATCCATCCTCGCCGCGTCGGGCTGCAACCCGCCTCCCCCTCCGCTCACCGAGGGCGGCTGCGGCACCGCGTGCAGCGCCTCCGCCGGGCGCTTGTGCTGCTGACCTGACATGGGGGAATACACCGTAAGCGACACCGTGCTGGACCGCCTGCTCGAACCTTCACTGGAGCGACTGGCGGCCCGGCTCGGGTCCGTCGCGGGCCTGGCGGAAACGGAGCGCCGGGCCGTACACGCGGGCGCCGCCACGGCGCTGCTGAACACCGTGCGCATGAGGACCAACCGGGTGCTGCTCCTGGAGCTGAACGCGGCCAGGATCACCGGCAGGCTCACGGGCGCCGACCCGGAGGCCAGGTGGCGGGATTGGGAGTCCCAGGCGGCGAACCCGGAGTTCTGGGAGTCGCTGGGCGGCCACTACCCGACCCTGCTCCCACGCCTGCGACGGCTGATCGGCCACAGGTGCGCGGCGGCGATGAGCCTGGCCTGCCGCTTCGCCGCCGACCGGCCGCTGCTCACGACCCTGCTCCGGCCGCTCGAGGGGGGCGATCCGGGGCAGCCCAAGGGGGGCGAGCCGGGGGAGTTGGTGAGTGTCGAGTTCGGCGCGGGTGACAGCCATCGCGGCGGGCAGAGCGTGGCGATCCTGACCTGCACCGCCGGCAAGGTCGTCTACAAGCCGCGGTCCGTAGCCGTTGACCTGGCCGCGGCGCGGCTGCTGAGCCGGTTGCTGGCCGACGAGCCCGCCGACACCCGGATCAGGGTCCCCGACGTGGTGAGCGGTGACGGCTACGGCTGGGCCGAGCACGTCGCCCATCGGTACTGCGCCGACGACGAGGAGACGCGCTGCTTCTACCGCAACCTCGGGCACTGGCTGGCCGTGATGCGGCTGATCGGCGGCACCGACCTGCACGCCGAGAACCTGATCGCCGCAGGACCGATCCCCACCGTCGTGGACTGCGAGACGCTGTTCACGCCCCAGCCGCCGACGCGCGTCTCCGGCTACGGGCTCGCGGCGGACCGGGCGGGGGCGCTGATCGGCGGCTCGGTGCTGGGCACCGGGCTGCTGCCGGGCCGGGGGCTGGCGCTCGGCTGGCGCGGCGTCGACATGTCCGCCATCGGCTCACTGCCCGGCCAGCAGCCGGTCACGGAGCTGCCCGTCATCCTCGGCGTCGGCACCGACGAGGCGCGGATCGGCCTCGCGCCCGTACGCGTCCCGCTCTCGCTTAACCACCCGAGCCCGGAACCCGTGCTGAGCAAGCACTGGGACCTGGTGGTCGACGGGTTCACCCGGCTGACCAGGCGGCTCAGGAAGCTCGACGAGGGCGGCGAGCTGGCGGGGTGGCTCGGGGAGTTCGCCGACCTGCCGATCCGGGTCGTACTCAGGTCCACCGAGAGCTACGCCGAGCTGCAGCGGATGCTCTGGCACCCGCACTCGCTGCACGACGAGCCCGCCGCCCGGCGGCGCGCGGCGGACCTGCTGGCCAGGCAGGCGGCCAACGCGCCCGGCCGGCCGGACGACCCCGAGGTGATCGAGGCGGAGGTCGAGGAACTGCTGGACGGCGATGTGCCGTTCTTCGCCACCACGCCGCGCCGTGGCCGGCTCACCGGGCCGCGCGGCACCCAGTGGGGTCCCGCCCAGGACCTGATCGCCGGGACACTTGGCCGGTGGCGGTCGGCCGACCTCGCGCTGGAGCACCAGGTGATCCAGTCCGCCCTGGTCAGCGCGTACCTGAACGAGGGCGGCGTACCCGACCAGCGGCGCTTGCTCCCGACCGTCCTGAGCACCGGCGACCTGGACCGCAGGCGGCGGACGCTGGCGGCCGACATCATGCGATCGCTGTCCGACGCCGCCATACACGCCGAGGACGGCACCGTCACTTGGATCGCGCCGGTGCTCAACCCGACCGGATGGGCGGTGCTGCCGCTCGGCCTCGACATGTACGGCGGCGCGGCCGGCATCGCCGTGCTGCTGGCGGGCTACCTGCGTGAGATGGAGGCGGGACGGGCCGACCCGGTGCCGGAGGTCGGGCAACTGCTGGCCGACGTGCTGCGTACCGTGCGGATGGCGGAGGAGCAGTGGGCCAAGGACCGGGCCGAGATCAAGACGCGACGGCCCGCGCCCGCCGGCGGCTACCTCGGGCTCGCCTCGCGGATCTGGGGCTGGCTGCTGCTGGTACGCCTGGGCGTGATCGAGCCGGCCGAGGCGTTCTCGCGGTCGGCCGACCTCGTCCGCGAGCTGCCCGCCGCGCTGGAGTCCGACCCGTCACTCGACCTGGTACGCGGCATGGCGGGCGCGGTGGTGCCCCTGCTGCGACTCCACGAGAGCGCGGGCGACGCCGACGCGGGGGATCTGGCCAGGACGATCGGCCGCAAGCTGGTGTCGGCGGCACAGGTACGCGGCGACACCGCGTGCTGGACGATCGACGGCTTCCCCGACGGCATCGGCGGCCTGGCCCATGGGGCGACCGGCATCGGCTGGGCGCTGTCCCGGCTGGCGGCGGCCACCGGCGACACCGACTGCGCGACCGTCGCCGAGGCCGCCTTCGCCTACGAGGAGACCCTGTACGTCCCCGAGACCGGCAGCTGGCGCGACCTGCGCGGCCCGGACCAGATCGGGGCGGCGTGGTGCCACGGGTCCGTCGGGATCGCGGTCGTGGCGGCCGACCAGCTCATGGAGGGCCGCGGCGACCCGGAACGACTGCGTGACCTGCTGCGGCGCGCGGCGCAGGCCAGCCAGGCCGACGGCATCGGCTGGAACCACACCCTGTGCCACGGCGACTTCGGGGCCTGGGAGGTGCTGGACCTCGCCGTCACCGCGGGGCTCGGCGCGGGCGGACTGGACCGGCCCCGGCTGGAGGCCCACCTGCTCGGCAGTGTCGAGGAGCATGGGCCGGTCAGCGGGTTCGCCAGGGACGCGTTCGTTCCGGGGCTGATGCCGGGGCTCGGCGGAGTCGCGTACCAGTTGCTCCGCATGCATCCCGAATGCCCACTGCCCTCGGTGCTCCTGCCCGACCCCGGCCCGGTCTCCAGCACGGTTCCCAGCACACTCTCCAGCACGGCGAAGCCGTCTTGAGCGCGTCCGCCGATGTCCAGATGGTGTCGCCTTACTGGCAACTCGACGACGCGGGCGACATGGGCTTCTGGCGGATGTGCCGGCGGCTGCCGGCCACCAGCCGGGCGGTGCTCGCGATCGTGGCGCGGGCGGCGCCCCGGCAGGCCGTCACGGTCGTACTGCTCCAGGTCGTGTCAGGAGCCGCCACGGCCTTCGGCCTGCTGGCCACCACGGGGGCGCTGGAACGGCTGCTCGCCACCGGCCCCACCGTGGAGGTGGTGGCGGCCGCGCTGCCCATGATCCTCCTCGTCGGCGGGGCGTACCTGCTGCGGGGCGCGGTCGAGACGGCCATCGCGGCCGCGTACGCCCGGCTGACGCCCGCGGTGCGCCGGATGGCGGAGGGGGAGTTGTTCGCGGCCGGGCTCCGCGTCGAGCTGGCCGCCTACGACGACGCCGGCTTCTACGACCGGATGCAGCGGGCGCGCGACCGGGGCCTGTTCCACCTCGCGCGGGCCGTGGACAACCTGGTCGACCTCGTCGGCGCGGCGCTGGCGTTCGCCGCCGCGTTCACCGGGCTGGCCGTCCTGCACGCCGCGCTGCTCCCGGTGCTGGTGCTGGGCGTACTCCCGTCGGCCTGGACGGTGCAGCGCTCGGCCCGGCTGGCGTACGCGCACATGACCCGCACGGTCACCCTGAACCGCCGGGTCCAGATGATCACCGAGCTGGGCACGCAGCGCGAGCCCGCCCCGGAGATCCGCGCCTGCCAGGCCGAGGAGTTCCTGCTGCGGGAGTACGCCGAGGTCGCCGACCCGTTACGCGACCAGGAGGTACGGGTGAAGGCCGGCCAGGTACGCGTCGGCTCCGTCGGCCGGGCGCTCACCGGACTCATGTCCGCCATCACGTTCACCGTGCTCGGCCTGCTGCTGCAGGCGGGCTGGATCCCGCTGGCGGTGGCCGGCGGCGCGGTGATAGCCGTACGGACCGCGAACGCCGCGCTCAGCCGGCTGGTCCACTCGGCACACCAGCTGCTGGAGCAGGGCATGTACGTGGCGGACTACCAGGAGTTCGTCGACGACGCCGCCTCCAGGAGCCGCGCGGCGGCCACCCGCACCCGCATGGCGCCGGCCGCGCCGGAGGTGATCACGCTGAGCGGCGTCGAGTTCGGCTACCCGGGCGGGACCCGCGAGGCGCTGCGCGGCATCGACCTCACCGTCCGTACCGGTCAGACCATCGCCCTCGTCGGCGAGAACGGCTCCGGCAAGACCACGCTCGCCAAGATCATCGCGGGCCTGTACGAGCCCACCAGCGGGCAGGTCAGCTGGGACGGCGTGGACATCCGCGAGATGGACCCGCACAGCGTCGGCGACCGGATCATGATGGTGCTCCAGGACCCGATCCGATGGCCGCACACCGCCCGCGCCAACGTCCGAGCCGGCCGCCACGACCGCGACGACCCCGGCGACCTGGCGCTGCGCGCCGCCGCCGAGCTGGCGGGCGCCGACACCGTGGTGGCCGGCCTGCCCAACGGCTGGCAGACGCTGCTCTCGAAGTACTTCCGCGGCGGCCAGGAACTGTCGGGCGGTCAGTGGCAGCGGCTGGCCGTCGCCCGCGGCGTCTTCCGCGACGCGCCCGTGCTGATATGGGACGAGCCGACGGCGCCGCTGGACGCCAAGGCCGAGTTCGCCGTGTACGAGTCGCTGCGCCGCCTCGCCACCGGCCGGATCGTCATCCTGATCACGCACCGGCTGGCCAGCGTACGCAACTCCGACCGGATCTACCTCCTGCACGAGGGCGCGCTGGCGGAGCAGGGCACGCACGACGAGCTGATCGCCCGATCCGGTCGATACGCGGAGCTGTACGAGTTGCAGGCCCGCATGTACGCCGACGAACTCCCTCTCACCGGAGTTCGGGGCGGTGGCTCCGGCCGTTGAGCACCGGCCTGTTGTCGCGGTGGCCGAGCAGGTCGGCGGCGCGGCGGCGGTAGACCAGCTGGGTCGGGACGGGCGTGGCGGCGTACAGGGCCTCCCTCGTCACCTCGTTGGCGAACTCGTACCCGCTGCCCGTCACCACGAGCAGGCCCACCCTCAGCGCGCGCTCACACAGCTCGGCGGCCACCTGCGGCGGCAGGCCGAGCAGCTCGCCGGCCAGCGCGGGCTCGAAGGCGCCCCGGAATACCGAGGCGGCCCGCAGCAGCCGCTCCATCAGCGAGCCGGTCCGGTGAACCCGCGCGAGCACCGCCGCGCTCAGCCCCGCCGGCACCCCGTGCTCACCCGCCGCCAGGCCGCGCAGCAGCTCGACGACGTACAGCGGGTGACCGCGCGTACGCCGGAAGACGTCGTCCGCCCACCTGCCCTGACCGCTCCGCGCGGCCAGCCGCCCGACCGCCCGCGCGGGCAGCGGCCCCAGCTCCAGCCGTACGGCTGCATGCCCGAGCGCCTCCAGCGCCGCCGCGCCCTCCCCTGAACGCGCCGTCGCGACGACCAGCAGGCGCGCGCCGGAGACCCGGCGGGCCAGGTAGTGGACGAGCTCGACGGTCGCCGTCCCGGCCAGGTGCAGGTCCTCCAGCACCAGCAGCACCGGCTCCCTGGCCGCCAGGGCCCGCAGGAACGCGGCCACCGCCTCGTACGACGATCTCCGCCCGGTCTCCCCGACCATGCCGTGGCGCCCCTGCCGCAGCGTCGGCGCGGCCTCCGGGATCAGCCTGGCCAGCGCCTCCGCCCCGTCACCCACCATGTCGCGGAGCACGGGGCCGGCGAGACGGGTGATCGGTGGCGTCAACGCGTCGGTGAACGGCTGGAGGAAGAGCGAACGCTCGCTTTTGTGGCACCGCGCCCGCAAGATGGTCCCGCCGGTGGCCCGCGCGACCCGTACCGCCTCCTCGGCCAGCCGGGACTTGCCGATGCCCGCCTCACCCACGATCAGCAGCACACCGGTCCGCCCCGCCACGGCCGCCGCCCAAGAACGGGAGATACCGGCCACCTCTTCTGCCCGCCCCGGCAGCGCGGTCTCCGCCTCCGCCCGCCCCGGCGGAACGGCCTCCGCCGCCGCCCGCGCCGCCAGGGCGGCGGCCCCCTCCTTGGCAGCCCCCTCCTTCGCGGCTCCGGCCTGCACGGCTCCGGATTTTACGGCGCCGCCCAGGGGAGCGGGCGGCTGCTCGCGCAGGACCGCCAGGTGCATGGCCCGCGTCTCGGCCGCCGGATCCGTGCCCAGCTCAGCCGCCAGGAGGTCGCGCAGCCGCTCGTAGGCCAGCAACGCCCGCGCGGGCTCGCCCGCCTCGGTGTGCGCCCGCATCAGCAGCCGGTGCGCGGCCTCGTCGAACGGGTCCGCGGCCACCGCCGCCTCAGCCGCCCGCCGCGCCCGCCCCGGCTCGGCGATGCGCAACGCCGCCGTCGCCGCCGCGTGGAGCGCCCGCCTGAGCAGCCCTGCCGCCTCACCACGCGTCGGCGCCGCCCAAGGAGCGTCGTTGTCCCCATCCAGTACGGCACCGCCGTCGAGCCGGTCGATCGCCCGTGTCGCCGCGGCGACGGCCACGGCCGCCTCGTCCTTCGCCAGCCGACTCTCCGCCTCCGTGGTCAGAGCGGCGACCTCGTCGAGATCCACGCTCACCGCCGGCGGCGCACCCAGCCGGTAGCCCCGCCTGCCGCCCGTGACCGCCTCAGGGCCGAGCGTCCTGCGCAGCCTGCTCACCAGCGTGGCGACGTTCTCCACCGGCCGTTTCGGCGGGCAATCGCCCCATAACACCTCCACGACGCGGTCGGTGGGCACAGCGTGGCCGCGCTCGACCGCCAGCAACTTCAGGAGCGTCCCGGCCCGGCCGCCGACCGTCTCGCGCATACCGTCCTTCTCGACCGCGAACGAGCCCACCAGCCGGATCAGCACCCTGCTCTCGCGGCCGTCTGTCCTGTCGATCATGTTTTCCGCCGCCTCCCCGAGCCCCTCACCTTGAGGCGTGACATCGAGGGACAGGGATGTTCCACGGGGCGGGGGCGGCTCAGTCGGCGCGTTCCCTCGTTGCCTATGGCGACCGGGAGTTTTCACCGCGTGCCGGCGACGCGACCTGCGGTGAGTTCGCGTGGGCGATCGCGGTGGCGGCTTCGACCGTCGTGATGTGCTCACGGTCCGCCCGCTCGAAGACGTCGGCGACGATCCCGCCCACGCGTTCGACTCGCGCGGTCGAACGGGCGTCGTCGTGCCCGAGGTACTGTCGCGCGAGGTGGGATCCGACGTTTCCTGCTCCATGAACGGCCACGGTCGCGCCCGCGAGATCGCCGGAGCCTTGGGCGGCGCGCGGCCCAGCCCGGATCGATGCGAGAACTCCGAGCGCCGTGTACGGGGAGGGATCGCCTTTGTCGCAGACGGACGCCGTTGCGCGGCCGATGACCTCGATATCCGCCTGCACTGTCCCGACGTCGTTCACCGGGATGAACCGGCCCCGCCCAGCGCGGCGATGAACCTGCCGTGGGCGCGCAGGAGAGCTTCGGACTTGTCGCGTACCGGATCCCCGATGACGATCCCGGCACCGCCGCCGAGGTCGAGCCCGGCGGCCGCGGCTTTCAGCGTCATGGCCCGGGTCAGGCGCAGGCCGTCAGCCATCGCGTTGCTTCGCTCGCGTACGGCCACATGCAGACGCGCTGGAACGGCTGCTGGGCAGAGACGCGCTCACCACGACGGAGGATCGTGCCGATCGACAGTCTGACGGCTCAACTCGGGCCGGATCCGCGTCCTGGACATCGCGGAGGCCGCCTTCTCGATCCCGGTCGCGCTCATCCAACGACGCCACGGCTTCCTGAGCGGCGCCGCCAAAGCCCTCCGGGACCTGCTCCTGGAGGGTGATCAGAGCGACAGCGGTACGGGGTGAATCTCGTCGGCGGGGTGGCCCGACCGCTGGTGAATCCGTTGTACGGCCTCCGCGCTCGGTGCGTCGGACAGGCAGTAGATGACGCCTTCCTCGGGGTCCGCCCACGCCTGCACGAAGGACACTCCTTCGTCGGCCTGTATCGCGAGGTCGGCCTCGTGCGCTTCGCGGAACTGCTCGTCAGTGATACCCACCATGTCGTGGTGGACGTCCATGAACCTCGTCATGGCTTCCTCCTGAAGACATCTGTCGCCGCAGACATGCTGTAGACACCCGGCGCACGTCTTTCTCAGCCTAGATCCGACATAAGTCATCAATCACCCCAATATTCCTCAAATGGCATGTCCGGGAACACCCGCCTCCCGCCTTACCCGACATATGATCATTCAACGGCCTTATGATCATTTCGACTGTTCCCGATCTCGCGAGGAGTCCACCGTGACCGAAAATTCGGACTTGTGGGCAAATGGCATCGACACCACCCGGCCCAGCATCGCCAGGGCCTATGACGTCGTGCTCAACGGCAAGGACAACTTCGAGGTCGATCGCGCGTTCGTCGCCGAGATCGTGAAAGTCGTCCCCGAGATCTACGATGTGGCCACGTACAACAGGGAGATCCTCGGCCGGGGCGTGCGCTTTCTCGTCGAGCGCGGCATCACCCAATTCATCGATCTCGGCTCCGGTTTGCCGACGGTGGAGAATACGCATCACGTCGCGCAGCGGGCCAATCCGGACGCGCACGTGGTCTATGTCGACAACGACCCGATGGTGCTGGCCCACGGCCGGGCGATCCTGGCCGAGAACGACCGGACCGGGGTGGTCACGTCCGACCTGCGTGAGCCGAAGTCGATCCTGGCCGACGAGACGGTCCAGCGGCTCATCGACCTGGACCAGCCGGTAGGCGTGATGCTGGTCGGCATCCTGCACCACCTGCATGACAGCGAGGACCCGAAGGGCATCGTCGAGGAGTACATGGCGGCGGTCCCGTCCGGCAGCTACGTCTTCATCACCCATTTCTGCTCCGCCACCCAGGACGCGCGTGACGCGGAGAAGAAGTTCCTCGCACTGCTCGGCACCGGCCGCTTCCGTACTCCCGAGGAGATCACCTCGTTCTTTGACGGGTACGAACTGGTCGAGCCCGGCGTCGTCCCGCTGCCCCTGTGGCGTCCCGAAGACACCGTCCCCGAAGTGCTCAGTGTCGGTCAGCGCCTCATGTACGGCGGCATCGCCAGGAAGCCCTGATCCGCTCGCACCGGTGAGGTCGGGGCCTCGCCCGCTGTCTCGGTGGGTCGGGGGTCCCGCCCTGCTGCCACCTGCCGGCACCCGTGGGCAAGGGGCCTCGCCCCGCTGCCCCCACTCTCCGCCCCGGCGCCTCGCCGATCGTGAGTGGCGCGCCGACGCCGCGCCGACACGTCGGCGCGGCGGCCATGGTAAGCTGGTCTCAGTTGCAGTTCTGGTACCCAAATGAACTTTGTGTGCGCCTGACGGGACGTAGCCCTCAGGCGCATTTTGTTTGCCGGTCATTTCCGGATGGGTCATTTCGGCGACGTGGGGCCCGCGACCTGCGGGTTCTGTCTATTTCGCCTATCCTAAAGGAGATCGACATGGCGACTGGCACCGTGAAGTGGTTCAACTCTGAAAAGGGCTTCGGCTTCATCGAGCAGGACGGCGGCGGCGCTGACGTCTTCGCCCACTACTCCAACATCGCTGCCCAGGGCTTCCGCGAGCTGCAGGAAGGCCAGAAGGTCAGCTTCGACATCACGCAGGGCCAGAAGGGCCCGCAGGCCGAGAACATCGTTCCCGCCTGACGCTAGTCACGCACGACGGGCCGGGGTTCGCACCTGAAGAGGTGCGGGCCCCGGCTCGTCGCATTGAGGGCATGTGTCGCGAGCCAGGCCGCCCCGGGCGAGGGTTAATGTCGGTGAAACCGCACGTCGCGTGGTTGCGAAACAGCGGACTGCCATCCTGCCCGCATGAGCGATGCGAAAGACGTAGATCGGGCGCACACTCCTGAGCAGGCCGCCGCCTCGTGGAAGCGTGAGGTCGTAGAACTGGCGGTGCTCTTCGTCGCGGTCGGTCTGGCCCACCTGTTCGCCACTCTTATGGGGCACTCCGCCCCAGGCCCCGCGGTGCTGATCACCCTCGGTGCGGGGCTCATCATGTGCACCTTCGTCCACAAACGCCTGGCCCACCGACGACCCGGCCGCAAACGCCTGGGCCGCGAAGGCCACAAACGATGTGGAACCGAGCGCCAAGCCGCTGAGGTGATCGATATCGAGGGAGGCCGGCCGATGAAGTTGTGGCGCATCCGCACGCGGGTGGTCGACCGGCCGGGCCATCTGGCGGAGTTGGCCACGGCGTTCGCCAGGCTGGACTGCAACGTGCTGGCCCTGCACATCGCCGCGACCGGCAGCAGCGCGATCTCTCCGTCCGGCTGCGACGCCCTGGACGAGTTCGTCGTCGAGGCGCCCACGCAGCTGAGCGAGAAGGACCTGCGGTCGGCGGTCGCGAAGGCCGGCGGGCTCGACATCGTCATCGTCCGCGCCTACGTCAAAGACCTGGTCGACCCCGGAGTCCAGGCCCTTGTCCTGGCCCATGCCGTCAGCGACGACCCGGAGCAGCTGCCCCATGCGATGGCGGAGCTGCTGCGCGCCCCGGACGTCCAGTGGCGACGCCCCGGAGACACCCTCGCCGACAGCGGCGAGTCCGGCACCACTCTGGTGATTTCCGTCCATCCCGAACGGGCGCTCTTGGTCAGCCGCCCCGCTCTGCCGTTCACCCCGACAGAGGCGGCCAGAGCCGCCGCACTGGCCGCCAGCGTGAGACAGCGGCGCTACTCCGACTGAACGCCGCCCGCTCAGCCAAGGCTGCCTCGTGTACGCGTCACCGCCGTTCGACGGCGGCGGGCTTCACCTGGATCGCCCGGATCCTTTCGACGTCGAGCTTCACGGAGCGATCGAAGGTATAGATGCCGTTCTGCTCCTGGAACGCATCGGTGAGCTACGTGTAGCAATAGCCAAACATGTCCGGATTATCGAGCAATGCGCCGGGGCCCCGTTGAAACCCGCCGCGATGCCCAGCTCGATGTCGTGGGCGAGCGCGCGGTCGCTCGGGGCCGTCATCAGCGACTGCGGCCAGTACCCCTGGTCGAGTACGGGCCGCTGGAACACCGGCAGGCCGTTGAGCAGTAACCGGTTGCCGTCGATCGAGACCGAGCGCAGCCCCGCGTACGACCTGACCTCGTCGACCACGACCCCTGCCGCGTCGAGAATCTGGACGCTCAGCCCGTACAGGTGCGGATCGGCCGGCGACCAGGTCCTGACCGCGCCTTCCGGCAGTCGCAGGGTGAGCCTGGGGGAGAGGTCGAGATCGGCGCGCACCTCCGCCTCGGCCAGGACGACTCCAGCCACACCGTCTGCCAGATCCCGTCGTCCTGGTGTCCGCGTTCGAGGCCGGAGTCGCCGGCGTCGATCTCGAACTGCCACTCGCCGTTCAGGTTCAGCCAGTCCGTACCCATCAGGGCGGCCGAGGGTACTCCGGGCGGGGAATGGGCCAGTGCATCGGCGATCCGGGCCTTTCTGAAGTCGGTTTTCGTCCTGCTCCTACCGCACATTCGGCTTGCCCGCAACCCGTTGACCCTCGAGGTAAACGCCATGTATACCTGGGCCATACCTGATGCATCCTCCAAGCGCCGACGAGGTGGAGATGTCATGGCAGTAATCAGCAGGCGGACCTTTCTCGCAGGCAGTGCCGCCGCGCTGGGTACCACCACCCTGGCGGCCTGCGGCAATCCCACGACCTTGCCCGAATCCATGCAGGTGGTCCGCGCCGGTAACGGTGGCCCGAGCCGGGGCGGAATCCTGTACTTCGGTCTCTCCACAGACCCGGCCAACCTCGACCCGCATCTCAGCACCGGCAGCGCCTCCGACTACCTGCGGCAACTCGCCTACAACGGGCTGGTGCAGTACAACGGCGCCGGAGAGATCGTCGGGGATCTCGCGGCCGAGTTCGGATGGGCGGACGAGCTGACCTACAAGGTCAAGCTCCGCTCAGGAGTCACCTTCCACGACGGCTCCCCGATGACGGCCGAGGACGTGGTCTTCTCCTTCCGCCGCATGATGGACAAGGAGACCGCGGCGGCGTCGGGCCCGCTGCTCACGCAGGTCACCTCCGTCGAGGCGCCCGACGCCACGACCGTGACCTTCACCCTGAAGCAGCCCGACGTGGCCTTCCCCTTCGCGCTGGCCGCGCCCACCTCCAATGTCGTCTCCAAGAAGTGGATCGAGGCGGGGGCGAACACCAAGACGCAGGTCATGGGCACCGGCCCGTTCCGGTTCGTGGAGCGCGTTCCGGGAGTGAGCACCACCTTCGTCCGGTTCGAGCACTACTTCGAGTCCGGCCTGCCGTACCTCAACGGCATTGTCTTCCAGCCGATGAGCGACGACTACGCGCGCGTGATGGCCCTGCGCACGGCGACCGTGGACATGATCGACTATGTCCCGGCCACCCACGTGGGCGTCATCTCCGAGAACCCCCGGCTGCGGTTCGCCTCGGACAAGACCTTCGGCTTCGGCTTCGTCGGGTTCGTGACCAGCAAGCGGCCCTTCGACGACGTGCGGGTCCGCAAGGCGATCGCCATGTCGATCAACCGGCAGTCGGTTCTGGACACCGCGCTGCTCGGGCACGGCAGGCCGATGGACGGCGCCCTGATGTCGGAGACGTTCGCTCCGTACGCGCGCGGGCTCGACGGCACCATGCCGTACGACCCGGAACAGGCCAGGTTCCTGCTGAAACAGGCCGGGCAGGAGGGCCTGACCCTGCCGGTGGTCACCACCAGCTCCTACTCGGTCATCGCCCGGCCCGCCCAGGCGATGCTGCCGGGCCTGCGCGCGGCCGGCCTGAACGTGAACCTCACGCAGCAGGAATGGCTGACCTTCCGGGCCAGCGTGACCGACAAGGTCTTCCCCGTCCACTCCTGGGGGACGGCGCCGAAGTTCGGCGACCCGGCGTCGCTGGGCGACTTCATCGGCAGCACCGGCACCTTCGCCAAGTACCTCGACTTCGCGGACGACAAGATCGACGAGCTGCTCGCCCAGGGACGAAAGACCTCGGAGCAGAGCCTGCGCGACGAGATCTACCTCGACATCGAGAAGCGGGCGCTGGAGCTGGTTCCGATGACCTACACCGTCCGCCGCGAGCAGGGCGAGGCTCACTACACCTACGTCAAGGGTTACGAGCACCCGCCGAAGGGCGCCTGGACCGCCACGGCCCTGCGCCGGACCTGGATGGAGAAGACGGCGTGAGGCGATTCCTGGCCAAGCGGTTCGCGCAGGCGATCCTGCAGTTGCTCCTCGTCGGAACGATCGTCTTCTTCTTGGTACGCCTCATTCCGGGCGATCCCGCCAAGGCGGTGCTGGGCGAGGCGGCCACGGAGCAGCAGATCGCCCAGACCCGGCTGGCGATGCACCTCGACGAACCCTTCTTCGGACAGTTCATCGGCTTCTGGGCGCGGCTGTTCCAGGGCGATCTCGGCACCTCGCTGATCAGCGGGCGCCCGGTGATGCAGGACCTGCCCTCCCGCATCGGCAACTCGCTGGAACTGGTCCTGATCGCGCTGGCCGTCTCGCTGGTGGTCGGCATCGTCCTGGGCCGGATGGCCGCCACGCGCGCCGACAAGCCGTCGGACCACGTGCTGGTCGCCGGATCCATCTTCGGGATCTCCCTGCCCGTCTTCGTGGTCGGCACCCTGCTGCTGCTGGTGTTCGCCATCCTCATCCCGATCCTGCCGCCGGCGCGCTTCGCCTCACCGTTCGAAGATCCCCTCACGCACCTGCACATCCTCATCCTGCCGGTGGTCACGCTGACGGCGGCCTCGTGCGCCGTGGTCACCCGGATGACCAGGGCGTCCATGCTGGAGACCCTCAACGCCGACTATGTCCGTACGGCCCGCGCCAAGGGGCTGGTGGAGAAACGCGTCATCAACCGGCACGCCCTGCGTACGGCGATGCTGTCCGTGGTCTCCGTGACGACGGTGGAGCTGACGACGCTGATCGGCAGCACGGTTCTGGTGGAGACCATCTTCGGCTGGCCGGGGATGAGCTCCCTGCTCATGAACGCCGTCGGGCAGCGCGACTACCCCGTCATCCAGGCCGTCGTCCTCGCCGCGGCCACCATCGTCATCCTGGTCAACCTGGTCGGAGACCTGGTCGTCAGGGCACTCGACCCCCGGGCGGAGGACAACTGATCATGGCCACTGTGCTGTCAGGCGCACCGGCGATCACGAGCGCCGACAGGAAGACCTTCCTGCGGCGGCTGCTGGCCAACCGCAGGACGTCCGTGGCGGGCGCCTTCCTGCTGCTGGTCGCGCTCGTCGCGGTGTTCGCCCCGTTCCTCGCGCCGTACGACTACCGCGACATCGTCGGCAAGCCCCTGACCTCCGGCTCGGCGCTCGGCATCGACGACTTCGGCCGCGACGTGCTGTCCCGCCTGCTGATCGGGCTGCGGGTCTCCCTCGGGGTGGCGCTGTCCGCGGTCCTGGTGGCGGCGGTCATCGGCGTCGCGCTCGGACTGGTGGCCGGGTACGTCGGCCGCTGGGTCTCGACGATCATCATGCGCGGCATCGACGTCCTGCTGAGCTTCCCCCCGATCGTGCTGGCCATCGCGGTGGTGGCGATCCTGGGGCCGGCCCTGGTGAACGTCGTCCTGGTGATCGGCGTCCTGTACATCCCGAGATTCACCAGGATCGTGTACACCCAGGTGCTGTCCATCAGGAACCTGGAGTACGTCGAAGCCTCGAAGATCATGGGCGCGAAACCGGCCGGCATCCTGGTCGGCACGATCCTGCCGAACGTGGCCGCGCCCATCATCGTCCAGCTCAGCCTGTCGGTCAGCTTCGCCATCCAGATGGAGGCCGGACTGAGCTTCCTCGGCCTCGGCGCGCAGCCGCCGCTGCCCTCGCTGGGCACGATGGTCGGCTCGGGACGCGACTTCCTGGAGGTCCAACCGACGCTGCTGATCTATCCGTCCGTACTCATCATCCTCGTCGTCCTCGCCCTCAACGTGTTCGGGGACGGCCTGCGTGACCTGCTCGACCCGCGCCGCCGTGGCACCAGCTGAGTCGTGGCACCAACCGAAAGGAACCACCACATGACCCTCCCTTCCACCCACAGGCTCGGTGAGCTCTCCTGGACCCAGGTCAAGGAGCTGGCGGAACGGGACCCGATCATCCTGCTGCCGATCGGCGCCGTCGAGCAGCACGGCCCGCACCTGCCCATCCACGAGGACTCCATCGTGGCCGAATGGGTCGCCGACAAGCTGGCGGCGGAAAACGGGTGCTATGTCGCCCCGGCCCTCCACTACGGGCACTCCGGCACCTTCCGCGGCTACAACGGCAACCTCTCCTTGAGCCAGACGACCCTGCGCAACGTCACGTACGAGATCATCGAAGCGCTGGTCCAGTCCGGATTCCGGCGCATCATCATCGTCGACAACAACGGTGGCAACGTTGGGCCCGTCACCGGCGCCGCCCTTGACGCGCGCCGCGACCTCGGCGTGCTGATCGGGCACCTGTACCCGTGGCAGCTCGGCTACGCGCTCATGCGCGACGTTTATGAGGACCCCGCCACGGCGTACGGACACGGCGCCGAGCCCGAGCACTCCGCGATGCTCGCGATGTTCCCCGAGCAGGTGCGCAGTGAGCTGGCCGTCCCGGGCGGCCTGGCGTCCGGCAGCGGTTGGACGCCGACGAGCTACCTCGAGACGGCGATCCCCGGTCAGACCGTACGCGGGACCGTCTTCTGGGACTTCTCCGAGGTGAGCGAGACCGGATGCACCGGCGACGTGAGCCTCGGCGACGCCAAGATCGGCGAGATCTGGATCGAGCGGGTCATCGGTTTCTGCTCCGCCTACATCCAGGAGTACGACCGCAACACCAAAGCCGAGTAGCCCTGCATGAGCATTTGGGGAGACACATGACAACCGACACGATTCTCTCGGTCGAGCAGCTCTCGGTGGACTTCCAGATCGCGGGCGAGTGGACCTCCGCCGTGAAAGACGTCAGCTTCTCGGTCGCCAAGGGCGAGGTGGTGGCGCTGGTCGGGGAGTCCGGCTCGGGCAAGTCCGTCAGCTCGATGTCGGTGCTCGGGCTGCTGGCGCCGAACGCGCGGCGTCGCGGGAGCATCCGGTTCGGCGACACCGAGCTGATCGGCCTCGGCGAGGAGCCGCTGCGCGCCATCCGGGGCAAGCGGATCGCGATGATCTTCCAGGAGCCGATGACCGCGCTGAACCCCGTCTACACCATCGGTGAGCAGATCATCGAGGCGATCCAGTGCCACGAGCGCCTGCCCGTCGCCGAGGCCCGCTCGCGGACCCTGGAACTGCTGCGCAAGGTCGGCATCCCGGAGCCGGAGTCGCGGATCGACAGCTACCCGCACCAGCTGTCCGGCGGCCAGCGGCAGCGCGCGATGATCGCCATGGCGATCTCCGGCTCGCCGGAGGTCATCATCGCCGACGAGCCGACCACCGCCCTCGACGTCACCGTGCAGGCGGAGATCCTGGAGCTCCTGCGCCGCCTGCAGAAGGACCTCGGCTCGGCGGTCATCGTCATCACCCACGACATGGGAGTGGTCGCCGACCTGGCCGACCGGGTCGTGGTGATGAAGCAGGGCGAGGTCGTGGAGGAGGCGCCGGTCGCCCGGCTGTTCGCCGACCCCCGCCACGAGTACACCCGCAAGCTGCTGGCCGCGGTGCCCCGGCGCGGACAGTCGGAAGCGGCCCGCGCCACGGCCGCGCCCGCTGATGGCATGACGCTGCGGGTCACCGATCTCGAGGTCGAGTACCCGGGCCGGCTCGGCCGCAAGGGCTTCAAAGCGGTGCACGGCGTCAGCTTCGCCATCGAGAAGGGGAAGGTCCTCGGTCTCGTGGGGGAGTCCGGCTCGGGCAAGTCCACGATCGGCCGGGCGATCGTCGGGCTGGCGCGGGCCTCGGCGGGCGCGATCGAGATCTGCGGGCGCGAGGTGACGGGGCTCAAGGCCGGGCAACTGCGCGACTTCCGCCGGACGTACTCGATGGTCTTCCAGGATCCGGGCTCCTCGCTCGACCCGCGCCGGTCGATCGGCGACTCGATCGCGGCACCGATGATCATCAATCGGTACGCCGGCCGCACCGCCGTACGCGCGCGGGTGCTGGACCTGCTGGAGCAGGTGGAGCTGCCCAAGAGCTGGGCCGACCGGTTTCCGCATGAGCTGTCGGGCGGTCAGCGGCAGCGCGTCGGGATCGCCCGCGCGCTGGCGCTGGAGCCCGAGTTGCTCATCGCCGACGAGCCCACCTCGGCGCTGGACGTGTCGGTGCAGGCCACCGTCCTGCGATTGTTCCAGGAGCTGCAGGACCGGCTCGGCTTCTCCTGCCTGTTCATCAGCCACGACCTCGGCGTCGTCGAACTGCTCGCGCACGACGTCGCCGTCCTGCAACACGGGCGGCTGGTCGAGCACGGCCCGGCTCGTGAGGTGCTGAACGAGCCGCGGACCGACTACACCAAGCGGCTCGTCGCGGCGGCGCCGGTGCCCGATCCCGCCGAGCAGGCCGAGCGCCGCGAGCTGTGGCGGGCCATGGCGAAGTGATCGAGCTGTCTATCGGGTGTTCACTTCAGGCGGGAGACCACAGACTCGTCGGGGCGCAGATGGTTGCGCAGCGTACGTTCGGCGGCCTCGAAGTCGTGCTCGGTCAGCGCCGCGAGCAGCGCGCGGTGCTCCGGGCCGATGACCGCCAGCCGGTTGGGCCGCAGCGAGATCGCGCTGACCCCGATCCGCTGGTGGCGCGGCTGGAGGCTGGTGAACAGGTCGGTCAGGACGGTGTTGCCCGTCGCCTTCACAAACGAATAGTGGAAGAAGAAATCCATCTTCGCGTGCTCGGCGATCGCGTCGCGGTCGCCAGCCCGGCACCGCGCCAGCGTCGAGGGCTCCTCCATCAGGTCCAGGTGCGCGGACAGGCCCGCCGGGATGTCGGTCTTCGTCTCGCACAGGATCCGGAAACCGTGGATTTCGAGCACCTGCCGCATCTCGTAGGTCTCGAACAGCTCGCCGGCCGTCACGCTCCGCACCTGGGCGCCGCGCCTGGGCTGCAGGTCGATGTACTTCTCGGCCGCCAGGCGGTGGAACGCCTCCCGGACGGGAGTCCGCGACACGCCGGCCTCGTCGCAGACCAGCTTCTCCTCCAGGAAGGAACCCTCAGGAAACCGGCCACCGAGGATCGCCTCCCTCGTCCACCGGTAAGCACGCTCGCCGGCCGTCGTCGCCGGGACCCTGTCCGGTTCCCAATCCATGCCACCCCCCATGTTCATGTGTATACACAGTGTATACCAATTTCTGTTAGGAGTATCCATTGCAGGACCAGCAAGACCGGAGATACGCCGCCTGGCTGTCCGGTCCGAGCTTCGCCGCGGCCGAGATCGTGGCGGACCTGGGTTACGGGGCGGTGGTCCTCGACATCGAACATGGCTCGTTCGATCTGGCCGACCTGGAACGCTATATCCCGTTCCTGCGCGCTCTCGACCTGGAGGTGCTGGCCAAGGTCCTGGGGCCGGAGCGGGGCCCGATCCAGCAGGCCCTCGACTTCGGCGCCACCGCCGTCGTCGTGCCCCACATCGAGGGAGTCGCGCACGCGGCCGCCATCTGCGCGTTCGGGAAGTTCCCGCCGCTGGGCGACCGGAGTTTCGCGGGCGGCCGTACGACGCGCTACGGCGGCTTCGACGACGAGTGGACCGCCCGGCAGGACCGCGAGACCCGCGTCTACCCCATGATCGAGGACGCCGGTGCCCTGGAGCAGATCGCCGACATCCTCGCGCTCCCCACGGTCGACGGCGTCTTCGTCGGCCCCAGTGACCTGTCCCTGCGCCGGGAGCGCGGCGCCTACAGCCGGTCGGAGGGCGACTTCGCCGACCTCAAGCTCGTGGCGGACGCGGCCCGCGCCGCCGGCAAGCCCTGGGTGCTGCCCGCGTGGTCGGCGGAGGAGAAGGCGTTCGCGCTGGAGAACGGCGCCGACCAACTCGTCCTGACCATGGAGCACGGCGCCATCATGGCCGGTTTCCGGGCCGCTCTCGACCAGACCCGCGAACTCACCCGCAATCGTTAGGAGACACAGCATGCTCGTCACCGTCGGCCAGTTCGGCGCCACCACCGACAAGTCCGCCAACCTCGAGGCGGCCACCGCACTGATCGAACAGGCGGCGGCCCAGGGCTCCCAGCTCATCGTCCTGCCGGAGAACGCCATGTACTCCAACTCGGATGTCACGGCCGACATCGTCTCGGAGACCGAACCCCTTGACGGCCCCTTCGCGACCACGATCGGCGCGCTGGCGAAGCAGCACGGCATCGCCGTCGTCGCCGGCATGACCGAGGCGCCGGGGGGAGGGTCCGGCAAGCCCAGCAACACCGTGATCGCCGTGGACTCCGGTGGCGACCTCGTGGGCGTCTACCGCAAGGTCCACCTCTACGACGCCTTCGGCTACCGCGAGTCCGACCGGGTCCAGGCGCACAAGCCCGAGCCGCTGATCTTCACCCTGGGCGACCTGACCTTCGGCGTCATGACCTGCTACGACCTCCGCTTTCCCGAGATGGCCCGGTTCCTGGTCGACGCCGGGGCCGAGGCGCTCGTCGTACCGGCCGCGTGGGTCGCCGGGCCCGCCAAGGAGGACCATTGGATCACGCTGGCCCGCGCCCGCGCGATCGAGAACACCGCCTACGTCATCGCCTGCGGGCAGACCGGCCCGGCCTGCACCGGCCACAGCGCCGTCGTGGACCCGATGGGCCAGATAGCGGCCTCGGCGGGCGAGGCTCCGGGAGTGGCGTCCGCGGTCATCGGCGCGGAGCGGGTGAAGACCGTACGCGCCAAGAACCCCAGCCTCACCAACCGCCGCTTCGAGGTCGTCCCCGCCTGAGGGACCGCGCCTGAGGGACGGCGGCTGAGGACGCCGCCCGTCACGCCGCCCGCCTGAGGGACCGCGCCCGTCACGGCGCTTTCGAGCCGGGTTCGTGCCGACCGGCGTTCGCCGTGGCGGGTGCCTCGGGGGTGCGCAGCCCCGAGGCGGCGATGGCGATGAGGGCGCAGAGCCCGAGCATCGTCGCCCAGACACCGTGGTACGCGGCGGTCGAGCCGAGGCGATCCCCCGACAGCACCAGTACGAGCGCGGAGACGCCGATGACCGCCCCACAGGCGCGCGAGGTGACGGACATGGCGGTGCCGGTGGCCAGCCGGGCGGGCGGAATCTCGGCGACGGCGGCACCGCTGAGCGCGTTGACCAGCACGGCGATGCCCATCCCAGTGGCGACGACCGCGGGCAGGACCACCGTGAGGTACGCCTGACCGCCCCCGGCCGCGAGCGCCAGGTAGCCGGTGGCGAGCGAGAGCAGCACCACTCCGCCCAACGCCAGCCTGCGGTGCCCGGTCTTCGCCGCCAGCCGGCCGGCGAGCGGCGCGGTGAGGACCTGCACGACCGCGCCGGGAGTGACGGCGAGCCCGGCCTGGGCCTCGGAGTACCCCCAGATCTTGGTGAGGAACAGGATGTTGGCCAGCGGCAGGGCGAACATCACCAGCCCGAGCAGGAACATCGCGAGGTTGGCCCGCTGGGTGCTCCGTGCCCGGAGGATCTTCAGGTCCACGATGGGAGCGGGATGCGAGCGCGCCCGCCGGACGAAGACCACGCCGACGAGGACACCGGCGACGAGGGCGAGGATCGTACCCGGGCTGCCCGGCCCCCACGCGTCACTCTGCACGATGGCCAGCGAGGGCAGGCCGATGGCCGCCACCAGCAGGACCAGGCCGACGATGTCCGGCAGCCGTGACGGGGCGGACGGCGGCGTCCGTGCCAGGGTCCGCCACGCGCCGAACAGCACGACGAGCCCGACCGGCAGGTGGAGGAAGAACACCGTGCGCCAGTCCCAGACGGCGACCAGAAAGCCGCCGAGCGAGGGCCCGGAGGCGGTCGCCACCGACTGCGTCGCGCTCCACAGACCGATCGCCGTGCCGCGCCGTTCCGGCGGGTAGTACGGCAGGATCAGCGCGAGCGTCAGCGGGGTGATCACGCCGCCGCCCACGCCCTGCACCACCCTGGCGGCGATCAGGATGCCGGCGGAGGGGGCGACCGCGCACAGGGCGGCGCCGACCACGAACACCGTCAGCCCGGCGAGGAAGACCCGCCGATAGCCGAACCGGTCCGCCAGGCCGCCCGCCGGCAGCAACGCCGCCGTGAACGTGATCGCGTAGCCGTTGAACACCCACGAGAGTTCGGGCAGCCCGCTGCTCGGAAAGCTGCGGAGCATGTCGGGAAAGGCGATGTTGGCCAGCTGCACGTCGATCGCACCGAGAAAGGCGCTCCCGCACAGCACCGCCAGGGGGAGCGCCCGGGATCCGCGCACCTCAGCTGGACGCCGCGCCGAACCGCTCGCGGAGCTCGACCTTTCGGATCTTGCCCGTGATGGTCCGTGGCATGGCCTCGACGACTTCGAGGCGTTCGGGCCAGAACCAGCTGTTCACGCCGGCGTCCTCCAGGTGCCTCCGCAGATCCTCCAGCGTGGGTGGTTCGTCCGTCGGCGTCACGACAGCGCAGACCAGCTCGACCAGCTTCGGATCCGGAATGCCGATGAGCGCGATGTCGCGGACAGCGGGGTGCCTGCCCAGCAGCGCCTCGATGTCGCTCACCGGCAGCTTGAGGCACATGTTGGCGATGATGACGTCCTTGGTCCGGCCGGAGATGCGCACGCCGCCGTACCCGTCGTCGCGGGCCAGGTCGCCGGTGTCGAACCAGCCGTCCGGAGTGAGCGACTTGGCGTAGATGTCGTCGCGCCGGTAATAGCCGAGGCATTGGGCCGCGCCGCGTACCTGCAGCGCGCCGATCTCGCCGGCCGGGACCGGCCGGTTCTCCTCGTCGACGATGCGCACCTGCATGCCGGTGACGACGGTGCCGTCACTCTCGCCCGCCCGCTCCGGCGGGTCTTCGGGCCGGGTCATGGTGACGCCGCCGTTCTCGGTCATGCCCCACAGCGCGTACACCCGTACTCCGAGGATCTCGCTCACCTGCTCCACCAGGTGCGGCGGGACGGGCGCCGAGCCGGACACGAAGATCCGCAGAGTGGGGATCTTCCGCGGGTTGGCCTTCTGCTCCTCGCTGATCTCCCGGGCGAAGGGCGGCGTGCCGTAATACATCGTGACGCCGTGCTCTGCCATGAGGTCGAGGTAGACGCCGGGGTTCCAGATGTCGGCCGTGACCGCGGTGCCGCCCAGCATCAACGCCTGCAGGTACGTCATCACCAGGCCCACATAGTGCATGGAGGTCTGCGCCGTCATGATGACCAGGCTGTCGTCCAGGCCGTACGCGTCCCCGTAGCCGCGGATGGCGGCATGCAGGGTGTTCTGGCTGTGCAGCGCGCCTTTGGGCTCTCCGGTCGTCCCCGAGGTGAACAGGATGAGGAAGGGATCGTCCGGACCCAGCGCGCGCCCGGCCAGGTCCGCGGGGTCACCGGGTTCGGGGTCGAGGAGGTGCTCCTCGAATCCGATGGACCCGGCCGGGCCGTCGCCGCCGAGCACGACGACGTGCTCCAGGGCCGGGATCTCGCTCGCGAGCGTCATCGCGGTCTCGGCGGTCGGCAGGTCACCGAGGCGGTTCACGGTGATGAAGACGCGCGCCTCGGTCAGCCGGATCATGAATTCGAGCTCGCGATGCCGGTAGATGGGGAACTGCGGCGCGATACGCGCGCCGACTTTGATGCAGGCCAGCGTCAGGGGCAGCATCTCCCGGCGATTGGGTAATTGGATCGCGACATAATCCCCGGGTTGTACGCCCAGCCGGATCAGGCCGTGGGCGATTCGGTCGGTCAGCCGGTCCAGTTCCGCGTAGGTGACGACGTCGGTACGGCCGTCGGCGACCCGTCGGCTGATCAGCGCGGGCTTGCCGGGAAATGCCGCCACGTTATGCCGAAGGTCATCCAGGAAAGTCGCGCTTCGCCACCAACCGTTGCGCCGATATTCCTCATGTGTGTCCGTCACGCTCGCCCGCCTTCCATCAGGCGCCCCGCGGACGCCTTCGTCTGCTGTTCTGCACGAAATTCAACGTACGGCATTTACCGCAATTCATCGCCTACGGGTTTTATCCTCCATTCCCTCGGAGGAGGCCACCTTTTGCTCCCCGGAGGGGGTGTCCCTCTCCAGGGACCCCAGCCACCACGGACCGTCCTCTTCTGCTCCCCCGGAGGGGGCACCTCGCCCCAGAAACCCCAGCCACCACGGACCGTCACAGGAACCGAGACGGTCGTGCGACGAAGGGGGCCATGGTCAATAGGCGGGGGTGACGAGGTAGAACAGGGCCGGGAGATGGACCGCCACCCCCTCGTACACCTCCGCGCACACGGCCACCCCGGGTCGGGCGAACGTGCCCGGCGGCGGTTCGGCCACCCGTATGACCGAGTGACGGGCGTCCAGGAGCCTGGCCGCCACCGAGATGTCGCCGACGAGGGCGGACCCCGGGCTGATCCACCGGTTGCGGCTGATCTTCATGCCGTTGCCCGCCGCAAGGTCGGCCAGCAGGCCGTTCCGGCCGACGAGCCGGTGGTAGTAGTCGTTCGGGTTGATGATCATCGCGTGCGGGGTGGCGCCCGACTGCTCGACCTCGTCGCAGGCCGTCAGGACTCCGGTGACGTAGTCGGTGTCGTAGGGGAGCCGGGCGATCTCCGGGTGGTCCAGCAGGGCGTTGGTCAGGGCCAGGTTCTCGGCGGTGGCGAGCCGTACCAGTAATCGGTAGTCGAGGAAGGTGGCCAGCGCGTCCGGGTCGTCGGCCAGCCCGTCGGGGATCTGCACCCACGCCCGGATCGGGTGCACCCCCGCCTCGCCCATGCCGAACCTGAAGGCCGCTTCCCGGCGGACGTCGGAGCCGCGTACCGCCTTCTGCTCTTCCGCGGTGGGCCGGGACTCCGTCCAGAACCGGGCGATGTCGTCGGTGGGGCGGACCTTGAGCAGGTTCCGTACGGTCAGCCGTGGTCTGTCCTTGGTCGGCTCGTGTGCCTCGGTGATGGTGTAGTCGAAGGTCACCTCGGCGCGGCCGGGGTCGGCCGCGAACGCCCGCGCGAACGCCTGGCCCGGCGACTGCTTCACGGCGGTGGGGGCTGGGGCGGTGTCCGTTGACATGGGGCCTCCCGGTCAGAAGTCGTGCTGGATGAGCCGCTGGTAGAAGGGCAGATGGTGGTCGTAGAAGGCCCTCAGGGCGGAGTGGTTGTCGACGGTGTCCGGGTAGGTGTTGCGGCGGTCCTCGAAGCCGGCGCTGCCGATCGCGTCGAGATGCCACCGGCGGGTCCGCCGCCACTCGGGCCGGTCTCCGGAGTCCCAGGTGAGCGCGTGCGCGAGGAACGGCAGACCGGCGTACGCGCAGAAGACCTCGGCCACCTTCGCCGGCTCCGCGACCAGCCGCTCTGTGCGGATGACGAGCGGCCTGCGCCCGGTCGCCGACCAGGCCAGCTCGAACAGCCGGTACAGCCGCTCGTAGCCGATCTCCGCGCAGGTCACCGCCGGTTTGATCGCGTAGTGCGAGCTGATGGTCGGCTTGGGATCGCGGACGATGAAGGTGTGGACGATCCCGCCGAGCTCCTCGGGATGGTCGAAGAGGTAGCCGTAGTCGTAGTCGAGGACCTCCTTGACGAACACCGGCCGCACGCGGGCCAGCTCCTTGAGGCCGATGAGGAGCTCCTTCTCCGAGCGCGCCACCGCCCGGCCGCCGTCCGGTGACGGAAGCGGCACCGCGCCCTCCTCGGTCAGGGCGAGGAACGGCTCGTGCAGGACGGCCACATCGCCGCGCTCGATCATCATGCGCAGGAACGCCGTCGAGGCCGAGCGGGAGTGCGCCCACATGACGATCAGCGGGTTCACCCGGACCACCAGGCCGGGACGCGGTCCCAGCGGTGCCGGCGGAGCTCCTGGAGCAGCGCGTCGTCGAGCGGCCGGCCGTCGCTGACCGAGAAGTTCGCCCGTACGTGGGCGGGTTTGCGCATGCCCGGGATCACCGTGCTGACCGCCGGGTGGTTGAGGATGAACCGCAGGGCGAGCTCGGGCAGCGAGGTGCCCTCGGGGAGGGCCGCCTTGAGGCGCTCGGCCCGTTCGACGCTCGGCCCGAGGTTCTCCGCGCAGAAGTACGTGCTGCGCCAGTCCTCCTCCGGCCAGGTGCTGTCGGCGCTCAGCGTGCCGGTGAGGGTGCCTTCGTCGAACGGTACGCGGGCGATGATCCCGATGCCGTCGCGCAGCGCGCGGTCGAACAGCTCGTCCTCGGGCGCCTGGTCGAAGATGTTGTAGATCACCTGGATGACGTCGATGAGACCGGTGTCGAGCGCGGCGAAGCAGTTGGCCGGTTCCCACCGGTTGACGCTGATGCCGACCGCGTCGATGACCCCCTCACGCTTGAGGTCGGTGATCGCCTCCTGCCAGCGTTCGTCGGCCGCCCACCGGTCCTCCCAGGTGTGGAACTGCATCAGGTCGATGCGCGCCACCCCGAGGTTGTCCAGGCTGCGATGGGTGTACTCCCTGATGTGGTCCGCGGGGTAGGCGTCGTCGAGGGTGTCATCCGGTCCCGGCGGCCATTCGCGGTTCTTCGGGGGGATCTTCGTGGCGACGTACAGCTTCCGGTCGGGATGGCGGCGCAGCAGCGCGCCGAGCATCTGCTCGCTGACGCCCCGGCCGTACACCCAGGCCGTGTCGAAGAAGTCGCAGCCCAGCGCCACGGCCTCGTCGAGGCAGCGCGGGGCGAGGTCGTAGTCCCAGCCGGTGAAGTTACCGGGGCCGCCGCCGATGCCCCACATGCCGTATCCGACCTCGCTGACCGCCCAGCCGAGGTTCCCCATCTTGCGGTGTCGCATCCCTAGCCTCTCTGTCGCGTGGTGATCAGCGGGCGTCCTTTCACCGCGCGACCGTCCCCGCTCCCGCTCGCCAGCCGGGCGTGGTACGCGGTGATCGAGCCGTCCAGGCCGCCGTCGTCGAGCTGCCAGCGCTGCTCCAGCCGGCGGCATTCGTCCTTTCGGAACAGTGCGGGGTTGTCGGTCAGCAGGCTGGCGAAGGCCCGCTTCAGCTTGTCCTCGCTCGTGCCCTCCGGAGCGGGCAGGAGAGACGCGAGGGCGGCCAGCTCGCGATCGGCGGTGGCCCGGCCCGCCTCGCGGACCAGCGTCACGAAGTCCCCGCACGGGATCGGCGCGATGACCGCGCCGGCGCGCGGCAGGACATCGTCGAAGCTGACGCTCTCCGCGCGGAAGACGTGCAGCGTACGGCCCCAGGCGCCGTCGTCGCACACCGCCGCCGCCACGCGGGCCGCCACATAGTCGACCGGGGTGTA
Organism: Nonomuraea sp. NPDC052129; assembly: GCF_040680095.1. Taxonomy (NCBI): domain Bacteria; kingdom Bacillati; phylum Actinomycetota; class Actinomycetes; order Streptosporangiales; family Streptosporangiaceae; genus Nonomuraea; species Nonomuraea sp. NPDC052129. Next base: position 75,347 of record NZ_JBFAVX010000011.1, on the reverse strand, counting down.
GTCGGAGCGCGTGGCGACCTCGGGCATGACCCCCAGCCGCAGGAAGGCCGACAGCAACAGATGGGTGAAAGCCACCGGATTCGGATATCCGTTGTCGGCGCTCGGCATCACCTCGCCGAGCCGCAGGACGGTGATCAGCGCGCCCCGGCGCCGGGCCTCGGCGAGGTAGCGCTCGGCGATCCACTTGGACCGGCCGTACCCGCCGGCCGGCGTCCTGGCGAGGGCCGGTTCGTAGTCCTCCGGCAGGCGGTCGTCGTGCCGCAGCGCCTCGTCCTGGAGCGCCCCGAGCGTCGAGACATAGTGCAACGGCACCGGCCGGTAGGCCATGGCGAGCCGGACCAGCTCGATGGTGCCGCGCACGTTGACCTGACGATGGGCGCGATAGTCGAACAGGAAGTTCACCAGTGCGCCGTTGTGGAGCACCAGGTCACACGTACGCGCCAGGTGCTCCCAGGTCCGGGCGGTCAGCCCGAGGCCAGGTAACGCCAGGTCGCCCGCGTACCCCTCCAGCCGGTCGGCGAACCGCGGCTCCCACAGACCCCGCTCCAGGAGCGCGCCGACGACCCGCGCGGTCGCGCCGGCGTCGTCGGCGGCCCGCGCGAGGCAGCGAACCCGCAGGTCGGTACGGGCCAGCAGCTCATGGACCAGGCGGCTGCCGACGAAGCCGGTCGCCCCGGTGACCAGCACGGTCCGCAGCCTGCCCGACCTGTCGGCGGGCCGGATGGGCTCGCCCTCCGGCACCGTCGAGTCGTGGGCCATGAGCACGGACTCGTCCTCGATGGCCACGCCGTCGCGCCGCCGGGCCTCGATCAGGGGCGTGAGCTCGTTCGCGGTCGGGTGGTCGTACAGATCTTTGACGTCGACCCGCACACCGCACTCCGCGGTGATCATGTGCACGACGGACAGGGCCTGGATGGAGTCGCCGCCCGCCTCCGCGAAGTGCGCGTCGCCCGTCAGGCCGGGCCGGCCGAGCGCCGAGCGCAGCGCCCGCAGGACCTGGTCGGCCAGGTTCGTGGTCGGCGCGCTCTCGGCCAGCCGGGCGGTGTCCTCGGCCAGCCTGCCGTCGAGGACCGCCTGGAGCCGGCCGCGGTCGACCTTGCCGTTGTCGTTCAGCGGCATCTCCGGCAACAGGAAGAAGTAGCGGGGCATGCTGGTCCTGGGCAGAGTGCGGCGCAGGTGCTCGCTGAGCGCGGCCTCGGTGAGGCCGGCGCCGGAGGCGAACAGCGCCAGCGCCTTCGTGCCTCGCTGCTCGGCCACCAGGACCTCCGCCTGCCGGACCCCGGGGCACCTCTCGGCGGCCACCTCGATCTCGCCCAGCTCGATCCGGACGCCGCGGATCTTGACCTGGAAGTCTTTGCGTCCGGAGAAGAACAGCCGGCCTTCGTGGTCCAGATGACCGAGATCGCCGGTGAGGTAGAGCCGGGGACCGGGGATGATCTCCGGGAACGGGTTGGGGACGAACGCCTTGGCGGTGGCCGCCGCGTCGCCCAAGTAGCCCTCGCCGAGGCACTCGCCGCCGATGGCCAGCTCGCCGGTGGTGCCGGGCGGCACCGGGCGCAGGTCGTCGTCGACCACCACGGCATAGCAGTTGTCGATCGGACGGCCCAGCGGAATCGTGTCCCCGTCCGCCGCGGACACGGGGTGGAAGACCATCCCGATGGACGCCTCCGTCGGACCATAGCCGTTGGTCACCTTGAGGCCTGGGAGCAGTGTCATCAGCCGGTGCACCGCGCGCGGGTTGACCGCCTCGCTGCCGACGACGAGCCGTCGCAGCGACGCCAGTTTCCGAAGCGCCTGCTCGTCGCTGTCCACGATGGCGACCAGCGCGTTGAAGACGCTGGAGACGAAGTCCGCGGTCGTGATGCCGTACTCGGCGATCAGGTCGATGGTGTGCCGCAGGTTGAGGAACTCCTCTTGTACGGGCAGCACGGTGTGACCGCCCGTGGTCAGCGGCCAGAACAGCTGCCAGAGCGAGGAGTCGGAGGTGTGCCTGCTGTTCTGCAGGACGACGTCCGCGCCCGTCGCGGCGAAGTAACGCGTCATGAAGCGAAGCCGGTTGGTCAGCCCCGCGTGCCGGTTCATCGCGCACTTCGGCGTGCCCGTGGTGCCCGAGGTGAAATAGCCGTAGATCAGGTCATCGGGGCCCACGGGCACCGCCGGGCGCCGGGGCGACGAGACGATCCGGTCGACCTCGACGGTGACCGCGCGGTGCCGTAACTCCCGTGGCAGCGCGTCTGCGGTGGCGCACAGGATCGGCCCGCCCGGCAGCACTCCGAAGGTGCCGCGGATCCGGTCCTCCGGCCACGAGGGGTCCAGCGGTACGAACGCCGCGCCCAGCTTCATCAGCGCCAGATACGTGACCGGCAGTTCCAGGGAGTTGACCAGCAGGACCGCGACCACGTCGCCCTTGCCCACACCGTGCCTGGTCAGTGTGGCCGCCAGGCCGTTCACCAGTTCGTCCAGTTGCCGATAGGTGAGCATCCGGCCCTCGAACGACACCGCCGGGCACTCGGGATGACGGTCGGTCTGCTCCTCGATCAGCGCGGAGATCGGGCGGAACGCCCCGAAGTCGACCGCTCGGCCGGCGAAGCTCTGGGATTCGATCGATAATGGGGAAGGGGCCGATTGCTGCCTCTGGGACCCTTCCTGGTCGTTGCCGGTCGGCTGTCCGGTCATTTCCACCTCTCCGTTAGGAATGCCGTTCTACTCGTAGGCGTTCCAGGCCGTTCCAGATGAGTGCGTTCCGGTAAGAGGTGGTCGTACGCGACGTCCAGCGGGGTGCGCGTCGCCGCCGCGGCGGCGATCCGGCCGACGGCGGGCGCGGTCTGCACGCCGTAACCGCCGAGCGCGGCCAGCCAGACGAAGCCCGGGGTGTCCGGGGCCTCGCCGACCACGGGCGTGTCGTCCGCCACCACGCTACGCAGGCCGGCCCACGCGTGGCGGACGCTGCGGATCTCCAACGTGGTGGCCCGCTGTAATCGCTCCACGCCGATCGCCACGTCGAGGTCGTCGGGACGGACGTCACCGGGCGGCATGGGGGTCGCGTCGGCGGGTGAGACGAGCAGGCGTCCCGACTCGGGCTTGAAGTAGAAGGAGTCCGCCACGTCGGTGACCATCGGCCACCGGGCCGGGCCGACGCCGTGGGGGAGGTCGGCGTCTTCGGGCAGGCCAGCGCCTTGAGGCAGGTCGGCGCTTTCGGGCAGGTCGGTGAGGAAGGCGGTGCGCCGTAGCGGCCGCAGGCCGATGAGCCGGACCCCGGCGAGCCCGGCCACTTCGTCGGCCCACGCCCCGGCCGCGTTGACCACGATCGGCGCGGCGAACTCGCCCGCGTCGGTCGCCGCGTGCCAGAGCCCGCCCCGCCGGGACAGGCTCCGCACCCGCGCCGACGTGATCACCTGGCCGCCACGCGCCCGAATGCCGCGGAGAAAACCCTGGTGGAGCGCGTCCACGTCGATGTCCATCGCCCCGGGTTTCAGCATGGCGCGGCTGTACCAGCCGGACCGCACGATCGGGCAGAGCCGGTGTACCTCATCGTGGTCGATCTCACGGACCGGAGTCGGGGCCGACAGCCCGTCGGCCAGCATCTCGGCGAACTGCTCCTCCGCACCTACGGGACACAGCGTCAGCACGCCGCGCGGGGTCAGCAGCGGACCGTCCGCGAAACCGGGCGGTGGCGTGGTGAGGAACGACCGGTTCGCCGTGGTGAGCGCTCGTACGGCCGGGTTGCCGAAGTACTCCGAGAAGAGCGCGGCGGACCGTCCGGTCGCGTGGTAGCCGGGAGCGTGCTCCATCTCCAGCAGCGTCACGGTGCCGAACTCGGCGAGGAAGTATCCCGCGCTCGCGCCGGCCACCCCGCCGCCCACGATGAGAAAATTTCTCACGATCGTAACCGATCATATTTCGGGCCGGACCCGCAATATTTTCTGGGCTTCCTGACTTCTGGTATGGAACCAGCGGGAATATAAGCGTCCTGAAGCGTCTTCGTAAAATGGCAGGTCAGAAAATTAGGACCGATGCTGGGCGGGAAGCTTACCTGTCCGAAACTGGCTCTGTCTTAATGATGACAAACGGGGCGAAAAGGCGCTATATCGCCTTTTTATGTATATGGACATCTTTAATATGATTTAGAGGCGCCCATGATCAGGGGTCATGGACGGAGCCCGAGCAGGCCCACGGCGTTGTCCTTGAGGATCATCGGACGGACCTCGGGCTTGATGTCGAGCTTGGCGAAGTCGGCCAGCCAGCGGTCGGGGGTGATCACCGGGTAGTCGGAGCCGAAGAGCACCTTGTCCTTGAGCAGCGTGTTCGCGTACTGGACGAGCTGCGGGGGGAAGTACTTGGGCGACCATCCGGACAGGTCGATGTAGACGTACGGCTTGTGCGTGGCCACCGCGAGCGCCTCGTCCTGCCAGGGGAAGGACGGATGGGCCAGGATGATCCGCAGCTCGGGGAAGTCCACGGCGACGTCGTCGACCAGCATCGGATTGCCGTGTTTCAGCCGGATCCCGCCCCCGCCCGGCACCCGCGCGCCGATGCCGGTCTGCCCGGTGTGGAACAACGCGGGCACCCCGAGCTCCTCGATGACCTCATAGAGGGGGTAGGCCATCGGGTCGTTCGGCGCGAAGCCCTGGATGCTGGGGTGGAACTTGAAGCCGCGCACGCCGTACTCCTCGACGAGCCTGCGCGCCTCACGGGCGCCCGCCCGTCCCTTCCACGGATCCACACTGCCGAACGGGATCAGCACATCGGCGTGCTCGGCGCAGCTCTCCGCCACCTCCTCGTTGGAGATGCGCGGGTGACCCGTGGCGTGCTCGGCGTCCACGGTGAACACGACCGCGGCCATCTTCCGCTCGCGGTAGTAGGCGGCGATCTCGGGGATGCCCGGCCGCGCGTGCCCCTTGAAGTACTCCGCCGACGCGCCGAACAGCTCCGGGCTCAGCGAGCCGTGGCCGTCCTTGGACGCCTCGGCGTGCGTGTGGACGTCGATCGCGACGAGCTCCTCGACGTTCATGCCGGACGTCCAGAGGTTCCCGGGTCCTCGTACCAGGAGTCGGTACGGCCGGCGACGGCTGCTTTCCCTGTGAGATTCACCGCTCGAACGTAAGGCGCTTTCGTGACCATGGTCAAGTTTCTGCCGAACGAAGCTGAGGGGCCCGTTCACACCGAAACCTCCGCGGGCGTGACCGCGGAGGTTTCGGTGGTGCGGGGAGTGGCTCTTGGGGGACCGCTTCTCAGGGGGCGGGGACCTCGCGGACCAGCCTGGACGTCCAGGGGCAGAAGAAGCAGCCGGGCAGGAAGGCGCCGCACGCCTCATCGGGATGCACGAGGGCCAGCGATGACGCCGCGAGGGAGGGGATGCGCATCGGCTTCCTTTCGATCAGGAGTGGACCCTCTGCACCGATGCCCATCAGCCAAAACTACCTAACGTAACTGTATGACTACAGAAAGCTACCGGTTGAGCATGATCAGCCGGTCGAGTAGGTAGGTGTCCCGGGGACTACCTACGTAGTCGAAATAGGTAGTCGTATGGGGATTTCTCACCTCTCGTCATCCCGAGGTGTGAGGAAGGCTTGTCGCCAAAGTACCAATTCCGCTGGAAGTGAGGATCGAGGCTGCGAGCCATGTACAAGCATCAGCCCCCCAAGTCCACCCCCCTTCGTTCCCGACCGCGAGGCGAAATCTTTCGCCACCTACTGCTTGGAGCAGGGATGGGGTCTGCGTCGCAAGGGGATGGTGCACATGAGCGACACAGGTTCGCGGCCAGGGTCGAGAACGACTGTCCAGCCGACACGCGGCGGGCTGCCTCATGGAGGCTCCCACACCAGCTCGGCTCGGTGCCCAAGGCACGCCACCTGACACGTGCGCTGCTGTCCCAATGGGGCTTCGACGGCCAGGGTGAGGTCGCCGAACTGCTGGTCAGCGAGTTGGTCACCAACGCACTGAAATATGTGAAAGGGACCGTCGATCTCAGCCTCTCCGCTGAGGACGGGTTGCTGCGCTTCGAGGTCGAGGATGCCAATCCCGAACTGCCTCAGGCGCGTACACCCCGCCCGGACGAGGAGAGGGGGCACGGTCTGCACCTGGTCGACACACTGTCGTGTTGCTGGGGAAGCATCCGCACCCATCGGGGAAAGGTCGTCTGGTGCGAACTGCCTGTCGGCGCGCCCCAGTGCTGAAACCCGGGCCCACTCGCCCACGATCCGGAAAGGTTACGAGAGAGAGTCCATGCGCCAGATCCGTGTCCGCAAAAGTCCTATCCGCACCAGAGATGATCGGCCAGATCTGCGGACGCCATCAGGACGGAGGTTGCCATACTGAATAAACGATCATTACGGAACCCCCTGAACAGAGGGACGCCGGAGCCGATCGGGTCACCGCTGAGATCGGTCCCGGCGTCCCGCCTTGTCGGCGAGGGCCAGGAGAGGGTCTGGCGAGGGTCACTCGCCGTCGGCCCGCTCGATCGCGTACGTGATCGTCCGCTTCAGCCCGAGCCGCGCCCCTTGGCGGAAGGCCGCCGCGAACGCCCGCCCGCCCAGCTCCTCGTGGGCGCGCGCCATACACTGCTCGTGGCCCCGTACGTGGGGAAACAGCCGGGTCGGTGAGGCGCCCATCGCCCGCCACAGCGGATGCGCGGTGCCGAGTATCGTCGCCGCCCGTTCGTATCGGCCCTGCGCGCAGGCCGTCCAGGCCAGCACCTCCAGGCATTGCGTGAGGCCCCACCGGTCGTTGAGCGTGTTCCTCAACTCGGCCGCCTCCCTCATCAGAGCCTCGGCCCTGCGCCAGTCGCCCTGGTTCCACGCGGCCATGCCCAGGGCGAACAGCGCGTATCCGCGCGACAGCTGGGCGCCCCGGGCGTCCGACAGTGCGAGGAACCAGTCGCCCAGGGTGATACTGAGCTCCGGGGCCTCGGCCGCGCCGTAGGCGGCGGCGTAGAACCGGTTGACGGCGGCGGCGTCGACGTCTCCACCGGCCAGGTGTCCGGCGCGGGCCTCCTCCAGGAGCGCGAGACCTCGCCGGGGCTCTCCTGCCGAGAAGGCGGCGATGCCCGAGACCTGGGTGGCGAACGCGAGAGCCGACTCGTCACCCAGTCGCTGGGCCAGGATCTGACATTCCTCAAGCTGCGGCAGGGCCGTCTTCAGGTCGCCCTGATGGAGAGCGAGCAGGCTGTCGACCCACAGGGCGTGGGCCCGGGCGGAGTTCGCCTCCGGCACGAGCCGCAGGCCACGCTCCAGCCAGTGCTGGCCCTCGGTGAGAGAGCCGGCGATGATCCAGAAGACCCACAGCGCCGAGGCGATCTCCAGCCCCACGGACGCCTCGCCCGTCCGGCCGAAGCACAGGTCGAGCGCGACGCGCAGATTGGGCAGCTCACGCTGCAGGGCCCTGAACCCCTCGGGCTGATGAGGAGAGAGCCGATCCAACCGGTGCCGCTCGACCTCACCCCGGTAATGCTCGACGTATCGCCGGCCCAGCGCTCTCGCCTCGGCTGGGGACAACTCCTCACGGCCGTACGAGCGGATGCTGTCGAGCATGCGGTAGTACACCCCGGGGTCGCGCTCTGTCGCGATGAGTACGGACTTGTCCACCAAGCCGGCGATCAGATCGACGACATCTTCCCTGTCGATCTCCGCTCCGGGGCAGATCGCCTCCGCGGCCTCCAGCGCGACGCCGCCGGCGAACATCGACAGCCTGCTCCACAGCCGCTGCTCGGCCGCCGAGCACAGTCCGAAACTCCAGTCCAGGGTGGCGCGCAGCGACCGGTGCCGGGGCAGGACGGAACGGGCGCCCTCGACCGGCGCCTCGAAGTGCTCGTCCAGCTCACGCAGCAACTGCTCCACGGGCGTCGTGCGCAGCCGCACCGCGGCCAGTTCGATCGCCAGCGGGATCCCCTCCAGGCGCTGTGACAGCCGGGCCACCGTCGCGGCGTTGGCCGCGTCGACCGTGAACCCGGGTCGTGCCCGCGCCGCGCGCTCGGCGAACAGGCGGACCGCGTCGTGGCGGGCGATGTCGCGTACCGCCTCGCCGGGATCCGATGTCGTCAGCGGCGGCACGTACAGCACCTGCTCGCCGTAGACACCGAGCGCCTGCCGGCTGGTCGCCAGGATCCGCAGCCGCGGGGCGCCGCGCAGCATGCGGTCCACCAGGAGGGCGCACTCCTCCAGCAGGTGCTCGCAGTTGTCCAGCACCAGCAGCATCCGCCTGTCGGCCAGGTAGTCGACCAGCGTGGTCATGGAGCAGGGGCCCAGCTCACGCAGGCCCAGTGCCGTGGCCACGGCCGACTCCAGAAGGTCGCCATCCTCGAGAGTGGCCAGCTCGACCAGCTCGACCCCGTGTGCGAACGTCCCGCGCAGGGCCTCGCGCGCCTGCACGGCCAGCCGGGTCTTGCCGACTCCACCGGTACCCGTCAGGGTCAGCAACCGGCTATGGCCCAACATTCGCCGCACAGCGGACATCTCATGCCTACGCCCCACGATGCCGGGTCCGTCTACCCGCCGATGTTCCGGAGAACCGGTCACCTCCGCGTCCATCCTGCCTTGTGGCGCCGCTGTAATCGCGCCATCACTCACCACCAGGCTATGTCCACTTCATCACGCTGTGCACCGGAAAACGGTCTGGGCATAACCTAGGTAGTTAAGGGCCCGGATTCAGCACGGTGGTGACCTGCTTGGCCGAGCCGGCACGAGGGCGCGTCATGGCAACAGGGGAGTCCCGGCGGCAGCGGAGTGGGTGGCTGCCGGCCGAGGTGACTAGTTTCGTGGGACGTCGGCACGAGGTGGCCGAGGTCAAAACGCTGCTGTCCGCGTCCCGGACGGTGACGCTGATCGGCGTAGGCGGGGTGGGTAAGACCCGGCTGGCCCTGCGCGTGGGGCTCGAGGTGCGGCGGGCGTTCCGCGACGGCGTGTGGCTGGTCGAGCTCGCCTCCCTGGAGGATCCGGAACTGCTGGCCCAGGTCGTGGCCGAGGCCCTGGAGATCCGCGACCACACCGTCTGCCCGCCGCTGCAGGTGCTCATCGGCCACCTGCGCGACAAGCAGACGCTGGTGATCCTCGACAACTGCGAGCACCTGGTCGACGAGTGCGCCGTGGTGGCCGACATGCTCCTGCGGGCCGCCCCTGAGCTGCGGATCCTGGCCACCAGCAGGCAGACGCTGGGCATCAGCGGCGAGCAGATGCTGCCCGTGCCGACGCTTCCGCTGCCGGACTCCGACCGCCCGGGGATATCCGCCGAGGCGCTCATGCAGTGTGACGGGGTGCGGCTGTTCACCGAGCGGGCCCGGGCCGTCCTGCCGACGTTCGCCGTCACCGAGGACAACCAGGACCTCGTGCTGGGGATCTGCCGCCGGCTGGACGGGCTGCCGCTCGCCATCGAGCTGGCGGCCGTGCGGCTGCGGGCGCTGTCGCTCCAGCAGCTCCACGACCGGCTGGACGACCGGTTCCGGTTGCTCACCGCAGGCTCGCGGGCGACGCTGCCGCGCCATCAGACGCTGCGCGCGATGATCGACTGGAGCTTCGGCCTCTGTTCGGAGCGGGAACAGCAGATGTGGGAGCGCGCGTCGGTGTTCGCCGGCACGCTGGACCTGGAGGCGGCGGAGGCGGTCTGCTCCGGCGACGGCATCAGCCGCGAGGAGATCATCGACCTGGTGATGGCCCTGGTCGACAAGTCCGTCTTCCTCCGGGAGGAGCATGGCCGGGTAGTGAGATACCGGCTCCTCGACACCATCCGCCAGTACGGCCGCGAACGGCTCACCGCCTCGGGCCAGGAGTACGCGCTGCAACGGCGACACCGCGCCTACTACCGGGCACTGGCGGCGCGGGCCCACGCGCAGTTGTTCGGCCCCTCGCAGGTGGCCTGGTTCGACCGGCTGCAGCTCGAACACGCCAACCTGCGCACCGCCATCGACAGCTTCTACGGCGACCCGGCGGAGATCAGGGCCGGCCTGGGCATGGCCGCCGACCTGCTCTACCACTGGATCACCAGTTACTACCTCGGCGAGGGCCGGCGCTGGCTGGACCGAGGGCTGGCCCTGGACACCGAGCCGAGCGAGGTACGCGCCAGGGCCCTGTGGGCCAACAGCTGGCTGGCCATCATCCAGGCCGACATCACCGCCGCCTCGACCATGCTGGAGGAGAGCCGGATCCTGGGGGAGCGGCTGGGTGACGAGCTGGTCCGCGGGTACGTCGCGCTCTACTCCGGCATGATCGCCATGTACCGCGGCGACACCGAAACGGCCATCAAGCTGTACGAGGAGGCCGCGGCACGGCACCGCAGCACCGAGAACCCCGTGGGTCTCGCCCTGGCCCTCATCCGGCTGTCCCTCGCGCACTCCTACCTGGGTGACTCGTCGCAGGCCATCGCCCTGGGCGACGACTGCCTGGCCGTGTGCGACACCTTTGGGGAAGGGTGGCACAAGGCGTACACGATGATGGCGCTCGGTGTGGAGGTGTGGCGGCAGGGAGACGTCCGCCGCGCGACCGAACTCGAGAAGGAGAGCCTGGCCTTCAACCGCTCGCTCGACGATCCGCTGGGCGTCGGGGTCAACCTCGAGGTGCTGGCCTGGATCGCCGAGACGGAGCATCACCACACGAGGGCCGCCCGGCTGCTGGGCATCCTGAAGACGGTCTGGAGTTCGATCGGTGCGCCGTTGTCCGGGTACGGGCACCTGGTTCGCTACCACGACGAATGCGAGAGCCGCACGCGCGCGGCCCTGGGGGACGCGACCTTCGACACCGAGCTCAAGCGGGGTGCCCGGCTCTCCTACGACGAGGCGCTCGGCTACGCGCTCCAGGAGGAGCCGCCCCAGGGCGAGAAGGCGGCGAAGGCGGAGCCGGCGCGGCTCACCCGCCGCGAGACGGAGATCGCCCAGCTGGTCGCCCAGGGGATGACCAACAAGCAGATCGCCGCCGCGCTGGTGATCGCCCCGCGCACCGCCGAGGGACATATCGAGCACATCCTGAACAAGCTCGGCTTCAACTCACGCGCCCAGATCGCCGTGTGGGTCGGCGACCGGACCCGAGCCGCGGACGGGGAGCCTCCCGATTCGCGTGACTGACTATTTCGCGAGGGCGCGCAGGAGCTTGGGTTTGGCGGCCTTCTTCCAGATCGGCGCGAGGGCGCGGTACGCCTCGGCGGCCTCGTGGCGTTCCTCGGCGAGCAGCAGGCCGAGGGTGAAGGCGTCGGCCGCCGACAGGTTCGCCCTGGTGGCGAGCTGGGTGAGCTGTTGCTGGGCGACCAGCGCGTCCTGGCGGCGGCCGAAGGCGTCCTGCAGTCGTTCGCCGTGCTTGGCGAGCTTCGCGGCGGGCTTGCCGAGTACGTCGGTGGCGGCTTCGGCGGTGTAGCGGGCGCGTTTGGCCGCCTTGCGGGTGGCGTGCAGGGCCTGGTCACGCTCCGCGCCCAAGGGCAGGCGCTCGGCCTTGGCGTATTTGGCCAGGACCTTGCGCCAGCTCCTGGCCACCAGGGCCGAGGGCCGGCGGTTCGCCTTGCCGTGGAAGGGCGGGTCGGCGATGAGATCGTCGACGGCGGCCAGGAGGGCGAAGTAACGCGGTGTCCGCAGCGTCTTCTTGAGTGCCCGTCTGGCCTTGTGCTCGCGCGCGGCCAGCACGGCAGGCCATTCCGCCTCCCGGGGACCGCCGGCGGGCTGGTCGGCGAGGCGGCGGGCGAATCGGGCGGTGAGCACTTCGAGATCGCGCACCGTGCCCAGTTCGGCGGCCAGCCACTTCAGCTCCGCGTCGAGCGGGCCGATCCGGTCGCCGTCGAGCAGCCGCGCGTGGGTGCGCAGGAGGCTGCGGATGCGCCGCAGGGCCACGCGCATTTCGTGCACCGAGTCGTCGTCGTGGTCGGCCAGGCGTACCAGCGGGTCGTTGGCGAGCAGCTGCCCGCGTTGGCGCCGCACGTACGCGATCAGGACCGCCCTGGCGCTCCGCCCGTCCTTGCGGCCGCTTTCCGAGGGCAGGTCGGCGCCCAGCACGCGCGCCAGCTTGGAGCCGGACGGCGACGGCGCCAGCCCGGCGTCACGCAGCCTGCTCTCGACGGCATCGAGTACGTCCATGCGGCCGTCCACCAGTTCGACCTCGATCTCGCGCCACGAGATGGGCGGCCGGTCGGCGTTCTGGCGGCGGCCCTCCACCACGTCGTCGCTGACCTCGGCCAGCACCCGGCCCTCTTGGTCGCGCAGCTTGCGTGTCGTGCGGGTGGTCCGGAGGGTGGCGATCGGGACGAGGTCGCGCCCGCGCAGATGGGCGGCGACGAGGTCGGTCAGCCGAGCGGGCACCTGGTGCACACCGGCGCCCAGCGGCGCGTGCACCTCCCGCTTGGCCCCCTTGGCCACCGGCAACTTGAGATGCCATCCGGCGTCCTGGCCGCCCCGGCGGCGGCGCAGGGTGATGCCGTGGGCGGCGAGCGTCAGGGCCGGGGTGTCGACATAGTCGGCCACCAGCCGCCACGTCTCCGGCTCGTCCACCGTGACCTTGCCGTCCGGGCCGGCGAAGTCCTCGATGGCGATCTCGGCGGGGCCGTTGACATCGTACTTGCGTTCGATCTCCACAATGTTTCCTCAACTCTCCGAAGCCTCCACTACCCCGGCGAGTCCCACAAAACGTGCAAGAAGCCCCTTCCTAGGGCCTCATCCACGACGGACCGCCTTCTTCCACTCCCGGAGGAGGATCCCCCAACGGCCCCAGCCGTGACGGACCGTCTTCTTCTCTCCCCCCGCAGGGGGTCTCTCCAGAAGGACCCCAGCCACCATGGACCGTCACTGGGACCGAGACCGGTCGCGTGACGCCGCACCAAGGGGTTTGGCCAAAAACCATTTGAACGAGTGAGTACTCGCTCATTAGGATCGTCCGCATGACGAAGAGGCGAAGGGTGCCGGCCATGGCGCCAGAAGAGCGTCGGGCCACACTCATCGCCGCCACGCTGCCCCTGTTGCGCGAATTCGGCACCGCCGTGAGCACTCGCCAGATCGCCGAGGCCGCCGGCGTGGCCGAGGGGACGATCTTCGGGGTCTTCCCCGACAAGGCCTCGCTGGTGCGGGCGGCGCTGATGAGCGCGTTCGACCCGAAATCAGCGGTGGCCGCGCTGACCGGCATCGGCACGACGACCGAGCTGCGCGCGCGGCTGCGCGAGGCGGTCACGATGCTGCGGGCCGGAATGAACGCCAACGCCAACCTCATCACCGGGCCCAAGGAGCTGATGGTCGACGACGTCGAGTTCCGCGAGCGGATGTTGGACAGCCGGCGTCAGATACTGGCCGCGGTCTCCGCTCTTCTCGAGCCCGACCGCGACCGGCTGCGCCGCTCTCCCGAGGCCACGGCACAGCTGCTGCTCATGTTGGTCGCGGTGAGCGCGCATCGCGGTTTCGGCCATGGCGGCGAGTTCGGCGACATGGACGACGCGGAGATCGTCTCCGTTCTGCTCGACGGGCTGCTCCTGCGGCCTTCCCCCACTCCTTCGACAGAAAGCACTTCTTGATGCTGCTCCGTCTCTTGCGGGCACAGCTCAGGCCGTACGGGAAAGAGATCACGCTCGTCGTCCTCTTCCAGTTCGTGCAGACACTGGCCACGCTCTATCTCCCCACCCTCAACGCCGACATCATCGACAACGGCGTCGTCAAGGGCGACACCGGATACATCGCACGCGTCGGGCTGGTGATGCTCGGGGTGACGCTCATCCAGATCATCTGCTCAGTCGTGGCCGTCTACTACGGCGCCCAGACCTCGATGGCCCTGGGCCGGGACTTACGAGCCGCGATCTTCCACCGGGTCCAGGACTTCTCCGCGCAGGAGGTCAACCGGTTCGGCCCGCCGTCCCTGATCACCCGCACCACCAACGACGTGCAGCAGATCCAGCTGCTCGTGCTGATGACGTTCACGATGATGGTGGCCGCGCCGATCATGTGCGTCGGCGGGATCGTGCTGGCGCTGCGCCACGACGTGGCGCTGTCGTCGCTGCTGCTCATTGTGCTGCCCGTGCTGCTCGTCATCGTGGGCCTGATCGTGATGCGCATGCGTCCGCTCTTCCGCACGATGCAGGAGCGCATCGACCGGATCAACCAGGTGCTGCGCGAGCAGATCACCGGCATCCGGGTCATCAGGGCCTTCGTCCGCGACCGGCACGAGCGAGAGCGTTTCGCGGTGGCCAACGCCCAGCTGACCGACGTGTCGCTGCGGGTCGGGCGGCTCATGGCGCTGATGTTCCCCACGGTCATGCTGGTGGTGAACGTGTCGAGCGTCGCCGTGGTGTGGTTCGGCGGCCATCGCATCGCCGACGGGAGCATGCAGGTGGGCGCGCTGACCGCGGTCATCTCCTACCTGATGCAGATCCTCATGTCGGTGATGATGGCGATGTTCATGTTCATGATGATCCCTCGGGCCGAGGTCTGCGCCGAGCGCATCGAGGAGGTCCTCGACACCGAGCCGACCGTCCACCCGCCCGCCACCCCCGTCGCCCCGGAGAGTCATCTCGGTGAGCTGGAGCTGCGGTCGGTGGACTTCCGCTATCCGGGCGCCGACGAGCCGGTGCTGTGCGACGTGAGCTTCGCGGCGCGGCCGGGCCGTACCACCGCGATCATCGGCAGTACGGGCAGCGGCAAGACGACGCTGCTCAACCTCATCCCGCGCCTGTTCGACGCGACCGCCGGCGAGGTGCTGGTCGACGGCGTCAGCGTACGAGACCTCGACCCGGCCGTGCTCTCCCGGGCGGTCGGCCTGGTCCCGCAGTCGCCGTACCTCTTCTCCGGCACGATCGCCTCCAACCTGCGCTACGGCAGGCCGGACGCGACCGACGAGGAGCTGTGGCAGGCCCTCGACGTGGCGCAGGCCCGCGAGTTCGTCGAGGCGATGCCCGAGGGCCTGGACGAGCCGATCGCCCAGGGCGGCACGAACGTCTCCGGCGGCCAGCGCCAACGCCTGGCCATCGCCAGGACGCTGGTGCACCGGCCCGAGATCTACCTGTTCGACGACTCCTTCTCCGCCCTCGACTACGCCACCGACGCCCGGCTGCGCGCCGCGCTGGCCGAGGAGATCACCGACGCCACGATCGTCATCGTGGCCCAGCGGGTCAACACGATCCGCGACGCCGACCGCATCCTCGTACTCGAGGACGGCCGCGTGGTCGGCAGCGGCGACCACGCCGAGCTGATGGCGACCTGCCCGACCTATCGGGAGATCGTGCTGTCTCAGCTCACCGAACAGGAGGCCGCGGCATGACCGAACTCATCGACTCGCACAGCACCTTGGTCATGCGACCGAGCGTTCTGCGATCAAGCGTTATGCGATCAAGCGTTCTGCGATCAAGCGTTCTGCGATCAAGGAAGGAGGGTTCATGACCACCCCGACGCCCGCGCGCCGCCCCGCGCCCGCTTTCGGGCCGGGCCGGATGATGTCCGGGCCGGCCGAGAAGGCGCACGACTTCGGCGGTTCGTTCCGCCGCCTGCTGCGGCTGCTGCACCCCGAGCGCGCGATGCTGGCCGTCATCCTGGCTTTAGGTACGGCCAGCGTCGCGCTGACCGTGACGGGTCCCAAGATCCTCGGCCACGCCACGGACCTGATCTTCTCGGGCATCATCGGCGCCCAGTTGCCCGCCGGGATCACCAAGGAGCAGGCCGTGGCGGGGCTGCGCGCCAGGGGCCAGGGCACGTTCGCCGACATGGTGTCGGCGATGAGCGTGGTGCCCGGCCAGGGCATCGACTTCACCGCGCTGGCCCAGGTGCTGGGCTGGGTGCTGGCGCTCTACCTGGTGGCGGCGCTGCTCGGGATCGTGCAGTTCCGGCTGACCACGATCGTCGTGCAGCGGGCGGCGTCCCGGCTGCGTGAGCGGATCGAGGCCAAGCTGGCGCGGCTGCCGCTGAGCTACTTCGACGGCCAGCCGCGCGGCGAGATCCTCAGCCGCGCCACCAACGACACCGACAACATCGCGCAGACGCTGCAGCAGACGATGAGCCAGCTCATCTCGTCGGTGCTGACGGTCGTCGGCGTACTGGTGATGATGTTCTGGATCTCGCCGATCCTGGCGATCATCGCGCTGGTCACCGTGCCGCTGTCGGTCTACGTCACCACGGTCATCGGAAAGCGGTCGCAGCCGCAGTTCATCAAGCAGTGGTCCTCGACGGGCAAGCTCAACGGCCACATCGAGGAGATGTTCGGGGGGCACACGCTGGTCAAGGTGTTCGGCAGGCAGAAGGAGGTCGCCGAGGCCTTCGACGAGCACAACCAGGCCCTGTTCAACTCCAGCTTCCGGGCCCAGTTCATCTCCGGGCTCATCCAGCCGGCGATGATGTTCATCGGCAACCTCAACTACGTGCTGGTCGCCGTGGTGGGCGGGTTCAACGTGGCCTCGGGTTCGATCTCGCTGGGCAACGTGCAGGCCTTCATCCAATACTCCAGGCAGTTCAGCCAGCCGCTGACCCAGGTGGCCGGCATGGCGACCCTGGTGCAATCGGGTGTCGCCTCGGCCGAACGGGTCTTCGAGCTGCTGGAGGCTCCGGAGCAGTCCGCGGAGCCCGCCAAGCCCGCGCGCCCCGAGCAGGTCAGGGGCCGTGTGGCGTTCGAGAACGTCTCCTTCCGCTACGATCCGGACCGGCCGCTGATCGAGAACCTGTCGCTTACCGTCGAACCCGGCCAGACCGTGGCCATCGTCGGCCCCACGGGAGCGGGCAAGACGACGCTGGTCAACCTCATCATGCGCTTCTACGAGGTGACCGGCGGCCGTATCACGCTCGACGGCGTCGACATCACGGAGATGTCCAGGGAAGAGCTGCGCGCCAACATGGGCATGGTGCTGCAGGACACCTGGCTGTTCGGCGGCACGATCGCGGAGAACATCGGCTACGGGGCGGAGGGCGCCACGCGCGAACAGATCGAGGCCGCCGCGGAGGCCGCCCACGTCGACCGCATCGCGCACACGCTGCCCGACGGCTACGACACGGTGATCGACGAGGAGGGCGCGACGGTCAGCGCGGGAGAGACGCAGCTGATCACGATCGCCCGCGCGTTCCTGTCCGAGCCGGCGATCCTGATCCTGGACGAGGCCACCAGCTCGGTCGACACCCGGACCGAGGTGCTCATCCAGCGGGCGATGAGCTCGCTGCGCGAGGGGCGTACCAGCTTCGTGATCGCCCACCGGCTGTCCACGATCCGCGACGCCAGCCTGATCCTGGTCATGGAGAACGGGCGGATCGTCGAACAGGGCACGCACGAGTCGCTGCTGGCCGCGGACGGCGCCTACGCCCGGCTGTACTCGGCCCAGTTCGGCCGGGCGGTCGCGGAGGTGGACTGACCGTCGAGGACCGGCGACTCCTGTGTCGTATTTGGATGATCGACACCGGTACACGATGATGTTCGGGAGTCGCCGGATCTTGACGGGAGCCATGCATGCGGATCGGTGTCGTCTTTCCCCAGACCGAACTCGGCGCCGACGTGGGCGCCGTACGGGCCTACGGACAGCGGGTGGAGGAGCTCGGTTTCCGGCATGTACTGGCCTATGACCACGTCGTAGGCGCCGATCCGGCGGTCCACCAGGGCTGGGACGGCCCCTACGACGTGCGGACCACCTTCCACGAGCCGATGGTCCTGTTCGGCTACCTCGCCGCGCTGACCTCGCTGGAGCTCGTCACGGGCATCATCATCCTGCCCCAGCGGCAGACGGCCCTGGTGGCCAAGCAGGCGGCGGAGGTCGACCTGCTCACCACCGGCCGGTTCCGGCTGGGCGTGGGACTGGGCTGGAACCAGGTGGAGTACGAAGCCCTCGGCCAGGACTTCAGCACCCGGGGCAAGCGCATCGACGAGCAGGTCGCGTTGTTGCGCCGGTTGTGGACCGAGTCGTCGCTCACGTTCGAGGGCACCTTCGACCGGGTGACCGGCGCGGGGCTGGCGCCCCTGCCAGTGCAGCGGCCGATCCCCGTCTGGTTCGGCGCGCAGTCACCCCCGGCGTACCGCCGCGCCGGACGCCTGGCCGACGGGTGGTTCCCGCAGATGTCCCCGGGGCCGAAACTCGATGAGGCCAAGGCCATGGTCGCGGAGGCCGCCACGCAGGCGGGCCGCGACCCCGCCACGCTCGGCATGGAAGGCCGGGTCAGCTGGACGGGCGACGCGGAGGAACTGCGCGAGGCCGCCCGGCGGTGGCAGGAGTCCGGAGCCACTCATGTCGCCATCAACACCATGCGGGCGGGACTCCGCTCGGTCGACGAGCACCTCGCCGCACTGGAGACAGCCGCTGACGCACTCGAGGTCCGGAAGGCCGACTAGAGCTCGGTAGAGCAGTTCGTCGCCACCGCTGGGTATCGGTGGTCGTAGCGCTTCGTCAGGTTAGGAGTGCGCCGGCGATCACGTGGGCCATGGCTTGTACGCCGCCGAACTGGAGCCCGAGAGCGCGTTCTGGCACCGGCTGCTGGGCGGCTCGATCGCCAAGACCGCAACTCACCACTTCCTGCGGGCCGACGGGTTCCCTATGTTCGTCATCCAACGGGCCCAGGGGCATGTCCCCCCGACGTGGCCACAGGGCAACTCGCAGCAGATACACGTCGATCTGACGACGGACGACCTCGTAACCACCGACAGGCTGGCGCTCGAGGCGGGTGCGCGCCGACTGCTGCCCACGGACGACGTCGACCCCGCATCCGAGAAAGGCGGCAGAGTCTACGCCAGCCCGGCCGGACACCCCTTTTGCCTACGGTCGGCCTGAGCTGCCGGTGACCCCCGAGCCGGTGCGGGAGCGGACTTGTCTCCGGCGCGCCCGCGGGCTGGCCGCTATGAAGAGCCTCTTCCTGATGCTCATGGGGCAGAATGGAGATCGGGGCCTTCCCGGCGGCAAGCCGCACTGGGGACCCGCAGGCCGGGCGGCACTGGATCGTGTTCTGAAGGGCGTTTGACGCACACTTCTTGAACTTGTTCTCGATCTTGGTTGACGGCCACGCGGCAGCCCACCTTCGCGAGTTTATCGATCACCACGCGTAGTGGGGATGCCAAGGCCCACGGCCGCATGCCGCCCGTGGCCCCTGAACTACGGGCTTCTGCTGGGCCCGCGCCACGTCAGCGAGGCCGTTGGCCGGCTGAGGGCTGCTCGACGCTTGGTCCGCCCGTGTGCGGCATCTGGACGTAGCCTTCGGCAGGCACGGGAAGCGCCTCGACGCATGTCGTCGAGCAGGCGTTGACCAGCAAGGGCAGAATGTCAGCGCCCGACGTCCATAGGGAGATCCAGACCTGGCGGAGGTTCACGCCTTCGATGTGCTGATCGCAAACGCTGCACGTACGGATCGCGGCGGCACCCCACACACCGGGGTCTAGGTCTTCGAGGCCAACGCCTTGGGTGCTGGCCGCTGCGGCTGACAACAGCGGAAAGGGCGGCCGCCGCTTGTAGTTGCCGTAGAGGGCGCGGGTGCTCACCGTGCTGCGCTGTAGGTTGGGGCACCGGGTGATCTCGTACGGGAACCAGTGCAGGCGGTAGGAGGTGTACGGGGTGAACTCCTCGAGGCTTCGCATAGCGCCGATCTCAGGCGGGATACGCACCAAATTGCTGCCGTAGAGCACGAGGTGCTTCACCGAGGTGAGTTCGGCGATGGTCGGCGGGAGCGTGACGACCTGGCGCCGCTGTTCCGCGGTGAGTTCGACCAGCGGCTTGAAGACCTCCCGTCTGTCGGCTGCTGCCTCTTCAATCAGTTCGAGAAGGCGGATCCATCCGGGCGCCGTGGTGTCCTGGTGTTCTCGGTGGAAGCGGGTCGTTCGCTGCGGCTTGGTGCTGGTCTGCTCGATGCACCCGCAGAGATCACGAGGCGAACCCTGGCCGCCGGAACCAACGGCGTCAGCCCAGCGATTCGAGAACACCTGCGGCGTCAACTCCTCATTCATCCGCTCACAGTAATGTCACCGCAGGCGAGTTGTATGTGCGATTTCAGTGCTCAATGATCTTTGCTCCTGGCGATCGGGCCAGTCTCGCAAACCCCTCGAGCTCGCGGACCTCGGCCATGACCGGAGCCAGGTGCTTTTGGGGGCGGGTGAGCATCCAGCCCAGGCCGGGACGGATGACATCGCCGCAGATCAGCATCAGCAGCCCGGAGCTCAGGTCAACGCGCTCATACGGCGGCGATGGCCCGCTCACCCCCAGTTCGCCGCTGCGAGACCGGTTCCAGTCCACCCCGTTGGGCCGCAGGCTCTTACGTTGGGGCCAGTTGCTGGAGGGCGCCGTCGATCTCGAGGCGGATCAGCCGCTGGGCGTCGAGGGGGTGGTTGTCGAGCATTCCGGTGAGTTCGAGGCTCACGATCCCGTGGACTCGGGTCCAGATGAGGATGGCGGCACTGGCGACGCGGGGACTGATGTCCGGCCGCCCCTGTATGCGGGCCCATGACCGTAGCTGCCCGTCCAGGGTTTGGTCGCCGCCGGCGCTCTCCGTCGGTGAGCTGCCCGACGTGGCGACCAGCAGGTCGATGAGCAGCGCCATAGCGTGATCCAGCGGGGTTCGGGTGCCGGCCTCGCCGGGCAGGTCGGCGGTCCGCTCGCCGAACAGCATCCCGTAGCGCCGTGGGTGTCGCAGCGCCCAGTCTCGGTATGCGGCGACCAGTAGCCGCACCCGCGTGTGTGGCGCCCGTCTGCCGCCGGCCACGGCCTGACTCATCGCCGCCAGCAGTTGCTCGTAGGCCAGGGTTGTCAGGTGCGCCATCAGCGCGTCGCGCGACGGGAAATAGCGGTAGACCGCAGGCGCGGACATCCCCATGCTTCGTGCCAGCGCGGCGATCGAGAGCGCGTGTATGCCGTCCGCGTCGATGATCTCGAACGAGGCGTCCCTGATCTCCTGGAGCGTCTGTGCTCGCAGTCGTTCACGCCGATTCATCGCCTGCGGCTCGTTACTCATCATCGCAGTGTAACGACCGTGCGATTACTGATGGATAGGCATGCTTGCAATGGAGAATAACGGACTTTACGCGTAGTCACGCCCGCTGCGGAGGTGCACGCGCCGGGCGGCGGCGGACGGTGGACGCGGCGGTTCGGACACGGCTACCTCAATAGTTATTGGTTGACGCAGTTCAACGCACAGGTGCATAGTTACGGTCATTAACTGTGCGATGCATGATTGCGAACCCAGGAGCCGACTATGACAGGGACGGACCCAGCCGCCGAGGCGACGGTGACCACTACCGAGGTGGTCCTGCCGGGCAAGGTCGAAGCGTCGGGTCTGCGGCTGGTTCAGCGGGCGCTGCCCCAGCCCGCCGCCGGTCAAGTCATGGTGCGCGTCGAGTCGACCGCCGTGTCGTTCGCCGAGAGCGCGATGCGCCGGGGCCGCTACTACGGCCAGCCCAAGTTCCCGTTCGTGCCCGGTTACGATCTCGTCGGCATCGTCGAATCCGCCGGGCCTGGCGTGGATCCCGCGCTGGTCGGCCGGCGGGTCGCCGCGCTGACCAAGACCGGCGCCTGGGCCACAGTTGTCCTGCTGGCGGCTGCCGAACTGGTCGAGGTGCCCGACGGTATCGCCGCCGACGAGGCCGAGACGCTGGTCGTCAACGGGATAACGGCCTACCAGATGTTGCATGGCCGGGCGAAGGTACGGGGTGGGCAGACGGTACTCGTGCTGGGTGCCAGCGGCGGTGTGGGCAGCATCCTGGTGCAACTCGCCCGGCAGGCGGGCGCTCGGGTGATCGGCACGGCCAGTCCGCGACATCACGAGGCGCTCAAGGCGCTGGGGGCGGAGCCGATCGACTATCGCGACCCCGACCTGGCGGCCAGAGTACGGAAGCTGGCCCCCGGCGGCGTGGACGCTGTGTTCGACCACCTCGGCGGCGCGAGCGTCGACCTTTCGTACCGGCTGCTCAGCCACACAGGGACGCTCGTCTCGTACAGCATCGCGAGCAAACTTGACGACAAGAGTCCCGTGTTGCTCAGCTTCCTGGTGCTGCTGAGCAAGCTCGCGTTCTGGAACTACCTGCCCACTGGCAGGCACGCGAGCTTTTACGACATCTGGGCGGGTGCCGGAAAGCCTGGCTCGGCCAAGCGCGAGGCGTTCCTGATACGCACGCGTACCGATCTCTCGCACGTCTTCGGGCTGCTGCGCGACGGCGGGCTCACCGCGAAGATCGCCGCTCGTTTCCCGCTCGCCGAGGTGGCCGCCGCCATGGAGCTGTCCGAGTCCGCCAACCGCACCGCACTCGGCAAGATCATCCTCGTTCCCTGAGCGTAGCTGGCAGCGGCGAAGGCTGCTCCGGCGGTGGTCGGCGCCGGCGGTTATCTTCTGCACGTCATCCAGCCACTGCTGCTCCGGCGATCCCCGGCGACCGGAGCAGATAGCGGCCAGTCCGAACCATCAGGGGGTCGGCGTCGATACCTGTGATCGAGTCTCACGCGTGGCCGACGGCACCCCGTCGCCGCCGGTGCTGATAGCAGCCATGGTCGCCCCGGAACGACAAGAAGCCCAAGATCCCGGCATGTGCCGTGATCTAGGGCTTTAACTCAAGTCGGGCCTGATCTGTTATGGAGCCTGGTGGACGATACTGGGATTGAACCAGTGACCTCTTCCGTGTCAGGGAAGCGCTCTCCCGCTGAGCTAATCGTCCTTATCGAGTTACTTGAACTCCGAGCGGAAGACGGGATTCGAACCCGCGACCCTCACCTTGGCAAGGTGATGCTCTACCACTGAGCCACTTCCGCGTGGTGCCACACTTAACTTTAGCGGACCCGGGAGGGTCCGCTGTCCAGCGACCGAGGTGGAGACGGGATTTGAACCCGTGTAGACGGCTTTGCAGGCCGCTGCCTCGCCTCTCGGCCACTCCACCAGGAGATTGAACTCCGAGCGGAAGACGGGATTCGAACCCGCGACCCTCACCTTGGCAAGGTGATGCTCTACCACTGAGCCACTTCCGCGTGTTTCCGGCGACGTACCGGCCACGGGAAAACCATATCGCCTTCGGGGAGTGCCCGTGTGCGGTGAGCGGGTGTGGGGGCGAGATTCAGCGGGTCACGTGACGGGTGGGGTTTGGTGGGTGAGGTCTGGTGGGTTATGTGGTGGGTGGAGGTCGGCGAGTTGCATGGGCGGGTGAGGGTCGGTGGGCTACGCGGGCGGGCGGGGGTCGGTGGGTCACGTGGATGGGTGGGGTTCGGTGGGTCACACGGACGTCCTTGGCCATGACGAACATGACGCGGTGGCCGAACTGGATCTGGTGGTAGCGGTCCTTGCCCGTGACGGTGACGTGGTTGGCCGGGTTGAAGGAGTTCGTCGCGTGGTACGAGCCGGGCAGTGTGAGGCCGAGCGAGTAGTACTGGCCGGGGTGCATGACGTAGTCGAGCGGGGTTGAGGGCTGGTAGGCGACGGTGCTGCGGTAGGCGGATTTTTCGGGGTATGCCCGGCCGTACACCCTGACGTGTTTCGTGCGGGGGGTGACGAGCGGGCCTCGCGCCGGGATGGCGGTGGGGGCGGTGGCGGGGTTGTAGAACCAGGCCTTGCTGCCCAGATACCAGATGGCCGTCCAGGCGCCCTTCCGGGCCGCCACCGCGTATCGCTGGCCGGTCGAGGCGCGGGCGCTGTGGTCGTAGACGCTGTACGTGCTGGGCTTGCCGACGCGTTTGCCGATGTCGTCCACGAGGGGGGCGTCCTCGCGCGGTTCTGTTCGCAGAAAGACCGCTGAGGCGCCGTGCGGGGGACAGGGCCCGGTGGTTTTGGCGGATTTGGTGGGCTTAGCGGACTTGACCGGCTCGGGGGGCTTGGCGGACTTGGCAGGTTCGGTGGGGTTGACAGACTTGGTGGGATTGGCGGGCTCTGCTGCCTCGTTGTTCTCGTTGTTCTCGTTGTCCTCGGTGGTTCCGGTGGGGCTGGTGGGCTTGGCGGTGCAGCCGGTGAAATGCGGTTGGTTGGTTTCGTAGGTGGGGCGGATGATGATTGATGTGCCCTTCTTGGCCTTTTTGAGTGGGCTGCCCATCAAGTCGAAATAGTGTGCCCAGTCCCAGTACGGTCCCGGGTCCTCGTGCATGGACGGGAGCGTTTCGGGGCTCGGGCCAGGGACGTTGTCGTGGCCGAGGATGTGGGCGCGGTCGAGGGGGATGTGGTGTTTGGCGGCCAGATATTTCACCAGTTTGGCTGACGAACGGTACATCGCCTCCGTGTACCAGGTGCCGCCGCTGGCCAGGTAGCCCTCGTGTTCGATGCCGATGGAGCGGGAGTTGATATCCCAGTTGCCCGCATGCCAGGCGATGTCCTTTGTACGTACGTGCTGGGCGACATGTCCGTCGCTGGAGCGGATCGTGTAGTGCCAGCTCACGTATTCCGGGTCGTTCACCATCGACGGGACGCCTTCGTAGGTGCCCTCGGTGTCGTGGATCACGATGTAGTCGATGCGTCTCGGCCCGTTCAGGGTGTCGTGGTTGCCGTAGTCGCCCTTGCCGGTGCGTTTGTAGGCGGCGGGCATCCACTCGCAGGCCAGTGAGGCGGGGCATTCGACGTTCGCCGTGTTCGGGGCTGGGAGTGCCGGATGGCTCGTGTTCGTTCCAGGTGCCGGCGGTTGGTCTCCTGGGGTCGCAGGTTGCGCCTGGTCGGCGACAGGTTGTGCCACGTTGGGCTGGGGTTGTGCCACGTCAGTCGTGGCCGGGGTCAGGGCCGGGGCCGGGAGCGGGATTGGGAATGGAGGTGGGTAGTGGGCGTCGGTGATTTCGGATGACGCCGAGGAGCCTCCAGTGGTCTTCGGTGAGGTTGAGGGGTGTCCGCCCGGCACACGTGCTGCTGCCACATGGGTTGCGCTGGGGCCGAGCGGGGTGAGACCCGATAGAGCGCTGAGGCGGGCCGCTGGGCGAAGGGGGGCTGCTGGGGTGAGTCGGGTTGCTGGGCCGAGGCGGGCTGGTGGGTGGAAGTGAGCGGCTGGGTGGAGATGAGTGGCTGGGCTGGGGCGGGTTGATGGGTGGTGCTTGGCCGCTGGGTGGAGGTCGGTTGCTGGGTGGAGGCGAGCAGTTGAGGTGAGGCGGCCCGGTGGGTGGAGATGGGTCGGTGGGCGGAGGGTGGGGATGGCTGCCAGCCGTACCGGCTGGCCGTCGTCTGTGCGGCGGGTGGCTCCGGCGCGGATCACCGCGAACATCTCGTCGGCGAAGGCGCGGGCCGCGTTCGGGTCGTGCGCGCCCGAGTAGCGGGCGACCGCGTCGTACCAGTCGGCGGGGTTCGCGCTGGGGCGTCGCTGGTAGGACGCGAGCAGGGCGGCACCGCCGCGGATGTTGGCGGCGGGATCGGCGCGCAGTCGCGCGGGCGCCAGCCCGGTGAGGCGCCCCGCGAGCCGCAGCGTCGCTTCCCGCGCGGACACCCCGTCATGCGCGCCTCCAGGTACGCCCGGCGCGTCCACGAGGTGCATGGGGCCGTAGCCGCCGGCCACGCTGGGTGCTCCGCTGTTCGCGTTCCACCTGGACTCCAGGTACGACACACCCAGTAGCACGCTCTCCGGCACCCCGAACTCCCGCGCCGCCGCCGCGAAATCGCCCTGGCGGCTCGCGTCAACCCGATGCCCCACGCCGCCCATGTCCGGCAGGTCCGGTAGTTCGGGCAGTCCGGGCATGGCGACGGTGGACGCGGTGAGACCGACGACGACCCACAGCAACATGAGGACCCCCACACGGCGGAACAGAACGCGACGGTGAAAACACCGAGCGTAACCATGTCACCGAAAGAGATGGGTCAGGCGGGGCGGATGACGCGGACGAGGTCTGCGAGGTCGGCGGCGAATTCCGCGTCCAGGTCGGCCGGCGCGTCGAGGTAGGGCATCAGTCGCTGATGCGCGGGGAAGTCGCCCCGGGCCCGGCGTGACCGGACGTCATGACCGGCCGCCGAGAAGCGCCCGTTCGCCTCGGACGTCGCGAAGCCGAGCACGAACGTGCTGACCATGCGCTCGATCCGCGGCACCTCGGCATCAGGCACTCCCGCGTCGATCAGCGCCTGGTAGATCCAGTCCACCACCCGTACCGCGTCGGGCGTGACCGACGGCCGGGCGAACAGCAGCGGGAAGACGCTGGGATGCTCCCGCGCCAGCCTCCTGGTGGCCCAGGCGAACGCGCTCAGCCGCTGGTCCCACGACTCGCCGGGCGAGCCTTCCGGGAGGGTCGTCAGCAGGCGCCCGACGAGCCCGTCCAGCAGTTCATCCTTGTTGCGGAAATATCCGTAAAGGGCCATGGGAGTCAGGCCGAGGCGTTCGGCGACCGCGCGCATGGTCAGGGCGTCGAGTCCGCGTTCGTCGGCGATCGCGAGGGCGGCGTCGAGGATCTCCGGTTGCCGCTCGGTCTTGAGTTTCCGCACCGCCTCAGTCTACAGTGTAGAGCAGTCTACAAGGTAGACCGGGGAGGGGCGGGGGACATGCTCAAGGCGATGGGACTGGTCAAGAGCTTCAATGGGGTGGCCGCGCTGGACGGCTTCTGCCTGGAGGTGGCGCCGGGAGAGATCGCGGGGCTGGTCGGGCACAACGGCGCCGGCAAGACGACCTTCTTCGAGATCGCCTCGGGCCTCATCACTCCCGAGTCGGGAAATGTGGTGATCGACGGCCGAGCGGGTGTCGCGCCGCAGCAGCTCGCGCTCTACCCGAGTGTCACCGTCCGCGAGACTCTGCGTTTCTTCGGCGGCCTGGCGGGGCTGCGCCGCCAGGCGCTCAAGCAGGCCATCGACCGGATCGCCGAGGAGATGCTGCTGACGAACGAGCTGGACCGGCGGGTGAGCGTCCTGTCCGGCGGTCAGCAGCGCCGTACCCAGGCCGCTACCGCGCTGGTCGCCGACCCCGCCGTTCTGCTGCTCGACGAGCCGACTGTGGGCGCCGACCCCGAGACGCGGGCCGCCCTTCTCGCGGCCGTCCGCAGCCGGGCCGAGAACGGCGCCACGGTCGTGTACGCCACCCACTACCTGCCCGAACTGACCGAGTTGGCCGCCACGATCGCGGTCGCGAAGAGCGGCAGGGTGATCGCCAGAGGCACCGGCGAGGAGCTGCTCAAGGGCCTGCCGGGTGAGGTACGGGTGGTTCTCGACGACGACGAGGAGCTGGCCGTCACCACGGCCGACCCGACGGCCACGCTCGCCGAGCTGCTGCGCGGCCTCGACCGGCCGGTACGCGGCATCGACATCCGCCAGCCGTCGCTCGACGACCTCTACAAGGAGTTGTCCCATGTCGCGTGACTCGCTCCATCGCATCGCGGTGCTGGTCGGGCACAACGTGCTGCTGCGCAGGCGCGACCCCGCTCACCTGGTCAGCTACCTGGTGATGCCGATGGTGCTCATGCTGGTCTTCAAGTCCATGATCGGCCAGCCGGCGCAGGTGGTGACCGGGCTGCTGGTGATGTTCTCGGTGCTGTCGATGGCCGATGTGGCGACCGCTGTGCTGACCGAGCGTGTCTGGCACACCTGGGATCGGATCAGGGCGACTCGGGCGCGCATGCCAGAGTTGATCATCGGCAAGACCCTGCCGGTCTTCGCCATCCTGGTCGTTCAGCAGGTCGTCCTGCTGGTCTATGGGGTCCTCGCGATGGGCATGCGGCCCGCAGGGCCGCTCTGGCCGCTCGGGCTGGCCGTCGCCGCTTGGTGCTTCGCCCTCCTCGGCGTGGGTACGGCGCTCGCCGCGGTGGTACGCAGCCATGGCGAGCTCAGCACGCTCTGCAACATCGGCGCCCTGTCGGTCAGCGCGCTGGGCGGGGCGCTGGTGCCGTACGCGCTGATGCCGTCATGGGCGCAGGCCATCGCGCCCGCCTCCCCGGGCTACTGGGCGACGACCATGCTGCAGGCCGCCGTGCGCGGCGACGTGGCCGCCACGATGGGCCCCGCGGCCGTCCTCATCGCCCTCGGTGCGCTGGCCGGAGCCTTCGCCTGCCGCCGTCTCGGTAAGGGATGGGGTCGGTCGACCGTGCTTTAGCTAATATCCTGCCCGATTTCGGGCAGAATATTAGCGTGTCGCATCCCAGCTGCGTAGTGTCCTCGTCTGTGTCCCTGGCACGGCATCCCTACGAAGACCTCGTCGCCCACCTCGTCAGGACCAGTGGTCTCGGTCCCGGTGAGGCGGCGCGCGTGGTGGCCGACGTGCTGTCGTACTTCTCCGAGCCGGTCGAGGAGTTCGTACGGCGGCGTCACGGGGAGCTGAAGTCTCGCGGTCTGACCAACGACGAGATCTTCCCCAGGGTCGCCGCGGAACTGCGCGGGCGCCGGGTGGCGCCGCCGGAGCTGTCGCTCCGGCAACTGCGCAGGATCGTGTACGGATAAAAGCGGACAAAAGCTGAGAAAAGCCCCAAAAGCAGAGGAGAGCGTCGTATGTGCGGAATCGTGGCCTATGTCGGGTCGAAGGATGCGGCGCCCATCCTGCTGGAGGGGCTGCAACGGCTGGAGTACCGAGGCTATGACTCGGCCGGCGTCGTCGTGTCCAACAAGGGGCTCAAGGTACGCAAGGTCAAAGGCCGGGTCGCCGACCTGGCGAAGGTCGTACCCCCCAGGTTCAAGGGCGCCCTCGGTATCGGTCACACACGGTGGGCCACGCACGGCGTGCCCAGCGACGTCAACGCGCACCCGCACCTGTCGTCCGACGAGCGGATCGCGGTCGTGCACAACGGCATCATCGAGAACGCCGACGAACTGCGCGCCAAGCTGACCGCCGACGGGGCGGAGTTCGTCTCCGAGACCGACACCGAGGTGCTCGCGCACCTGATCGCCCGTACGGTCGAGGAGACCGACACGCTGGAGGAGGCCGTACGCAAGGCGCTCAAGAGCATCGTCGGCACGTACGGCATCGCGGTCGTCGACAGTGAGCGGCCCGGCGAGGTGGTCGTGGCCCGCAACGGCAGCCCGATCGTGCTCGGCATCGGCGAGAAGGAGATGTTCGCCGCCTCCGACGTGGCCGCGCTCGTCCGCTACACCCGCCAGGTCGTGCACCTGGAGGACGGCGAGCTGGCCGTGCTCAAGGCCGACGGGTTCCACACCTTCGCCAGCGACGCGCGCGAGACCGCCAAGGAGCCGCTGACCGTAGACTGGGACGCCGGGCACTACGACACCGGTGGCTACGAGCACTACCTGCTCAAGGAGATCTCCGAGCAGCCCGACACGGTCTCGCGCACCATGAGCGGCCGCCTCGACGAGCGCTTCCACATCGCCCACCTGGGCGGCCTGAACATGGACGCCCGCGAGACCCGCTCCTTTCGCCGGGTGAAGATCATCGGCTGTGGCTCCGCCTACTACTCGGGCCAGATCGGCGCGCAGCTCATCGAGGAGCTGGCCCGTATCCCGGCCGACGCCGAGCCGGCCAGCGAGTTCCGCTACCGCAACCCGGTCGTCGACCCCGACACGCTCTACGTCGCGATCAGCCAGTCAGGCGAGACCTACGACACGCTCGCGGCGGTACAGGAGCTCAAGCGCAAGGGCGGCCGGGTCATCGGCATCGTCAACGCGGTCGGCAGCGCCATCGCCCGCGAGGTCGACGGCGGCGTCTACCTGCACGCCGGGCCCGAGGTCTCAGTCGCCTCGACCAAGGCGTTCACCTCGACGTCGCTGGCGTTCGCGCTGCTCGCGCTGCACTTCGGCCGGGTGCACGACCTCTCGCCCGCCGACGGCCGCCGCGTCTGCGAGGGCCTGCGCAGGCTGCCCGGCCAGATCGAGGAGATCCTGGCGCAGGGCGACAAGATCGCCGAGCTGGCGAAGAAGTACGCGAACTATCCGAGCATGATGTTCGTCGGCCGGGTCCGTGGTTATCCGGTGGCCCGCGAAGGCGCGCAGAAGCTCAAGGAGATCTCGTACGTCCACGCCGAGGCCTATCCGGCCAGCGAGCTCAAGCACGGGCCGCTCGCCCTCATCGGCCCCGAGATGCCGACGGTGGCGATTGTCCCCGATGACGAACTGCTCGACAAGAACCTCACCACGCTCGGCGAGATCCGCGCCCGCGGCGGCAAGGTGCTCATGGTGGGCCACCGCGAACCCGATGCCAAGCTGGCCGACGACGTCATCGTGGTGCCGAAGAACGAGATCGAGCTGGACCCGATCCTGCTCACGATCCCGCTGCAGCTGCTGGCCTACCACGCCGCCGTGGCGCTCGAGCGCGATGTGGATAAGCCACGCAATTTGGCTAAGAGCGTCACAGTCGAGTAACTGCTACGACCCGGCGGCCACAATAGGCACATAGCCCGTGATAAGTGGACCGGCAGGACTTAAGATCGAAACTGTGCCCGAGTTTCATGGCCAAACGCCAAATCTCGCACGAATGTACGATTACATGCTCGGCGGCACAGACAACTACGCCGTCGACCGCGAGGCGATCGACCGGCTTGCGGCGCTGATCCCGCAAGCCGTCCTGCTGGCGCGTGCCAACCGGGCCTTCCTCCAGCGCGCGGTCCGCCACCTGGCGGACGCGGGCGTCCGCCAGTTCCTCGATCTGGGCAGCGGGTTGCCGACCCAGGGCAACGTGCACGAGGTGGCGCCGGAGGCGAAAGTCGTCTACGTCGATCGCGACCCGGTCGTCGCCACCCACGCCAGGGCGCTGCTGGAGGAGGCGGGCCGGGCCGTCTTCGTCCAGGCCGATCTGCTCGACCCCGACGAGGTGCTGGCGCAGGCGTCCCGCTTCCTGGACATGAACGAGCCGGTGGGCGTGCTGCTGGTCTCGATCCTGCACTTCATCCCGGACGCCCGCGACCCGGGCAAGATGGTGACCAGGCTGCGCGAGGCGGTGGCGCCCGGCAGTTACCTGGTGCTCACCCACGCGACCTCGCGGGGACGGTTCGAGGAGGGCGCCACGCCGCTCCACCGGCCCACCTCGGCCGGGGCCGGCACCGACCGGACGCCGAGGGAGATTCGGGCGTTCTTCGGGGACTTCGAGCTGGTCGAGCCGGGCCTGGTGCACGCCCCTGACTGGCGTCCTGACCGGCCCAGGCTGGTCAGCGAGCCCTCGCTGCCGTCGTACCTGCTCGTCGGTGTGGGCGAGAAAACTTCATAGTTCTTCCCGACTTTTCGTGATCCCTGATAATGACAACCCAGATGTGTAACAGTGCGTTAAGTGTCAGTGACCTGGGGTAGTTATGGGGTGCGAGGGGAGGACGCCATGCGCCGACGGGGGTTCTTCGCGCTCGGCCTGGCGGTGGCGGCCTGCGCGACAGGATGTGGCACGGAGGGGAGCCTCGGCGGACGTGCCGTCAACGCGGCCGGCCTCTCGGGCCGGTTCGCGATCGTCCCCGGCGCCGGACGCTGGGCCCGCGTCGCCAAGGCGCTCGTCAAAACCGCCCGCGACGCCGGTTTCCCGATTTCCGGCACGCCGCCCGTCACCCGGATCACCGTCACCGGGCTGCCCGCGCTGGCCGCGACCGAGCTCAACAACGGGCTGTCGCTGCTCGACACCGCCACGCCGCTGGCCCGGCTCACCGGCCAGATCGAGGTGGTGGTGGTGCCCGCTCACTCCAAGTTCGCCACCTTCGACCAGTTCGGCGCGCAGCTGGTCGCCCACCCCGACCGCACGCCGCTGACGGGCGGACCGCAGGGCGAGCCCGACCACCTGCTGTTCGGGCTGATCGCCAAGGGCCTCGGCGCCGACACCCGGCAGGTCGACTACACCGGCTTTCCCGGCAGCGAGGAGGCCACGGCCGCGCTCCTCGGTGGCAAGGCCGCCGCGGCGACCGGCACGCTCGCGGACTGGCGCCGCGCCATCGGCAAGGGCCAGGTCAGGGTGCTGGCCGTCTCCAGCGCGCGCCGGGTGGACGGCGTCGAGGCGCCGAGCCTGCTGGAGTGCGGCGTGCGGGTCGACTTCGCCGACTGGTGCGCGGCCGTGGGGCCCGAGGGGATGTCCGAGGACGGCAAGGCCGTCGCCATCCGGCTCTGTGACGAGATCACGGAGTCCGCCTCCTGGCGGGCGGCCTGCCGGGCGGAGGGATGGACCTCGATCCCGCTCAGCGGCGACGACTTCGAACAGTGGCTGGCCTCGGAGATCGGCAGGACCAGGGCCGTGCTCCGCGATCTAGGCATGCTCGACACCGCTGACACAACATGCTGGGGTAGTTGCGCCCAGGGCCACTAGATGTAGGATTCTGCTCGTCGCTGGTTCGCCCCTCGGGGCGGAGCAAAAGGGAACCCGGTGCGATTCCGGGGCTGCCCCGCAGCGGTGAGCGGGAACGACCGCCGTCACGAGCACTGGACATTTCCGGGAAGCGACGGCCAGTAGGAACTATCGACCATGCCCGCGAGCCCGAAGACCTGCCGGTGACGTTGGGGGAGCCAGCCGGCTCCGCCCATCGAAGTGTCCATGGCCTCGAGGGAGGGCCGGGGGCGTCGGCGGCCGGGGAGTCCAGGGCCGCCGTGCTCTCACGCGCCCTCACGGGGATGAGCTCGCGAGGAGAGAGCACGTGACGCAGATCATTGAGGCCGATCACCAGCCGGCCACCGTCGGCCGGCAGCCGGCGACGGTCGATCGGCAGTCGGCCACCGCCAAAACCGTCGATCGGCGGCTGGCGATCGAGGAGGCCGCCGCCCGGGTGATCACCGATCCGGCCAATTCCCGGATCGCCGCCCGGCTCCTGGCCGAGGAGATCGCCGACGAGGCGGCCGGGCACGGCGTGCGGACCTTCTCCGAGTCCATCGCCGCCACCCACGCCGCCGGGCTGATCCAGGACTCGCTCGCCGCCTTCGTCGGCGCGCACGCCGCCGAGCTCGACGCGCTCGTCTCCGGCGACGCGGACGACCGCTTCGAGTATTTCGGGTTGCGTACGGTCTACGACCGCTACCTGCTGCGGCACCCGCAGTCGCGGACCGTGCTCGAACGGCCGCAGCACTTCCTGCTCCGCGTGGCCTGCGGGTTGTCGGAGACGGTCGCCGAGGCCGCCGAGCTGTACGGCCTCATGTCCACGCTGTCGTACCTGCCAAGCTCGCCGACACTGTTCAACTCCGGTTCGCGCCGGCCGCAGCTGTCGTCGTGCTTCCTGCTCGACTCGCCGCGCGACGAGCTGGAGTCGATCTACGACCGCTATGGGCAGGTGGCCAGGCTGTCGAAGTACGCCGGGGGCATCGGCATCGCGTGGACCCGGGTGCGCTCGCGCGGATCCCTCATCAAGGGCACCAACGGGCACTCCAACGGCATCGTGCCCTGGCTGCGTACGCTCGACTCCTCCGTCGCCGCCGTCAACCAGGGCGGGCGCCGCAAGGGCGCGGCCTGTGTCTACCTGGAGACCTGGCACGCCGACGTCGAGGAGTTCCTGGAGCTGCGCGACAACACGGGCGAGGACGCCCGGCGTACGCACAACCTCAACCTGGCCAACTGGGTGCCGGACGAGTTCATGCGGCGGGTGGAGGCCGACGAGGTCTGGTCGCTGTTCGACCCCAAGGAGGTCCCCGACCTCACCGACCTGTACGGCGAGGCGTTCACCCGCGCCTACCGCGCCTACGAGGCCGACGGCCGCTACACCCGGCAACTGCCCGCCCGGACCCTCTACGGCCGGATGATGCGCACCCTCGCCCAGACCGGCAACGGCTGGATGACGTTCAAGGACGCCGCCAACCGCACCTCCAACCAGACGGCCCGGCCCGAGAACGTCATCCACCTGTCCAACCTGTGCACCGAGATCCTCGAGGTCACCAGCGACGGCGAGACGGCGGTGTGCAACCTCGGCTCGATCAACCTCGCCGCCCACCTGACCGGCGAGGGCGTCGACTGGGCCCGGCTGCGCACGACCGTCCGTACGGCGGTACGTTTCCTGGACCGGACCATCGACCTGGGCTTCTACCCGACCACTGAGGCCGAGGCGGCCAACAAGCGCTGGCGGCCGATCGGGCTCGGCGTGATGGGCCTGGCCGACGTCTTCTTCGCGCTCCGGCTGCCGTTCGACTCGCCCGAGGCGCTGGGCCTGTCGACGCGCGTCGCCGAGGAGATCGCCCTGGCGGCCTACGACACCTCCGCCGACCTGGCCGTCGAGCGCGGCCGGCATCCGTCGTACGAGGAGACCAGGGCGGCGGGCGGCGTCCTGCACCCCGACCACTACGCCGCCGCCGTGTCGCCACGCTGGGACGAGCTGCGCGCGAAGATCGCCGAGACCGGGCTGCGCAACTCGCTGATGGTCGCCATCGCCCCGACCGCGACCATCGCCTCCATCGCCGGGTGCTACGAGTGCATCGAGCCGCAGGTGTCCAACGTGTTCAAGCGCGAGACACTGTCGGGGGAGTTCCTCCAGGTCAACCGCTACCTGGTGGCCGACCTGCAGGCCCGCGGGCTGTGGACGCAGCGGATGCGCGACGACCTCAAGCGGGCGGACGGCTCGGTCCAGGACATCGCGGGCATCCCCGATGACCTCAAGACCTTGTACCGGACGGCCTGGGAGCTGCCGCAGAAGGCGCTCATCGACCTGGCCGCGGCCCGTCAGCCGTACATCGACCAGTCGCAGTCGCTCAACCTGTTCATGGCCAGCCCGACGATCGGCAAGCTGTCGTCGATGTACGCCTATGCCTGGAAGCAGGGCCTGAAGACCACCTACTACCTGCGCTCGCGCCCGGCCACCCGGATCGCCCAGACGACGATCGCGCAGACGACGATCGCGCTCGACGCCGTCGCCTGCTCCTTGGAGAACCCGGAAACCTGCGAAGCCTGCCAGTAGTAGTCCACCCGAAAGTAGCCCCCTCGAACGGAGACCCCCAATGCTGCTCGACCCCGGCATGGACCTGACCCTGCGCCCCATGCGCTACCCGGACTTCTACGAGCGCTATCGCGCCGCGATCCGCAACACCTGGACCGTCGAGGAGGTGGACCTGCACTCCGACCTCGCCGACCTGGCCAGAATGACGCCGCAGGAGCGCCACCTGATCAACCGGCTGGTCGCCTTCTTCGCCACCGGCGACTCCATCGTGGCCAACAACCTCGTGCTCAACCTCTATCAGCACGTCAACGCCCCCGAAGCGCGGCTGTACCTCAGCAGGCAGCTGTTCGAGGAGGCCGTGCACGTGCAGTTCTACCTGACGCTGCTCGACACGTACCTGCCTGACCTGGAGGAACGGGTCAAGGCGTTCGCCGCCGTCGAGCACATTCCGTCCATCAGGGACAAGGCGGAGTTCTGCTTCCGGTGGATCGACTCGATCAACGGCCTACGGCAGCTGGAGAGCGCGGACGAGCGGCGGCAGTTCCTGCTCAACCTGATCTGCTTCGCCGCCTGCATCGAAGGGCTGTTCTTCTACGGAGCGTTCGCCTACGTATACTGGTTCCGGTCTCGGGGCCTGCTCGGCGGGCTGGCCACCGGCACCAACTGGGTGTTCCGTGACGAGTCCATGCACATGGAGTTCGCCTTCAGCGTCGTCGACACCGTGCGGGCCGAGGAGCCCGAGCTGTTCGACGACAAGCTGGGGGAGCAGGTCACCCGCATGATCGAGGAGGCCGTCGCCGCCGAGTTGGCCTTCGCCCGCGATCTGTGCGGCGACGGCATGCCCGGCATGAGCGTCGAGCAGATGCGTGACTACCTTCAATATGTCGCCGACCAGCGGCTGGCTCGGCTCGGGCTGCCGCAGAGATACGGCACGGCCAATCCGTTCGGGTTCATGGAGCTGCAGGACGTCCAGGAGCTGGCCAACTTCTTCGAACGGCGTGTCTCCGCATACCAAGTGGCTGTTGAGGGCAATGTGACATTTGACGAGACCTTTTAAGACATAGGGGGCATGAACGTGCAGTCGCCGACCGACTGGCTCATTCTCGCCATCTCGGTGGCGGGCGCCATTCTCGTGGTGGAGGTGGTCAGGAGGCTGCTGGTCAGGGCGGGCCGCAAATGGGCGCTCGCCCGGCACCTGGTGGAGCACTGCACCTGGGCGGCGTTCTCGGTGGGGGTCGTGGTGGCGACCAACCTGGTGTTCTCGCCGGGGATGATCGGCGAGAGCGTCCGCCAACGCGAGCTCGGCGGCACGATCGACCGCGTGCTCGGCCTGGTCACCATCGCCTGCGTCACCTGGCTGATCGTCCAGGCCAGCTATGCCCTCACCGACGTCGTCCTGGACCGGCTGGTCCTCGTCAAGGGGGAGCGCAATCGCCGGGCACGGCGCATCATGACCCAGATCGGGCTGGTCCGCCGCGTCGCCGCCGTGACCATCGTCGTCCTGGCGATCGGCACCATGCTCTTCTCCTTCCCGCAGGTTCGCGCCCTGGGCGCCGGGCTGCTCGCCTCGGCGGGCATCGCCGGCGCCATCGTCGGTATCGCCGCCCAGCCCACCATCGGCAACATGCTGGCCGGGCTCCAGCTCGCCTTCAGCGACGCGCTCCGCCTCGACGACGTGGTCGTGGTCAACGACGAGTGGGGCCGGATCGAGGAGCTCACGCTCACCTACGTGGTGGTACGCCTGTGGGACGAGCGGCGCCTGGTCCTGCCCGTGTCCTACTTCACCCAGAACCCGTTCGAGAACTGGACCAGGCACGGCAGCCAGGTCCTCGCCGTGGTGTTCCTGCGGGTCGACTGGTCGATACCGATCGGCAAGCTGCGCGAAGAGCTCTACCGGTTCATCCAGGAGAGCCCCCTGTGGGATCAGAAGGACTGGACGCTCCAGGTCACCGACGTGCTGCCGAACGGGCTGGTCGAGTTGCGGGCGCTGATGAGCGCCGCCGACTCGCCCTCCGCCTGGGACCTCAAGTGCGACGTACGCGAACACCTCGTGGGCTACATCAGGGAGAACTTCCCCGAGTCCCTGCCCCGCTTCCGCATCGAGACTCCGGAGACCCGCGCGGGGGTGCCGTGGACCGGAGTCGCGCCGGGCTGACCGATTTGGGCCTGTTTGACGCTCAGCGTCGGTTGGCCAGCAGTACTCCGATGCCGCCGACCAGCAGGCCCGCGACGGCCAGCGGATGCAGCGACTGCCCGACGAGGAGCCACGCCATCACCGCGGTGACCGACGGGGTGAGGAAGAACATCGTGCTCACCCGGCTCGCGGGCGCGTTCTTCAGCATCGTGTTGAGCAGCAGGAACGCGCCGATCGAGTTGACCAGCACCAGCCAGCCCACGGCGCCCGAGAAGGCGCCCCAGTCCGTCACCCGAGGCGTCTCGAACACCAGCGAGGCCAGCCCCACCAGTGGCGCGCCGACCAGGAACTGCGTCGCGGTGCCCGTCCGCACGTCCATGTCCGCGGCGAACCGCTTCTGGTAGATCGTGCCCAGGCTCAACCCCAGCAGCCCGACCACGCAGAACGCCACCCCGGCCAGAGAGAAGCTCAACCGGTCCGCCACCGCCAGCCCCACCCCGGCCGCGCCGAGCCCGAAGCCCACCCACTGGCGCGGGCTCACCCGCTCGCCCAGCAGCCGTCCTGCCACGAGCGCGATCACCACCGGGTTGAGACCCTGGACCAACGCCACGACCGCGGCGGGCACATGCAGGCCGATCGCGGAGTAGAACGCGCCGAACTGCACCGCCTGGACCAGGATCCCGGACACCACCACGTGCGCCAGCCGCCGGCCGCGCGGCCACGGCGCCCGCACGACCAGCGCGAACGCGCCGAGCAACAGCCCCGCCAGTGCGAACCTGGCGAACGTCAGCAGCAACGGCGGCGCCGACCCGACGCCGATCACCCCCGCGATGAAGGCGCTGCTCCACATCACCACGAACAGGGACGGCATGAGGGCCGGCGCCTTGCTCCTGGCCTCCATAACGCTGACCGCCACGGCACACCCTCCATAACCCCTTAATCCGGTTATGTCACTGTTCCGTGCCCTCGCATAACCTGTCAACATGGTTACTATGGGGGTGTGACGAGCTTCACCTTCATCAGCGGCAATCTGGGGCTCGACCTGGCGGGCACCGTGCAACACCGCCGGGCCGACCGGCGTGACCTGCTGCGCGAGCCGGCGGACCTGGCGCGGTGGACGGTCGAGGCGGGCATTCTCGACGGGCAGCCGGCGGTCGTGGACGCCGATCTCGTGGCGGGGAAGACGTTGCGGGAGGCCATCTACCGGCTGGCGGCGGGGGACGCCATCGACCGGCTCGCGGTGTGCGAGGCCGGGGCGGCGGACGATCGGCGGCTGGTCAACCGGGCCGCCGCCGGGCCGCCGGCGTCCGTGCTGCTGAACGACGCCGGGCGGGTCGAGCGGTCGGGGGATCTCGCTGCCGCCCTCGCCACTGTCGCCAGGGAGGCGGTCCAGCTGCTCGGGGGGCCGCGGGCCGTACAGATCAAGGAATGTGGGGGAGAGGTGTGCACTCGCCTGTACGTCGACACCTCGCGCGGGTCGTCGCGGCGCTGGTGCGACATGCACGAGTGCGGCAACCGCGCCAAGGCCGCGGGTTTCCGCGCCCGCCAGCGGGTGTGACCGCCGCAGGCTCGCGGCCCGACCGCTTTTCGGGGATCCTGTCTGCGGTCAACCATTTTGAGGCTCGACGGAGAGTCGCTCACGTCGCCTCTCGCTCCTGTGGGAAAGGCGGTCTCGTGACGCAGCTTGTCGTCGAAGGCCATGACACATCGGTGACCCTCGATCCGGGGCGTTCGTACCGGTTAGGCCGTGATCCGGGGTCGGATGTGGTCATCGACGCCGATCACGTCTCGCGTACGCATGCCATGCTGCGCTTCGAGGGCGGTCAGTGGATCCTGGAGGACTCGGGCAGCAGCAACGGCACGTACGTGAGCGGCCACCGCGTCCAGCGGGTCATCGTCGGTCCGGGAACCAGGATCGGCCTCGGGCACCCGTCGGAGGGCGGGCTCGTCAGCTTCCGTACCGTCTCCGAAGACGGAGGCGGCGCACCCGAGATCCAGCCGACACCTACGGTCCGCTTCCCGCACAGCGGGCAGTGGCGGGCGCCGGCCGCCGTCAGGAGTCTCGACGGCGCGCAGGTCGTACGCATCGGCCGGGCTCCCGACAACGATGTGGTGGTCAGCGATCTGCGAGTATCGCGCCAGCACGCCGAGCTCCGGATCGCCGGCGGCGTCCACGAGATCGTCGACGTGGGGAGCCGCTTCGGCACGTACGTCAACGGCCGGCTCGTTCAGCGGGCCCGCGTCTCCCCGGACGATCTCATCGGCATCGGGACGTCGACGTTCCAGCTTGTGGGCGACACCCTCATGGAGTACGCCGACACCGGCGAGGTCTGCCTCCAGGCACACGAACTCACCGTCACCGTCGCGGGCGGCAAGGTGCTCCTGGACCATGTGTCGTTTCCGGTCGGTGAGAAGTGCCTGCTGGCGATCATCGGCCCCAGCGGCTCGGGCAAGTCCACCCTGCTGCGCGCGCTCACCGGGCTGCGCCCCGCCGACCAGGGCATGGTCACGTACGACGGGCGCGATCTCTACCGCGACTACGCCGAGCTGCGCTCACGGATCGGCCTCGTGCCGCAGGACGACATCCTTCACAGCCAGCTCACCGTGCGCCGCGCCCTCATCTACGCCGCGGAGTTACGCTTCCCCGACGACACCAGGCAGCACGAGCGGAAGGCGCGTGTCGACGAGGTCCTCCAGCAGCTCGGGCTCGAAAATCGGAAGAACAACCGCATCTCCTCGCTGTCCGGCGGCCAGCGCAAGCGCGTCAGCGTCGCCCTGGAGTTGCTGACCAAGCCGTCTTTGCTGTTCCTCGACGAGCCGACCTCCGGTCTGGACCCGGGGCTGGACAAGTCGGTGATGCAGATGCTGCGGGGTCTGGCCGACGACGGCCGCACTGTCGCCGTCGTCACCCACAGCGTCGCCAATCTGGATATCTGTGACCGGCTTCTGGTGATGGCGCCGGGCGGGAAGATCGCCTACTTCGGTCCGCCCGAGGAGGCGCTGCCGTTCCTCGGCTTCACCGACTGGGCGGACGTCTTCCTGGCCTTCGACGACGCGACCAAAGACTGGGCCGGCGAGTACGCGCGGTCGTCGCCGCACCAGACCTACATCGCGGCCGACATGATCGAGCCGGTTTCGACGGGACGTCCCGTACAGCGAGAGATCCCGCCGAAACCGCAGAGCTGGCCCGAGCAGCTCAGCACGCTGGTGCGCCGCTACTGCCGTGGCATCGTGGCGGACCGGCTGTTCCTCGGCATCACCATCGCCCTGCCGATCGTGATGGGCCTGCTGGCCCGCGTCGTCCCGACCGGTGACCTGATGGGCCGGCCGAACAGCAACGGCAACGCGGCGAACCTGCTGCTGATCCTGTGCATCGGCGGCTGTCTCACCGGCGCCGCGAACTCGGTGCGCGAACTGGTCAAGGAACGCGCCATCTATCAACGAGAACGGGCGGTCGGGCTGTCCAGATCGGCCTACCTCTGCTCCAAGCTGCTCGTGCTCGGCCTGATCACTGTGGCACAGGGCGTCGTGTTGACCTATGTGGCGATGCTGAATGTCGCGACGTACGACAAGGGAGTGTTCACCGCGCCGATGATCGAGCTCTCGCTCGCCGTCGCGCTGTTGTCGTTCACCGCGATGACCGTGGGTCTGCTCATCTCCGCGCTGGCCAAGACCAGCGAGATGACCATGCCGCTGCTCGTGCTCGTCACACTGATCCAGCTGGTCTTCTGCGGGGCGCTGGTGCACCTGGACGGCAAGCCGGTGATGGAGCAGATCTCCTGGCTCGTACCGGCTCGCTGGGCGCTGGCCGCGCTGGCGGGCACGCTCGACGTGGGGCAGCTCATCCCGCACGTCCAGGATCCGCCGGACCCTCTGTGGAGCCAGGATTTCGGCACCTGGTTCCTGGACATGAGCGTCCTGGCCATCCTCGCGGTCGTCTGCGCTTTCCTGGTCGCCCGTATGCTGCGCCGCCATGAGCCGGCGGTGATGCGCGGCAAGTGATCCGTTGCCGACCGTCGCACGTTTTGAGCGTGACCGTCAGCGGCGTCTGAGACGCCACGCGGTGACGGCGGCCACGGCGAGCGCCGCGATCCCGACGACGAGCAGGTCCGGCAGTACGTCCTGGGCGGCCGCAGCGAGGTCCTCCAGCCCGGCTTCCCAGGATTCGGGGATCGGCAGGGCCAGCCCGCGGGTGCCGTCGGAGAGCAGGAACAGCACCCCGAGCCCGCCGAAGACCAGCCCGGACAGCAGCGAGGTGGTGTGCAGCCGCAGCCGTCCCAGCCGCAGTCCGCGACCGCGCAGCCAGCGCCGGCCGCCGAGGTCGTAGCGCTGCCACAGGCCCGCGAGCAGGAACAACGGGGCCGCCATGCCCGCCG
Source organism: Nonomuraea sp. NPDC052129 (assembly GCF_040680095.1). Lineage (NCBI taxonomy): Bacteria > Bacillati > Actinomycetota > Actinomycetes > Streptosporangiales > Streptosporangiaceae > Nonomuraea > Nonomuraea sp. NPDC052129. Next base: position 34,340 of record NZ_JBFAVX010000011.1, on the reverse strand, counting down.
CGTATATGGCCAGCAGCACCGCTCCGCGCAGCCCGTCGCCGGAGGCCGCCGCGACCGTGAGCACCGCCCCCAGCACCGGCCCCGCGCAGAACCCCGCCAACCCGGACACCGCCCCCAGAATCAGCACGGCCCCCGCCGAGTCACCTCGAAGGTGCCCCTTCAGCCGCTCCAGCGGCCCGATCGTCCAGCCCTGACCGGCCACCTGCAGCACGCCCAGCCCGATCAGCGCCCATCCGGCGACCGCGACCAGGAGCTCCTGATGGCCGTAGAACAGGCGGCTGACCTGCGCCGACCCCATCCCCAGCGGCACCAGCACGGCGCACAGCCCCACGTAGAACAGCAGGGTGCGGCCGGCCAACCGGCGGCGGCCCGGGAACGCGTAGGCGAAGAACGCCGGGATCAGCAGCGCCCCACATGGGCTGACCAGCGAGAACAGACCGCCCAGGAACGCGGCGGCATAGCCGATGCCGTTCATCCGCCGCGGCGGGCCTTCTCGATCGCCTTCTCGAACGCGGCCACCGGCTGGGCGCCGAACAGCACCTCACCGTTGATCAGGAACGCGGGCGTGCCGGGCAGGCCGAGCTCGGCCGCGAAGCCGAGGTCGCCGTCCACGACCCGGCGTACGGACTCGTCGCGGCGGTCGGCGTCGAATTTGCCGAGGTCGAGGCCGATTTTGGCGGCCACGGAGCGCAGGTCGGCGTCGGTGAGGCGGGGTCGCTCGCCCGCGTACAGGGAGTCGTGGAACTCCCAGAACCGGCCCTGCCGGGACGCGGCGCGGGCGGCGAGGGCGGCGCGTACGGAGTCGCGTCCCCTGATCGGGTAGTCGCGCCAGAACATCCGCACGATGCCGGTGTCGAGGTAGCGGCTCTTCAGCACGGGCTCTATTCGCTGGGCGAATCGGCGGCAGTTGGGACACTTGAAGTCGCCGAACTCGACAATCGTGACCGGCGCCTGCGCCGAGCCCTTGGACAGGTTCGGGTCGACGGGTGGCGGGGTCGGCCCTTCCCAGACCTGCACCGAACTCGTCGGGGTGGGCGTGGCGGTCGCTTCGGGCCCGCCGGTGGGAGCCGCTGGAGTGGGTGAACCGCCCGTGCTCGCGCTCGGGTCCGTGCCCATGCTCGCGTGCGCGCTCGCGTTTGCGGAATCACGCGAGCTCGCGGCCGCCGGAGCGGCTCGTCCGGCGGGCTCGCCCTGGTTCGTCAGCGCGGCGACCGCCAGCACGGCCACCACGGCGGCACCGGCCAGCGAGCCGAGCAGCACCCGGCGGCGCGAGACCGGGGATTCCTTGGTCACCTTCAGCATCATCCCAGCCCGCCGCCACCCACGCCGCTGGTTCCTCCTACAGCTCAAGCACCTTCATGTCGAAGATCGGCCGTACTTCCACCTCGTTGAAGGCCGCGTCGGGCACCTTCGCGGCCAGTTCCACCGCCCGCTCCATGCTGTCGCACTCGATCAGGTAGAACCCGGCCAAATGCTCCTTGACCTCGGCGAACGGCCCATCGCTCGTCATCGTCCTGCCCTCGCGTACCGCGACCCGCTTGGCCGTCGACACATCGGCCAGCCCTTCCGAAACGATCAGTTCTCCGGACGCGGCCAGCTCCTCGGTGAAGGACATGTGGCCGCGCCCGAAGTTCATGCGCTGCTCGTCGTTCAGCGTCTCCCAGACCGCCCTGCTCGTCGGGTTGCTGTAGATCAGGATGAGGTACTTCACCGGTGGCCTCCATGTGGTCGCGTCCGCGTCGATACCCAATATGTCGGTCCCCAATAGGTCGAAGCCGTCCGCGCGGCCTCGACATCCCCCGGCGGAAAATACGTGGCACCCGTCGCGATCATCCGGCTACCGTGGACAGCGTCCACCACGACAGGAAGGCAGCACAGTGACCTACGCGAAGTTGCTCGAACTGCTTCCTGAGCTCCTGGGTCCGGATTCCGGGTGATCCCTCGCAAAGAGACGACGCCGCCCGGAAGCCTTCCGAGGCGGCTTTTTTCATCTCACGGACGACGGCCCACGGAACAAGGGGCCGCGGGCATCGGTCTGGCCGACGGGAATGGCGCCCCCCGGCTGGATACAGCCCCAGTCCCGGGCTCGGCCCACGCCAGCCGAGCCCGGGGCTAACAAGCCGCTCTGGCCCAACTGGCAGAGGCGCCGCCTTCAGGAGGCGGAGGTTCAGGGTTCGAATCCCTGGCGGGATGCTGCGCGAGCGGATCGGCATGCAGCGGCTGCGGGAGATCACCTCTGATGCGTGGAAGCCGCTGCCCCGAGACCACGGTCGGCTGTCGGAGCTGGAGTCCTCCTACACCTACCTGCGCCAGTTCACCCCGAACGTGCTGGCCGCGATCGACTTCCAGGGCGGGTCGGGCACCGGCGAGCTGATGGAGGCGGTGGCCGTGTTGAAGGAGGTGAACCGGCTCGGCGGTCGGAAGGTGCCTGCGGGCGTGCCGACCGGCTTCGTGCCCGCCAAGTACGCCGACTATCTGGCCAAGGCCCGCAAGTCCGAGCAGGACACCGCCTACACCACTTCTGGGAGCTCTGCGTGATCTTGTGCCTGCGGGACGGACTGCGCAGCGGGGACGTGTTCGTGCCGGGCTCGCGCCGCTACGCCGATCCGGCCACCTATGTTGAGGGCGGTCAGAAGCCTTCTACGAAGTCAACGGCGTCCGAGTTGCCATCCCCTCCGTCGGCCTCGTCCCTCAAACGAGGAGGCATGAGGCCGACGGAAGGGATGGGTTAGTGATGGATGAGCCACCAGATGGCCAGTTGGAAGGGAACGGAAGCGGCGGCCGCGGCGGCACTGCGCACAGAGGCGAAGGCCGCGGCACGCATCAGCCGACGCCAGTCACGCCTGCTCGGGCGGATGGCGGTTTTCCGGGCCGATCCTGGCCGGCCCTCATTTCGTCGTTCAACCATGACACGAATATGGCGATCACGCTGTCCGACTTGATCCGATGCGGCATCGAGATTATCGGACACCCTCCAGCCGATCGCGGCGTACATTGTGGGCAGACGGGCCAGGAGGATCAGCGTGCCGAAGGATCGCGTACCCAGGCTTCGGACCGAGTTACGTGATCTCGTCCGGGATTGTGGCGCCCCCAGCCTGAGTGAACTGCTCGCCGCATCGAGCCGGCTCGGGGACCCCCTGCCCAGGAGCACCACCAGCGACCTGCTCAAGTCTCGAAGTATTCGAAGTCCGGCTCCTCGTCGGGTCCGGCTTCCTGCCCGAGCCGAAGCGGGCCCAGGGGATTTCCGCAGGTGACCTTGGGCGCAATGATCGTTCATGAGTCGTGCACTAGCGGGTTCGCATACTTACGCTCGTATCGGCGTCCACGGGTGACGCCGTCTTTCATGAGGGGAGGCGGCCCCGTGCGGTGTTGGCGTGCGTGGGTTGCGCGGTTGATGGCAGCCGCGGTCGTGGCGTCCGTGCTGGTGGACTTACCGGTGGCGGTCCCCGCCCAGGCGAGTTCGCCCGGTGACACACCGAGAATAGTCCAGGCGCCGGAGGAGCGGAGCGCGGTGAGTGCAGCGGTCCGGCAGCAGGCCCCCGTGATCGTCGAAGGGCTTACGACCGGGACGCGGGAGGTGAGCGCCCAGCCCGACGGCACGTTGAAGGCGGTGCTGAGTGCCAAGCCGGTCAGGGCGCTGCAGGCGGGCCATTGGGTCGGCGCGGGCCGACGGCTCGGTCGTCCCCCGGGCGGCCGAGGGAGCTGGCCTTCTTCGGAGGCGGTGACAAGACCCCACTGGTGAGGTACGGCAAGGACGGTAAGCACATCGAGCTGACCTGGCCGGGCACGCTGCCCAAGCCCGCCCTGTTGGGGGACACTGCCACCTACGCCGAGGTGCTGTCGCGGGTGGACCTGGAGATGCGGGCGCAGGTCAACGGGTACGCCCAGCGCGCCGACGCGGCGGAGAGCCTGGGGAAGACCGAGTTCAAGCTGGCCGCCGAGGGCCTAATCGTCACCGAGAAGGATGGCGCGCTGACGGCCAAGGACGACGACGGCAAGGTCTGGTTCCAGTCCCCGCCCGCCCAGATGTGGGACTCGGGTACGAAGAGCGCCGAGGTGGGCGTCAAGATCACCGATGGCACGCTGGAACTCACCCCTGACCACGACCTGATGGCGGCCGCAGACACGACGTTCCCCGTCACGATCGACCCCGACATGGTCACCCCCGGCAAGACGGGCTGGACGAAGGTGCTGTCCGGCAAGGCGGACACCGAGTGTTCTTCCTCACCGCGATGATCTGCCTGGTGGGGGCGCTGGCGGCGGTGTTCCTGCCACGGAGGTCTCCCGCAGGCAGCGGATGAACTCCCGCTGGAGCGGAGAGCCGCTCTTCCTGGTGGCGGCGTAGACGGTTCTGATGGGCTCGTCCTCCAGCGTGGCCAGGACGATGTCGGCGCGGATCGCGCCCGCCGCCAGCGAGGGCACGAGCGCGAGCCCCAGCCCGGCGGCCACGAAGCCCTGCTTGGCGGTCCATTCCCTGGCCGCGAAGTCGATGCGCGGCCGGAAGCCCGCGCGCCGGTGGACGTCGATCAGGGTCTGCGAGCCGCCGGGAAAGCCCTCGATCCACGACTCGCCCTCCAACTCGGCCAGGCATAGGCGCGTCCTGTCGGCCAGGCGGTGTCCCGCGGGCATGGCGACCAGGAGCGGGTCGTCCAGAAGGTAGTGCAGGGCGAACCGGCCCTGTTCCAGCGGCCTGCCCGGGTACGCGCTCACCACGGCCAGGTCGATGTCGCCCGCGCCGAGGCGAGCCAGCAGCGCGTCGGTCGTGCTCTCCACCAGCGACAGCGCCACCGCCGGCCGGAACTTCCTGAACGCCGCCATGGCGCGGGGCACGAGGTCGGCGTCGGCGGTGTCGAAGGCGCCGACGCGCAGCCGCCCGACGTCGTGCAGATCGTGCCGGGCCGTCGCCAGCCGGTCCAGTATGGCGACCGCGTGCTCCAGCAGGCGGCGGCCCTCCTCGGTGAGCTCGACGCCACGCGGATGCCGCTCGAACAGTGCGACGCCCAGTTCACTCTCCAGGGACGCGATCTGGCGCGACACGGCGGACTGGGTGTAACCAAGCGCCTCCCCGGCCGCCGTGAACGTCTTCCTGGCAGCCACCTCGGTGAACACCTCGAGCCACGCCACATCCAAGTCGACTCCATCCGATATGCGGACCTCGCATGGTAACCATGCCGGACATTCGTTGGTCACATTGGCGAGGGGGCCCTACGGTAGCCGCATGGACGTGGGACTGTACGGGCTGCATCGGGGCGAAAACGTTGATCCGGACCTGCTGGCCAGGCGGGCGCGGACGGCCGAGGAGGCAGGGTTCGAGTCGCTGTGGGTCGGTGATCACATCGCGATGCCCGACTCCCCCGACGAGCCGGGCCGGCTGGAGGCCGTGGTCGCGCTCGCCCATCTGGCGGCGCTGACGACCACGATCAAGCTGGGCTTCGGGGTCCTCGTGCTGCCCCAGCGACAGCCGGTCCTGCTGGCCAAGCAGCTGACCTCGCTGGACCTGCTGTCGCGGGGGCGGCTGATCGTGGGGATCGGCGCGGGGTACATAGAGCCGGAGCTGGCCGTCATGGGGGTGCGGCTGGACGAGCGTGGCGCCCGTACAGACGAGTACTTGGCGGCGATGCGGGCCGTGTGGGACGACCAGCCCTTCGCCGGAGATTTCGTGACTTATCAGGGTGTGGTGCAGCGCCCGAGGCCGCCGCAGCGCTCGCCGATCGTGATAGGCGGCCACTCCCGGGCGGCGATGCGCCGGGCGGTCCAGCACGCCGACGGCTGGTACGGCGTCTACTTGACCCCCGAGGAGGCCGCGGGCGCGCTGTCCGACCTCCGTGACGCGGCGAAGGTCTACGACAGGCCCGGGCACCTGAGCGAGCTGGAGATCACGATCACCCCGCCCCCTGGCCCCGTCGATCGGGAGACCGCGCGGCGGTACGCCGCCCTGGGTGTCCACCGGTTGACAATCCAGCCGCTGGACGCCGATATGGAGGCTACGGTGACAGCCGGTGCAGATCTCTTGGGACCGCCGTGACAATCGTGTCCCGCTCGGCAACTGTCCAGACCGCTCGATCGCTGTACCGCTCGAATATTGAGTTACACGCCTTGAACTGCGGTTACGCGGCGTGGTGATATTCGCTGATCATGCCTGCAACGACAGGTTTTCGGCGGACGGCCCGCCGATCGTTGAGGTCGGTCACGTTCCGAGCGGGCTGCGTTGCGACGTCCGGAGGTCGCTGTTGCCTGAACTGGTACGGTCGGTGCCCGTTGTAATGGATCAGATACTCCTGGAGCGCGAAGACCAGGTGGCGTTCTTTGAGGATCAGGATCCGGTCCAGGAGTTCGGGGCAGGGTGCCGATGACGCGCTCGCAGATGGCTTTCGGTCTCAGGGTCTGCGACAGGGTGGTGGTGTTCCGCGGTCCTTCGGCTGTGAAGACCTCTCCGAACGCGGAGGTGAAGAGCGGGTCGCGGTCGTGGATCACGAACCGAAGTCCGGCGATGCGGTCACCCAGATCCATGACCACGTTGCGGGCTTGCTGCACAGTCCGTGCTCCGGTTGGGAGTGCGGTTACTCCGGCCAGGTGCAGCTTTCGGGTGCCGCGCTCGATGAAGATCAGCACATACAGCCCTTTGATCATCATCGTCTCGACCACGAGGAAGTCACAGGCGATGATCGCCTGAGCGGTCAGGAACTGCCGCCGGGTCGGCCTGGCGCACCCAGGTACGGATCGACTGCGCGGAGGGCTGGAACTCCTTGGCCAGTTCCTCCGGCAGCGTGGACGTCGATGATGTGGAAGCCGTACGCGAGCCGCCCCGCGCCCTGAAGCGGCGGGCCGAGCTGGCGGGTTTCCGGCATCAGCCCGCATTTACGGCACTAGAGAGTCTCCAGGATCGTCGCGACCTCGCCCACGCGCGGGTCGTCCATGGCCTTCAGCTCGGCCAGCGCCGACAGCAGGACGCCTCTGGCCGGTTCGCGGCGCCCGGCGTCGGCCAGGGCCCGGCCCAGGTCGATCAGGCACATGGCCAGCCAGCGGCGGTTGCCCTTGCCCTGGTACAGGGCCACCGCCTCGCGGAAGCAGCGCAGCGCCCTGCGCCAGTCCCGTAGGGCCACGTACGCGCGCCCGAGGTTGCGCCAGATGTCGCCGTGCAGATCGGTGTTGCCGTTGGAGGCGGTGGCCGTGAGAGCCCGGCGGTAGTACTCGACCGCGAGCTCATGGTCGCCCGCCAGATGGCTGACGATGCCCAGATTGTCGAGAAGGTGGGCGATCCCGTACTGGCCGCCGAGGCTCTCGTACAGCGTCAGCGCGCGTTCCAGGCAGCGCCTGCCCTCGGCGGTGTCGCCGAGCTCGCCGTGGACCAGGCCGAGGTTGCCCAGCAGCATCGCCTCGCCCCTGGCATGTCCGGCCTGCCGGAAGCGGGACAGCGACTGCTTGAAGCGGGACAGGGCGATTTCATGCTCACCCATGTCGAAGTGGACGCAGCCGAGGGAGTTGAGCGTGAAGCCCTGCCCGGCGGGCTCCGCGGCGATCTCGGCCGCCCGCAGCGCCGACCGGGTGAACTCCAGGCCGTCGTGCCAGGGGATGTACCGGTCGAAGAAGGTGGTCATGCCGATCGAGATACGCCACGCGTGCCCGGCCCGGCCGTTGGCCGCAGCCCAGGCGATGACCGAGCGCAGGCAGTGGTACTCCCGCTCCAGCCAGTTGCGCGCCTGCCGGTGATCGTCGAACGTCAGTGGCAAGATCCGGCTGGTGCGGGGCTCGACGAAGTCCCGTACGCGGTGCGGCAGCATCTGCCTGTCGGCCTCCACGACGGTGTAGAGGTACCAGTCCAGCAGCCGGTCCACCGCGGCGTCGCGCTCACCGGCCGTCTCCTCCTCCACGGCACGGCCGGTGGCGTACAGGTGCACCAGGTCGTGCAGCTCGAAGCGGTCCGGCTGGACCTGCTTGACGAGATGGGCCGCGACGAGATGGTCGAGCAGCGCGCCGGCCTCCCGCGGCGCCACGTCGGCCAGCGCGGCCGCAGCCTTCAGCGAGAGATCTCCGGCCGGGTGCAGGCCGAGCAGGCGGAACATCCTGGCCACCGGCGCCGTCAGCGCCCGGTACGACCACAGCAGCGCGGTGTTGAGGTCGGCCATGGGGTCGTCCTCGCCGATCCCGAACTGCTCCAGCCTGGCCTTCTCGTCCTCCAGCGCGCTGACGATCCTGGCCAGGCCGCCGCCGCGGTGGGCCCGCTCGGCGATGACCGACAGCGCCAGCGGCAGGCCGTCGCACAGCTTCACCAGGCGTACGGCCGCGTCGCGCTCGTTGGCGACCTGCCGCGCGCCGATCACCTTCTCCAGCAGTTCGAGGGATTCGGGCGGGGTGAGCGGGTCGAGGCTGAGCCGGCGGGCGCCGTCCCTGGCGGCCAGCCCGCGTAGCTGGTTACGGCTCGTCACCAGCACCAGCGAGTTGGCCCCCGGCAGCAGAGGACGTACCTGCGCGCTGTCACGGGCGTTGTCCAGGAGCAGCAGCATGCGCCGGCCCGCCAGCGTGCTGCGCAGCATCGCCGCGCGCGCGTCCAGGTCGGCCGACAGGCTCGTGGCGGACACGCCCATCGCGCGCAGCAGCGTCTCGATCGCCACCTTCGGGTCCATGGGCGCGCCGGGGCCGAACCCGCGCAGGTTCAGGTATAACTGCCCGCCCGGGAAGCGGTCGATCACCTGATGCGCCCAGTGGACCGCCAGCGCGGACTTGCCCGCGCCGCCCGGGCCGCCGATCACCACGATCTCGCTGCGTCCCGGCGGGTCGGCCACCAGCCGGTCCAGCCGGGCCAGCTCGGCCAGGCGCCCGGTGAAGTGCGCGATGCCGGACGGTAGCTGCTGCGGCGTCATCGGCGCGTCGGCCACCTCGCACTCGTCGGCGACCAGGATCGAACGGTGGGCCCGGCGCAGCGGCTCCCCGGGGCTGACGCCCAGGTCCTCTAGGAGCCGGTGGGTGACGCTCTGGTAGGTCTCCATGGCCTCCGCCTGCCGCCCCGAGCGCTGCAGCGCGAGGATCAGGTTGGCCCACAGACGCTCCCTGTAGGGATGCCTGGCGGTGGCGGAGCGCAGCACGGCGATTCCCTGCTCCGGTCTGCCCCATTCGAGGTGCAGTTCCGACCATCGTTCCAGGGTGCGCAACTGCTCCTCGACGAGGAGAGAGACCTCCTCGCGATGCAGCGTCTCCGAGGGGACGTTGGTCAGCAGCGGCTCGCCGCACAGCGCCATCGCCTCGGTCAGCGCGGCCAGTTCCTCGGCCGGCCCGCTCCTCTGGGAGCGTCTGATGATCTCGCGGTACCGCAGCAGGTCGAGGCTGTCGGCGGTGACGCTGATGGTGTAGCCGCCGTCGAAGGTCTGGATGAGGCCGGGATCGCCCAGGGCACGGCGCAGGCGGGTCAGATGCGTCTGTAGGGCCGCGCGCGCGTTCGGCGACTCGTCGCCGTCCCACATCCGGGCGATCAGCCGGTCGGCGGAGACGCGCTCGTTGGCGTGCAGCAGCAACGTCGCGAGCGCGATGCGCTGCTTGGGCCCGGACAACGAGATCTCCGCCGCGGCGCTCCTCACCCGCAGCGGGCCCAGGACGCTGAAGTGGATCAAGTACCCCGCCTTATGCCCCTGTGCGTTCGGCTGAGCCTAAGGGCCGCAGACACCTGGTTTCAAAAATTTCAAAGAACCTGCGTCTTTCAGCAAGTGGGCTCGAGAGGGTGAGCGGGGACGCTGACGGCGTTCCACGCGTCGCGTACGGCTCGCAGCCCCTCACAGCCGAACAGCTGCAGCCCCGCCTCCATCGAGGCGCGGCGGACATCCTCGTGGCTCCAGTCGGACAGCTTGCGGTTGAGGGTCTCCATGTAGATCATGGCCGCGTTCTGGACGCCGATGCCGTGCACGACCGAGCCGTTGCAGGTGGGGCTGCCCGGCCGGGCGGCGTCGACGGGGGCGGATCCCTCGGCCAGCAGGTAGAACCAGTGGTTCTGCACACCGGCGGCGGCATGCACCTCCATGATCCGGACGGCCTCGCTGAAGCACTTGGGGTCGCCGGTCAGTGACGGGTCGTACATGTTCCGGATGGGCCCCGAGCCGACCAGGTCGACCTGCTCGCCTATCAGGTAGTCCGGCGGGTCCAGCTGCGCCGGCTCGTTCAGGTACCACTCGGTCACCGTCCCGAAGATGTCGCCGGTCGACTCGTTGAGCCCGCCCTTCTCGCGCGTGCCCCGCGGGCCGCCGGGCGTGAAGTCGAAGATGGCGTGCCCGAGCTCGTGCATGACGACGTCGGTCGACGTCGCCTGCCGCGTTCTGCTGCTGTTGCGGCCGAAAACCGTCTTGAACTGGTCGTAGTACGCGTTCGCGTCGTCGTACCCGACACGCATCGGGAAGCTGCGGCCGTAGCCGTCGAACCCGCCGGGCTTGCTCAGCCACCGTTCCAGCATGTCCCAGCCCCCCTGCGCCGCGTGCATGGCGTCCACGCAGGCGGTGACCAGGTCGGTGCCGGTGCCGTTGCCCCAGTCGTCGTCGGGGTCGGTGTAGGTGCGGCCGTCCATGCCGCCGCAGCGCACTCCCGACCGTACGGGATCGGACATCCCGTACAGGGTGGCCGATCGGGTCGTGTCGAAGGAGACCTGGCCGTGGTAGAAGCTGTTCCCCACGCCGTCGAGCACCTCGTCCCAGGAGTCGATCACCTTGCCGGTGCGGGCGTCGACGAGGACGCGCATCCGGCTCGGGCGCGTGCCCTTGACGCCGGTGATCACTGTCTCGTACGCCAGCACGCCGCCGCCGCGCGCCAGGACCGTCAGCGTGGGCGGCGTCATGTCGCTTCCCGTGCCTACCTCGCGGCGGGCCGCCGCGCCCGCGTCCTGCGCGGACACCTCCGGCCGGGTTTCCACCGACAGTGCCTGCTTCTGGTTGACCGAGGTGCTGAGGACGCGGCCGTCCGCGTCGGTGACCACGACGAAGTCTCCGCCGCGTACGGGCAGGCCCGCGTACGTACGCTCGTACGGGACATAGCGCAGCCCGTGAGCCCCGGACACCACGCGGCCCCGCACGAGCTCGTCCTGGCCGGAGCGGTGGATCAGCTCCGGCCGGTCGGCGACGAGGCGGTCGGCGGCGGAGGCGGCCAGGGCCGAGGGGTCGGGCGGCGCTGCGGCGATATAGGGCGGAACGGTCAGTAACGCCGCCATCGCCACCTTAAGGACAGTCGCACGTCTCATCGGGGGTGATCCTTTCCATGACGTCCGCGGACGGGGCATCGATCGAGGCGCTGATCGTCAGAACGTGCGCGCGCAAGATACGCGTCGCGCGCGCGACGGGGACGCGGCTGGCGGCGCGCAGGGCGAGGTCGATCTCGGCGCGGCAGGCCCGCGACGCCGCGGCCAGCGCGGTCGCCCGCCCGTGCGGCTCGTTCGCGCCGGTGAGGCCGGGCATGCCCAGGAGCTGGGGGATCATCGAGGTCCGCGCCGCGAGCATCGCCCGGGTGGTGGTGGCCAGGCGGGTCGGCCCCCCGCGCAGCGCCAGAACGTCCTCGGCCAGCAGGAACGCCCGTCCGCAGTGCGCGCCGAACTCCCTGAGCGCCTCCATGACCGCCGTGCCGGCGCCGCCGAGCTGCGCCCCGATCCGTACGGGGAACTCAAAGAGCGCGGCGAACAGGTCGCCGGCGTCGGTCGTGCCCGGGTCGGCGATCCTTTCGGCCCTGATCCTGGTGAGCTCGGCCAGCCAGTCGGCGAACGCCCAGGACGCCTCCGGAGCCGACTCCGCGACCAGGCGGGCGGCCTGCGACAGCAGGAAGTCGCAGGCCAGCACGGTGACGGCGGACTCCCAGTCGACCCCGCGCGCCCGCCCCCGCATCGTCGCGCCCGCGTCCGGTGCCCCCGCTTCCGGCGCGCCGATCAGGGACAGGGCGCCGAGCGCGGCCAGGTCCATCGCCGCGCCGGCCCCCGCCAGCTCGGCCCGGGGGTGCGCTCCGGCCGCGACGACCCCGGCCAGCAGCAGCGACGCCGGGCGAAGCCCCGACCCTGTGGTGAGCAGCCGCGCGATGAAGGGCCACTCCTCGCGTACGGCGGACACGGCCGTCTCGGCGCAGGCGGCCAGGAACGGGCCCAGGTACAGCCGGTCGTCCGGGTTCAGCTCGACCGGCTCGGCCGCCTCCCCGGCCGACAGCACCCCTCGCCGGGCGAGGGCGAAGATCGGCTGGTCGCTGTGCGCGGTGGCGGCCAGGACGCGCCAGGCCAGATGGTAGCGGCGGGCCGCGTGGCGGGCGGTCTCGAAGTGGCCGACGTACGCACGGGCCAGCCGCCGTACGTACGCCTCGCGCGCGGCGCCGGGATCGTCCGGATGTGCGGCGATGGCGTCGGCCGCCAGCAGCGCGCTCTGCACCGCGTAGCCGAGCCCTTCGCCGGTGAACGGGTTGACCAGCCCGGCGGCGTCCCCGACCAGCAGCCGGCCCTCGTACCCGGCGAGCGCGGGGGCGAATCCGGTGCTGACCGGCCCGGACACGAGCTCACCGAGGGGCCGGGCCGTCGCGAACGCGGGGTCGGCCCCGGCGAGCCGCTCGATCGCCGAGGCCAGCAGATCGGCCGCGCTCTCCTGGCGGTCTCCGATGCGGACGGCGCCGACGGTGCACCTTCCCGGTCCCGCGGGCAGGATCCAGATCCCGGCGGGGCGCTCGTGCGGATCGGCAGGGGAGGGGGGCGTCAGATGGAGCAGCATCCGGGAATCCCGCTCCGGCAGAGCGAACCGCTGGACGACGGCCATGCCCTCGCCGTGCGGCCGCCTGCCGGGCAGCGAGCCCGTCGCGAGGACGACATGCCGGGCCAGGACCGCCACCTCGTCGGCGCCTCCGGCGATCATCGCCCGGTGCCCGTCGGGGTGCGGTTCGCAGCGGGTCATGCGCCCCGGCAGCAGGGCCGCGCCGAGATCGGTGGCGAGCCCGCGCAACCGCGTACGAAGCCACTCACGGTCGCAGACGGCGGCGCCGACACCGGGGAGCGGACGGGCCGGGCCGTCGCCGAACCGGACATCGACCCTCTCCACTGGCCATACCCCGTCGAAGGCCGCGATTCCAAGGGCGCGCAGGGAGTCCATGGCGGAGGCGCTGAGCGCGACGTCGTGGGTCGCGCCCGGTTCGCCGCCGTCCACCAGCAGGGTGCGCAGCCCGTGCCGGGCCAGCGCCGCGGCCGTCGCGCCGCCCGCCGGTCCCGCCCCGACCACCAGCACGTCCGCGCGGGGGGTCAGCATGGGGCCTCCCGCCACAGCGAGGTGGCGACGCTGAGCAGCGCCTGGCGGCCCGCGCCGCCGTCGCCGAGGGCGGCGAGGGCGGCGAGCGCCTCGTCGTGGGCGGCGCGGGCCAGATCGTGGGCGGCGCTCATGCCGCCGTAGGCGATGACGAGCGTACGTACGCGCGGCAGGTCCGCGGCGGTGAGGGCCGGGTCGAGCAGGAGCGCGGCCAGCTCGCCCGACGGCGCGTCACGCAGCGCGCACAGCGTCGGGGCGCCGAAGAGCCCGAGCAGATGATCGGTTCCGGCGGGTTTGCCGGAACCGGTGGCCGGTCCGGCCAGGTCGAGGCAGTCGTCCAGGATCTGGAAGGCGACCCCCAGCTGGCGGCCGAAGGCGGCCAGCGCCTCGGCCCGGGGCGGTCCCAGCCGCGCCTCCGCCGCCCCGAGCACGCAGCACAGCCGGAACAGCGCGCCGGTCTTGCGCTCGACGAGCTCGTCGTAGTCCGCGAGTGTGTACGTGGTGTCGAAGGCGCGTTCCACGTCCAGCAGCTCGCCCTGAGCCAGGTGGGCGACGGCCGCGCTGATCAGCCGGTTCGGGCCGGTGCCCAGGTCGGCGGCCTCCGTACCGGCCAGGGCCAGGCAGGACAGCCCGGCCAGCACCGCCAGCTCCGGCCCGGCAACCAGGTGCGCGGCAGGGGCGCCGCGGCGGGTCGGCGCCCGGTCGATCACATCGTCATGCACCAGAGAGGCCAGGTGCAGCAGCTCCACCACGGCGCCGAGCCGCACGACCCGTTCCCTGTCGTGCGGGCCGCACCGCGCGGCGGCGCCGAGCAGCGTCGAGCGCAGGCGCTTGCCCGGCCGGTCGACGAACCCGGTCACCAGATCGCGGGCCGGCCGGGGGAGCCCGGCCACCAGCCCGCGCAGCCTGTCCTGGACCTGAGCCGAGTAGGCCGTGGCGGCCGTGGCCTCAGGCATCCGCCCCGACCGGGCCAAGGTACTGGACGGTCGGCACCCGGCTGAGGATGGTGTGCATCTTCTGGTAGAGGTCGTCGCCGTTCATCATCGTGAGGAGCTGCTGCCGGTTCATGCCCACGGTCTGGGCGAAGAGCGCGTGGATCTGCTTGGCGGCGTTGTACTCCTGGGCCGACAGTCGCGGGCGCAGGCCGTCCACCACCTTGCCGACGTCGCTCACGTGCTGTGAGGTGATCACCCGGTCAGGGGTGTCGGGCGTGGTCAGGACGGTCTCCAGAACCGATCGGTACGTTTCGTACAGATGCTTGGCGTAGTCCTTCTCCAGGGCGCTGGCCTCCTTGCCCTTCACGCGGTCGACGAGCGCCTGGAAGTTGACGTAGAACAGGCGGACCAGCATCCGGCCCACCCGGCTGCGCAGCAGGAAGTCGTCGCGGAACCGGTCGGCGAGCTTCTCGTCCCCCACCAGCGGCAGGTCGTACATCTCGCCGGCCCCTTCCAGGAAGGAGCAGTTCACCTGGGTCCAGTCGATCCGGGTCCTGCCGTCACCGCCCAGGCACACGGCCGCGCCGGCGTCGCCGTCGTGCAGGCAGAACCCGGTGTCGACCTGCACCATGTCGTCGAACATGTAGAAGTCGTGGTTCGTCAGGAAACCGAGGTCCACCGGGGTCACGCCGATGCCGACGACGATGCTGGAGGTGTACCAGCTACCGGCGCCCGCCTTGTCCACCTTCATGTCGAAGTCGATCACGTCGCAGGTGACGGGGAAGTCGGGGTCGCCCAGGTCCAGGTACGGCCGGACGTTCATCTCGGCCAGGATGGGCCCGATCCGTGTGCACAGCCCCGAGTAGTCGGAGGCCATGCCGACGAGCATGCCGATCAGCGGATGGCGGACGCCTATACGTGGCATCTCCTGGTTCTCGCTGGTGGTGAACTCGTCGAAGTTGTCCAGGTCGGTGATCTTGACGACCGCCGCGTCGACCAGGTTGCGGCCGTCCTTGCGCAGACTGGTGAACCGGGTCAGCTCCCCGATGGCGGGGCCGGTTCCACCCGCCCAGGTCCCCTGCACGATGACATCGCCCGGGACAGCGCCGTGCGTCGATCCGACCGCGTGCCCGGCGGTCAGGATGGAAGGGGCTCCGCCGTTGGACAGATCGCGGACGAGGCAGCCGAACGTGCCCCAGTCATCTGTCCTCTCGTTGCCGATCCCGACGCCCTGGTTCGCGGTTTTCCGCAGCGTGGCGTCCTGGGCCGCCGGGCCCCGCCGGCCGCCCGTAGGTCTGCCCGTGCGTCCGAACGAGTACGGGCCGGCCTGGATGACGTCCACACCCCATTTGCGGCCGTCCACCTCGACCGTTCTGGGCAGCAGGCGACTGCGCGCCACGTACCCCTGCGGGCGCTTCTTGGCCACCGACGCGATGACCACGGGCTCGTCGGTCAGCTCTCCACCGCGCCGACGGAACCCGTAGCCGAACGCGGTGGTGCCGGGGACGGCGGCGAACGCCCCGAGCACGGCCTCCTTCCCGCGCCTCAGCGCCTCCTCATGCTCAGGAAGAAGTCTCATGAACGTCGGTCCCCCTTCAGCCGGAGATGGCGTTGCCGCAGCCCACCGAGCCAGAACACGGCCGCGGTGTCGTCGTTGGGGCTGAAGTCCGTGGACACCGTCGCCACGGCCAGCGCTGTCAGCGCCGTCAGCGCATCGCCGCCCTTGTCGGCGGCCTTATGGGCCAGCCCGTCGAGCAGCCGGTCGCGGGAGGCGTCGGTCAGACCGGCCGCCGCGAGGTCGCGTACCGCGTCCCGTACGAGCTGGAAGCGTGTGGGGGCGAGCTCAGGCAGGCGGCCCCGCAGGCGCTCGGCGGTGGCCCGCGACACCCCGTGCTCGTCGGGGAACGGCACGGGATAGACCGCGCCTAATCGCGCGACCTGGAGGACCATCTCGATCTCCTGGCCGGTCAGCGTCTGTTTCGGGGGAGTCGCGGCCCCGGTCACCCCCGCCAGGATCGTCACGCCGGCGGCGCGCAGGACGTAGCGGCGCGTGAGGTGGTTCACGCCTGGGCCTCCTTGACGTCGGGAGCGGGCCGGCCACCGCAGCCGGCCAGGGCTGTGGGCGTGCCCGCCTTACGTACGCCGGACTGCAGCGACGGGCAGAATCCCTCGGGCAGCGGCGGCATCGGCTTGAGTACGGGCGGGGAGGAGGGCGACTGCTGCAGCCGCCTTGCGAAGGCGACCGCCATCGCCCTGTAGACGAGCAGTTCCTGGCAGCAGACCGGATAGTCCTGGGTGTGGATCTGCCACAGGAACAGACCCACCGTGACGGCCCAGTCGGGGGTCTTCTCCTCCGGCGCGTCGCAGATCGGATCGCCGACGATGCAGAAGTCGGTGGTCCTGTCCTGGATGTCGGCGGGCAGGACCTTCCTGCCCAGGATGCCGCCGCCCACGCGTGTGTTGGGCAGGCCGTTGTCGGCCCCGACGGTCGCGTCGTAGGAGGTGTCCCCGCCGCTCTGGGGGTCGGAGATCATCAGCACCGCCCGGATGGCCTTGCGCTCCTCGGCGTCCAGCATGGGGAGCGCCTGGTTGATCACCATCGCGCCCTGCGAATATCCGATCAGGCCGATGTTCATCCCCGGGCACATGCGTACCAACCGGCGTACGGCGATCGTCAGGATCCACTTCCCATCGTTCACCGACGGCAGGAACGCCTTCAGGCTGACGTTGCCCGCGGGGTAGGGCAGGGAGTACGTCTTGGTCTGGTCCGCCGGCAGGACGGTCAGCGCTTCCTGGGCGTACACCCCCGTCACCCCGGACATGCCCAGCGGATCGTTCATGGCCTGCGCGGAGCCGCGCAGCCCGATGATGAAGTACGAGGCGCACTGCAGCCCAGACCGCGCGCCCTTGGTGGCCACCGCGTTCGGCGCCGGGACCAGCGCCAAGATCAGCAAAGTCACTATCGGCAGGATCCGACGCATATGGGTCCTCCTCGTGGCGATGTTCAGGACAATGACAGAACGCGCTGTCTTATCGCTGTCATCGGACAGGCATCGCCCTCCACCGATGTCAGCGCGATGAAGTCGGGTCCTGTGGGGCTCAAGAACTCGAATCGCTTCCAGGGCAGAGGCAGGGGTGCCGAGTGGCTGGTCCGGGTTGCTTGGGATCATGTCGCGCGATCTTGTCTACGGTGTACGCCGTCACCCGTCGTCTGCTGTCTTTGCCCGCGCTGCTGGTCCGCAGGAGTGTTTCCAAGGAGGCGGAACTGCTGGTCCTGCGTCATCAGAACGCGGTCCTGTGCCATCAGAACGCGGTCCTACGCCGGCAGATCCCGCGGGTGCACTACGAAGGGGCCGACCGTCTGTGGTTGGCGGCGCTTGTGCGTCTGATCCCTCGCCATCGCTGGGCGGAGATCTTCTTGATAACCTCGGCCACCCTGCTGGCCTGGCACCGCAGTCTCGTGGCGAGTAAGTGGGACCACAGCAATCGTCGCCGTCCCGGACGGCCACCCAGCGCAGCCGCGGTCAAGACCTCACCTTGCGCATGGCCGCGGAGAACCCGAGGCGGGGCCACCGGCGCGTTCACGGTGAACTGACCCTGTACGTGCCGAAAGCCTCATCTGTGCAGCTCAGGCGGCGCTTTGGTGCTCGTGGAGGATGCCGCCGAGTCGATCGCGCCGGCGGACGTCGAGGCCGTTCAGCTGTTCCGGTGCGATGATCGGTTGGGGGAGCGGGCGCAGGGGAGTCGCGGCGCGGAGAGTCCGGTGGGGCCGGTGTTAGTTGTAGAAGGATTCGTACTCGCGGAGCGCGTGCCTCAGGTGGGTCAGGTTCACGATCAAGGCGCGGTCGAGGAACTCGGCTCTACACGAGCGCACCCAGCGTTCCATGATTGCGTTTATGCGCGGTACTCGGATGCCGGGCTTGACGATGGCGATGCCTTCGTCTTCGAAGACCGCGTCGAATGCGGCCGCGTACCTGCTGTCGCGGTCCCGGACCAGGTACTTCGTCGTGGCGCCGGCGTCGCGGAGGTCCATGACGAGGTTCCTCGCGAGTTGGGTGGTCCAGGCTGCGGTGGGGTGGGCGGTGGCGCCGAGGACGCGGACGCGGCGGGTGGCGTGCTCGATGACGGCGAAGACGTACAGCCGCACGCCGGTCAGGGTCTGGGTCTCGAAGAAGTCAGCAGCGAGAATGGCCTGCGCTTGGCTGCGCAGGAAGGTGCTCCAGGTTTGGCGGTCGCGCTGAGGTGCGGGCTCGATCCCATTGCGGTGGAGGGTCTCCCATAACGTGGAGGGGGCGACCTTGATTGCCAACATGGCCAGCTCGCCATGGATGCGTCGGTAGCCGGGTTCTCCCGGGCCAGGCCCAGGACGAGGGTTTGGATGCGGCGGCGGGTGGGCGGCTGGCCAGGCCGTTTCGGGCGGGATGCCTTGGCGTGGTGGCGGCGTAGTAGGTCGCGGTGCCAGCCTAGGGCGGTGTCGGGGGAGACGATCAGGTGGAGCTGTCGCAGCCTGAGCCGGAGGAGTTGGTGGAGCAGAGCGGCGAGGAACGCCCGGTCGGATCGGGTGAGGCGGGGTTTGTCAATCTGACGTTGCAGGACGACGAGTTGGTGGCGCAGCGCCAAGATTTCGATGTCCTTGTTGGTAAGATCATCGAGGTGCCGGCGTACCGCAACGTCGACGAGCCCGGCCACACCGGCGGCTACCTCGCGTTCGGGCCGGGCGGGAACCTGTACATCGGCCCGGGTGACGACACCAATCCCAACGGGTCCAGCGGCTACGCCCCGATCGACGAGCGGCCGGGCCGGGAGCATTACGACGCCCAGCGGTCCGCGGCCAACACCAACGACCTGCGCGGCAAGATCCTGCGCATCCACCCCGAGCCCGACGGCACCTACACGATTCCGTCCGGCAACCTGTTCACGTCCGGCACCGCCAAGACGCGGCCGGAGATCTACGCGATGGGCTTCCGCAACCCGTTCCGCTTCTCGGTCGACAAGGTGACGGGCTGGATCTCGCTGGGTGACTACGGCCCCGACGCCGGCGCCGCGAATCCCAGTCGCGGTCCCGAGGGCACCGTCGAGTGGAACCTGATCAAGCAGCCGGGCTTCTACGGCTGGCCATACTGCGTCGGCAACAACATCCCGTTCAACGACTACAACTTCGCCACCAACACCTCGGGCGCGAAGTTCAACTGCTCGGCACCGGTCAACGACTCGCCCAACAACACCGGCGTGACCAATTTGCCCGCGGCCAAGCCCGCGACGGTGTGGTACGACTACCATGCCTCGGCCGAGTTTCCCGAGATCGACTGCTGCGGCGGTGCCGCCCCGATGGGCGGCCCCTTCTACCGCTACGACCCGGCCAGTGGCTCTGACCGCAAGTTCCCCGAGTATTTCGACGGCACGCCGTTCCTCTATGAATGGAGCCGCAACGTCGTCAAGGAGTTCCGGCTGGACTCCTCGGGCAACCTCCTGAAGATCAACCCCTTTGTGGCACAGCTCGCCCCGCATGCGCCGATCGACATGAAGTTCGGTCCGGACGGCGCCCTGTACATGGCCGACTGGGGCAACGGATTCGGCCACACGAACACCGATGACAGCGTCTACCGGGTCGACTACGTTGCCGGAAACCGCGTGCCCCTGGCCAAGGCGAGCGCCAACCCCGACTCGGGCGCGGCGCCGCTAACGGTGGCGTTCTCCTCGGCCGGCTCATCCGACCCCGACGGCGACGCGATCACCTACGCGTGGGACTTCGGCGACGGCGGGACCTCCACCAGCGCCAACCCGTCCCACACCTACAGCGCCAACGGGACCTACACGGTCAAGCTGACCGTACGGGACTCCGGCGGGAAGACGGGCAGCGTCACGTTGCCCGTCGTCGTCGGCAACAGCCGTCCCAAGGTCGTCTTCTCGGCTCCGCCCGACGGCGGGTTCATCGACTTCGGCGACAAGGTGACCTACACGGTGAACGTCACCGACCCCGAGGACGGCGCCGTCGACTGCACCAAGGTCAACGTGATCACGGCGCTCGGCCATGACCAGCACGCCCACGACACCGGCCAGTACACCGGTTGCTCCGGGACGGTCACGACCACCGCGTCCGGCCATGACGAGGCCGCCAACGTCTACTACGTCCTGTCCGCCGACTACACCGACAAGGGCGGTCTGAAGGGCAGCGCCGGCATCACCCTGCAGCCCAAGCACAAGCAGGCCGAGCACTTCACCGGCTCGTCCGGAATCCGGATCGTCGACGAGCCCGGAGCCGAAGGCGGCAGGCGCATCGGCGACATCTCCAACAACGACTGGACTTCCTTCAGCCCGATCAACTTGTCCGGGATCGACACGGTGTCCTTCCGCGTCTCGGCGCCGTCCAACACCGGGGCGTCCATCGAACTGCACGCCGACTCGCCGACCGGGGCTCTCATCGCCTCCAGCCCCGTGCCGGCGACCGGGGGATGGAACACCTACGTGTCCCTGCCCGCGGTGCAGATCACCGATCCCGGTGGCACCCGCAATGTCTACGTCGTGTTCAAGGCGCCGTCCGCGAACTCGTTCGACATGGACTCGTTCACCCTCAACGGCAGGGGCGTCGGGCAGGGCGACGGCTCGCCCCCGGGCAGCACGAGCGCGCTGCGGGGTCTGGGGTCGAACCGGTGCCTCAACGGAGCCTCGCCGACGAACGGCGCGCAGGTGCAGATCTGGGCGTGCAACGGCCAGAACAACCAGAAGTGGACCCGCGTCTGAACGCCATGTGACGTCCGAACCCTGGAGCCGGCCCGCTCTCTTGCGGCGGCTCCAGCGGTTTGGACGGCGAGGGCAATTGTTCAGGGTGTTCTGTGCGTTCCCGGAGCTACACGCAGATGCCCTTCTACCGAGGACGTTTCACCGGTAGCAGCGGACCCGTGGCTGGCAGGACGCGCTGCGGGCGACCGGACGGCCCCTGCCCGAGTCCCTGCAGGCCGGCTGGACTCCCCGCTCCGGATACCTCGCGGGGCGCTCCCTGCTGGCGGACCACTCGGTGACCGCCATCCTGTGCGGCAACGACGACCTTGCCCTGGGCGTCATGCGGGCCGCGCGCGAGGCCGGACGGGATATCCCCGGCGACCTCAGCGTGGTCGGCTTCGACGACACCCCGGCGTCGGCCTACCTCCACCCCTCGCTCACCACCGTACGGCTCGACTTCGAGGGTCTCGGCCGCGCGTGTTTCGGTCTGCTGCTGCGCAGGCTGCAGCCGGAGACCGCTCTGTCCCTTCCGACCTGGAACGAGCCGGAACTGATCGCGCGGGAGAGCAGCGGCCCGTCGCCGGCCTGAGGCTCACCTGTGAGCAGGCGGCCGCCCCGCTGTCCTGGAGGCCAGGCTTCAGCTCAGGCGTGCGGGAGGGCCGGTGCTGCCGCGGACGACGAGTTCAGTGGCGAGTTCGATGCGGCTGTGTGACAGCGGCTCGCCATGGGCGAGCTTCAGCACCATCGAGGTGGCCGCGGAGGCCATCTGTCTGAGGGGCTGGCGGATGGTGGTCAGCGGCGGGATGGCCCACCGTACCGAAGGCATGTCGTCGAAGCCGATCACGCTGAGATCGTCCGGAATGCGCAGGCCGAGCTGATGAGCCGCATGGTAGACGCCGATGGCCTGACCGTCGTTCGTGGCGAAGATCGCGGTCGGCCGGTCGGGCAGGCGCAACAGATGTTGCGCTGCTGCCAGACCGCCCTCGATGAAAAAGTCCCCACGGGCGACCAACCGCTGGTCAACGGGCACGCCGGCCATGTCCAGGGCGGTGCGGTAGCCGTCGAGACGGGCCCGGCTGGACAGGGCGGAGTCCGGCCCGGTGATGATGGCGATGCGGCGATGCCCGAGCTCCAAGAGATGGCGGGTGGCCGAAAGGCCGCCGTTCCAGTTGCCCGCACCGATCGACGGGATGTTCTTGCCGGGTGCGTCGGCCGGATCCAGCAGGACCAGCGGGATCTCGCGGCGGGTGAGCTGTTCGTGCTGGGCTTCCGTCAGACCGGAGAACACGGCGATCACTCCGCTCGGACGGCGTCGCAGCACACCCTCCACCCAGGCGTCTCCAGCGGTGTGGTCGCGGCGGAGGTCCGATATTCCCACCATGAGCTCATGCTCACGAGCCACCTCCGCCACGCCGTTGGTGATCTCGACGGGATAGTCGCCCTCCAACGCGTGGAAGACCAGCTCCACCAGGGCCATCGAGGTGGATCGGCGGCGCTGCCGCCGGTAGCCGTACTGGCGGATGAGCTTTTCCACGGCGGCGCGGGTTTCAGAGGACACCGCGGATCGGCCGTTCACTACCTTGGAGACCGTCGCGGTGGAAACTCCGGCCAGCTCGGCGAGCTGGGCGATGGTGAGGGGAGACGACTCCGTGGTCATGGCGGCAGTCTAGCTACGGAGGGCCGACAGGCGGCTTGCCGCGTCTCGCAAGATCAAGGCTTCCGTGCCCTTCAGAGTCGTCTCTCCCGTGCCGCCTTCGCCGGAGGCCTCGGCGACCCTGGATGACCAGGCGTTGCCCGACCCGCGCTCCGTCACTGTGCGAGCGCCGGCATTTCCGCATGACCCGGGCGGGCTCGGCCTTGCCCGAGCCCGCCACGCCGGTTCCACCCGGAGCTGATCGCGTGCCGTGATAGCGCTCACCCGATGGGGCACGCCTTTGCGGCGAAAGTCAGGAACATCCGAGCCGGACCCGTGTCACGCCATTAGCGCTGCAGTGTCAGCAGACCCGGCCGGTAGGGCAGGAGACCGTAGTCACCGCCGGGACCTCTGGCCCCAGGCGCTCGACGTGGGGGAGCACATCCACCGCGCCATGGTGGACGCCGAGTTCCAGGCGTACATCTGGTGGTACATCCGGCGCAGCTACGGCCCCATGCGGGAGGACGGCCAGATCAGCAAGCGCGGGGCTAACATGGCGCATTTCGCCAGGTTCGTCCGCCCCGGATATGTGCGGATCGGGGCGACGGCGAATCCGGCGTCGAACGTATACGTCTCGGCGTACCGGGGCGGTGACTCCACGGTGGTCGTCGCCATCAACAAGGGGACCTCTGCGGTGAGCCAGCAGTTCACCCTGGCGAACGGCACCGCGTCCAGGGTCTCGTCCTGGCTGACCGACGCGAGCAGGAACGTCGCACCCCAGGGCACGACCGGCGTGTCGAACGGTTCTTTCACCGTCACGCTTCCCGCTCGAAGTGTGATGACCTTCGTGACCGCGTGACCGGCGCCATCGTCCAATACGACGACTGGGGGTCGCCATCCGCGCCCCGCCCGGCCCGCCGACCGCGGGCGCTCTGTGCGGATGCGGTCAGGGATGCCGCGAGGCGGTGGATTGCGGTGACGACGTGGGGCTCAGGCGTCGCCGCGTGGCCGAGGAGCAGCCCGGGGCGTCTGGCCGGTTCCTGGGCGTGCGCGGACAAGGGCTGCACGTCCACGCCATACGCCGCGGCCCGGAAGGCTGCCTCTCTGTCATCGATGTCTTCGGGCAGCCAGCCAACGACGTGCAGGCCCGCATCGGCGGGCGTCACCGACAGGACGCCGTCGAGCTCTTGACGCGCCGCCCGGACGAGGGCCGCCCCGCGTTCCGCGTACAGGGCACGCATCCGCCGGACATGCCGGGCGAAGTGCCCGTCGGCGATGAAGTCGGTGAGGGCGGCCTGCTCCAGCGCGGGGACGTGCGCGGCCGCGAAACGTTGCCCGGCCGTGAAGGCGTCCACCAGTTCGTCGGGCACGATCAGGTATCCGATGCGCAGCGCGGGGAACAGCACCTTGCTGAAGCTGCCGACGTACACCACTCGTCCGGCACCGTCCAGGCCCTGGAGTGAGGGAAGTGGATCTCCGATGTAGCGGTACTCGCTGTCGTAGTCGTCCTCCAGGACATAACTGCCGGCGGTGCGGGCCCAGTCCAGCAGCGCAAGGCGGCGGTGCAGGCTCATGGTGACGCCCAGCGGGAACTGGTGCGAAGGGGTCACATAGGCGATGCGGGCGTGGGGAGCCCGGGCGTTCCCGGCGTCGATGTCCAGGCCGTCGGCGCCGACGGGGACCGGGACCGGGGTGGCTCCCGCGGCGATGATCGCTCCGCGAGCACCGTAGTAGCCCGGGTCCTCCATCCACGCGTCGTCACCCGGGTCGAGGAGAAGCCGGGCGGCCAGGCTGAGACCGGCCTGTGCGCCGCCCACAACCAGCACCTGTTCCGGGGTGCAGCGCACCGCCCGGGCCATGCCGACATACGCGGCGATGGCCTCGCGCAACGGCTGGTAGCCGGCGGGATGCTGGTAACGCAGGAGGGAACCGGCCGACCGGCGGGCTCGTCGTGCCACCACCTTGCCCCATAGCTCGGCGGGGAACGCGTCGATCGCCGGTCGGCCGACCGGGAACGCCGGCGGGCCCGAGCCGGGGCCATCCATGGTGTGCCTCATCCGCCACCGCACGCCGGCCAGGGCGGCGCCTTGGGCCGACAAACGCGGCGGCTGCCGTACGTTCGGGGGTTCGTGGACGGGAGCCGCCGCAGGATGGGGTATCCGCAGGAGTGCCACAGTGGTGCCCGCGCCGACCCGCCCGTCCAGGTAGCCCTCGTCACGCAGCCGCTCGTACGCGGTGACCGTGGTGGTGCGCGACACACCCAGCTCCGCCGCGAGCGTACGCGAGGACGGCAGCCTGAGCCCTGGCCTGAGCTGGCCGGACAGGATGGCGTCGCGGATCCGCTCATAGAGGTGGCGCGAGAGCGCGATACCCGGAGCGGGGGCGAGCGTGATGCCGGCCGCGGCGAGGGAGGGGGATTGCTTGGGCATGATCGGCCAGAAATGGACTTGCCGGTTGACGAAGAAATGGCTCTTCAGACGGTACCAAGTGCGGGCCTACAGTGCGCAGGCGGACGAACCGCATGAAGATTCATTGAGGAGCGGTGAGATGTCCATCTTGACCAGGAAGCTCGGGCAGACGGGGCTGGAGGTCAGCGCGATCGGGCTGGGTTGCTGGGCGATCGGCGGGCCGTTCCTGCTCCGCGGCATGCAGGACGGCTGGGGGGAGGTGGACGATGACGAATCCGCTCGCGCGATCAACCGCGCCGTCGACCTGGGTGTCACCTTCTTCGACACCGCCGACGTCTATGGCACCGGCCGCAGCGAGCGGGTTCTCGGCCGCGCCCTACGGAATCGGCGCGACGCCGTCGTCATCGCCACGAAGTTCGGCTACACCTACGACGAGGTGCGGAAGGAGATCACCGGCACCGACACCTCCGCCGCGTACGTCCAGCGCGCATGCGAGGCGTCCCTGGCCCGTCTGGGCACTGACTACATCGACCTCTACCAGATGCATGTGGGAGACCTCGACGCCGCTGCCGCCGAGGACGTCTTCGCCGAGCTGGAGAGCCTGGTCGACAAGGGCATGATCCGCAGCTACGGGTGGAGCACCGACGATCAGGAGCGGGCCCGTCGACTGGCCGGTCGGCGTGGGACGGCGGCGGTGCAGTTCGCCATGAACGTCCTCAGCGACGCACCCGGAATGATCGAGGTCTGCGAGGAGAGCGGCCTGGCCGGCCTGGCTCGTTCGCCACTGGCGATGGGTCTGCTGACCGGCAAGTTCACCGCCGAGTCGCGGCTGCCCGCCGATGACGTACGCGCCAGCGGGCACTCTTGGGTGAGCTATTTCCGCGACGGACGTCCCGACCAGGACTCCCTCGACCGGCTCTCCGCCATCCGGGAGATCCTCACCAGCGCCGGCCGCACTCTCGCCCAGGGCGCCCTGGCCTGGATACTCGCACGGAGCGACCAGATGATCCCCATTCCGGGGTTCAAGTCGATCGCTCAGGCAGAGGAGAACGCGGCGGCCCTCGAGCGTGGCCCGCTGACCCCGGCTCAGCTGGGCGAGATCGACGCATTGCTGGCTCGCTGATCCGGAGGGGCCGTACTCGGCGCACCCGGCAGTTCGTACGGCTCGCCGCAGAAATAGCGGTTGAGCGCGTCAACGGCGGCCAGCAGCATGCGAGCGACAGCAGGCCCGCGGCGACGAGCACGGCGACCGTCATGCGCTTACCATTCATTGGCCTTCCTTTGGATGGAGGTCGTGGAAACGATCTCCATCCTGGTGGCGTCGGCGGCCGTCTCTCGTCAGCACTCGTGACGATCTTTCCCTGCGACCAGGGTCGCATCCCGGTAGTTCTCCAGGCTGACAAAGCCGGAGTGGCCACCGCGGCGCGGTCTCGCGTTCGGCGGGGCGGGATCTTGAATGAGCTCCGAATCTATTAGTAAACTTTGTTTAAAGATTACCTGCGGGCGGCCCGCGGGTAGAAGGAGCCTCATGAGAAGACATGCTCTCCGACCGGTGGTCCTCGCCCTCGCCCTGACCGCCGTCGGCGGCACCGCCGCCTCTCCCGCCAACGCCGCACCGGCCGCCGAGCCCGCCAAGAAGCCCGTAGCCCTCGGCCGCACCACCCTGGGTGGTGCCGACCCCAGTGTCATCCGGGTCGGCGGCCTCTACGTCGCGGCCAAGTCGGTGAACGGCGGCGTCGCCGTACGGACGGCGACCACTCTCGAGGGCATCGCCGCCGCGCCCCCGCGCCAGGTGTGGAAGGACACCGGCAACCTCGGTGAGGTGTGGGCGCCCGAGATCGTGCACCACGACGGCCAGTACCACATCTACTTCTCGGCGGGCCGCAGCGCCGCCCACCGGATGTACCACATCAGCTCCGCCACCGCCGACTCCGGCTATTCCGCCGCGACGAAGGTCGCCCTGCCCGGCGACAAGTGGGCCATCGACGGCGCGCCGTTCACCTTCAACGGTCAGCGCTGGTTCGTGTGGTCCGGCTGGGCGGGCGACACCAACGTCGAGCAGAACCTCTACATCGCCCGGATGAGCGGCCCGACCACGGCCACCGGCGGCCGTTACATCATCTCCCAGCCGCGCGAACCGTGGGAGCGGGTCGTCGGCAACCCGTTCATCAACGAGGCTCCCGAGCCGATCCTCGACCCGAATGGGCAGTTGCACATCGTGTACTCCGCGAACGGCAGTTGGAGCAGCAAGTACTGCCTCGCCGATCTGCGGCTGCGCTCCGGCGGTGACCCGACGAACGTGTGGGACTGGTACAAGAGCAACGGTTGCCTGTTCGGCTCGTACGCGGCGTACATGATGGACGGCTGGACCCCGACGCTGCACGTGGACGGCCCGGGTCACCACACATTCGTGCTGGAGCGCGGCGACATCGCCACCAGCCCGCCGTCCGGCAACCGGTTCCCGACCATATACCACGCTGTCGCCAAGGGCACGCCGTACGAGTGGTCCAACCGGTACTGGTACACCGGCACGGCCGTCTGGTGGAGCAAGACCACCTACCGGCGGGCGAACGTGCCCGGCCCCAACACTGACATCGGGTACAGCCTTAAGTTCTTCGAATGACAGTGACCGCGGGGACAACCCGTATGTCGGCTGAAACCCCGACAATGAGGCGAACGAGAACGCGAGGCTCTGCGTCTAATCCCTACATCTGACCGATCTTGAACGCCTCGCGGAGATTCATATTGATGTGCGCCTCCGTACGACGGCCCTCCTGCTCGCGGCCGCGATGCGGCCGGCTCGCCATCGGCGAACGCGACTCCTGCCGGGAGCCTCGTACGGGAAGGGCGGGTCGGCTTGTACGGCTCCAACGCGTTCAAGGTGGACGTCAAAGCGCTTGACCAACCGCGACCTCACCGTGCTCAAGATGGAGATCACGGCCACCGGCGAGGGCGGCTCCAGCAGCGGGGACTTCGGCTACGACGGGTTACCCACGCAGAGCGTGAGCTTCGGCAGGTTCCGGCTGTCATGCGACGGTTCTTGATGTGCTGGCGGCCGGCCTGGCCGCCCTCTTGACCGGGGTGTCGGCGGTTCATGCGGTGAGCGGTGGTAACCCGGTGGCCGATGGCACCTGGCGCTTCGTGACCGCGGTGAACGTCGGCGGGGGGCGCGCCTCGGTCGTCAACGTCCTCGTCGGCGTCGCCACAGAAGACCCTCGGTCAGCAGACGGTCAGGGTGTTACGCCACACCTCGTCCAGGGCCATCTGGATCGCGCCAGTGAGCACAGTGCCCTCGGCCAGCTCCGACAGTTCCACGCTGGGCGGGGTGAGGGTCAGGTCTTCGAGGTGCCGGGCGATCGCGTCCAGCAGGACCGCGCCGGCTCGGGCGATGCCACCACCGATCACGATCACATGCGGGGACAGTACGAGGACCACGGGCGCGATCGCCTCGGCGAAGACGGCGGCGACCCGGTCGACGACCTCGGCGGCGATAGGGTCGCCCCCGGCGGCGGCCGCGAAGACGGCGGCCGCGTCCGTCGCACGGGCGATCCCGGACTCCGGATGCTCGGCGGCGCGGCGGCGGGCGAGATTGACGATCGCCTCGGCGCCGATCGCGCGCTCCAACGGCCCACGACCGTCCCCAGCCGCGTCGGGAAGGTCCGAGTCGGGAAGGATATCTGCAGGACGAATGAAACCGATTTCACCGGCCTGGCCCGCGCCCCGATGCAGCCGTCCGTCGATGACGACACCGGCCCCGAGCCGCTCGCCCCACTGAACCGCGAGCAGGGTGCCCGCGCCGGTGCGCTGGTGGGCCGCCGCCAGCGCGGCCAGGTTCGCGTCGTTCTCCACCGTGACCGCGCACCTGAAACGAGCCCGCAGGCGGCCGGCGAGGTCGATCTCCGACCAGCCCGGCACACTCGGGACGAACAGCACCCGGCCGGTGGTCTCCTCGACGATGCCCGGGGTGGCCGCGCTGACCGCCGTGATCTGCTCGGCGGCCAGGCCGGCCGTCGCCAGCGCTTCATCCGTCGCCTCGTCGACCGCCTCGAGCAGGTGCCGAGCGCTGCGCCGGCCGACCGTCCGGCGAATCACCGCGAGGCGCTCACCGGCCAGGTCGGCGATCCCCGCCGTCACGGTGTGCGGGCCGACGTCCAGGCCGAGCACGGGTGCCGCCCGGCCGTTCAGGGAGAACCGCGTCGCCGGTCTGCCCACCGTGGCCGGCCGTGGTGCGTGCTGCCGTAGCCAGCCGGCGGCCAGCAGATCCTCCACGGCCTGGGCGACCGTCGGGCGGGTGAGCTCGGTCAGCCGACTGAGTTCGGCCAGCCGTACGGGCTCGGGTGCGCGCCGTCGGACCGCGTCGAGCACCGCGGCCCGGTTCATCCTCCGCAGCACGGGTGTGCCCGCCGGCCGCTCCTCCGTCATCCGCGCCCCTTGCTGTCCGGTTCGTGAATATCCGTCGTGAGATCTTGACCTCTGGTCGCCTGCGGCTGAGTATATATCGCAAAGACGTTACGAAAAGTCTTTACATAACTCTTTCTATAGTAGGCCCCTTAGTCGCCCCCCTCGGAGGTGGCCGCCCGATGACCCGTTCCGGCGAACCCCACAGCCCCTTACCGCGCCGATGGCGAACGCACCTGACGGCACTCGCCGCCGTCCTGCTCACGATGTTCACCGCGCCGTTCGTCTCCCCACCCGAGGCGGCGGCCGACACGCCTGCCCGGGTCGACAGCCCAGCCGCGCAGGCGCTGGAGCGGTTGGTCGGGACATCGCGCGCCAAGCAGGTCACTCTGCTCACCATCGCCAAGGGCACGGGCCGAGACCGGTTCCAGGTCTACGGTGCCAACGGCCGCCTCGTCGTGGCCGGCACGACGCCCGCGGTTCAGCTGACCGGCTTCGGCTACTACCTGCGCCAGGTGGCGCACGCCGACATCGCGATCAACGGCTCCCAGGTCGACCTGCCCGAGCGTCTTCCGTTGCCCGCGGCGCCCATCGCCAGAGACTCCTCGGTGGATCATCGCTTCGCCCTCAACGACACCAACCAGGGGTATGCGGGGGCGTATCTGAGCTGGCCGGAGTGGCAGCGGCGGATCGATGTCCTCGCGCTGCACGGCATCAACGAGGTGCTCGTCTACGAGGGCCAGGAGGCGGTCTACCAGCGGACTCTCATGCGGTTCGGCTACTCCGACGAGCAGACGCGCCAGTGGATCCCGCAGCCGGGCCACCAATCCTGGTGGCTGCTGCAGAACATGTGCTGCACCGACAGCCCGATCTCCCAGCAACTCATCGACCAACGGGTCCAACTCGGCCGCAAGATGGCCGACCGCCTGCGCTCGCTGGGCATGGTCCCGGTGCTGCCCGGCTATTTCGGTACGGTGCCGACCGACTTCAAGGCCCGCAATCCGGAGGCCAACACGGTCCCGCAGGGCACCTGGAACCAGCTCGAACGCCCACACTGGCTCGACCCCACCAATGCGGTCTTCGCGCGTGTCGCGGCTACGTTCTACCAGGTGCAGACCGAACTGTTCGGTGCCAGCACCATGTACAAGATGGACCTGCTGCATGAGGGCGGCAGGGCCGGAACGGTCAACGTCGCACAGGCGTCACAAGCCGTACAGCGGGCGTTGAACACCGCCCATCCCGATGCGCTGTGGACGATCCTGGGATGGCAGAGCAACCCGCTGCCGGCGACACTCCAGGCCATCGACCGGAGCAAGATGTTCATCGTCGACGGCATCAGCGAGGAACCCGGCATCACCGACCGGGACAAGGACTTCTTCGGCACCGGGTACGCGTTCGGCACCATCTGGAACTTCGGCGGTCACTTCAACCTCGGCGCCCGGCTGACGCTGTGGAACGAGAAGTTCCACGCCTGGCGTGACAAGCCCGGAACGGCGATGAACGGCATCGCGCTGATGCCGGAGGCCATCGACAACAACCCGGCCGCGGTTGCGTTCTTCGCCGACATGCCATGGCAGGACAGCCCGGTCGACATGCGGCAGTGGTTCGCCGACTACGCCACCGCGCGGTACGGCGGCGAGGATCCGCACGCCAAGGCGGCCTGGCAGATCCTCCTCGACACCGTCTACAGCTGGCCCGCCGGCGCCGACTCCCGGCACGTCACCGGCCTGTACGACGACGAGCCCGGCCTGGCGAACACCGGCTACCCGCTCCAGTACGACGTCGCCACCTTCGACAAGGCGCTCGACGAGCTCCTCCAGATCGACGGGCGCCTGCGCGGTTCCGGCGCCTACCGCTACGACCTCGTCGACGTCGCGCGGCAGGTGCTGGCCAACCACAGCCGGCTGCAGCTCCCCAAGATCCGCGCCGCCTACCGGGCCAAGGATCTCGAACGCTTCGAGCGCCTCACCGGCCAGTGGATGGACCAGATGCGGCAGATGGACCGGCTGCTCGGCACCGACGAGAACTTCCTGCTCGGGGTGTGGCAGAAGGAAGCCCGCCGGCAGGCCGCCACACCGGCCGAGGCGGCGACGCTCGACTACAACCTCAAGTCGCTGGTCACGATCTGGGCCGCCGACGCCCGTCTGCAGGACTACGCCCGCAGGGAGATGAACGGCCTCGTCGGGCAGTACTACGCGAAGCGCTGGCAGATGTTCTTCGACAGTCTGAAGGCCGCGCTGCGCTCGGGCAAGGATTACCCCGAGCCGATCGACTGGATGGCCGTCGCCCAGGACTGGGCCAAGGCCGGCACCAAGCTCATCTCCGAGCCGCGTGGCCACGCCTACGCCGAAGCGAGCAAGGTGGCCGCACAGCCGGACGGCGCGGTGACCGTCGGGGTCGATCGCAAGGGCGTCAAGCCGGGTGGGACCGTACAGGTGACCGCCGCGTTCACCAACGACAACACGCTGCGGCCCACCGGCAGGGCGACGCTCCAGCTCGCTGCCCCGGACGGATACCAGGTGCGGGCGACCTCCCCGACCCGCGCCGACCACGTCGCCCCGCGCGACAAGCTCACCGTGACGTGGATGGTGACCGTTCCCGCCGACGCGGCCCCGGGTGGAACCCCGGCGCTGGACGTCACCGCCTCCTGGCGATCTGACGAGCTCGCCCAGCAGGACGGGGCCTCGACCCGCCTGCTGATCGCCGGAGCCGCGCCCGCGTCGTACAAGACGATGAGCAACACGCCGGCCGAGTTCGCTCCCACCAGCGACGGGATCGCGATCGCGGCGAGCGGTGCGGACCTTTGGAAGGAGACCAACGAGCTGGCCACCGCCTACCGCGCGGACGCACTGGCCGACGGGCAGCAGCTCACCAGCACGGTGCTGCGACAGGACGGCGCGTCGGAGTGGACCCGGTCCGGGCTGGTGGTGAGCGACGATCTGGCCACCTCCGGGTCCACCGGCTACGCGAACATCGCCGTCACCCCCGGTCACGGCTGCGTGTTCAGCTGGGATTCCGACGGCAACGGGCAGCTCGACTCGTACACCGAAGTGGGTGGATTCACCCCGCCCGTACGCGTGCGCGTCGGAAAGTCCGGCGACCAGCTCACCGGCTCGTGCAGCAGCGACGGCAAGAACTGGTCGGTGATCGGGTCGGCCCGCGTCCCGGGCACCGGCGCCACGCTCGACGCCGGCCTGTTCGTCAGCGCGGCCAACCGAGACACCGGCCAGCAGGCGACCGCCGTGCTGACCGATCCCGCGTCGACCCCGTCGACCGCCCGCGACGGCGCGGGGGACACGCTGCAGAGCCTCCGCAAGCCGGTCACGGCGCTGAGCTGGGAGTCGAACCGAGGCCCCGAGTACGTGAACGACGGCAACCGGGCCAACTCGCCGTACTTCGCCAGCCAGATGACCTGGGACACCACCTGGTGGAAGGTCGACCTGGGGACGGTCAACGACATCTCACGCGTCAACGTACGCAACTATGTCGGAGGCGGGCGCTACTACGAGTACCGGCTGGAGGGCAGCCTCGACGGCGTCACCTGGTACACCCTCGGCGGCCGTCGTGGCCCCAAGGCCGCGACCGACGCCGGAGACACGATGACCACCGAGGCGAAGGCCCGGTACGTCCGGGTGATCGGCACCCACAACACCGCCAACCTGTCCTTCCACCTCACCGAGGTCAGCGTGTACGGCACGCCGGCGCAATAGGAGCCGTGAACGTGGGCGTTTCCCAACCTTGATCACGAGGGCGGGAACGCCCACGCGAACGGCGAAGCCGTCAGGTCGTCCGACGTTCTGCGCGCGCCTCCGTAACTTCCTGTGCGCTCCTCCGTAACTTTCTGCGAGGGAATAGGGGGCGGTACCGGGAGCCAGGGGGCGCACGGGGACGCTCCGGAAAGAGGGTGCTCAGTGCCCAGAATGACGTGGCTTCGGGGACCGCTGCTGACCGGCGTGCTGGTCGTGACCAGCCTGGTGACCGCCACACCGGCGCACGCCGACTTCATCAGCGCCAACTCGACGCGGTGGGCCATCGGACGCCGGTGGCCCACCCCGCGTGCGGAGCCGGGTCTCCCTGCCTGAGCCGTGAAGCGGCTGGATCGAGACGGCTGGGCGAATCGATCGCCCGCTAGGGGCTCTTCTGCCCTCGGTCGAATGCCCCTGTGTGGTTCATGATCGTGGTGACGAGGGTGGCTGTCGCGATGAACGTACCCCCGCTCCATCCAAGGGCTCCTACCATCGGCACCCCATTCTCTCTCGCCACGATGAAGGCGATGAGCGCGATCACCAGCGAGAGAAGCATGTCGATGGTTAAGCAGAGCGCGATGCGCAGGGTGATGCTCACTTCTTTCTCATTTCGGTCCGATGGATCGAGATCGGAGAAAGCGTGCGGCGCTCGGTCGACCTCGGCGGCGTCAATGTCCGGACAGGTAAGCCGGGAACTGTCCCTTTCGTCTGTTGATCTAGTGGCAGGCTCAGGCTGGCGTCAGGACGGATCGCCGTTTCGGCGGTGCTCGTCCATCGCCGCCCTAGATTATGGCGGTTCGCGAGCAGCCGCGCAGGTGCAGATGCATGTGCATGTATGGATTTTCCCCTGCGGGATAACAATCCTCCACCGGCGCGGCTTCTCGGGAGAAATTACCGATGCGTTTAGGTCTCATAGAAGCACATAATCCACAGAACGTTAATATGTGACTACGTAAAGTATCTGCACGTGCAGGCTGGCCGCTGGGCTGGGTCGGCGGCTGGCCACTGTACGCCGCGCCGCAGGCGGCTGTGGCCGCGCCAACAGCGGGGCGTCGGGGAAGGCACCGCAGGGTCGGATCCAGGTGGACCGGACGGCGGAGGCCGACGCGTCCAAGGGCGGCGAGGTCAACTCCGGAGTCGAGCTCGACCGACCTGGTGATCGTCACAGCGTCGGGGGCCCCCGCGCCCGCCGAACAGCACGCCGGGCCCCCGAAACACGGGGGGTGATAGGGGGGGGGTAGAAAATAAAAAAAAGAAAAGGAAGAAAA
>NZ_JBFAVX010000010.1:0-325501 GCF_040680095.1 Nonomuraea sp. NPDC052129 | reverse complement strand
AGCTTGAACAGGTTCGCCAACCGGCTCTCGTCCTGCTCGCCCTGCTCCAGCCCGTCGATGAGGGTGATCTGCCGCTCGACCAGCGTCTGGCTTCTACGGGACAGGTTGACGAACATCGCGTTGACGTTGCTTCGGAGTCGGGACTCCTCACCGGCCAGCCGGACGGCTTCCCGGTGTACCTCGTCGAACGCCCGCGCCACCTCCCCGATTTCGTCCGTCGACGAGATGGCGATTGGCGGCACCTGTACATCGTCCGCGCTGACCTCGCTGGTGCGGAGCTGCCGCACGAGCTCAGGCAGTGTTTGGCCGGCGACCTTGAGCGCGTCTCCGCGCAACCGCCTGAGCGGCCGGACGAGTGAGCGGGCCATGACGGCGGTGACGGCGAGGACCAGGATGATCAGGGTGATGACGAGGGCGATGTTGAGCCCGGCCACGTACTGGTCGTTGCCCTGCACGTCGGCGCTGATGGTGGCGACCTGCTGCGACATCGCCTTCTGCACGGTGTGCGCGCTGTCGACGGTGTCGCTGATGGACTCGACCCAGCGGGCGACGTCGTCGGTCGTCGAGGTGTCGAGCCGCCGCAGGGACAGGCCCGTGTTGGTGAGGAACACGGCCCTGTTCATGTAGAACTCGCCCCGCCCGACCTTCACGCTGGCGACCGTGTTGTCGTAGAACTGCCGCTGGGCGAGGGTGGCCACGGTGCGGAAGGAGGTGCGTTCGCTCTCACGCCTGGAGCGGGCGTCGAGGAACGCCTTGTACTCGGGTTCTTCGAACGACCCCCTGACCAGCGCGATCATCAGCAGACCCCGCAGTTTGGAGGTCTCCTCCTCATAGCGGGCGATGGCTCGCAGGGCCGCGGTCGTGGAGATGAGCTGCTCGTCTGTCGAGCCCTGTGTGACCTCGTCGTAGAGCTGCAGCATGTCGGCGATGGCCTCGGAATACTTCTCCATCGTCGGGAGCGGCGGCAGCTGCGTGCCGGCCACAGTGGCGCGTAGCGAGGCGAGCTGGGTCAGCCTGGTGCGTATGGTGGCCAGCTTCTTGCGGCCGAGATCGGACAGCGAGTCCTCGGCCGTCGCGGCGGCCGCGTTCGTGCGCACCACGCTGGCGTTCACGATGCCCTGCTGGGCCGCGAGCTGCTCCTTCTCGGCCGATGCCCTGTTGGAGGCGACGAACTGCGCCGAGAGGTCACGCTCGAGGGCCATCTCGCGGGACAGCTCGCCGAGTTGCGCGACGAGGGAACTCACGTTGCTGATGTGCTGATACTGCTGTGCGCTGCTGATCGAGGTGGCGACGCGTAACCCACCCAGCATAACGGCAACCAGGGTGGGAATGGCAATCAGAGAAATGAGGCGGGTCCGCACCCGCCAATTGCTCAGGGCCATTGCGCTGCCGCGGGCGGGCACCGGCTCGGCTGACATCGAATTCGCTACTGAATGTCCCGGCAGAGCGGGGGCCCCGACGCGACCGTGTTTGGTCGTCGTTGTCCTCACTAGTGGCAACCTCTCGCGTGGCCTGCTGCAGGGAATTGGTCACACTGCCGAGTGATTGCAGGCAAGTTGGCGGCCAATTGGATCACGAACTTCAGCGATTAGCCAACTCCTCGGAAGTTTCAACCGGTCCAACGCGAGGATTTTTTTGTTGATGGTTTAAGTAGGTTTTAAATTACAGTGCATATATCAGGAAATCATGCCAATCTGGTCATACGGCAGTAAACGGTACTCTGGGTACATTGGGCCTCTATCTCCACATATATTGTGTTTCATTGAAAAATTCGGATATACGTGGCATAGCGCTTCAGGTTTGATCTTCCCTCCGCTACGCTTCACGCTCGGCGTTCCCGATGTCGGATCGCCAGACGCTGCTTCCCCTGGTAGGAGACCCCCCCGATGACCCGCACACTGCGCTGTCGCGCCCTTCTTCTCGGCGCCGCAGTCGCTCTCACCCTTACCGCCTGTGGTGGGAACAGCGACTCTCCTGGCGCGTCAGCCAACAGCAAGGGCTTAGAGAAGACCACCATCAAGGTCGGCGCGCTGCCGATTCCCGACGCTGTGTCGCTATACATCGCCAACGACAAGGGCTTCTTCAAGGAGGAGGGCCTGACGGTCCAGCCGGTCACCATTACCGGCGGCGCGGCGGCCATCCCCCAGGTTAAGAGCGGTGCACTGGACATCTCTCAGACCAACTACGCCTCGACGTTCCTGGCCGCCAGCAAGGGTGAGAAGCTCAAACTGGTCGCGGACGCGTACCAGGCCGGCCCGAACACCTTCAACATCATGGTTCCGAAGGATTCACCGATCAAAACGGTCGCTGACCTCAAGGGAAAGACCGTCCTGGTCAACAATCTCCGGAACATCGCCACGCTGGCTGTGACTACGCAACTGAAGGTGGCGGGACTCACCGAGAACGACGTCAAGTTCGCCGAGAAGCCGTTCCCCGACATGGGCAATGCGATTACCAGCGGGCAGGGTGACGCCTGCTGGATCACCGAGCCGTTCATCACCGCCAATCAGAGCAAGCTGGGCTTCCGCAAGCTGGCCGACACCATGACGGGCGAGACCGAGGACCTGCCGATCGCGGGCTGGATGGCCACCGACGGGTGGGCGCAGAATAACCCGAAGACGCTGGCCGCCTTCCAACGGGCGATCGCCAAGGCGCAGGACCTCGCATCGAGTAACCGCAAGGAGATCGAAGCGATGCTGCCCAAGTACACGAAGATCGACGCGAAGACCGCTTCGGTCATCACCTTGGGCACCTATCCGAACGCGTTGAGCGCCACCCGACTGCAAAAGGTGGCCGATCTCATGCTCGACTACAAGTACCTCACCAGTCCTTTCGACGTGAAGTCGATCATCGCGGCACCGTCGAGCGGATGACCCGTGCACGACTGCTCCGCGGCGTCGTGGGCGCCGCGGGCTTTCTTGTTGTCGGAGAGCTGATCATCCGGTTCGGGCTGAGCCCCGACCTGGTCTTCCCGCCGCCCTCGGCCATCCTGTACGAGGCGGTGCTCCTCCTGGCCGACCGAGACTTCCTGATGGGAGCGCTCACGACGCTCACGAACTGGGCGCTCGGCCTGCTGGTCGCGGTGGCGGTGGCCGTCCCGGCGGGCGTCCTGCTCGGCGCGCTGACCCCGATGGAGCGCGCCCTCCGGCCGCTGCTGGAGTTCCTGCGGCCCATCCCCTCTGTCGCGATCATTCCGCTGGCGATCCTGCTGATCCCGGAGGACGAGCTGATGAAGGTCTCCGTCATCGTCTACGCGTCGGTCTGGCCGATACTGATCAACACGTTGTACGGCATGCACGACGTCGACCCGCTGGCCAAGGAGTCCCTGCGCAGCTTCGGATTCGGCAGGCTGTCCGTGCTCGGCAGGGTGAGCCTGCCCAGTGCCGCACCCTTCGTCGCCACCGGCATCCGGATCGCCGCCGGGATCGCGCTGATCATCGCCGTCAGCGCCGAGCTGCTCGCCGGAGGCGTCGCGGGCTTGGGGGTCTTCGTGGTCCAGGCGGGAAGCGGGAACAGGACCGACCTCATCATGGCGGCCACGTTCTGGGCCGGCGCGTTCGGCCTGCTGGCCAACGTGGCGTTGCAGGCGGCGGAGCGCCGCCTGTTCCGCTGGCGCCTGGTGCGGACGGGGGCGGTGTCGTGAAGTCGCTCGCCAGGTCCTGGGTAATCCTCGTCGTCATCGTCTTCTGGGAGCTCGTCGCGCGGCGGCTCGAGGACACGGACTTCCCGCCGCCCACAACGATCGTCTCCCGCATGTACGAGCTGTGGTTCTCCGGCCCGGCCGCACGACTTTTCCTCACAGATGACGCGTTGGCCAACATCCTGCCCAGCCTGGGACGCATGTTCTCCGGGTGGATCCTGGCCTCGCTCATCGGAGTGGTGCTGGGAGTGCTCCTGGGGCGCTCGCGGGTGGCGACCGACTACGTGAGCGTGCTGATCGAGTTCGGCCGCGCCATTCCGCCGCCGTTGCTGCTGCCGTTGTTCATCGTGTTGTTCCAGGCGGGCCTGCGGATACAGCTCGCTGTGATCGTGTCCGGGGTGATCTGGCCGGTGCTGCTCAACTCGATGGACGGGGCCAGGTCGGTGGACCGGACCTACACCGAGACCGCCACCGTCTTCGGGCTGTCGAGGGCGCAGCGCCTGGGCCGGATCGTCATCCCCGCCGCCTCACCCAAGATCTTCGCGGGCCTGCGGCTGAGCCTGTCGCTGGCGCTGATCCTCATGGTGATCTCTGAGGTGTTCGGCAGCACGGACGGCATCGGCTACCAGCTGCTGACAGCACAGCGCAGCTTCGACACACCCGCGGTGTGGGCGACGATCGCGCTGCTGGGGATGCTCGGCTTCATCGTGAACGCGCTTTTCGTGGTGGCGGAGCGCCGGGTGCTGGTCTGGCACAGGCAGGCCACCCAGACGCCATGACCTCTCTTGGAACCTCCTGGAACCTTTTGGAAGGGACAAATGCCACACTCCGACAGCCTCCTCTGGAAATCTGTTTCCGACATTTCGCGATTCGCGGCTTTGCTGACCATGGCGGAGCTGGGCGTAGCCGACCACTTGGCGGATGGGCCGCTCGACAGCGAGGAACTGGCCAAGAGGTGCGGGGCGCACGCCCCCTCGCTCCGCCGGGTCCTGCGTGAGCTGGCGAGCATGGGGGTCGTCCGCACAGCCGGCGCCGACGGCTACGGCCTGACCGACACGGGCACCACGCTCCGCTCCGACGTCCCCGGCTCGATCCGCTCCTCGATCCGCGCGCTGGGCGAGGAAGGCTTCTGGTACGCGATGGGCAAGCTGCCGGACACGGTGCGCCAGGGCAGCTCAGCATTCGTCGCGAAGTACGGGAAGTTGTACGAGCATCTGGCGAAAAATCCTGACGCGGGCCGCATATTCGACGACTACATGGCTACCAGGGCGATCACGTTCACGGATGGCCTGGTCAAGCGGTACGACTTCGCGGGCGTTGAGACCATGGTGGACGTCGCCGGGGGCAGTGGCCACATTATGGCCACGGTCCTGCACGCCAATCCGGGCATGCGCGGCATCCTCTTCGATCTCGACCAGGTGGCGGCCCGGGCCAGGGACCTGCTGGCCACCGAGGGCCTGGCCGATCGGTACGAGGTCGTGGCCGGCGACTTCTTCGCCTCGGTTCCGGCGGGCGCGGACGCCTATCTGCTGGCGAGCATCCTGCACAACTGGGACGACGGCGACGCCCTACGGATTCTGCGCAATGTCCGCCACGCGATGAACCCCGGCGGCCGGGTGCTGGTGCTGGAGGTGGCACTGCCCGACGACGAGGCGCCGCATCTGGGCAAGGATCTCGACCTGCGCATGCTGGCCATCTTCAACGGCGGCCTCGAGCGTAGCCGGGAGGAGTACGCGACGCTGTTCGAGCAGGCCGGCCTGGAGCTGGCGGAGGTCGTCGAGCTGGGCGCGGGAGCGAGCCTCCTTGAGGCCAGACCCGTCTGAGGCAGGCGTCCTGAGCGGATCCGCGGCCGTTCGCCGCCCGATATGACCGATATGATCATCGGACGGTGACTCCGCAGACGGTGACGCGTCGGGCGGTGACGCGTCGGGCGGTGACGCCGCGGGCGGGCGAGCCGCCCGCGGCGCTACCGGATCACTGGACGGTGATCTTGTCCACTTCGACGGTGACCCCCTTGACCTGCGGGGTCGAGGTGGCCGTCGTCACGTTGCCGACGCCCGGGCTGACCCCCTTGATCTTCATCGAGTAGGTCAGGGCACCGCCGGGCGCGCCGGGTGTGCTCGTGACCACGAGGTCCTGGGTGGGCGGCCCGGAGATCTGGTCGCCCGCCGTACCCTCATCGTTCTCCGCGCCCACGGTCAGTCCCGCGCCCGCGGGGGCGTCGCCCGGCAGGTTGGCCGGGTCGTAGGCGTAGCTGATGTCCTCCACGCCGTTGAGCCCGATCCACTGCTGGAACACCTTGAGGCTGCTCGTGCCGAAGGTGTGGACCCGCCATTCCAGCACCAGCCAGCGGCTGACGCCGTCGGTCAGCGTCCCGGCGAAGACGCCGGGGGCGCCGGTGCCGTCGAGGTCGGTCCAGTAGGAGGCGAGCACGGCGTTCGGCCGCGCCGGGTCGGGCAGCGTCTGCGGGAGGAAGGCGATGTCGTCGGCGCCGTTGGTGCCGCCGGCCACGCTGTAGCCGTTGGAGACCACGCCGATCCTGGTGTAGGTCTTACCGGCGAAGGTGAAGGCGGGCACCGTGAAGTTCAGCGCCTGCTCGTCCCCGATCGGCGTCGGTGTGATGCCGAAGGCGTCCAACGGAAGATATCCGGCAGGACCCGCACCCGGCGCGATGGTCGGCTTGTCGGGCTGGCGGCCGGCCAGTGTCGCCTTGGCTGTCGCGATCTGGGTGCCGATCTTGGTGGCCCCGGTCACGCTGTTCAGCCGCAGGCGTGCGTCGAGTGTGCTCAGCGCGGTCACCTCGGTGCTGGACAGGCTGTTGTTCTGCACAGTGACCGTGCAGGTGGACTCACCGGTGTTCCTCGGGATGGTGGCCGGCGCGCAGGTCTGGTCGACCGGCACGATGCCTTCCTGACGGAAGAAGGCCACCGGCAGGTGCAGCGCCCGCGAGCCGCCGACCTGCTTGAGGTTCACCTGGCCGAAGTACTGCCCATCGGGCAAATCCGGCGCGGTGATGACCACCGTCAGCTTCGTGCTCTTGCCCGGTGCGACGGTGAAGCGCGCCGGCAGCACCGTGATGTTGGCGCCGCTGACGGTCGTGGCCGAGGCGGAGAAGGTGAGCGACTTGCTGGTGGTGTTCGTGACCGTGCGCTTGGCGGTGATGAGGCCGGGCATGGTCGGCGCGTTCACCGAGGGCAGGTTGAGGTCGATCCGGTTGAGCGGGTCGGTGGCCGAGGCGATGAAGTTGGCCGCGCTCTCGTCCAGGGTCAGTCCGGGGTCACCTGCCTTGGTCAGGTCGATGCGCCCGCCGCCCATGTCGAACGGGTCCGCGGGGGTGACGCGGTCCTGCTTGGTGACCGCGGTCTTGGCCGTGGTCTCCAGGGCCGACTTCACCTGTCCCGGTGTCCAGGTCGGGTGCAGGGCGAACACGAGCGCGGCCGAGCCGGTCACGTGCGGCGCCGACATGGACGTGCCCTGGATGACCTGGTACAGGTTGCCGGGCGGCCCTTCGAGCGGTGACTCGGGAGTCGGGGTCATGCCCGCCAGGATGTGCAGGCCGGGCCCGGTGACGTCGGGCTTGAGGAAGTCCCCGCCGGGACCGCGCGAGGAGAAGTAGGTCATCACGTCGCCTTGCCAGCTGGCCTTGACTCCCTGGGTGAACGACGCCGTCGCGCCCGGATGCGCGGACAGGAAGCTCATGAGTACGTCGGTCTCGGGCTTGTTGACGTGCACCGACGGGACCCAGTGGGCGTCGGTGAAGACGTCGAACGGGAAGGCGTTGTAGAGGATCATCCCCGCCGCGCCGCCCTGCTTGACGTTGAAGCTCTTCAGCACCCGGTTCGGGCCGCGCT
The DNA here is from genome assembly GCF_040680095.1 of Nonomuraea sp. NPDC052129. Taxonomy (NCBI): domain Bacteria; kingdom Bacillati; phylum Actinomycetota; class Actinomycetes; order Streptosporangiales; family Streptosporangiaceae; genus Nonomuraea; species Nonomuraea sp. NPDC052129. The sequence continues at coordinate 318,010 of NZ_JBFAVX010000010.1, read as the reverse complement.
CGCAGGCGACGATCTTCCCGGTGAAGATCCCGGCAGGTGCCGGGGTGTCACACAAGGAGTTGGAGTACGGCGGAGCGGACGCCAGCACCACCGGCAGCGGCGAGGCGAGCCCGGAGGTGACGGACGCGCCCTTGATCGTGGCCGTCGCGCCACCGCCGGACAGCGTGATCGTGGACTGGAACGTTCTGGTCTGCGTGGACGCGGCCACCGTGGTCACCCACGGGCTGCGGTGGTCGGTGGTGTTGGCGTCGGGCCCCGAGTTGCCCGCCGACGCCGAGACCAGCACGCCCGCCGCGTACGCGTCGAGGAAGGCCAGCTCGACCGGGTCGCTGTAGGGGTCGGAGCCACCGGAGATCGAGAAGTTGATGACCCGGACGCCGTCCAGAATGGCGCGTGCCACCGCCTGCGCCGAGTCGGACGGGAAGCAGCCCTCCGCGCCGCACACCTTGTAGACCGAGACTTCGGCGGCGGGCGCGATGCCGTGGATCGGGCCGCGGCTGATCCCCATCGGGTTCGCGTCGGCCACCGGGCCGCCGGCCGACGTGGTGGCGGTGTGGGTGCCGTGCCCGTTGGAGTCACGGGCGCTGTCCGGGTAGACCTCGCCACCGAAGACCGCGTTGTAGGTCTCCAGGAACGGTTGTCCGCCGATCAGCTTGTTGTTGCAGGTGAAGGGATCGTTGGCCGGGGTCAGCGGGTTGTCGCCGAAGTCGCAGACCCGGGGCGTGCCGTCCTTGGTCGGACCCGCCGCGGGCAGGCCGGTCGGGGCGGCGAACTGGGGGTGCTCGGGCCAGGCGCCGGAGTCCAGCACGCCCACGATCACGCCCTTGCCCGAGGAGTTGCTGCCCCCGAGCTGGTTGTAGATGGTGTTGGCGCCGATGAACTCCGGGCTGGAGTCAGTGAGGAGCTGCTGCGGCTTGTCCTCCTGTACGGCGACCGCGCCGGGCAGCTTCAACACCTCGGCCGCCTTGTTGCCCGGGATCCGGAGCGCGATGCCGCCATAGACGGTCCTGACCCGCTGGCCTACCACGGCCCCCGGAACCTTGCCGGCCAGCTGGTCCAGGAACGCCTTCTCCACGCTCTCGATGTGCTGGCCGTACTTCTTGACCTCGGCACTCCTGGTGTCGAGGGCCTTGCCGGTGACGGCGGGACTGGTGCCCGGCAGACCGGGCAGCCCGCCCCGATAGGCGGCGAGCGAGTCGTAGTCCAGCTTGACCATGATGTTGATCGGCGCCGGCGAAGTGGTCCGCAACAGCGCCTGGTCACTCTTGGCGAGCTTGCCCGTCGGGGACTTGGCGCCCTCGACGAGCTGGGCGCCGGTGATGGGGGTGGCCTGCCACTTCCCGTTCGCGGGAGAGGGTGTGGGGGTGGCCCGCGCCGCTGCCGGGCTCATCACCGCCACCATGCTCAGGCCGATGACCACCGACGCGAGCCGCCGCGCACGGGATAAGCGGGGACTGGATAACACAAGATCCTCCTCATCGAGGCTGCATGGACTCACCACGCCGCCAAGGAGGCATCAGGTCACCCCGCGTCGAGGCACACCGGAGAGATCACTGAACCCTCCCCGGTGGGTGACAAGCCGTATGAGCCGCCCGGCGGGGCGGCTCGGTACCGACCGGAGTGTAACCAGCGATCACGCGGCCGAGAACCCCACCGAGTTGCCATAATCCGGCGGGCAATTTGGCTATTCGTACGGCTCCGCCGGTTGATCGATCTTCACTACGTCGGTGGCGGTCATGTCAGGGATCACGTAGCCGTTGGGGATCTTGCCCTTCCACGGGATCCATGAGCCGGTGACCTGTACCCAGGAGTTCTCCCTCGGAGCCGGTACGCCCCGGACCGCCACCTTCAAGGCGAGGGCGTCGGCGGCGCAGCAACTCATCTGCATCCTGGTGACGTACCAGAGATTCTTCTTCTTCGACGGCACCACGAAGCCGGTCAGCTTGACCTGCCGGCCCGCGAGCGACGTGCCGGCGGGGTCGTAGGCGCGCCCGATGAACTCGCCGAGCGCCAGCCGGGGCGCGCCGTCGGAGAGCTCACGAAAGGCCGCGGGGGCGGGCGGGCGCGGCGCGGGCGCGTCGTCCTCGCCGCCTGCCGCGAACGAGCCCAGCGCGGGAGGTGCGATCAGCACGATGGCGAACACCGGCACGGCCAGCAGCCACGCCACCCGTGGCCCGTGGTCGTGACCGTGGTCGTGCCCATCAGCCTGCCCGCGCCACTGCCTGACCAGGGACACCAGGGCGAGGGTCGCCAGCACCACCCCGGCTCCGACGAGTAACGGCCGGAAACCCGGTTTGACGTAGTTGACGTACGTGGTGGAGAAGGCGGAGATGTTCAGCAGCGCCCCGCCGAGGATCAGCAGCATCAGGCTCTGCGTCTGGCGTTTCACAGCAGCACCCATCCGGTGACGAAGCTGACGCCGATCGCCAGCGTCAGCGTGAGGGGCACGAAGCGCCAGGTGAAGGGCCGCCCGAACGTACCCGCCTGCAACGCGATCAGTTTCAGGTCGACCATCGGCCCCACCACCAGGAAGGCGAGCTTGGCCGTGGGCGAGAAGGCGGTCAGGGAGGCGGCCACGAACGCGTCGGCCTCCGAGCAGATCGACAACAGCACCGCCAGCAGCGCCAGCACCAGCACGGACACCACCGGAATCCCGGCCACGGAGGTGAGCCACGAGCGGGGGACCACCACGTTGAGCGTCGCCGCGGTCAGCCCGCCGATGACCAGGAACCCGCCGGTATGCAGCAGGTCGTGGCACATCGCGTCCACGAACGCGCCCCATTTGCCAGGCCCGGGCGCCGTGGTACGGCGGGGCACCGGCAGCCACTCGGTGCGCCCGAACCGCGCCCAGATCCAGCCGGCCAGCACGGCCACGGCCAGCGAGGCGCCGAACCGCGCGACCACCATCGCCGGGTCGCCGGGAAAGGCCACCGCCGTGGCCACCAGCACAACCGGGTTGATCGCCGGCGAGGCGAGCAGGAACGCCAGCGCCGCGGCGGGCGCCACACCACGCGCCATCAGCCCCGAGGCCACCGGCACCGAGGCGCATTCGCACCCGGGCAGCACCGCGCCCGCCACCCCGGCCACCGGCACCGCCGCGTAGGTCTGACGCGGCAGGGCCCTGGTCCAGAACGAGGCGGGCACGAACGCGGTGATGGCCGCCGACAACGCCACCCCGAACACCAGGAACGGCAGCGCCTGCACACACACTGCCACGAAGATGGTGGCCCACGTCTGCAGCGCCGGAGCCGTGAGGTGGGGCGCCAGCAGGAACCGGCCCGCCACCAGCAGCGCGATCAGGCCGACGAACGACCACGGCAGCAACGACTGACGGGCAGGTCCGCGCCCCCACGAGTCCGGTGGGAGACGATCTTCCGCCTCGGGCCAATCCAGCGGGGTTCCCTGTGTCATCGCCCTCCCTGCCCAGCGCTCGGTCCTGATGACACGCGAGCAGCAGATTAGCGGGTTCCGCGATGTCCTTGCCGGAGGCCGAAACCAGGGGTGCCCGGTTGCCACCGTCCCGGGGAGCCCCCCTCGCCCAAGGCGCTCAGGCTTCGGACGTTCAGGTGACAGTGGGGGCCGCCGCGGCCGGTCGTGGTGCGGGCATGGCGGTGACGTCCCAGTCGGTGTCGGACAGCCTGAGGGTGCGTACGCCCAGCCGGCCGAACACCACCGCGATCGCGCCGAGCGCGGCGAGCTCCACCGCGGCCGGCGGGTCATCGGGTAACACGTTGTGTACGATCACGACGGCGGTGATCAGCGCCGGGGCCCACCAGCCGATCAGCCCGGCTCGCCAGGCCGCCCAGGCCAGCAGCGCTATGCCGATGCCGAAGCTGGTCAGCAGGACGAAGAAGATCACGAGCGCCGGGTCGGCGTTGAGCCTGTCCTCGAAGGCCCGCATCTGTGCCGGATCGCCGCCGGCCAGTGACCGCATGACGAGGTACACCGTGGCGAGTCCCATGTGTCCCAGCGCGCCGAGCAGGGTGCACAGTCCTCCCAGGTGGGCGAGCAGTGAGCCGCGGTCGCGAGCCTGGTGGACGATGCCGCCGATCGCGGGCACGGTGAGCACCGCCGATGCCAGCAGCGTCAGCGCCGAGGCGGTCATCAGTCCCGGCCGGCCGACCGCGGCGCCGTAGAAACCGGTTCCGCCGGTCGGGTCGAGTGGGTCTTGGGCTACCAGCAGCGTGCCGAAGCCGATCAGGCTGAGCCCCGCCGCGATGCGGCGGAGACGGCGGGCGTCGGAGAAAGCGGACATGATGTCCCTCCCGTGGTCGCGACCGTCTCGATGGCGGCCGACGCCTCAATGTCCTGCCGGGACGCCACCGCGGTCGTCGGCAGTACGGCTCGATCCGGGTCCGCCCACGGGATGACGGCCGCACCTGAAAACGTCGTCCCCCAGGCTGACTCGCCGCAGCTCCCCGCAGGCTTATCGTCAACCCATGGTCAGGCTTACCGCATCGCCGCACCGGCGCGACGTGCTCCTGGCGCTGGGCATCGCCGGCCTCGCCCAGGCGGAGGTGTGGTCCGGCACCGTCGTGGGCGGCTCCCGGCCGGCGGTGGCCGCCACCGTGCTGGTGACGGGCCTGGCACTGGCATGGCGCAGACGGGCCCCGACGGCGGTGCTGGTGATCGTGTTCGGCGGCCAGATCGTCCAGGCCGCGCTCGGCGTGGACTCCAACAGCGGCTTCTCGACGCTGTTCGCCCTGGTCATCGCGATCTTCTCGGCGGCCTTCCACGCGCGGCACCCCATGGCGGTCCTGCCCGTGTCACTGGGCCTGGTCGCGGTGGCGGTGCTGATCGAGAAGGGACCCTCGCCCGCCGACCTGCTCTACGCGGGTGTGTTCGTGACGGGTGTGTGGCTGGCCGGTCACGCGGTGAGCATCAGACAAATCCGCGCCGAGCTGTCCGAACAGCGGGCCGCGCAGATCAAGCGCGAAGCCGACTGGCGGGCGGCGGCCGCGGTCAACCAGGAGCGCGCCCGGATCGCCCGCGAGCTGCACGACGTGGTGGCCAACAGCATGGCGGCGATGGCGCTGCACGTCGGCGGGATCCGCCGGCTCCTGCGGCCCGAACAGCAGGCCGAGCGGGAGGCGCTCCTGGTGGCCGAGCAGACCGGGCGTCAAGCGCTGACCGAGATGCACCGGCTCCTCGCCCTGCTCCGCGAACCGGACGCACCCGTGTCGCACACCTCCCTGCCACGGCTGGCCGACGTCGGTGACCTGCTCGAACCGCTCCGGGCGGGCGGCCTGAGGGCCGAGCTGCGGGTTGAGGGCACTCCCTTACCGCTGCCGCCCAGCATCGACCTGTCGGCGTACCGGATCTTGCAGGAGGCGATCACCAACGTGGGCAAGCATGCCGACGCCACCCGGATCGACTGCGTGATCCACTACGGCGACAAGACGCTACGCCTGGATGTCCTCGACGATGGCAGGCCACCGCAGGCGGACGGCAGGTCAGCACGGACGGACAGCAGGTCACCACCGGCCGACGGGCCGACGCCTTGGAGCGGCCACGGACTTGTCGGGATGCGCGAACGGGTCGCGCTCTACGACGGGACACTGGAGGCCGGTCCGCAGCCGGGCTGCGGCTACCGTGTCACCGCCGTCCTCCGGCTGACCGGTCAGTCCGGGCAGTCCGGGCAGTCCGGGCAGTTCGGGCAGGGCTCATGACGATCCGCGTGCTTCTGGCCGACGACCAGCAGATGATCCGCGCCGGGCTGCGCCTGATCATCTCGGCGGAGCCCGACATCCAGGTGGTGGGCGAGGCCGGTGACGGGTTCGGCGCGGTGACCGCGGCACGCAGGCTCCGCCCGGACGTGACACTCATGGACATCCGCATGCCCAGGCTGGACGGCATCCAGGCCACCCAACGCCTCTTCGCCGACACCCCGCCGCCGACCCGCGTCATCGTCCTGACCACCTTCGACATCGACTCCTACGTCTACGAGGCGCTTCGGGCGGGGGCGAGTGGCTTCCTGCTCAAGAACGCGCCCCCGGAAGACCTCGTCCACGCCATCCGCGTCGTCGCCTCCGGCGCGGGGTTGCTCGACCCGGCCGTCACCCGGCGGGTGATCGAGGAGTTCGCCCGCACACCCGCGCCACTCCCGCCGCCACCGCAGGTCGCCAGCTTGACCGCACGCGAGCTCGAGGTCCTGCACCTGGTCGCGCGCGGCCTGTCCAACGCGGAGATCGCGGCCCGTCTGTACGTCAGCGAAGCCACCGTCAAGACCCACGTCGCCCGGATGCTCACCAAACTCGCCCTCCGCGACCGCGTCCAGGCCGTCGTGTACGCCTACGAACACGGCCTCATCCGCGCCGGTAACTGACCCACGATGCTCCTGTCCGAGCACGACAGCGCTGCCCGGCGACATCCACACCACCACTCACCTCGTCGCATGTCCACGACCTCATCGTGCGCACCACGCCACCAACAGGCATATAAGCGACAAAATGGTGTTTTGTGTTATCTCAGTGGTGATGTTCCCGTCTCCTGGTCGGAGCATCAGAGCTCCGGATCGGGGTGATGGATGTACGCGCGGCCGACGTACGAGGTCGAAACGGTGCTGGCGGCCGGGGCAGGCGATCACAGAGCGGTCGACGAGCTGGTGAGGAGCCATCTGCAGCTCGTGTACAACATCGCCGGCCGCGCCATGAACGGCCACCCGGACGTGGACGACGTCGTGCAGGAGACCATGGCCAGGGTCGTGACCGGGTTGTCCGGACTGCGCGATCCCAGGAGCTTCCGATCCTGGCTGGTCGCCATCGCCCTGAACCAGGTGCGGGAGTGGCGGCGGGCCACCGCCGCCGCCACCAACACCGCCACCCTCGACGAGGCGCTGGGCATGGCGGACGCCAGTGCCGACTTCGCCGGTCTCACCGTCACCCGGCTCGGCCTGTCCGGGCAGCGCAAGGAGACGGTGGAGGCCAGTCGCTGGCTCGACGACGACGACCGCGAGGTGCTCGCGCTGTGGTGGCTGGAGGCTGCGAACGAGCTCACCCGGACGGAGTTGGCCGCCGGCCTGGACCTGAAGGAGAGACACGCGGCCGTCCGCGTGCAGCGGGTCAAGCGGCGGCTGGAGTCGGCCCGCGCGGTGGTGCGGGCGCTCTCGGCCTATCCTCGCTGCGCCGGGCTGGCGTACGTGGCCGATGGCTGGACGGGCACGCCGTCACCCCTGTGGCGCAAGCGGCTGTCGCGGCACGTACGCGAGTGCCGGACCTGCGCGGATCGTCTGTCAGACCTGGTTCCGGCCGACCGGCTGCTGGCCGGGCTGGGCCTGGTGGCCCTCCCGGCGGGGTTCGCGGTGGGTCTGCTGGAGATGGCGCGGACGGCAGCCGTACCAGCGCTGAAGGGCGGCCTGCTCGCCATGGGCCCGATCAAGGGCAAGGTGGCGGCGGGCGCGGCGGGTTCCTCGCTGGCGGCCAAGCCCGTCGCGATCGCGGCGGTCAGCACCGCGCTGATCGCCGGTGGTGCGGTGATCGTCCAGAACCTCCAGCCTGAGCCGCCGCGCGGGCGGGCCGCGCCGGTGATCGCCACCTCCGTGCCCGCCTCCTCCCCGCGCCCCTTGCGGAAGCCGACGCCGACGCCGACGCGGACGCGGAGCCGTCCGGCGGGCCTGTACGGGCGCACCGTCGACACGGTGGACCAGGCGCCGCCCAAGGCTCGGCGTCCCGCCCCGCTGCCCCGGCGCGCCGCGGGCACGCTGGCCATCGGTGGGAAACACGGCTACTCAAGGTATGGCGGCGCCCCCCAGATGACGCACCGGGGTGACTACATCACCATCACCGGCAAGGGCTACGTTGAGGTCCGCTGGGGCATCCTCTACCGCAGCCGGATCGGCGACTTCCGGGCCGCCACCTGGACCGGGCTGAAGGGCAGACTGTTCCACGTCGCGTCCGGCGGTGGGCGGCGGATGGACGACGAGCAGGCGCCGGGCGTCACCTGGATGGGCGCTCCCGAGATCGGCTTCGTACGGCTGCCCCCGGGTCAGCAGCAGATGTGGCAGAACGAGTTCTACTACCTGGACGGCCAGGTCACCATCCACAACAACGAGAGCGGCACGGACATCGATCTCAACGTGGCGCCCCGGACCTGGAGCGAGGTCTGGAGGGACATCTCCACCGGGCTCGATCCCGCCAGGGGCATCGTCCGCTACGGTCTGACCCGCGACACCGGTGACGACCGCGCCCCCGTCCCGCAGTACGTCACCAGGGCGCGGCCCGCCGACCCCGCGACGGTGCCTCAGCGCAGTCGGGTCTCACCCTGAGATTTCTGTTATCACCGGACAGGCGGTTCCGTCTCCTGTGACAAGAGTGACCCCTGGGAAAGGACTTCCATGACCACGCAGCCCTCCCGCCGGAGCCTGCTGAAGGCGGCCGTGACCGTGGGCGCGGGCGCCGCCGTACTCCCCGCCCTGCCCGCTGGCGCCTCGGCCGCGGCGCTCAAGCACCCCGGCATGCTGCACACGCAGCCGGATTTCGACCGGATGCGGGCCCAGGTGAACGCCGGAGCCCAGCCTTGGAAGGCGGGCTGGGACAAACTGGTGGCCAACAGCCGCTCCAAGAGCACCTGGAAGGCTCGCCCGGTGGAGACGGTCGTCAGAGGTGGCACGGGGGCGAACCACGTGCAGCTCGCCATCGACGTGGCCGCCGCCTACCAGAACGCGCTGCGCTGGAAGATCAGCGGCGACAAGGCCCACGGCGACGCCGCCCGCGACATCCTCAACGCCTGGTCGGCCGCGCTGAAGGCGGTGACGGGCAACGCCGACCGTTTCCTCGCGGCGGGCATCCAGGGCTGGCAACTGGCCAACGTCGGCGAGATCATGCGCGGCTACCCGGGTTTCGACCTCGACCGCTTCAAGAAGATGATGCTCACCGTCTTCTACCCGCTGAACGACCGGTTCCTGCGGGGGCACAACGACGCCTGCATCACCAACTACTGGGCCAACTGGGACCTGTGCGCCATGGCCTCCATCCTGGCCATCGGCATTCTCTGCGACGACCAGGCCAAGGTCGACCAGGCCGTGGAGTACTTCAAACACGGCAAGGGCAACGGCGCCATCATGAACGCGGTGCCGTTCCTCCACCCCGGCGGCCTCGGCCAGTGGCAGGAGAGCGGCCGCGACCAGGGCCATGCCAGCCTGGGCATCGGGCTGATGGGCGTGCTGTGCGAGATGGCCTGGAACCAGGGCATCGACCTGTACGGCTACGCCGACGACCGGTTCATGAAGGGCGCCCAGTACGTTGCCAAGTACAACCTCGGCGAGAGCGTGCCGTTCACCACGTACAAGTGGGGGACCGGACAGAACTGCGCACCCCGTGAGCAGACGGAGGTCTCCGCGGCGGGACGCGGCATGAACGACCCGGTCTGGGCGCTGCTCTACAACCACTACGGGGTGCGCCGCGGGCTGCCGGTGCCCCACATCGAGGCGTACGGCAAGCGGGTTGCCCCCGAAGGGGGAGGCGGGGACTACGGCGGCAGCAAGTACGACCACCTCGGCTTCGGCACGCTGACCTTCACCCGGGCCACGGCCGCGGGCGGGGGCGGACTACTACCGAAGGGCGTCTCGCGGGCCTTCCAGTCGGTAAATCGCCCGAAGGCGTATATCCAGGCCGCGGGTGCCGTGGGCCGCATCGGGGCGACCGCGCTCGCGCTGCGCATCGTGCCCGGCCTGTCCGACGCCAAGGGATACTCCTTCGTCGACTCCGAGGGCCGATACCTGCGGCACAAGGACTTCCTGGTCCGATTCGACACCAACGACGGCACCGCGCTGTTCAAGCGCGACGCGACCTTCCACGCTCGCCAGGGCACGGTGGACGGCTCGGTGCGGCTGGAGTCGGCCAACTACCCCGGTCGGTTCGTCCGCCACCGCGACGACGCCCTCCGCCTGGACAAGGCAGAGGACACGACGCTCTTCCGCGGCGACAGCTCCTTCAAGCCGACCGCCTGACCCGAGTGCCCGGGCGGCGGCGGTGTGAGCGCGCCGCCCGGGCATCTTTCGTCAGATCTCGCAGTTGAGCTCGGTGTCGCCTCTGTCGGAGTCGCACGTGTCGGTGCCACCGTCGGCGCTGATGGTGTCGTTGCCGCCGATCCCGTCGACGGTGTTGATGGCGCGCCCTTCACCAGGCGTTCGACGCGGGGCTTCTCGAGGCGGCGCTGGACTTCTCCCACATGATGAGTTCGGCCGGTCGCGACGAGGACGTGGTGAGCTGGCTGGAACGGGCCCTGGCCAGGGTAGCCGAGAGCGGCGCCCCACCGGAGGAGGTGATCGCCCTCCGAGACCGGGTGGCCTGGTGGATCGGGGCGCGCTTTCACCAGAGCGGAGATCCCGCCCGGGCGCTCGACCTCGCGCGGGCGGCCGCGGAAGAGAGCGAACGCCTCCTGGGCGCGGAGCACGCGTAGACGTTGGCGTGCCGCATGACGCTGGCCCGCCAGGTAGGCGCGATGGGCCGCACGGAGGAGGCGCTGGCGCTGGCGGAGGAGCTGGTCGAGGTCGGTACGCGGGTGCACGGGGCGGACAGCGGCATCGTGTTCGGTGGGCGGTTCGAGATCGCGGTCTGGACCCGGTGGGGTGGGAATCCCCGCCGGGCGGTCGAGCTCTGGCAGGAGCTCGCCGCCGACAAGGTCGCGATCGGTGACGGCGAGATCGCTGACACGCTGGACAACATCGAGGCCGCTCTTGAGGAGATCGGCGACCCGCGGCGCGACGCCGATGCCGTCGCCTGGCTCGACGGGCTGGTTGAGCGTGCGTTCCAGGAGGAGGCGCTGAACGGCTGGGGTGCCATGACGCTGTTCACCAACCTGGCTTGGTGGGTGGGCGGCCGGATGGACGGGGCGGGAGATCACGAGCGGGCCAGAGAGATCGCCGAATGGGCCCTGGAGGTGGGCCGGAGCGTGTTCGGCGCCGGTGACGCGCATGTCCTCGCGGGTGAGGTCATCCTCGCGCACCAGCTCGGCAGGCTCGGCGACCCCGAAGCCGCGGTGCGGCGCTGCGCGCGAGTGGCCGAGGACGCGGCCCGGATCTATGGCGAGACCCATCTCCTCACCGGCTTCGCGCGATCAGTACTGCGCCGGTGGAGCCCTCAGGGCTCAGCGGGATGAGGAGATGACGCGGGATGAGGCGACGATGTCCGAGAGCCAGGCTTTCTCCGGTTCGAGCATGGATTCCGCGGACAAGCCGGTCTCCGCCTCCACCTCGGCGATGTCGGCGCGCACCTGTGCCGCCTCGCTGTCGGCCAGGTGGTCGAAGATGGTCAGGGACCTGCGCCAGGTCTCGACGGCCAGCACCGGGCAGCCGGTCGCCGCCAGGGCCTGACCGAGGATGTGCAGGGTGCGAGCCTCGGTGTTGCAGTCGCCGATCTCACGGCTGCGGTCGAGCGAGCGGAAGCACCAGCGGATCGTCTCCTCGTGATCGCCCAGCGCGGCGTACGTGATGCACATGTCGGTCAGCGCGATGCCCTCGCCCCAGAGATTGTCGATCGCGCGGAAGGCGGCGAGCGCGGACAGATGGTGCTGGAGCGCCGTACGCGGCTGACCGAGAGCGAGCAGCGCCCGGCCGAGCCCGGCCGAGGCGATGGCCTGCCCCCAATGATAGCCGAGGTCGGTGAAGATGGCCAGCGCCTCCCGGTGGCACACGACGGCCGCCTCCGCCGCGTCCAGGTCCCGATGCACCAGGCCGAGCGTGTTCAGCGCGTTGCCCTGGCCCCACCGGTCGCCGAGATCACGCTGGAGCGCCAGCGCGATCTCGGCGTGCGGGAGCGCGTCCTTGAACTGCCTGCGGTCCCAGTGAGCCAGCGCGAGGCTGGTGCGGATCGTGGCTTCGGCGTGCGCGTCGCCCAGCAGCAGCGCGGCCTCCAGGCCGATCTCGTTGCTGGAGATCCAGGAGTCCCAGTGCTTACGCAGGTTGAAGAAGCTCCACAGCGCGCACGGCAGCTGCCATGCCACGCCGTACTGGCCGAGCGTGAAGGCCCGCCGTACGGCGGCCATGAGGTTGGCGTGCTCGGTCTGGAGCCAGCACAGCGCGGCGTCGTAGCCGGAGAAGGTGTACGGCTCGCACGACGGCTCCAGCGGCGGGAGCGGAAGGCCCTGATGCTGGGGGTTGAGCACCTGATCGGCCTGGTCGACGGTGTGGAGGTACCACGACAGCAGGCGCTTGACCGCGGCCAGCCGGTCGGCGTCGGACTCCTCCGCCTCGACCCGTTCGCCGGCGTAGACGCGCATCAGGTCGTGCATGCGATACCGCTCGACGCCGCCCGTCTCCAGCAGGCACCGGTCGGTCAGGATCTCGGCCAGCCGCCGTGCCTCGGCGGGCGGAACCCCGATCAGCGCCGCGGCGGCGCCGACCCCGAACTCCGTCCCGCTGTGCAGCCCGAGCAGCCGGAACGCCCGCGCGGCCCGCGGATCGAGCGCCTGGTACGACCACGAGAACACCGCCCGCAGGCTCATCTGCGGATCGTCGTCCACGTCGAGCAGGTCGAGGCGGGACCGCTCGTCGCGCAACTGGGCGACCAGGTCCGCCAGCCGCGCGCCGGACCGCCGGGTCACGTGCTCGGCGCTGATCGCCAGCGCCAGCGGAAGGTGGGCGCACAGCCGGGCCAGCTCGGCCGCGGCCGCGGCCTCGGCGGACACGCGCCCGGCGCCGAGGATCTTGCCCAGGAGCGTCTGCGACTCCGCCTCAGGCAGCCTGCGCAGGAAGACATGCCGCGCGTCATCGTGTACGGCCAGCCCGGCCAGGCGGGTGCGGCTGGTCACCAGCACCAGGCAGTCCGATCCGGGGAGCAGGGGCCGTACCTGGGCGGTGTTGCGGGCATTGTCCAGCAGCACCAGCACCCGCCGCCCGGCCAGCGTGCTGCGCAGCAGCGCGGAGCGGGCCTCGACCGCCGTGGGGATCTGGTCGGCGGGTACGTTCAGGGACCGCAGCATCATCTCCAGGGCGGTGGCGGGCGCCATCGGCTCGCCGGGGCCGAACCCGCGCAGGTCGATGTGCAGCTGCCCGTCGGGGAAGCGCTCCCGCACCTGGTGAGCCCAGTGCACGGCCAGCGCGGTCTTGCCGACCCCGCCCGCGCCGCCGATCGCCGCGATGACGATGGGCCGGTGCTCCCCCTCTTCCGGAAGTAAGTCGTACAGCTTCGCCAGGTCCGTGTGGCGGCCGGTGAACCGGGTGAGGTCGGACGGCAGCTGGCGCGGCACCGGGGCCGGGGGAGGGGTCTCGGGGGCCCACGTCGTCGTCAGAGGAATGCCGTTCAGCACGGCCTGCTGGAGACGCCGCAGCTCACTGCCGGGATCGATGCCGAGCTCCTCTCGCAGCAGGACGGCGACGTGGCGGTAGACCTCGAGCGCCTCGGCCCGGCGCTCGGCGAGATGGAGGGCCAGAACCAGTTGTTCCCACAGCCGCTCGCGCAGCGGGTGCTCGGCGGTGGCGGCCTTGAGGTCCGCGATGATCTCCTCGTGGCGGCCGGTCCGCAGCCCGAGGTCGAACCAGCGCTCCAGCAGCCGCATCCGCTCCTCTCCCAGCCGGGGCACCTCGTCGCGGTGCAGCGACTCCGACGCCACGTCGACCAGCACCGGGCCCCGCCACAACCCGAGCGCCTCGCGCAGCAGACCGGACTCTCCCGGCTGGTCGCCCGCCCCCGCCGCCCGCGTCGCCTGTTCGGCGAGCTCGCGGAACCGCTCGACGTCGAGGGTGTCGGCGTCGGCCCGCAGGATGTATCCCGCCCCCATGGTCTCGATCAGCGGCCGCCCGTCGGCGCCGTCGTCCAGTGCCCGGCGCAGCCTGGTCATCTGGGTGTGCAGGGCCGCGCGCGCCTGCTTGGGCGCGTCGTCGCCCCACACGTACTCGATGAGTTTGTCGGGCGATACATGGTGGTTGGCGTTCACCAGCAGCGTCGCCAGCGCGATGCGCTGCTTGGCCGCCGAGAGCCGCACCGGCCGGCCGTCCCGTGTTATCTCCAGTGGTCCCAGCACACTGAACCGGATCCCCGTACCCGTTTCCATCCGTGGACCTTTCCGCGATCTCCCGAGGGTGTGCGCGCCATCCCCAATGACACGATCACCTGTTCGCACTCTCCACCATGCAGCAAGGAAGGACGGTTTCCGCGCGTACCGGAATACATCCTGTCCGGAGTTCTACTTCGTAGCCATCCTTAATACGGCCGCCCCGTGCTGCGACGACAGGTTGCCGAAAGGATGACGTCAGCCTTTTGACAGGACCGCTGTTTACCGTGATGACGACAAGGGGTCAGGAATTTCACGTAGACCAGGGGGAGAAACATGCAGAAAAGACATCTAGGGGTGGCTGCGGCGTCGGCCATTCTACTCGCCGGCGGCTTTGTGTCCGCGCCCAGCGCGTCGGCGGCGCCCGTGTCCGCGACGGCACGTCCGGCTGGGGCCGCGTCTGTGTCCGCGATGGCACGTCCGGCGGGGGCCGCAGCGGTGGCAGCGGCGGCGGCGCGTCCGGCGGTGGCCGCGGCCGATCCCATCGACTGCGGCGGATGGTGGCACTTCACGGGCAACGACCCGAAGTCCGCCCGCATGGTCCGCTGGGGCGGCTCCAACGGACGCCCGCAGTTCAACCTCATGTACGGCAAGATCCAGGGCATCCAGCACGGCTGGGCCCAGCTGTCCGGCGCCAAGCAGGGCGACTGGGTCACCCTTGACGTGACCAGCGACGGAGGCCGTACCTGGGGCTACTGCGGTCCGTTCGAGGCCCGTTGGGACGGGGACATCGTGATCACCCCCGCCGCGCGCACCTCGAGCGACCCGAACCTGCAGTTCCGCGCCTGCGGGGCACCGAGGGGCGTGCCCGGCAGCCGGGCCATCTGCACCGCCCCCTGGTGACAGGGACCGCGTCCTGGCCACCGCACCGCACCCATCGGCCAGGACGCGGCTCTCGGCGGCTGAGCCGGTGCGGCCCTCGGTGGCCGCACCGCAGGGGCCCGGCGGCGGCCCTGGATGGGGACACCGCACGCGGTCCTCGGCGAGCAAGACCCGAGTCTGACTGGGGCGGTCAGATTTGGGCTTGCTCGCCGGAAGACCTCGCAAACAAGATCTATTGTCAGGAGATGTCCGCTCCGAAAGGGGAAACTCAAAAGCCCCGATCCTCGGCCGAGGGGGCAATGACACCGCCTGGGTGCAGGGGAAGGCGGCGACCGCTGACCTCGTTCAGGGACAGCCGTACGAACACCGGTTCGGCCATCGCGACCCAGGGCGCTTGCACGCAGCCTCTCATGTGACTCGTCAGCCGCACGTCAGGCTTCGCCGCTGTACGCCTACGCACTCCTTCCGGGCACTTCAGAGGGTTTGCGGGTGGGTGGGCGTCATTTGTGCGATGGGGAAGCGAAGAGACTGCCGCGCATGCGGCCGCGGGCAGATCAAAGGCGGCAGCAACCCGCCCAGGGCCGCATTCGGCTATTGGAAGAGGAGGTGGATATCGCTTTCGGTCGCGCTGTGGGTGACGACGAGAACGGTGTCGCGGCCGCGAGCCGCATCAGGCCGATGGTGTCGGTGGTGCCGGCGGCCTCCTCGATCAGGGACACCAGCGGGGTCGCTGCGGGAAGCGCTACGTCGACACCCCAGCGCCGATCGAAAAGCCACATGTTGTCAGGATTGTTGATGCGGGCGAGGACCCAGCCAACGACCTTGGTTGTCTGTGAGCATGCAGCCGAACGCCAACGTCGGAATGTGCATGGGCCTCGTGCGGTCAAGGTCTTCTTGTCTGGTGGGTCTGCCTCGGGCTCGCCGGTAACGGGAATGAGCCCGGCGATCTGCCAGGCTCACCTCATGTTGGGCAGGCAAGAGTGCTTTCTAGTCGATCGTGGCCACGTCCGGGGTCGGGCCCTCCTTGGTGAGAGAACTGAGTCTGTCAAGGTCGAAGAGGGTGCGTCTGAGGTCGACGACGGCGTGATCCAGCCCGCCGATGGCGCGAGTGATTCGTGTTCTGGCCTGGGCATCGTCGGTCAGGGAGAGGGCGGCGTGCAGGTCCAGGCTGACGATGAAGATCTGATTGACCAGGATGTCGTGCAGGTCGGAGGCGATGCGGTAGCCGTCTGCGACAGGGTTCTGCGGCGCATGAACGGGGGCGTTCACGTGACCGGCAAGGCCGATTTCACGCGGATGGGTCTGACCGAAATCGGTGCCGTGCATGGCGGCGTTCCTCGCTGCGCCAACCGGCTCGCCGTCCCGCCGACCGGAAGGGTTTCCGGGCGGCCGGTCCAGTGGTCGCCGACGCTGGTGGGCGATCGTGAAGCGATGACCATGACCGCGACAGCGCCCGTCGTCCGCCGTGGACTCCACATCCCTGGCCGTCGGGGAAGGCGATGGGATGGCCTGCGCTGCCGTGGACTGGTGGATGCCGCCGGGGGCTGGGGCAACGCCTGGTGCCGGACCCGGCAGAAGGCGGCCCGGCTGGTGTGTCGTGCTCCTCCTGATCTCGACCCTACGCCTCTTGCGGTCCGAAAAGCACGCTCTGGGCGGTGCAACCTGATGACGGCTCACGGGCGAGGAGCGAAGCGCCTGCCTTCTCGCGACAGGGCAGAGGGTCCCACCCCGCGCCGCCGAACGCCCCTCGCGGTCGTGCCGGCTGAGGTCTTTCGCCTCTGGCGGCCAGGCGCGCCCGGCTGGAGGCTTCCGGTAAGGGGATCGCCCACAGGGCGTCCATCAGCCGGGTTGACGAGGATGTCTCGTCGATCCTGCCGGACCCGGCGATCTCCGCTGGCGAGCGAACGGAGCTGACCATGAACGGCTGGACCATCCCTGCGATCATCGTGGCCGTGCTGCTGCTGATGTTGGCGCTGGCGGTGCGGATCGTCAAGCAGTACGAGCAGGGCGTGCTGTTCCGCCTGGGCCGGGTGCTGGGCGTACGCGAACCAGGCCTGCGGTTGATCATTCCGCTCGTCGACGTGCTGCGCCGAGTGTCTATGCGGATCGTCACGATGCCGATCCAGTCCCAGGGCATCATCACCCGCGACAACGTCAGCGTCGACGTGTCCGCGGTCGCCTACTTCAAGGTGGTCGATGCGATCAAGTCGGTCGTGGCGATCGAGAACGTCCGCGCGGCCATCGACCAAATCGCCCAGACCACGCTGCGCAAGGTCGTCGGCCAGCACACCCTGGATGAGACGCTGTCGGAGACCGACCGCATCAACCTGGACATCCGCCAGATCCTCGATGTCGCCACCGTCGCATGGGGGGTGGAGGTGACCTTGGTGGAGCTGAAGGACATCCAGCTCCCCGACAGCATGAAGCGCGCCATGGCCCGCCAGGCAGAGGCAGAGCGTGAGAAGCGCGCCAAGATCATCAACGCGGAGGGTGAGCACCTGGCCGCCGCCGCGCTGGGCGAGGCCTCCGACATCATGATGGCCCACCCCCTGGCGTTGCAGCTGCGCAACCTGCAGAGCCTGGTCGAGATCGGCGTGGACAAGAACAGCACAGTCGTCTTCCCCGCCCCTCTGATGACCACCATCGCCGAACTCGGCGCCTTCCTCGCCCGTGAGCAGAAGGCCGCCGCCCAACCCGTCCCCGCCAAGGACGTCGCCGTCCCGGTCGAGGTTCCTGCGGGCAACGGCACCGTAGAGATCGCCTGAGCAGGGGCGGATGAACGCAGTGCGGCTGTCGACTCCGCGGCATGAGCTCGCACGGCCTGCAGTGCCTCAACACCGCGTCACTGAACGCGCTGGCCGACGACTGGAAGGCCGACGTGCTGCACATCTCCATGTACATCCAGGAGGACGGCTACGAGACCAACCCCCGCCTGTTCACCCGACCGAGTGGGCACTTCTCGCCTCAAGGCGGCCGGCGTCTGGGTCCGCGACCGGGTCCGCACCCCCGACGATTTCTGACCCACGTCGCGCCCGTCCATGGGACGGACGCCACGACGGACGGTTCTCCAACTATCTCGGCTGGACCCGAAAAGGAGAACACGGGACCACGGACAGCCCGTGGTCCCGTGTCTATTGATCAGGGGTTTTTACTCATCGGCAGTGGCCTGGTAGACCGTGCCATCGTCGCGCTCGCCGGGAACCCGGGGAGCAGTTGGATGGTCAGGACAGAGTGTCTTCGACCTTGACCTGGCCGCCCTGGATGACCCACTTCTGGTTGCGGTGGTTCACGCACGTCCACAGGCGCACGGCGGTGCCGTTGGCCCGGTTATCGGTGGCGTCCAGACACATCGGGGTCGGCGCTGCGGACGCGGCCTGCGTGCCGTTCAAGTGCTGGGTGGCGGCCGATACCGGCGCGGCTGCCAGCGTCAGCGAGGCCGCGCTGATCACCGTCGCGGCCAGCAGGCGGACGGGGGCCTGGGATGCATGGGGATTCCTCCTCGGCAGTGGTTGCCGGCCAGGGCGTCGACTCTGGGAAGTCATGTCGGCGCCCGAAACCATCGACAATCACTTAGAGTAGTTAATAAATAACTGAGAGTGATATGGCGTGACGGTGAGATGCCCTGAACCAGGGACATAGATGTGGGGGTGGAGGCGAACCAGCCCTCCGTGCGTCGGTGGCCGAGATCGTGAAGGAATCGGCCGGAGTCCCCGGTCCCCGTCACCTGCCCGGTCGACATCGGCGGGTAGGGAGGTCGCCAGGTCTGTACCCGCTCTTCCGCTCCGAGAGGGTGTCCGTCCATGGGGCCGCCGCCACAACGGAGGGTCTCCGCCTTCTCTCCCCGGAGGGTCTCTCCTTGTGGACCCAAGCCAAGACGGACCTCCTTCCATCTCTCCCCAGAGGGGTCCCTCAATGGGGACCCCAGCCACGTCAGACCGCTTCCCTTTCCCCCCGAAGGGGGTATCTCTCAAAGGACCCCAGCCACCACGGACCGTCACAGGGATCGAGACGATCGTGTGACGAGACAGCCAGGGGTCCTAGGAGAACAGCTCGCGGATCTTGCCGATGACCTCGACGATGACCGACACCTCGGCCGCCCTGAGCGAGAGCCGCTTCAGGGCGTCGAGGATGCGCGACCGGTCCGGCTCGGCCTCGGCCAGCTCCCGCCGGACGTCGGCCGCGTCCCGCCGCGCCTTGCCGGGCTCGTCCACGACCGACTCGTGCTCGCCGAGCAGCCTGTCCAGCTGGTCCAGGAGCTGCTCGGCCGTACCAGGCGCCGGCGAGCCCAGGTTGTTGACGGTGGCGCGGGCGTGCGTGCCCATGGCGATGGGCCCATTGACCTGGCCGCCGGTGATGTGTACGCCGTATTCCGTTCCCATAGGGGCCTCCCTGCTAGTCACGTGCCTGGCCGTAGGTCGCCGACGCGTGCTCGCCGAAGGCGATCGGGCCGTTCACCGTGCCGCCTGGGCCCACCGACATCGAGTACGAGGTCACGCTGGCCGCCTGCAGCCGGTAGGCGCCGGTCTCCACCTTCCGCTCCTCCAGGAAGTCGAGGACCGCCTCGGTGAGCCGCTGCTCGATCATCTTGATGTACTTCGTGACGTCGAGCACCTGGATGTGGGTCTGGAGGCGCTCGCTGGCGCCGAGCTCGCGGACGCTGAAGCGGGCGCCGTACGGATAGACGATGTGGTCGCAGGGGTTCGGTGTCATCGCGCTCTGCCGTACGCTCTGCACGATCGTCCGGACGACCCGGACCGGAGCCGCCAGCACGTCGCGCAGCAGCTGGAGCTTCAGGACCTTGACCGCCTCCCAGGTGATCCGCCCGCTGGTCATGGCGGGCAGGCTGTCGACCACGTGATAGAGGTCGTGGGCCGGCGGAAGTACGGTGACCACGAACTGCGTGTAGAGCATTCGGCCTTCGACGGCGAGGTAGATGAACGCGGATGTCAGCGCCTCCTGGTCCTCGGCCGGCGCGACCAGGTTGCCGTTGAGGTCGCGGATCTCCTGGCCGGCGTTGTTGATCGTTACTCGTTGGTAGTAGCGGACGCCGCCCTGCGGATGGCGGGCGATCGCCGCGATCTCCTCGGGGGTGGCCAGGTAGCGGGGCAGGCCGTTCCGGTCGATCATCGGATGCGGCCCGGCCGCCCGGTCGCGCTGCCCGTCGGCGACGGTGAAGATCCCGCGCGTCACCACGTGATCCCCGATGTCGAGCCGCTGGATGCCCTCGTTGGGCCGGAGTACGCGGTCACGCATGTCGATGAGGCGGCTGCGGACGAAGCCGTGCAGTTCAACCGGGTCGATGTCGACGGGGTCCGCTCGCCGCGACGGCCGGTGGTTCTCGCGTACGCGGTCGAGTTCGACGGCGATGGACCAGTTTCGCTGGATCGCCCCGGCTCCGAGGAAGGCGTCCTCGTTCGCGTACATGGTGATGTTTCCCCACTGCGCGCCGCGGATGTAGTCGAGGCGGCGGGCCAGTTTGGGGTGCGTGGTTCTGATGATGGGTTCCGGTGCGCCCGGCTTGAGGCTCCCGACGAGGGTCAGGTAGATCGCGATCCGGTACACGAGCGCGACGCCGAGCGTGACGGCTGGAACCATGAGCGCTTGCAGCAGGGAGCCGGTGCTGTCGCTCACGATATCCGGAGCAGCAGGCTCAATTCCATATATATCGGGAAATGATGAGCGGCGTGAGGTGGGCAAGCCCGTCGCCGCGGAGAAGAGTGCGCTGAAGATCGCCAGAAAGGCCAGCGAGAAGGCCGAGTAGCCGGCCCAGAGCCAGATCAGCGCCCGCACGTACAGCGGCCCGCGCCGGATTCCGTCCACAGTGAGAAGGGCGAACGGGATAAGGGTCGTCAGCCAGGCGAATGTGCTCAACGGGGCAACAAAGCAACCGATGGCGAAAAATCCGGTGATTAGGGCGTCGCGGACCACGAGCATCGTCCGGGACCGCCGGCAGTGATAGATCACCGGCATCAGGTCGAAACCCCCATAGGAGGGAGGGATCGCCCGATGCTGGTCGAACAGCAGCTCAGCCAGAACTTTGTCGCGGAAGCCGCTATCCAGATAGGCCGCGGCGCAGAGATAACGCGTCACATTACCCATGCGAGACGTTTTCGCATTCGAGGTCCGCGCGTGCAGGGAATCTGTTCCGGAGCTGTCGAGCATCGAGGCCGCCTCCCGCTCATTCGTGCGTGCGGGTGAGCCTATAGTGGGCGAATATCTCAAGAGCGGCTCGTTATCAAATAGTCTTCTTTCGGTAATGCGGGCGGCCGTCGACACGACGAATCACAAATAAAGCATTTGTCCTGGTTTTTCGGGATTAATTAGGGAGAGGTGCATTGGTGGATGAATCGGGCTCCGGCCGCCTTTGTGGGCGATGCGGGGCCGACGCCGGGAACCTCGACCGGTGCCCGAGGTGTGGAGCTGCCCTCGCGGAGCCACCGGCGCGGGCGGACGGTGGGGAATGGGACCCCTGGGATCGGCCGCGCCCCTGGACGTCGCTGGTCTTCCTCGGCCTGATCCTGCCGGCGCTCGCCCTCGGGCTGGTCTGGTGGCTCGCCTCCGGTCTCCCCTGGCCCTCCGGTGAAGGAGACACTCAGGCGCGGCAGGACGAGGTGCCCGTGCTCACCGATGCCACCGGCGCGACCTCAGCACCGGCGACCGACGCCGGATCACCGGCGGCCGACACCGACCAGGCCGCCCGGCAGGCCACCGGTCTGGATGATCTGCTGACCAACAGCCACTCGACCCGCGCCAGCCTGTCGGGGGCCATCGCCCGCGCGAGCAAATGCGAGCGGAGCGGCATGAACGCCATCCAGAGCATCACCGTCAACCGACGCGACCAGCTGACCATGGCCCAAGCGCTCGACCTGACCGCCCTGCCGGAAGGCCCCGCGCTCAAGGAGTCCCTCGTGGCCGCGCTCCACGCCTCCTACTCCGCCGACGCCGCCTTCCTCACCTGGGCCCGGCGCCACCTGGCGAAGGGCTGCACCGGACCCATCGCCCAGGATCCCGACTACCAGCGCGGCCTCGACAAATCGGGCGACGCCCAGACGGCGAAAGCCCGATTCGTCGAGGCGTGGCGCCCCATCGCGGAAACCTACGGCCTGACCCACTGGAAGGCCGACGACATCTAAAGGCCGCATCTAGAGGCCGCATCTAGAGGCCGCATCTAAAGGCGACGTCTAACGGCGGCAGCCCGCAGGATCGGTCAGATGCCCGGCGTCCGCATCGTCGAGACGAGGGTTCGACGATGCGGACGCCGGCGCTGTCAGCGCACGCGGACCTGGGAGGCCAGCGTGCCGCCGCTCGTTGCCTGCCATCCCGCCACCACTGTCGGGTGGCCGCCCGTCGCACGGGTCAGGGGTACGGTCACGGTCGTGGTGCCCTTACCGGAGACGGTGACGACGCGGCTGCCCGCCGTGCCCTGGTCGTCGCGGACGAACAGGTGCGCCTTACCGGCGGCGTTGGCGCGCAGCGTTACCTTCACGGCGTTCCGTCCGCTCGTGGCGGAGACCACCCGGCCGCTCTCCGACTCCTTCGCCGCGGGACCGCCGGCGAGCGGGAGGTGGACGCGGACCGCCTGCTCCAGCGACTGCGGCGAGTCCAGGCTGGACAGGCCGGTGTCGGGGATCACCGGGTCGGGCGGGGTGGTCGGCCGGTCGGCCGGCGGCTGGTAGCCCGGTAGCGTCGCGACGCCCCACCGGTACGGGTCACCCTGGACGCCACCCCAGGTCGACCAGCCGATCCGGGTCTGGCCGGTCTTGTCCTGGGTGTCGGAGTCGTACACCAGGATGTTGAGCCCGAGATGCGCGGGATCGACCGCTCCCGGCAGGGTCCCCATCGGGATGGCCATCTCCACGTCATACGCCCCGGCGGAGACCTTCGAGGCCACCCGCATGCCGGTGGCGGGTCCCTGGTGGTTGTCGGCGTCGCGCAGCGCGCAGGGCGGACCCTCGGCCGTCACCGGCAGCACCGCGGCCTTGAACGTCGTGGAGGTGTTCTCCGACGTGCCGCGCGGGTCGAGGGTCACCTCCACCGAGTCGGTACGCCAGTGCCGCTTGCAGTCGGAGACGGGCAGGCGGGTGCCGACGACGTCGTCCTTCACGTGGACCATCAGGAACAGCGTGTCGTCCCGCCAGGTCACCTTGGCCGTGCCGGAGCAGTCCGCGGCCGACGAGCACGCGGTGCCCTCCCACAGGCGGGAGATGTCGAGGGCGGGGCCGGCGTATTCGCCGTCGCCCTCCACACCGTCGACGGCCGGCGCCGCCGTGGCCTGCTGGATGGCCGCCGCCGGGACCAGTTCGAGCGCGGGCTTGCTCACCGACGAGCCGTCCGCGCTGGTGGTGGTGATGGTGTAGGTGTAGTCGCCGCCCTGGTTCGAGGTCTTGAGCGAGGGGTCGGAGTTGGTGACGGTGAACGGCACCGTCGTCGAGGCCCCGGCCGCCAGGCCGCTGTAGGGCGCTTCGGCGCGGTCGGTGGTGAAGCCCGCGGGCAGGTCCAGCCGTACCGTGCCGGACTGGGTGGTGCCGCTCACGTTGGTGACCACGACGCCCACCTGGCGGGAGCCGCCGGACGGGAGGGTGAGCACGGGCGTGACCAGGCCGCGCAGCTGCGGCACGCCGAGTTCGGCGGTCCACTTCTCGTACTGGGCGACCTGGGGGAGCAGTTGCTGCCCACCTCGTACGGCCGGGCTGACCTCGACCTGCCGGTCGGTGTAGCCGCGTCCGCGCTCGGTGGTCAGCGTGGCCGCGAGGCGAGCCCGGTCACCGGCGCTCGCGCCCTGGGGCGGCGTCACCGTGAACGTCGCGGATCCCGTACGCCCCTGGGCGATGCTGCCGAGGTCACCGGAGCCGCTGACCTGCCAGCCCTGGGGGGCGCGCAGTGCGGCGGACGATCGGCCGAGCGGTTCGCCGGACGGGGCGGTCGCGGTGACCTTGACGGTGAAGGCCGTGCGCGGGCGGACGTCGAACGTACTGGGCCGCAGATCGAGCAGGGTGCCGAGTGGCACGGTGCCGGCCGCGCGGGTCAGCGCGCCGTCGAGGATCGCCGTCGGCGCGGTCGCCGCGGCGCTGCCCGGCTCGGGGAAGGGCACCCGCGAGTCCACCTGGGTGAAGAAGTCGCAGCCCAGCTGGGCCGGGTCGGACGGCACGTCGGGGAAGACGGCCCAGCCCTGGGAGGCGTACGAGCGCTGGGCCTCGCGTTCGATGGTGGCCCAGGTCTTGCCGCCCTGGCTCTGGGAGGGGCGTCCGCTCCACACGCCGTACACGTTCTGGGCCGGGTTGGTGGGGCGGAACGTCGCGGCGCAGGCCGGACCGACCTGGGAGGTGCCGCGCCCGCCGCCGAGGAACAGCCGGGCGGGTGCGAAGGGCCGCAGCCCCTCACGGGTGAGCTGCTCGGGGAACGCCTTCGGGTCGGCCGCCGCGTAGAACGCCTCGACGGCCAGCCGGGCGGCCTGCTGGTGGTTCCCGTGGTTGCCGGGGGAGGGGGCCGGGTCCATGGTCAGCATGACCTCGGGCCGGGTCTGGCGGACGACCCGTACGACCTTCTCCAGGGTGTCGTCCCCCCAGATCTGGTCGGTGAGCGGGGCGCTGACCGTGTAGTAGAAGTCGACGTCGTCGAGGTTGAACACCTCCCGCACACCGGCCTTGCCGACCGCGGTCCGCTCCTCGGCCTCCCGCAGCAGGCCGAGCGCCGGGCCTTCCTCCGGCCCGACGGCGTTGCCGCCGCCCTCACCTCGGGTGACGGTGACGACGCCGGCGCGGACCCGGTGGTCCTCGTTCCACTGGCCGAGCGTGGAAAGACTGAACGCCTCGTCGTCGGGATGGGCGCCGACGAACAGCGCGTCGAGGTCAATCGGGGGAGCGGGAGCATGTTCGGCCAGCGCGGGCGCCGCCGGTACGAAAGCCAGCGCGGCGGCCACCGCTACCAGCGCGTAGAGCGACCTCTTCAAGGGAACCTCCGGGGGGTTATTCGCGGACCGCCCCCTGGAGCAGTCCGCGGACGAAGTGACGCTGGAGGAACAGGTAGAAGATCACGACCGGGGTCGCGACGATGACCGATCCGGCGGCGAGGAGGGTGAAGCCGGAGGTGTACTGGCCCTGGAAGAAGGCCAGCCCCAGGGGCGCGGTCCGCAGCGACTCGCTGGTCACCATGATCAACGGGATGAGGAACTCGTTCCACGTCCACATGAAGACCAGGACGGTCAGCGTGACGACGGCGGGCCGGGCCGGGGGCACCAGCACCTGCCACAGGATGCGCCAGGTCGAGGCGCCGTCGATGCGGGCCGCCTCGACGATCGCTCGGCTGCTGGCACGGAAGTAGGCCCGCATCCAGAACGTGCCGAACGCCACCGACAGCGCTACCTGCGGCAGCGCCACCGACCAGAAGGTGTCGATGAGGCCGAGCGAACGCAGGTCGAAGTAGAGCGGCACCGCGATGGCCTCGCTCGGCATCATGATCCCGAGCATGAACAGGTAGAACAGCACCGACTGGCCGCGAAAGCGCATGGTGCCGAAGGCGTACCCGCTCATGATGGACAGCACGACGCTGACGACCACGACGAACGCCGACACCATCAGGCTGGTACGCAGGTAGGTGCCGAACCGCCCGATCTCCCACGCCGCCGAGAAGTTGCCCACGTGCAGCCCCGCCACGCTGAGCCCCTGCCCGGTGGCGTCGGCGCTGTCGTCGGGGCCGAGCGCGGCGAACAGGATCGACAGGATGGGGAAGAGCGCGAACGCGGCGAACGCCGACAGAATGACGTAGTTGGCCAGCCGCTCCCCGCGCGAGATCACGAGGCCCCCCTGTCCGCGAAGCGGTTGATCATGAACGAGATCGCGAAGATGACGACCGTCAGGGTGACCCCGATCGCCGCCGCCGAGCCGATCTGGCTGAGCCCGAAGGCGCGGTGGTAGACCTCGTACGACGGCACCGACGTCGAGTTGCCGGGACCGCCGCGCGTGGTGATGTAGACCAGGTCGAAGGTCCGCAGCGCGGCGATCACGGTCAGCGTCAGCGCGACCGCGATCTCCCCGCGTACCGAGGGCAGCGTGACCGCGAAGAACTCCTTGACCGCCCCGGCCCCGTCGAGCCGCGCCGCCTCGTACAGCTCCGAAGGGATGCGGCTCATCCCGGCCAGCAGCAGCACGGTCACCAGGCCGGTCTCGAACCACGTGCCGACCACGCCGACCGCCGGCAGCGCGAAGGTGTAGTCGCCGAGCCAGCCCCTGGTGAGTGAGTCGAGCCCGAGCGCGCCGAGCAGGCCGTTGAGTGTGCCGTCCGGGGCGTACACGCGCCGCCAGGCGACGGCCACCACGACCATGGCGACCACCTGCGGCAGGAACACCACCGTCCGGAAGAACCCGAGCCCGCGCACCTTGGCGTGGTTGAGTATCGCGGCCAGCATCAGCCCGATGGCCAGCGGCGCCAGGGCGTAGAACCCGACGAGGACCAGGGCGTGGACGAAGGCGTCGCGCAGCCCTTCGTCCGCGACGATCGCCGCGTAGTTGGACAGCCCCGCCCACGTGCCGACCGACAGCCCGTCCCAGTTGTACAGGGACAGCTGCACCGCCCGGCCGATCGGATAAAGGAGGAACGCCGCGTAGATGACGAATGCCGGAAGTATGTAGAAGTAGGCGACGCGCCTGGGCTCCCCGGGAGGTCGGGCCACGCTCACCCGTTGCTCTCCGCGAAGGTCTTGTAGTCCTTCTCCAGCGTGGCCAGGAACTCCTGCGGCGTCGCCTTCTTGGCCAGCAGGTCCTGCAGCGCCGCGCCCAGCGTGTCGGCGAAGGTCGGCGTCGCGTAGTCGAGGTAGGGCACCAGGCCGTCGTTCTTGGTCGCGGTGCCGAACGCCTTGAAGACGTCCTGCTGCGCGCCGGCCGGCACGGTCTGCTGGTCCGTGTCGGCGACCGGCAGGTTGCCGGTGGTGGTGAGCACCTTCATGGCGTCGGCGTTGGTGATGAAGTCGATGTACGCGGCAGCCGCGTCGGGGTTGGGACTCTTGGCGGTGATGGCGAACGGCAGGCCCGTGCCGCCGGTCGCGACGGGCGGCGCGTCGGGCGTGGCGCCGGGCGGCAGGATGAAGCCGAGGTTCTTGCCCAGGACCTTCTCCATGTCGGCCATCAGCCAGGTGCCGCCGATCAGGAAGACGCCCGTCCCCTTGCTGAACGCCTGCCACGCCGGGTCGTAGCCCTGGCCGTTGAAGCCCTTGTTGAAGTAGCCCTTATCCACCCAGTCGACGAGCTGCTGGGCGGCCTTGGTGTTCTCGGGGGTGTTCCAGGAGGCGCCCTTGCGGCCGAAGGCCAGCGTGCTGATCTGGGCGGCCGGAACGTTACGGCCCTGCACGGTGCCGAACACGTGGATGGCCGGCCACTTGTCGAGGTTGCCCAGCTGCATGGGCACCTCGCCGGCGCCCTTGGCCTTGGCCAGCGCGGCCTGGAACTCGTCCCAGGTCTTGGGCGGCTGCAGGCCCAGGCTGGTCAGCTTGGCGGCGTTGTAGAAGATGCCGACGACCTCGCCGACCTGCGGCAGGCCGTACAGGTTGCCCTCACCGAACACCTTGCCGTCGGCGCTGTAGCTCGAATAGCGCAGGACGGAGTCCGGATAGCGCTTCTTCCAGCCGTACGCCTCGGCGTAGGCGTTCAGCGGACGGAGCTGGCCGGCCTTCACGAACGCGCCCATCGAGGACCGGCCGTTGTTGGCCTCCACCACGTCCGGCGGTTCGTTGCCGCTCAGCGCCAGGCGCAGGGTGGTGTTGAGGTCGTCGAAGGAGCGGGAGACCCGCTTGAGCTTGATGTTGGGGTATTTCGCCTCGAACGCGGCGTTGAGCTGCTTCATCTGGGCCGCCTGCCCCCCGCGTACCTCCTGGTCCCAGATGGTGAGCGTCACGTTCCCGAGGGCCGCGGCGTCGGTGCGCACCGCGCTGGGCGGTGCCGACGAGGCCGCCGGTGGTGGAGCCGAGGAGCCGGGCGCGCACGCGCTCGCGGCGAGAGCCACGGCGGTGGCGGCGAGTACGGCACGCGTGCGAGGCGTCGGGGGGATCATGGCGTTACTCCTTTTGCGCAGGCACGCGGGACGTGCTCGGACCCTCGGGCTCGTCGGGTGGACCGTCGGCCGTGGCGCCCTCAGGCCCGCCGGACGCCTCGGCGGCGGTCCTGGCCGGTGGCTTACCCGGCGTCCGCGGCGCCATTCCCACGTCGGCCTGCCGGGCGATGGTGGCGGCCGCCCGGCGCACGGCGCCCACCGGGTCGGTGGGCACCAGCTTGTCGAGGAAGCCGTAGCGGCGGGCCAGCGAGTCGCCATAGGCGCCGCTGTGGCCGGCCGCCGCCCGTACCTCATGCCACCAGTCGGCGATGTCCCCCCAGCCGGGCGCGGCCAGCGAGCCGCCGAACTGCTGTACG
Organism: Nonomuraea sp. NPDC052129; assembly: GCF_040680095.1. NCBI lineage: Bacteria > Bacillati > Actinomycetota > Actinomycetes > Streptosporangiales > Streptosporangiaceae > Nonomuraea > Nonomuraea sp. NPDC052129. Next base: position 289,802 of record NZ_JBFAVX010000010.1, on the reverse strand, counting down.
GCCAGCGCCGCGCAGACCCCGGCGAACGCCAGCCGATCGGCCAGCGGCCAGCGGCACAGGGTGCCGAGCACGAGGCCCGCGCCGAAGACGTCTCCCGCGCCTGTCGGGTCCAGCGCGGTCACCCGCGGAGCCGGGACGAACGCCTCCTCGCCCGTCAGGGAGTCGATGGCCATGGCGCCGTTCGCCCCGTCGGTGACCACGGCGAGGGGGACCCGGTCGGCGATCGCGTACAGGGCGTCACGCGGGCTGTCGGTGTGGGTGTAGGCCATGGCCTCGACCGCGTTGGGCATGAACGCGTGACAGACCGAGAGCTGCTCCAGCAGGGCGGCCGGCCAGGCGCCGGACGGATCCCAGCCCACGTCGGCGAAGATGAGGGCGCCGTCGAGCTGCGCCTTCTCGGCCCAGTTGCACTTGCCGGGCATGCCGAGCGGCTCCTCGGCCGACAGCGTCACGATCGCCGCCCTGGAGCGGGGCGGGGCGCCGATCATTTCCGAGGCGGCCAGCGGAGCGGAGTGGCCGTGGGTGACCATGCTGCGGTCGCGGTCGACGGCCATGGAGACCGTCACCGGCGAGTGCCAGTTCTCGAAGCGCCGGGACCTGGACAGGTCGACCGACTCCTGCTCCGCGAGCGTACGCCAGCAGAAGTCGGCGTAGTCGTCGTCCCCGAACGCGGCGGCCAGCGAGGTGCGCAGGCCCAGCCGGCTGGTCGCGATGGCCAGGTTGGCGATGCCGCCCGGACACGAGCCCATGCCGTCGGCCCAGATCTCCGTGCCGGCCGCGGGCATCGCGGGCAGCCCGGTGAACACGATGTCGAGGAAGACCGTGCCCGCTAAGAAGACGTCGAACTGTGGCCCCTCCGGGGTTCGCTGATCGGCTAGAGGGTCATACGCCTGGGCAGACACAGAACAAGTCCTCCTCGGCAGAGCGAGATGTGCGCAATCTTGCATGTTTGCTCGCGCACTTCAAGTGTTTGCCGCGAGCTTTTGGTCAAAGATGCTCGCTCATGCGCGAATATGACTGATACGATTCCCGCGTGCTTCAGCGCCTCAGGCATGCCGAGATCATGCGCCGGGTCCGCCTCTCAGGCGCCACGAGCGTGAGCGATCTGGCCAGCCAGCTCGGCGTGAGCCCGTCGACCATCCGCCGCGACCTTGAGGTGCTCGACCGCGACGGCACGCTGAGGCGCGTGCGCGGCGGCGCTCTCGCCGAGGTCGACGCCGACGCCGACCGGCCCTTCGCCGAGGTGGCGGTGGTCGACGAGCAGGACAAGGAGGCGGTGGCCGGCCGCGCCGCGCAGCTCGTCCGCGACGGCGACGTGGTCCTGCTCGACATCGGGACGACGACCATGCGGCTGGCCCGCCGGCTGCGTGGCCGCCGCGTCACCGTGGTCACCTCCAGCCTCGCCGTCCTCGACGTCCTCCGCGCCGACCCGGCGGTCGAGCTGCTGCTGCTCGGCGGCATGGTCCGCCGGCCGTACCACTCGCTGGTCGGCGTGCTGACCGAGGAGGCGCTGCGCCAGGTGTGCGCCGACCGGGTGTTCCTGGGCGTGAGCGGCGTACGGCCGGACGGCCAACTCGTCGACACCACGCTCGCCGAGGTGCCGCTGAAGCGCGCCATGATCGCGGCGGCGGGGCAGGTGGTGTTACTCGTGGACCGGCACAAGTTCCCCGGCACGGGCGCGCTGCGGGTGTGCGGTCCGGAGGACATCGACGTGCTGGTCACGAACTCGGGCGCCGACGAGACGACGCTGCGCAAGTGCGCGGCCGCGGGTGCCGAAGTGCAGGTCGTGTGACAGCGGTCGCGATTCGAGCGGTGGCGATGAAGGGGTTTCGATGAGACTGACCGTTCTCGGTGGCGGCGGCTTCCGGGTCCCGCTGGTCTACGGCGCGCTGTTGCGCGACACTGCGAAGCCGCGCGTGGAGCAGGTGATGCTGTACGACGTGTCGGCGGATCGGCTGGCGGCCATCCGGCACGTGCTCCAGCAGCTCGCCGCCGGGCACGACGACCCGCCCGAGGTGCTGACCACCACGGACCTGGACACCGCGCTGCGCGATTCCACCTTCGTCTTCTCGGCGATGCGCGTCGGCGGGCTGGCGGGCCGAACCGCGGATGAGCGGGTGGCGCTGGAGCTGGGCCTGCTCGGTCAGGAGACGACCGGGCCCGGTGGCATCGCCTACGGCCTGCGCACGATTCCGGTCGCCGTACGGGTGGCCGAACGGGTGGCCGCCCTCGCGCCCCAGGCGTGGGTGATCAACTTCACCAACCCGGCGGGCATGATCACCGAGGCCATGCGGAGCGTGCTCGGCGACCGCGTGATCGGCATCTGCGACTCGCCCATCGGGCTGGTCCGCCGGGCCGCCGCCGCCCTCGGGCTCGACCCGTCCCGCGTGTCGCCCGACTACGTGGGGCTGAACCACCTCGGCTGGCTGCGCGGGCTCACCTACCAGGGCCGTGACGTGCTGCCAGAGCTGCTCGCCGACGACGCGGCGCTGGGGCGGGTCGAGGAGGCCCGGATCTTCGGCGGCGACTGGGTGCGGACCTTGGGTGCGCTGCCCAACGAGTATCTGTACTACTACTACTTCACCCGCGAGTCCGTCGCGGCCATGTCCGGGCAGACCCGTGGCGAGTCTCTGCTCGGGCAGCAGGATCGGTTCTACGAGGCCGTACGCGCACGTCCTGAGCAGGCCCTCGCCGAGTGGGGCAGGACACGCAAGGAGCGCGACGAGTCGTACATGGCGGATACGCGGGAGATCACCGACGCCGGTGAGCGCGACGCCGTCGACCTGGAAGCGGGCGGCTACGAAGGCATCGCGCTCGCCCTGGTGGGCGCCATCGCGCGTGGCGAGCCCTCCACCATGATCCTCAACGTCCGCAACGGCGGGGCGGTGGCCGGTCTGCCCGAGGAGGCGGTCGTCGAGATCCCCTGCGCGGTCGACGGCTCCGGAGTCCGGCCCCTGGCCACTCGCCCGCTGCCCGGCCGCTTCCTCGGACTCGTACAGCAGGTGAAGGCGGTCGAGCAGACGACCATCGAGGCCGCCCTGTCGGGCTCGTCCAGTCTGGCCGTCGAGGCGTTCTCCCTGCACCCCCTGGTCGACTCGGTCGGTACGGCGCGCAAGCTGCTCGACGGCTACCGGGCCCGCATCCCGGAGCTGGCCGCAGTCCTTCCCACGTAGCACTCGCCCGTACACGTAGCACTCGCCCGCCCCTTCTCCAGACACTCGCCCCTTCTTCGGTCAGTCGTGGCGCTCTTCGGGCGCGTTTCCGAGCGCGCGGAGCGTGGGCAGGAGCGCGGTCAGGACGCGGGCGTAGGCGGCGAGCAGATGGGGCAGCTCATCCGCCTGCTTCCACAGGGAGTCGACGAGGTCGCTCTCTTCTGGCGATTGCGCACCGTCCCATTCATCGGACAGCTCCCAGGCGCGTTCCTTGGCCGCGACGGCGATCTCCACGGCCCCGGAGGCGAAGCGGACGTTGTCCACCATGGGCGGAGCGACACCGGCCGCGGTCAGGGCCTGGACGAGGTCGTCGGTCTCCGGCAGGAGCGGCATCCGGTGCTTGCGCCACATCTCGCCCCACAGGCGCTGCCGTCGCCCCTCCGGAGTCCCGTCCTCGACGAGCATCGGATGTCCCTCGGGGTCACGCTGGAGGATCAGTCCGAGCTCCGCCGCGAACGCCTTGCCGCCGACCGGGATGCCCTCCGGCGTCCAGCACTGATCCATGCTGCCGGCGAGCTCGGCCAGTCGGCGGTCGTCTTCGGGTATGGGGGGCAGGCAGGCGAGTTCGGCCGGGCACATGCACGAGCTCGGATCGCCGGCCGCCGCGCGTCCGCGGGTCAGCGGAACGCCGGTGAGCAGCGCCATCACCGCGCAGACCGCGAGGTCGACCCACCAGGCGATGAACTTCTGGGCGGCCTCCTCGTGCTCGTCGACCATGCTCTCGGCGAGGAGCACCCGTTGGACGATGAGCGACACCAGCGGTTCGAGCCTCGTCCCGCCGACCACCCGGCCGGATGAGGAGTCTTGCTGGCGCACCCGTTCGGCGAGGCTGTAGGAGTCGCGGTAGTGCTTTTCCGCGGTGGCGTGGTCGGTCACGGCATGCTCGGCGATCTCGGCCACGCCCTCGAGAAGCCGATCGATCGACTCGTCGGTCAACGGCTGCCGGGCGGGGGAGGAGTACACGGTGGGGGCCTCCTGGCAACTGGCTGTTGCCGGAAGATTACTCTCGGGCACCGCCGCTCAGGGCGGATTCCGCTTTGATCAGCTCGACTTGCCGTGCACGACGAGCGCCCAGGCCAGCAGGCCGAAGGCGGTCGTGGAGCCGAGGACGCGGACGAGGTTCCAGCCCACCCACCGGGCCTCGTCGAAGCGCGCGCGGACCGCGGCGAGGTCGGCGATGGAGTCAGGGTCGCCGGCCGCCTTGAGCGCGTCGTTGAGCGGCACGTTGATCGCGATCGTGATGACGAACGTGACGATGTAGAGAACGAGCGCGACCGCGACCCACGGCAGCTCGGGCCGCCCGATGTGGGTGGCCGTGGCGAGGATGGTGAAGGTCAGGGCGCCCACGAAGCCGCCGCCCATGAACCACGGGTTGATGATGGCCCGGTCCATGGCCTGGAACGCGCCGATGAAGGTGCGGTCGTCGGTCTTGGCCAGGCCGGGCATGACGGTGTGCGCGTAAAGGCCGAAGACACCGGCCACCAGCCCCATCGTCATCGTGGCGGCCATCAGCGAGACAACCCGCAACACGTCCATGGTGCTACTCCTGGAGAGACGGGGGTTCGTGGCTCGTTGAGGATAACAAGCGGCCTCTGTCGTGACCCTTTCGCGCGGCTGTCGTGGTTCCGCACGACGCGCCCACCCTACGATCGTCTGGGCAGGTCGATGACGCCGAAGGCGGCCAGCAGTCCGGCGACGGCCAGAACGGTGACGAGCGCCCACACAACGGGGTGTCCGAGGTTGAGCGTCCAGGTTTGGCTGAGCCGGGCGTGGAGCACCACGGCGGGGTCGCGGCGATTGACGTAGACCGTGCCGGCCAGGAACCAGTGCTTGTCGTCGTCGCGTTGTGCGACTCCTGAGTCCTCATCGTCTTCTCCCGGCAGGGCGGGCAAGCGGTGTCCGGCCTGGCCGGCGCGTATTTCCCAGATGAGTGAGCCGATGAGGGGGCCGGCGAGGGCGAGGTAGGCGGCCGCGCCCCAGACGATGGTGGGCGCGGCGATCTGCCAGAGCTGTAGAGCGGCGATCAGCAGGGTGAGGTTCACGCAGGCGGCGCCGAGCAGTGACAGGCGGGCTGTGCCGCGCAGGTAGAGGCGGTATCTGCGGGCCGACCCTGCCGGGCGGGCGGCGTCGAGGTCGGGGCGGGCACGGAGCAGTAGCAGCGTCATGGCGGAGAACAGCAGGATGATCGCGACCTGGAGGATCACCGGCTCGAACGCGCTCAGCGGAGTGAGCGGTTCGGGCCGGGTGGGGTCGATGCCGACGCCGCGGAAGCTCGGCAGGGTCGCGGGCAGCGCGTCGTACCGCCACCAGCCCAGGCCCGCGGTCACCAGGGTGATCGCCACAGCGGGGAGAGTCCAGAGGCGTGGCAGGCGTACCGGGTCGGTGCGGAAGGTGGTGTCGACGGTGACACCGTGGCGCTGCTCCCGCTGCCAGCCGCCGGTCAGCTTGGCGGCGCGTACCTTGCGGTGGGATCGGTAGTACAGCAGCAGGTCCGTCATGGCGAGGGCCGTCGTGACGGTGGCGATGACGGCCTCGCGGCTCGCGCCGGCGAGGAACAGGACGGACAGGGCCGCGGCGCCCGCGGCGAGTGTCAGCCTGGCGTAGACGCGCCGCTGGGCGATCACGGCTGGGTCGGCGGTGCGCGGGTGGGGTACGCGCACGCCGAACGGCAGGGTCGGCTTGGCGAGCGCGGGCATGGCCAGCGCCAGGCAGGTCACCAGGACGATGGCGGCCGGGCCGGCGGCAGCGGTCAATGTCATGGGGTTGTCCTTTCTCGCGCGGTGAAGCCCGACAGTATTGCCGCGCATCTGCGTACGGTCTCGTCGCGGTCGATGCCGTGCACGGTGGCTTCGGCGAGCAGCACCCGCATGCGGTTCTCCCAGTCAGGGCTGAATCCCGGCTCCGGCGGCCCTGACGCGGGGTCGCGCCGGATGACCGCGCCGCTCTTGCGGTTGACGCGGATGACGCCCTGCGCCCGGAGCAGGTCGTAGGCCTTGTTCACGGTGTGGAAGTTGATCCCGAAGTCGGCGGCGAGCTGACGCGTGGAGGGCAGGGGGTCGCCTTCCACGGCCTCGCCGCAGGCGATCGCCTCCACGATCCGGTCCCTGATCTGCTGATAGATCGGGACCTCGCTGTCGAGATCCAAGGTCAGGTTCACATCTGCAGCCTATCTGATGTACAACTTATAGAACAGATAGAACTCGACGGCAGTGACGGAGGTCGACGTGATTCACGTGGAAGTCGGGCAGGGGACGCTCAGCGTGTGGCATGCGCCGTGGACGCGGCTGTTCGTGCGGCGCGCGCGGACGCGGGTCCCGCTGGAGGCGATCCAAGACGTCCAGCTCGTGACGGACCCGCTGGCCGCGGCCAGGGGAACGCACTCGGGCCTGCTCGTCACCGGATTCGCCAAAGTCGGCACATGGAGGGAGTTGGGCGGGGTGAAACGGCTGGTCTGCGCCCGGCGTGACCTCCCGGGACTGCGGATCACGCTGGGCAGGCGGATCGAGGGCGTCGACGAGTTGATCCTCAGCGTCCCGGCCGCCGAACAGCTCCGGCAGCGGATCCTGGGCGTCCCGGCATGATCGAGGCGCACGGTCTGAGCAAGACCTTCGGCCCGGTGGCCGCGGTCAGCGAGCTCAGCTTCGAGGTGCCGGCGGGCGCGGTGACCGCCTTCCTCGGCCCGAACGGCGCGGGCAAGACCACCACCATGCGGATGGTGCTCGGCCTGGTCACACCCACCTCGGGCCGCGCCACCATCGGCGGTCTGCGCTACGCGGACCTGCCCCGTCCCTCCTCGGTCGTCGGCGCCGCACTGGACACCTGCGGTTTCCACCCCGGCCATACCGCACATGACCACCTGCGGGTGTACGCCCGCATGGGCGGCCACGGCCACTCCCGGGTGCGTGAGGTCATGGACCTGACCGGGGTGTCGCCGTTCGCCGGGCGCAGGACGCGCGCTCTGTCCACCGGGATGCGCCAGCGTCTGCGCCTGGCGACCGCGTTGCTCGGCGACCCGCACGTGTTGCTGTTGGACGAACCGAGTAACGGCCTGGACCCCGAGGGGATCGCCTGGCTGCGCCGTTTCCTGCACGATCTGGCCGCGGAAGGCCGCGCGATCCTGGTCTCCAGCCATGTTCTCAGTGAGGTGGATCAGATGGCCGAGCGTGTCGTGGTCATCCGCGACGGCCGGCTGGTCACCGCGGGCGCGCTGGCCGACCTGTACGGCGAGCCCGCCGTGCTGGTCCGCTCGCCGCAGGCCGTACTTCTGCGTACCGCGTTGCTCGCCGGCCATGGGGACGCGGTCCAGGTGCGGACCCCACGGCCTGACACGCTGCGGATCCTTGGCCTGACCGCCGTCCAGATCGCCGCGGACGCGGCGGCGCACGGCATCGCGCTGCACGAGATCACCCCCGAAAGGCCCACGCTCGAACAGAGCTTCCTCCACCTCACCGGAGGCACTCGATGACGCGTGACCGGAACACCCGACGCGACATGACCGGAGGCGCTCATGACGCGTGACCGGAACACCCGACGCGACATGACCGGAGGCGCTCGATGACCGGGCTGGTATTCGCGGAATGGCGTCGGCTGGCCGCCGGCCGGCTCTGGCTGTGGGGGCTGCTCGCCGCGATCGGCAGTGGCGGTGTCATCGGCCTGCTCGCCCTGGTCGGCCCGGAGAACTTCGACCCTCCGCTGCCCGGCCTGGAGACGGCGACGGGCACGCGGATGGTGCTCGGGCTGCTCGGCTTCTTCGCGTTCGTGCCCGCCCTGCTCGGCACGACGGCGGTGGCCGCCGAATACCGCCACCAGACGATCACCACCACCATGCTGTTCGCGCCGAGGCGGTGGACCGTCCTGGTCGCCAAACTGGTGGCGTACACGGCCGCGGGGCTCGCCTACGGGCTGGCCAACGCCGTCGTGGCCGGATCCATGCTCTTCGCGGCCGCCGCGGTGAAGGGCATCGCGCTCGGCCTGCCCACGGCCGTGGTGCTGGGGTTGCTGTCCAGGATCGCGGTGACGATGACCGTGTACACGCTGCTGGGCGTGGCGGTCGGGGCGCTGCTGCGCAACCAGGTGGCCGCGCTGGCGGTTCTCGGCGGGTACTTCTACGCCCTCGAGACCGCGCTGCTGGTCATTCCCGGCATCAACCAGCTGTATCCCTACCTGCCCGGCGGGGCCACGGCGGCGCTGACCGGGTTCACCTACATGGCCGACGCCGTGGCCAGTCAGACCGGAACGACCACCGCAACCTTGCTGTCCGCGCCGCTGGGCGCCGCCGTACTCCTGAGCTACGCCCTGCTCGCCGCACTGGCGGCCATCGCGGCACCGCTCCGAAAGGACATCACCTGACGGGGTCCGGGTTGACGCGCTTGCCAAATAAGTTAATCCGAAATAACATAATTTCATGATCAATGAGGATCGCCCCACGGACGAACGGCGGGGGCCATCGCGCCGCAACCTGCTGACCGGCGCCGGGGGACTGGCCGCCGGTGGCGCCATCGGCGTCGGAATCACACTGGCGACGGGCGAGGAGCCCCGGATACGAGAGGTGCCGGTCACTCCGATTCCTCCGCTGCGGGCGTTCACAGACGCCGAGGCGGCCACCGTGACGGCCATGGCGGAACGCGTCTTTCCCGCCGACGAACAGGGGCCCGGCGCGCGTGAGGCCGGTGTGACCCACTACATCGACGGCCGGCTGGCCGGTGGTTGGGGCAACGGCGACCGGCTGTACCTGTGGGGGCCCTTCCACGAGCCGGATCACGGCGGACACGGCTACCAGCTCCCGCTCACGCCGCGTGAGGTGTACAAACGGGCGCTGCCGCGGATCGACACATACTGCCGCGCGAACTTCAAGGGCAAGGCGTTCACCGAACTGCTCGCCGAGCAGCAGGACAAGGTGCTGGCCGCGATGGAGAAGGGCGAGGTCGATCTCGGGCTGGCGAGCGGAGAGCACGGGTTCACCTCCGCGGCGTTCTTCGCCATGTTCCTGAAGAACGTCACCGAGGGTCTGTTCTGCGACCCCGTGCACGGCGGCAACCGCAACATCCTTCCCCCGCAACTGGAGTCCTACGCCGGGTCCCTGTTCCGCAAGGCGGCGGCCGAGCTGGGATACCAGCCCTTCCCCGGGCCCGCGGGTGCGCTGTCCCGGCCGTACACCAACCCGGCGGGCATCTCCCGCCCGTCCTGTACCTACTGCGGCTTCACCGGGCACTTCGGCTGCGAGATCGGCGCCAAGAGCGATCCGACCGTGACCGTCATCCCCGAAGCGCGGAAGACCGGCCGGCTGGAGCTGCGCACGAACGCCACCGTGATCGAGATCCTGCACGACGGCAAGCGAGCCACGGGCGTGCGCTACCACGACGCGACCGGGACCGTGCGCGAGCAGCCCGCCGACATCGTCCTGCTCACCGCGTTCACGCTGAACAACTGCCGGCTGCTGCTGTCCAAGATGGGCACGCCCTACGATCCCGCCACCGGCAAGGGGGTCATCGGCAAGAACTACTGCTACCAGTCCGACGGGGCCGGCGCTCTGGCCCACTTCAAGAACAAGGACTTCAAGCCGTACATGACCGCCTGCGGGAACGCGGTCGCCATCGACGACCTCAACGGCGACAACTTCGACCACGCTGGTCTGGGCTTCATCGGTGGCGGCCTGGTGAAGGTCGGCAGCAACCCGGCGCTCCCCATCACCGGGGTCCTCGCGCCGCCCGGCACGCCGACGTGGGGCCATGAGTGGAAGCGGGCGATCAGCACGGGACGGTCGGCGCGCTCGCCTACCGCGCGGCGGAGGGCATCCGTGAGTATCGCAAGAACCCCGGCCCGCTCGTGTAGCCGGTCAGGAGCGGATCTCGGATCCAGGTGGCTGATTGGTAACGTCGCGTCCATGGCTGAGCAGGGGAAGACGCGTCGCGGAGGGCGTCCGCCGGGACGGACGCCGCGCAGGGAGATGCTCATCGACGCGGCGCTGGACCTGTTTCACAAATTCGGCTACCGGAACACCTCCACGACCGACGTGGGGGCGGCGGCGGGGATCAGCGGCCCGGCGGTGTACCGGCATTTCGCCAACAAGGAGGACCTGCTGACCGCCGTCCTCGACGTCTCCTTCCAGCAGATGGAGCACGACTCCGCCGAAGCCGCCGCTCTGCCTCCAGACTCCGCCCTGGAATATCTGCTCAAGAGCTACGCGGCATTGTGCGTCCTGCGTCCAGGCTTGTCCATGATCTGGCTGGAGGAGCGCCGCAACGTGTCCGACGATGTTCGCGAGCGCGTCGGCGGGGGGCATCAGGATTACATCTGGATGTGGACGGACACGGTCGTGCGGGTGCGCCCCGAGCTCTCCCGCGCCGAGGCTCACGTCCTCGCCCAGCTCGCCATCGGCCTGATGACCTCGGTCACCTTCCTCCACCTCGACCCGCGTCTTCCCGACCAGGTCGTCGCGGACGGCCTTCAACGGCTCCTCATCGGCGCCGGACGCCGGACGATCCTCGACACGCCGGTCGCCGACCTGGCCGCCACGGTGAGCCTCGCGCGCCGCGAAAGGCCGCCCGGCGTCTCCATGACGTGACGGCGGCGGCCTCGTGGTGACCGTGCGGATCCCCGGAGCCGACCCCGCGATACCCTCGAGATCGTGACGATGTTCGGCATCCGTCCAGAGCAGGGCGTACGACTCACCAATATCTTCGCCACACCCTGGCACGTGACGGACGGCGCGGAGGTGGCGTCGGCGGGCGAGCGGCCACGGCTCGGGCGGCCGGAAACCTACTTCACCGGCTCGGCGACCCCTCAGGTCCTGCACAAGCTGGCTCTCGAGCATCACAAGATCGAATTCGAGAGCTGGGACCGGCCGCTCGCGAGTGCCCGGTTGTGGCTGTTCGCGGTGCCGTCCACGCAGATCGTGGCCGTGCTGAGCCTGGACGTCGACGACGAGCTGGCCGACACGGTGGATCTGCTGGAGGACTGCTTCTACGCCGACCTGAAGATCGACGGCCGCTCGCTGGAGGAGGTGGCCGCGGAGTTGGCGGGCGGCACCGGCGGGTTCTTCCCCGAACGCCACCAGCTCGCCTTCAGCTCCCAGCTCCCGCCCGAGACGTCCGACGACCTGGTCAAGCGGGTGATCTACCGTGGCGATCTCCCGGAGCGCGAAGAGTTCAGCACGATCACGTACCCGAGCGAGCTGAACAGGCGCCCGGAGACGACCGCCGCCGTGGGCCCGTACGTCAGCGTGCTCTGCGGTCAGCCGAAGTACGTGGAGGACGGCATCTTCCTCTCCGCCGTGCAGGGCGTGGCGAGCGCGGCGCGGCTGCGCGAGATCCGGTCGGTGGCCTACCAGGCGGTCGAGGCGTTCCGGGGCCGCGACCGGGGCTGGCAGGACACGCGGGAGCGGCGCCGGAGCCTGGAGTCACTGACCGACCAGCTCGGCGACCTGGAGCTGGACCTCAGCTACAGCGTCGAGGCGACGGCGGACCTTGGGATGATGGTGCCGTCGTTGCGGGTGGCGGGCTACCACGACGCCCTGTACGCGACGATGGGGCTGGTGGGCAAGGCGGAGAACGTGGCGCGCATGCTCGAACGGCTCGCCCGGGCGATCAGAGCCGAGCTGACCTCGATCGAGAGCCTGGAGCGGCGGGCGGACGAGGACCGGCGGCTGCGGTGGACGGTGGCGGTCGGGTTCGTGTCGACGGTGGCGATACCGGTGACCTTGGTGCTCACCTTCTTCGGGGTGAACGCCCGTGAGGTGGATGTGCGGGTGTCGATGTTCGCCGGGCGGTATTGGGGGATCTACGGCTTGACGGTGGCCGTGGTGGGGGTTGGAGTGGGGCTGCTGGTCGGCCTCTATCTGCGGCAACGCCACGAAATGCGCCGAGACCGCCGCTGAACTGCGGTTGGGGTCTTCCGCGGCACCCCCGAGGTTTGGGGATGACGTCGTGCCCGCTGCTCGGGTGACTGTGGAGGCAGACAGGGTGGATCACTGCCAGTTCGGCGGATGACCCCCGGGACTGCATTGGAGAGCAAGATGCGCAGATCCACGATGTCGGTGCTCCTGCCCGTCGTCACCATGCTCGGCGGGCTCTGCATCGCTTCGTCCGCTTCGGCGGTCTCCTCGCCTCACCCACAATCCCAGCGGGTACACGCCGGCCCAGTTGCCGCAGAATCAAAGCCGCGTACCGCCGCAGCATGCCCGCAGTCCAGGCTGTGCTTCTACGACGACACCGACTTCAACGGAGCCTTGGACGTTAATCGGTCAGTTCCCCTTCACCTTTGCCTCGGTAGCTCATTCGCCGCCAGATCGGTGATCAACAACACAGTGTTCGCACACAACATTTGGCGAGAAAGCGGATGCGAGGGGGAAAGCATCCACGTCGGTCCAGGTGAAAGGGTTACCGACATCGGATTCGACGCTCACTACACGTCGAGAGCCTGAACGCGAGCTCCAGCGGCGCCCACCTCTGCCGAATGGCATACTCGCAGCCCCGGAACAGGGCAAAGATCGGCCGAATGGCACATGGGCCGGATCGACCCCGGCCAGCAGGCTGGTCGCATGGCAACGACAACCCCACGATCCCTGATCTCGCGCTGGCCCGCGTGGTCGGCCTACGCGGCGGCCCTGTGGTCTCTGGGCTATGGCCTGCTCGGCATGGCCTGGGCACGTGGCGCGCCCGGCTTCCCCTGGGGAGCTTCCGCCCCCGATCTGGACGGAGCGCTGTCCATCCTCGCCGGCGCCACCCCGCGTCCCGGCGGCTGGTGGATCGCCGCGTTCGGCGTGCTCGGCGCGATCCTCGCACTGACGCTGACCCGTACCGGCCAAGGCGGGCGGGGCCTGGTCTCCCTCATACCCCTGCTCCTGGCCTGGCCCTCGGCGGCCGTACTGATCGTCGTGATCCCCGACTCTCGCCTCATGATGGGCGTGGCCTACAGCCCGTTGCTGGCCGTCGCGCCGCTCTTCGACCTGAACGTGGGCGGCACCACCCTGGCCGATGCCTGGCCGTGGCCGGTGGTCAACCAGCTCGTGTGCGTGCTGGGCGGACTGCTGCTGGCCGCCGCGGCGCTCGCCTATCAGCGGCGTCGCCGTGAGGCCTGCCGTACGTGCGGGCGTACCGGCCAGGACGGCTGGACCGCGCCCGAGGCGGCGGCGCGGTGGGGGCGCCGGGCCGTCTATATCGCCGCCACGGTGCCGCTGGTCTATTGCGCGACCCGGTGGTGCTGGGCGCTCGGTGTCCCGCTGGGGGTGAGCAAGGAGTTCCTCGTTGAAGGCGCACGCGATGCTCCCGGCATCTGGCTGGCCGGTGCCTACCTCGCCACCTTCGGGGCGGGCGGCGGTGTGCTCACGCTCGGGCTGACGCAGCGCTGGGGCGAGGTCTTCCCCCGCTGGATCCTCGGCTTGAGGGGCAAGCGGGTGCCGCCGCTGCTCGCCATCATCCCGGCGACGCTGGTCGCGATCATCATCACGGTGGCCGGTATGACGTACATCCGCGGGGCGATCGCGGGCCGGTTCTCCATGGCGGAGTGGGGCGCCTGGCTGCCGGAGACGTTCTGGCCGGTCTGGGGAGGGGCGCTGGCCGCCGCAGCCTTGGCCTACCACCTGCGCCGCCGAGGCCAGTGCCGCCACTGCGGCCAAGGCGCCGGTGATCGGGCCGACCGCCCGTCACCTCAGCTGGCGCGGGAAAGCCCACTCCGCTAATCGTGAGCGGGGCGGGTGTAAGCGGGGTGGCGAGCGATGGTGCCGGGTTCGGGTTGCCGTGGCGTCGCGTTGCCGGTCAGAGCCTGCACGAGCCGATCTCGTACGGCGCTCAGCTCGGCGATCCGCTCCTCCAGGGCCGCGACCTTTCTGCTCACCGCTTCCACACTGGGCGGGCAGGCCGGTCCCAGCGAGACCTCGCCGTCGTCCAGGCAGGGCAGGAAGCCGCGTACGTCCTGGGCGGTGAAGCCGTTCGACAGCAGGAGCTGAATGTTGCGGACCCTGGCCACCGCGCCGCCGTCATAGTGCCGGTACCCGTTGACGGCCCGTTCCGGCTCAAGCAGGCCCTGCTGCTCGTAATAGCGCAGGGCCCGGACGGTGACGCCGCTCGCTCGCGCCAGCTCCCCGATCAGCACTGCCGCAGTTTATGCCTTTTGCCCTGCTGCCACAGAGAGGCCGCCGTCGACGCGAACCACTGTGCCGGTGAGGTACCCGGCCTCGGGCCGCGTCACGTTCACGATCCACCAGGCGATCTCGCCGGGCTGGGCGATGCGACCGAGCGGAATACGTCCGACGAGTCCTTCGCCCGCGGCGGCGATCTGCTCCTGAGTGAATCCGGCGTGCGCCATCACGGGTGTGGCGGTGATGCCGGGCGCCACGGACACGACGCGCACGCCCTTGGGCGCGAGCTCGACCGCCCAGGTGGCCGTCAGGAAGTCGAGCGCCACCTTGGTCGATCCGTAGACGGAGTTGTCCGGCCAGCCGTACGAGGGTGGGTTGGAGGACACATTCACGATCGTCCCCTTCGCGGCGGCCAGGTGCGGCAGGGCGGCCTGGGCCAGGAAGAGGGGAGCGAGGAGATTGGTGGCGATCTGCTCTTCGGCGGTACGGCGATCGATCGTCCCGAGCGCGGCGGGCCGGGTGATGGCGGCATTGTTGACCAGGACATCGATCCCGCCCAGCAGCTCCACCGCCGCTTCGACTATGCGCTCGGGCCCATCGGCTGCCGCCCCGTCGGCGGCGTAGGTCCTGATCGAGGGGTACGCGGCAGCGGTCTCCTCCAGACGCGCGGCGGTACGACCGACGACGAGCACCCGCGCGCCCTCGGCGGCGAATTGGTGAGCCGTGGCACGGCCGATCCCCGTGCCGCCTCCGGTGATGACCACGCCCTTGCCTGCCATGCCGTCCATGAGTGTCCTCTCTGTCCACAGGTGAGTGACCGCGACGCTAAAGGCTGACCTGGGGGTCAAGGTCAAAATGGCGGCTCGTCCCCGGGTTACGACGCGGCGGTCGGGAAAATCTAGTACGACGCGGCGCCTGGGAAAGGCCCCCAGACGGAACGCTGCGGCGGATGCGCGTCTGGGGGCCTTCTCCTCCCTGGGGGGTCAAGGGAGGTCTGCACCCCACGGCAGGTAGAGGCACCGTCGTACCGGCCGTGGGGATGTCTATCGAGGCAGCAGCGCCCACACGACGCGTTCGCCAACCGGGCCGCGGTGGGTATCCCACTGGCCGTTGGTGAGGGCGTCCACGACCAGGAGCCCGCGCCCTCCCGTCTCGTTCGGTCGAGGCCGGCGCGCGCGTGGAGTTTCCCCGGAGTTTCCGGGGTCGGTGATGGTCAACCGCCAAAACCCCGATTCGGAGATCAGGTGCATCCGGATCCATATGGCGTTGGCGTGAATGATGGCGTTGGTGAGTAGTTCTGAGGCTATTTCCTGAAGGTCGGGAAGGGTGGGATGGTCCGGGCCCACCCATTCCACGAGTTCTCGGCGGGCCAGTGAGGGAGTCCGGTGGGATACCGTCTCGCCCGTCGTCCATACCTTGACACCTGCGTACGGGGGGTTAGACACAGCTGCTCGCATGGCCACCTCGGAACGTACAGATCTCTTGTGTTTGTGCGGCTACCTGTCCCAAGCATGGCCATGGTCAATGCGGATGTCTTCCGGAATCCCCCTCCAAAAGCTTCACAACCTGTGGTTGTCTTTGTGCGTACGGGTGTACACGCGGCGGAGAAAGGGTGTGATATGTCGGAAGATGGGAATAAAGCTGCGAGAAGCGCCAGCGAGGAATACCGGGCCCGAATGCTGAAGTATCGAACAGCAAAGGATCTCACTCACGCCCGTCTCGCGCCGCTCCTTCCCTGCAGCGAGAGTTTGATAGGCGCGGTTGAGCGAGGCACCCGGCTGCCCACCGAACCGTTCACCCGGCAGCTCGAAAAGGCGTTGGGGCTGCATGGCGAGCTGCTGGAGCTGCTGCCCCCGATTAGAGGCTTAGGTCCGAAGTGGTTCAGGAAATGGCCGGCAGCCGAGCAAGCGGCGCGATTCATCCGGGTCTACGAACTGGCGTTGATCCCTGGGCTCCTCCAGACCGCCGACTACGCCAGGGCGATCTTTCAGGGCGAACCGGGGGCACTACCCGCCGAGGTAGAAGAGGAGGTCAAGGTTCGGCTCCAACGTCAGGCGATCTTGTCTCGGGTCACTCCGCCTGCCCTCTCCGTCATCCTGGATGAGAGCGTCTTGCGGCGGGAGGTCGGCGGACGTGAGGTGATGAGGGCGCAGCTGGCAAATCTGCTTGCTCTGATGGCCCGTCCATGCATTACGGTTCGGGTGATTCCCCTGGCATCAGGGGCTACGGCTGGATTGGTTAGCGCATTCGCGATAGCCGACACTGACGACGGTACGCAGACTGGCTACATCGACAGCGCCGAGAGCGGCGAGGTCACGCACCAGACAGAAATGCTCCGGAAGCTAGGCGAGCGATGGGAGGTGCTGTCCGCTCTTGCGCAACCCATCTACGAGACCGAGAAGATCATTCAGAGGGTGATGGAAAGTCATGACCGATAGGGAGTTGGTCGCCGCTGTCTGGCGAAAGGCAACGGCCAGCGGCGGTAACGGAGGCAACTGTGTCGAGGTCGCCCTCCTGGGCGGTGGGCGTGTGGGAGTGCGGCACAGTCGGCATCCGGAAGGGCCTGTCCTGGTGTACACGCAGGCCGAGTGGGATGCCTTCCGGGATGGGATGTCCAAGGGAGAGTTCGACTTCTAGTCGGACCGGCGGGGCCTGCCCGGTCGGGTGGGCCCCTTGTGGGCACGGCTTGGGCTTCGTCATTGCCTGGCTACTTCACCTGGAAGCCCCCGCACATACGCTTCCACATCGCCTTGATTCAACGAACTACCGCTGGACCAGAACAAGCCGAGGTCGTAGGTTTTCACCGCCACCAAGACAGCGAGCAAAACGAGCATCGCACCCATCGCGGCAAGGTGGTATTTGCGCGGCAGATAAGCCAGAGCGAGCGCGGTCGCGCCACCCACGATGAGCCCACCGAGATGTCCCTCCCAGGAGGTGAACCCGGCCGAGATCACCAGCCAGATCAGGAAGAACATCATGAGCCGACCGCCCCCGAGCGGGTCGTGACCAAGCCGCCGGCTGAAAACGAAGTACGCAGCCGCCAACCCGAAGATCGCTCCCGACGCACCGACCGCTTCCGTGTCGGGGGAGATAAGGTACTCAAAGACCGAACTGCCCAAGGCCGCCAGCAGGTAGAGCCCGACGAAGCGCAGCCTGCCCAGCATCTCCTCGACCGCCCGGCCCAGGGTCCACAACCAGTACAGGTTGAAGACGATGTGCAGGATGCCGAAACCGCCCTCAGTGGGTTGCAGGTGCAGGAAATTGGCCGTGATGAGCCGGTACCACTCGCCGGCGGCCACACCAATGGGCGTTAGGCCGGTGTCGCTCTCGTAAACGTAGTACTGCCCGTCCGCACCCAGCAGTCCGATGCCCAGGCCGTCCAGCCGGTCCACGAGCGAGGGCATGGCGATCTCCCCGGCGTAGGCCAGGACGATGATGACGATCAGAGCGTAGGTGACCACCGGAACGGCGGACACTTTGCCACCGAAGACGGTCCTGGCCTGGCGTACCGACTTGTTGCCCTCACGTACGCATTCGACGCACTGATGACCCACGGCCGCGTCCCGCATACAGTCAGGGCAAATGTAGCGGTCGCAGCGCGTACAGCGGACATAGGTCTCGCTCTTGGAGTGCCTGTAGCAGGTCGGCACCTCGGAAATCTGCTCTTCCACGTCACTCCACACCTTCGACGGTTCCGGCGGAGAGCGAGGGTATCGAATTACCGGTATATGGGCGTTTTATTGATCAAATCGATTGTGATCCGATTCGGCCCCGAGTTCGGCCGTATATCCTCCTTCCGTGGGCATCGCGCCCACCACGACGTACCCATCGTGGTGAGCGGAGCCGGCTTCGACGGCCCGAACAAGAAGCTCATCGGACTTGCCGACGACATCTGGCCGACGGCTATGGGTTGCTCGGTGGCCTCCTGGTCATGGCCGCAGCAGGAATCGGCCTGGTTGACGGGTGTACGTGGTGCGCAACGCCCCCGTCGCGGCGTCCACGAGCACATGCAGGCCGTGGGCAGACCGTCCGGCCGGGTGCCGGTGACAAGCACGTCCCAGGCCAGCGCGGGCACGCCGGCTGCGGCGGTGTCGCCGATTCCCTCGATCACCAGCCGCGGTGACCCGCTCGGCTGGTACGGGAAGCTCTTGGCCGCGATCGCCGCGGCGGCCTGGCTGGAGACCCGGGGTGTGGTGGACAGGGTGCTCAGCGTCGAGAGGGTACGGCTTTCCGGAGTCCGGTCCCCGTGAGTGATGACGTCCCCGCCGAGCACGGGTAATCCCTGGTAGGTGCGGTCAAGGACCGTAATTCGAGATCTTGCCCGCGACCATGACCACGGGTCAAGATCCTTGAGTAGTCGGTCCCGCCGTCCCGGAGGAGGAGGGTGAGGGGAGTGCGGCGACACGCGATCGGACGTTGACGGCCTCCTGGTCCATCCCACTAACCAGGTGTCATGGTCTGGGTGCCGATGGTGCCGAGCAGGGCGAGTTTGGTCTCCGATTCGCTGCCCGGCTGCGCCGTGTAGATCACGATCCGCAGGTCGCCGTGCTGGCTGGCGAGGATGTCGCAGTCCAGGTCGATTCTGCCCACCTCGGGGTGGTCGACGCTCTTGGTTGCCTGGTGGCGGTCGGAGACCAGGTGGGCGTCCCACAGTGTGCGGAAGGAGTCGCTGAGTTCGCGGAGCTGCTGGACGAACGCGTGCAGCCGCGGGTCGTCGGGGTAGCGGGCGGCGGTCCGCCGGAGGTCGGCGACCATCGAGCGCTCGAAGGCCGTCCACTCGTCGGGTGTCATGATGATCCGGTGCGGTTGGCCGGTGTAGGCGCGCCAGAGCATGTGGCGCTCCTCCTCGTCGAGGGCCGATGGGTCGCCCATCAGCGCCGCCCACGGTCGGTTCCAGAGGATGAGTGCCCACATCGCGTCGTACACGGCGATCGGGTGATCATCGAGCCGGTTCAGCAGCCTGCGTACGCTCGCCGGGATCAACTGGCCGATCCGCCCGCTGCCGACCGCGTGGCCGGCCAGCAGGAAGAGATGGGTCTGTTCGGCGTCGTCCAGTTGCAGCGCCCGCGCCAGCGCGGCGCACACCTGCGCCGACGGCGTCGAGGCGCGGCCCTGTTCCAGGCGCACGATGTAGTCGGCCGACACGCCCGCCAGCATCGCGAGCTCCTCGCGCCGCAAGCCCCGCGTGCGCCGCAGCCCATTGGCGGGCAGGCCCGCCTGTCTGGGGAGCAGTCGCTCGCGCCAGACCCGCAGGATCGTCGCCAGTTCGCCGTTGCCGCTCACCCCCTCATCGTCGCACCACCCACCCGCTCGTGCCTGGTACGGGTGTTCCCAGGAAGACCCTTCGCTGGTACGACCTGCGACGACGGTGTGAGGCTGGAGTCATGACAACGACAGTGATCACCGGGGCGAACAAGGGCCTCGGCTTCGAGACCGCCCGCCAGCTCGTCGCAGCGGGCCACACCGTCTACATCGGCGCACGCAACGCGGACAACGCCCGGCGGGCGGCGAAGGAACTGGGCGCGCTGCCACTGCTCATCGACGTCACCGACGAGGCGTCGGTCCAGGCGGCCGCGGAACTCGTGGACAAGGAGCAGGGCGGCCTGGACGTCCTGGTCAACAACGCGGGGATCGCCGGTGGTGCGCCTCCGGCGAGCGAGTTCACCGGGGCGGACATGGAGACCGTCCTGAACACCAATCTCGTGGGCGTCGTCCGGGTGACCCACGCGTTCCTGCCGCTGCTGCGGCGCCGCGGGCATGGGGTCGTGGTCAACGTCGGCAGCGGTCTTGGTTCGTTCGCCCGGGTCCACGACCCCGACCGCATCGAGTCCCACGTGCCCGCCCTGGCCTACACCGCCTCGAAGGCCGCGCTCGCCATGCTGACCGTCCAGTACGCGAGGCTCTGCCCCGAACTGCGGGTCAACGTGGTCGACCCCGGCTACACCGCCACCGATCTCAACGGCTTCAGCGGGACGCAGACCGTCGAGGAGGGCGCGGCCCCGATCGTACGAGCCGCGCTGCTGGGCGCCGACGGGCCCACCGGGGCGTTCTTCGACCCCGCCGGAGTGGCGCCGTGGTAACGCGGCCGCCGCGACCGCATCAGTGCTCAACTACCTGAACCGGTCGGCGGGCGGGTGACGTCTCACCTTTGTGAATCTCCGTCACGTGGCCGTCGTCGTCACCGCGATCTGCGCGGCCACCGTCCTGACCTCATCCTCGGCGAGCAGCCCGCCAACCGTCCTGACGTCATGCCCGCAACAGTGGGGAGGCCGCCACGCCGGTGGCTGGGTGCCTGCCGCCGGGCAGATCGACGGGGTCGGCGACTACCTCGTGCCCGGCAGGCCGGTCACCGCGATGATCTGCGCGTACCCGGGCGATAACACCCGCATGGGCGGCGAGCGGCTGGCCGGAACGCGGACCCTGACCGGCGACGCCGAGGCCATGGCCCGTGACCTCGGCTACCTTCCGGTCAGCACGGAGGAGCGCGATGTCATGTGCACGCTGATGGGCGGCCCGATGACCAACTACCTCATCCGGTTCGCCTACCCCGATGGCGGGGGGCTCTGGGTGGGCAGCGCCGAGGAGGCCAACGGCTGCGTCCGGACCACGAACGGCACGGTCCAATCCCGCTCGTACGTAGGTCGGAGCCTCACCGCCGCCTACCGGACCGGAACATGGCGGCTCGTGCACCCCGACGACCCCTGCCAGATACCCGGCGAGCGCCGGGGCCAGGACGAGCGGATGGTGCCCGACGAGCCCATCTCCGTCCTGGTGTGCAGGCGTGCGACCAGGGCTGATGAGCGGGATCCGCGGCGTGAGCACGACCGCCGGACGGCAGGATCTCTGGCGGAAACGCTGAACGCCCTGAAGGCCGGGGAGAAGGAGATCCTGAACGAGATCAGCTGCAACCCGACCGACTGGTTCGATCTCCTGTTCGGATACGCGGAAGGGCCACCTGTCCGTGTCTCGATCGTGCTGGGCTGTGATCATGGCGTCGACAACGGGTTTCTCAACGCGGCCCTGGACGATGTCCTCCGCGACCAGATCATCCGTCTTGCCCCGCCGGGCTAGCGCTGTTGCGCGAGCCACTCGTCGAAGGTCGTCGGCGCGATGCGGGCGTCCTCACCGGGCAGCAGCGCGTTGCCGGCCGCCGCCGGGTCGAACACCGCCGACCACGTGGGCACGAGCTTCACCGTACGGCCGCGCGCCTCGTTGGTGCGCCGGGCCATGTCCACCAGGTCCTGTGGGTCGGGCCCGGCGACGTCGACGTAACGTCCCCGCGGCTCGCCCACCGCGATCTCGGCGAGGATGTCGGCCACGTCCGCGGGCGCGATCGGCTGTACGAGCAGCGGCGGGATCGTCGCGACGCCGTCCTGCTCGGTCCAGCTTGTCACCAGCGCGGCGAAGTCGTGGAACTGCGTGGCCGGGACGATCGTCCACGGCACCGCTCCCTCGGACACGAGGCGCTCCTGTTCCCGCTTGCCGGCGTAGTGGGCGTTGCCCTCGATGCCATGGATCCCGACGATCGAGAGCAGCACATGGTGACGGACGCCGGCTCGTTCCTCGGCGGCGAGCAGGTTGCGCGTGGCGGTGCCGAAGTACGCCACCGTCTCGGCCTGGTCGGTCGCCGGTCCGTTGGTGGCGTCGATGACCGCCTCGACGCCGGCCAGCGCGTCGTCGAGCCCGTTACCGGTCAACAGGTCGACGCCCAGCGAGCGGCTGATTCGCACGACCTCGTGCCCGCCGCGTTCGAGGGCGGCGACAGTGAGGGCCCCGATGTTCCCGGTCGCACCGGCGATCGCGATCCGCATGATGATCTCTCCTTCTCTGGCTGACGCGCGAAACGCTATCACGGACTAAACAGGTCCATAATGTCTGCGATAGGCTCGGAGACGTGAAGCTGCCGGTGAGTACTGAATGGGTTCTGCACTGCGCTACGACGCTGGCGCAGCTCGACGCAGGAGCCAGCGCGTCGGCGGCACAGCTCGCGCAGTACTACGACCTCCCGGCGCCCTATCTCACCAAGCAGCTGAAGGCGCTTGTCAGGGCCGGCCTGCTGGGCGCGACCACAGGTCCGCGGGGCGGGTTCCGGCTCGCGCTGCCCCCTTCCGAGATTACGCTCCTGCGGATCGTCGAGGCCGTCGACGGCACGTCCCCGCCGTACGAGTGCCGTGAGATCCGCCGGCGAGGACGGGGCGCGCTGCCCGCCGAGGATTGCCGCCGCACCTGCGTCCTCGCCGAGAAGATGGCCGACGCGCACGAGGCGTGGCGAGGCAGCCTTGCCGGGGTCACCCTCGCCGACATCCTTGCCGAGCTGCCCCCTTCGGCGCCGGCCCGCACCCGGCTGCTCCTGGCGGGGACGGCGTAGGCCGCCCCCGCAGGACGGCGAGCTGGCGCAAGATCAACAATCTCAAAGCGCAGGTGAAGGGCTAGGCGATCGTGCCCGAAGCGGCGTGCAAGCTCCCTAGCAGCGCGTCTCTGGAGGCCGCCGCGGCCTCCTCGGCTGTCGTGATCGCCGCGAGGATGGCGGCGGCCAAGCCCGTCGCGTCCAGTCGCCTCCTGCTCCGCGGGGAGATCTCCAACCGCGTGATGGTGCCGAGCGCGTCGGTGACGGCCACAATCCCACCCTCGTCGGCCACGCCGGCGAACTCGGCGGCACTCCACTCCTCCACCCTCGCCTCCGCCTGCTCAGCGGCGGCGATCAACGCCTCCAGCCGCGCCTGCGCCTCCTCCATGTCCTCCATCGCTCACTCTCCTCGCAGCACGTTGCGGATGTGGCCGTCGAGCGGGTCGGCGGCGCCCTCTGCGCCCGCGGTGTCAGGTGCTTGTCCCGTCAGATCCTGGACGACCTGAGTCAGCCGCTCCCCCATCGCGAGGTGGGCCGCGGCGATCGCCTCACAAACGGCCTGGGCGAGCTGGACGTGGTCCAGGCCGCGCAGGCCGCGTGGGTCGATGGACAACCCGCGCAGGCGGCCGGTGCCTGACACCTCGGCGCGGACGACCTCGGACGGGTCGGCGCCCGCCAGCCGTTCCTCCTCCAACTCGCCCAGCGCCCCGGCCAGGGTGCGCGCCCAGCCGTCCGTCTCGCGCAGCAGTCCGTCGACGTCGTCCTGCCGACCCCCGGCGAACGCCTCGACACGCCTCATGAGGCTTCCTTCGACATGGGAACCCAGTAGTTTTCCAGCTGGGTGGGGTCCGAGATCGCAGGAGTGAGGTGGAGATCGCGTGCCCCCAGCGCCGGGTTGCCGGACCGGTAGAAGGCGCCCCTCAGATCGTTGAGCTTGAGTTCCAGCTTGTTGAGGGCGCCCTCGTAGGAGTTGTACACGTCGGCGAACTGCTTGACCAGATTTCCTGCCGCGCTCATGAACAGGCCGACCTGGGTCATCAGGGCGACCCTCCCCACCGGGTGTGCGCTCATGGCGGCGACGGTGCGCAGTATGGGGGCCGAAGTGGCGTAGAGCCCGAACACCGACAGGTCGTACTCCAGTACCTCTTTGTACTGGCCGTGCATGGCGCCGCTCATCTCGTCAGTGATCTTGCCAAGCTGGCCGTACAAGCCGTTGACGTTAAATCGGACGTACTGCTGGAGCGTATCCCTCGCTTGACCCTTCCAGTTGGGGGAGATGTCATCAAAAAAGGCACGCCACAAGTCGGACCGGCTGCCTTCCAGCAGTCCGGCCATGCTCTTCCACTGCTCACGCCGATCGTAGAACAGGAACGGGTTGCCCAGGTTGAGGGTGGCCGCCACGTCCAGCGCGAGCGCGGCGACGCCGAGCCCCGAAACAGCCATCGCGGCCCTGTTGGACTGGCGCAGCGGATTCAGCTCCGTGATCAGCCGCTTGTAGAAGCCGGGGTCGGTGCGCGGCTTGGGAGCGACTGTGACGGTCCGCTGTACGGTGCCGCCGGCGTTGGAGACATAGAGCTGCTGATTGGCCACAGGGGTGGTGCTGCCCGGCACGATCAGCTTCGGCGGTTCTCCAGACGGAGTCGACATCGCGAATCTCTCCTCACTCGGCGGTGCTGGCCCGCGCGGCGGCGACGTAGTTGTCCGCGGCTTTGTCAATCTTGCCGCTGTCGGTGCGCAGCACTTCGGAGAGGATGCCCGCGCTGTCCCGCCAGGTGTCGGCGATGGTGTTCAACCGGTCGACGAACATCAGCCCGACAATGGGCACTCCGGCCATGGGGACCAGATTCCAGCCCTCGAAGCGAGGAGTCCACTGCTTGACGGTGTCCACGCCGGTGGCCGAGTCGTCCATGGTGCTGGCGAACTTCCGCACGTACCCCGCGTCGGTCTCGTAGCCTTTCGCGGGGCCGTCGGTGTCCTCGAGCAGTGGCGCGGACTTGGCCAGTGAGGCCTGCACCGGTTGCGCGCGTAGACGCGACGGGAGGCACAGGGGCGGCGGGCACGCGGGGATGTGCGGGCACGGGCTTACCAGCGACGGCGAGGGGCCGGGCGTCCGGAACGCCGACGAGCCCGGGGAGGTGGTCGGCGAAAGGTTACCGGGCGGTTGACTGGCCATGGATAAAGGTTTATCGGACGACACGGGACATTTTTACCACGATCATGTTAAATGACCGCGCGAGCCCCCGTTTCCGCAGGGTGGGGGGTTTCTGTCGGTAGTGATCTCTATGGCCCCTGCCATGACGAGCTGGGATGAGATACGCGGACCAGTTGACCAGGCTCGTCCCCGGCCAGGCAGGAAAACCAGGTGCGGCGACCGGCGGGCCGGGGGTAGAAACGGCGTCATGGACGAGCAGCCCCTGCCGGGTGGCAGGCATGTCGGCGGAGTGCGCATCGGCGATACCGTCCATCGGCCCGCCAACCCGTGGACGCGCACCGTCCACACCGTGCTGGCCCATCTGGAGGCGGCCGGGTTCGAGGGGGCGCCGCGGGTCCTCGGGTTCGACGAGCGAGGGCGCGAGGTGCTGACCTACCTCCAGGGCGACACGATCGGAGAGCAGGCTCTCTGGCCCGCCTGGCCCTGGTCGGACAGCGCGCTCAAGCAGGTCGGGGCCTGGATGCGGCGGCTGCACGACGCGACGGCGACGTTCGTGCCCGAGCCGGACGCGGTCTGGTTCACCGGGCGTCCCTGGCGGCCGGGGCTGGTCATCGGGCACCACGACGCCTCTCCTTACAACGCGGTGTGGCAGGAGGACGACCTGGTCGGGTTCGTCGACTGGGACACGGCCGGGCCGTCCTCGCGGGAGCGCGATCTGGCCTACAGCGCGTTGACGTGGGTTCCGCTGCACGCTCGGCGGGTCGTCACGGAGCAGGGGTTCACGGCGTTCGAGGATCGGTCCCGGCGGCTGCACCTGCTGCTCGACGCCTACGGCTATGAGGGCGACCGTACGGCGTTCCGCTCTGAGGTGGTCGACCGGGCGCGGATGAACGCCGAGGTCATCCGCCGGCTCGCCGAGGGTGGTGAGCCGGTCTACCAGGCGCTGTTGCCGTTCGCCGCGAACCTCGAACAGGCCGTGGTCGAGATCGAGGCGCTACCAGAGGCCTTCTGGGAGCGCGGCTGAGGGATCGCCCGCGGGATGCGTGACCTTTTTGTGATCCCGCGGGCGTGACATCTCCGGAAAATAGGAGATAATGAAAGCGAAGTCCAGCAGAGGGCTTCGTCTCGTGTTATCGAGGCGTGTCTCTGTCTGGGCTTTTGTCTTTGGACGGGACCGCCTGCAGTAGATATGAGGAGCAGGAATGACCGTCCAGCAGGCTCACGCTCAGCCTCAGGCACTCGTGCTCAGCGAGATGACCGCCGAACAACTCCTGGTCGAAATGGTCAAGCCGGAGACCTCCGAGCTCGACAAGGTACGGATCCGCGAGCGTCTCGTAGCAATGCACGAGTGGCTGGCCAACGACATCACCCGCCGCTACCGCTACCGCGGCGAACCCATCGAAGACCTGCGCCAGGCCGCCTACGTCGGCCTCATGAAGGCGATCAACGGCTTCGACGCCGAGCTCGGCCACGACTTCAGGGGCTACGCCGTCGTCACCATGACCGGCGAGGTCAAGCGCCACTTCCGGGACCGTACCTGGGCCATCCGGGTGCCGCGCGTCTACCAGGAGCGTCGCTCCGAGCTCAACAAGCTCGTCTCCGACCTCAGCCAGACCCTCGGGCGCGCCCCCACGGTCGCCGAACTGGCCGAGAAGATGAAGATCTCCCAGGAGGACGTGCTGCTCACGATGGACGCCTCGGCGGCCTACAGCACGCTCTCGCTCGACGCCCCGACGGGTGTCGACGACGACTCCGCGTCCCTCGGCGACGTCATCCCCGAACACGACGAATCGCTCGATTCCCTGGTCGACAAGCACGCCGTCAAGCCGCTCATCGACGCGCTGCCCGTACGGGAGAAGAAGATCCTGTTGCTGCGCTTCTACGGCAACATGACGCAGGCCGAGATCGCCGCGGAGTTCGGGATCTCGCAGATGCACGTCTCGCGCATCCTGCGCAAGGTCCTCGACGACCTGCGCAAGGGCCTGTCGGACTGAGGTCCCCGGTCACGCCGCTTCGGCCGACGCTACACCGCGCCGGCCGAAGCGGCGTCACCACAGGCGTCACTGCAACTCGACACCGATCAGGCACGTGTCGTCGTCGGTGTCGGAGTTGCAGTGCGTCAGCAGGTGGTCCAGCCGCAGGTCGAGGGACCGAGCCGGCTGCCCGGCGATGACCAGCAGGTGGTTCTGGGCGTGCTGCAGGGCGCGGTCCCGGCGTTCGATGAGCCCGTCCGTGTACATCATCAGGGTGTCGCCGGCTTCGAGCTGCAGCTGCCCCTCCTCGTACGCCGCCTCCGACACCGCGCCGAGCAGCAGCCCCTGGACCATCGGCAGCTCCGACGCGTTCGTCCCCCGGACCAGGAGCGGCGGCAGATGTCCGGCGCGGGCCCAGCGCAGGACCTTGGTCCGCGGGTCGTACAGGCCGCAGATCGCGGTCGCGGTCACGCTGTCGGTGAGGTGGTGGGCGACGAGGTTGAGCCAGGTCAGCAGCTGGCCGGGCCCCGCGCCGGTGGCGGCCAGGCCGCGCAGGGCGTTGCGCAGCACGACCATGCCCGTGGCCGCCTGGATGCCGTGTCCGGCCACGTCGCCGACGGACAGGAGCACGTGCTTGGACGGCAGTACGACGGCGTCATACCAGTCGCCGCCGACCAGGTGTTCCTCCTGGGCGGGGCGGTAGCGGACGGCGATCCGCAGCCCGAAGGCGTCCGTCGTGTCGTGCGTCGGCGGCATGATGGCCCGCTGCAGCTGCAGGGCCAGGCGGTTGCGCTCGGCTGTCTGCTGCTCGCTGTGGGCGAGCTGGTCGCGGGTCGCGGCGAGCGCCACCTCGGTCCAGTGCTGAGATGAAATGTCCTGATAGGCACCGCGTACGGCCAGCAACCGGTCGTCGGCCCCGAAAACCGGCTCCGCCACCACGCGGATGTGCCGGGCGATTCCGTCGGGCCGCTGGAGCCGGAACGCCGTCGAAGCCGAGCGCCGATGGTGCAGCACGGTGCGCAGGAACCGGCCGATGCCGGTCTCGTCGTCGGGATGGGCGTGCTCGCGCAGCCGTTCGAGGGGGATCGGCTCGTCGCCGGGAGACAGGCCGTACAGGGCGAAGAGCTGGTCGTTCCAGGTGACCCGGCCGGTGAGCGCGTTCTCCTCGAAGCCGCCGATGCGGCCCAGACGCTGGGCGTGCTGCAGGATGCCGGCCAGCCGCGCCCGTTCGTCCTGCGGCCGCCAGATGAGCAGCACGCAGTCGCCGTGGCGCGTGGCGCTGACGCCGGCCTCGGTGCTCAGCCGAACCTGGTCCACCAGGGTGTCGAGGGTCATACGGTCGGTGCGGAACGGCTCGCCGGTCGCGTGTACATGCTCGACCTTGGCGAACAGCCCGCCGTCCGTGGCCGCCAGCGGGTACGCCTCCAGCAGTAGCGCCCCGGTCACCCGGTGGCGCGGGCGCCCGGCCGGGTCGGCGAACCGGCCGTTGGCGTGCACGATGCGGAAATCGGTCAGCCTGCCGTCACTGTCGAGATGCGGACAGAGCACCAGAGCGGGATCGTGCAGTCCGTCGGCCAGATCGACGAGCTCGGAGAAGACCGGATTGGGCGACGCGGGCCCGCCCGGCGCGAACGCGTCGAGAGTATGGGCGCACAGGTCCGCCAGCGCCTCGATCTGCCGCTCGATCTGCGGCGGCTGCGGCTCCAGGTCGTGCGGCCAGCCGATCTCCAGAACGCCCAGGATGCGGCCGCCCGTACCGGCGGGCACCGTCACCCGCCCGCCCTCGGCCGCCTGCCGGTGCCCGATGGTGGGCAGACCGGCCTCGCGCAGGGCCGGGAACCAGACGGTCCGGCGCTCCGTGAGAGCCTGGCGAGCCGGGGTGGCCACGCCCGGAGGGACGTACCGCCACCGCATGGCCTCCTCGGCGCTGAGCCCCGCGTAACCGGCCAGGCTGAGCGAGGCGTCGGGACCGGCGGCCCACACCGCGACCGTCGTCGCGCCGAGCGGCGCCAGCGCGTGCTCCAGGAGCGACTCGGCGACCGCCTGGGTGTCGGTCGCGTCGAGCGCGCCGCTCTCGGCGGCGCGCAGCCGCAGGGAGACGGAGTGGCGCGCACGGTGGTGGTCCGCCGCCGCCAAGCGCAGGAACTCACCGGCCGTCTCACTGATGCGGTCCTGCGCCGCCTGGTCGATGATGACCGAGGCCAGCTCCAGCTGCGACATCCCGGCCTGCTCGGCGAGCGTGGTGAGCTGGCGGGCGGCGTGGGCGGGGCCGCAGCGCAGCCGCTCGACCAGGACGCCCTTGGCCAGCTCGATCAGGGCCCGCCCGTCGGCGGCCAGGTGGGCGTCCTGGATCTCCTTGCGCAGCCGTTCGATCGTGGCGGCCAGCCGCCCGACGTTCGCGTCATCGGCCGAAGCCTCCGCATGGGCGGCGCCAGGCTGCTGTGCTGGTTGCAACGTGGGACTCCTGGGGATGGACACGAGCTTTCCCGGGGGACTGCGCTAGGAGGTCATCCAGCGCTGGATCACCTCGATGAGATGGTCGGAGTCGACCGGTTTGGTGACGTAGTCGCTCGCTCCCGCCGCGAGTGACTTCTCCTGGTCGCCCGGCATGGCCTTGGCCGTCACCGCGATGATGGGCAGGCCGACGTACTGAGGCATGGCCCGGATCGCCTCCGTGGCGGCATAGCCATCCATCTCCGGCATCATCACGTCCATCAGGATGAGGTCGGTCTCCGGATGGGCGATGAGCGTGTCGATGCCCTTGCGGCCGTTCTCCGCGTGCAGCACGTTCATGCCGTGGATCTCCAGCATGCTGGTGAGCGCGAACAGGTTCCTGGCGTCGTCGTCGACCACCAGCACCGTACGCCCGGCCAGCGTGTCGTCGACCTCCCGCCCGGCGGGCACGCCCACGTTGGCCGGCCGGACCAGGGGGAGCACGTCGCTCGGCTGGTCGGCGGTCAGGTGCAGGGCGATGCGCTCGCGCAGCTCGTCGAGGCTGGACAGCAGCTCCAGCGGCCGGTTGCTGGCGCGGGCTTGCAGGGTCGCCTCCTGCTGCGGGTTGGTGCGCCAGTTGTTGTAGGCCAGGACCGGCACCTGCTGGAGCGCGGGGTCGCCGTCCATGGCCTCCAGCAGGCCGTACGCCGCCATATCGGGCATGTCGATGTCGAGGACGATGCAGTGGCACGCCTCGGCGGCGAGCGTGGCAGCGGCCTCCTCCGCACCCGCGGCGGTGACCACCTCGACGCTCCCGTGGAGGTGGGCCAGGTCGCGGGTGTTGGCCAGGTCGGTCACGACGCTCTCGGCGACCAGGGACAGCAGCCCGCGCTGCCGCTCCTCGATGATCAGGAGCCGCCGTTGCTGCGGCACCACGGGCGCGGCGGGCAGGCTCTGCCTGGCGGCGGACGGCAGCGGCTTGGCCTCGGGGGCGGAATAGTCCTCGAAGTCGGGGCGCGCGATCGGCAGGTACAGGGTGAAGACGCTGCCCTGTCCCGGAGTGCTCTGCGCGGTGATGCCGCCGCCGAGCAGGTAGGCGATCTCGCGGCTGATCGACAGGCCCAGCCCGGTGCCTCCGTACTTGCGGCTGGTGGTGCCGTCGGCCTGCTGGAACGCGCCGAAGATCACCTCCAGCTGCTGCTCCGGGATGCCGATGCCGGTGTCGATGACCCGCAGGGCCACCGCCGCGCCGTGCGGGCGCGCGGGAACGGGCAGCTCGGCCGGGCCGGCCGGCTCGATCCGTAGCTCGACGCTGCCCGTCTCGGTGAACTTGACCGCGTTGGAGAGCAGATTGCGCAGCACCTGGCGCAGCCGCGAGTCGTCGGTGAGCAGCTCGGTCGGCACGCCCGGCATGGTGGTGATCAGGAAGTCCAGGCTCTTCTGCGTGGTCATCGGCCGGAAGGTGGCCTCGACGTAGTCGAGCAGCTGGCGCAGCGACACGCGTTCGGGGTTGATGTCCATCTTGCCGGCCTCGACCTTTGACAGATCGAGGATGTCGTTGATCAGCTGCAGCAGGTCGGAGCCGGCCGAATGGATGATGCCCGCGTATTCGACCTGCTTGGCCGTGAGGTTGCGGGTGTGGTTCTGGGAGAGCAGCTGGGCCAGGATGAGCAGGGAGTTGAGCGGGGTGCGCAGCTCGTGGCTCATGTTGGCCAGGAACTCACTCTTGTACTTGGAGGCCAGCGAGAGCTGCTGGGCCCGCTCCTCCAGCTCCTGCCTGGCCTGCTCGATCTCCAGGTTCTTGGTCTCGATGTCGCGGTTCTGGGTGGCCAGCAGCGTCGCCTTCTCCTCCAGCTCGGCGTTGGAGCGCTGGAGCTCCTCCTGCTGGTTCTGCAGCTCCGCCGAGCGGGTCTGCAGCTCGACGGTGAGCCGCTGCGACTCCACCAGCAGCTCGTCGGTGCGGGCGTTGGCGACGATGGTGTTGAGGTTGACGCCGATGGTCTCCATCAGCTGGTCGAGGAAGGCGCGGTGGACCGGGGTGAAGGCGTAGACCGAGGCCAGCTCGATGACGCCGAGCACCTGCTCCTCGGCCACGATCGGCAGCACGATCACCGAGACGGGGGCCGTGCGGCCGAGCCCGGAGGAGACGGTGATGTAGTCGGCCGGGATGTCGGTCATGGCGATGGTCTTGTGGGTGCGCGCCGCCTGGCCGACCAGCGCCTCGCCGATGCGGAACCGGATCGGCCGCTCGGGGTCGGCGGCGAAGCCGTACGCGCTGATGAGCTGCAGCTCGGTCTCCTCGGCCAGGAAGAAGGCCCCGTACTGGGCCGAGACCAGAGGTGCCAGCTCGTCCATCACCAACTCGGCGACCGTGGCCAGGTCGCGATGGCCCTGCATCAGCCCGGACATGCGGGCCAGGTTGGACTTGAGCCAGTCCTGTTCCTCGTTGGCCCGGGTGGTCTCGCGCAGCGACTCCACCATCGAGTTGATGTTGTCCTTGAGGTCGGCGAGCTCTCCTTCCGCGTCCACGGTGATGGAGCGCGTCAGGTCGCCCGAGGTGACCGCGCTGGTCACCGCGGCGATGGCGCGGACCTGGCGGGTGAGGTTGCCGGCCAGCTCGTTGACGTTCTCCGTCAGCCGCTTCCAGGTGCCGGAGACCCCTTCGACCTCGGCCTGGCCGCCCAGCCGCCCTTCGCTGCCGACCTCGCGGGCCACCCTGGTGACCTCCGCGGCGAAGGAGGACAGCTGGTCGACCATCGTGTTGATGGTGGTCTTGAGCTCCAGGATCTCGCCGCGCGCGTCGACGTCGATCTTGCGGGTCAGGTCGCCCCTGGCCACCGCCGTGGTCACCTGGGCGATGCTGCGTACCTGGTTGGTCAGGTTGTCGGCCATCGAGTTGACGTTGTCGGTGAGGTTCTTCCAGGTGCCCGCCACGTTCGGCACCCGGGCCTGGCCGCCGAGCTGGCCTTCGGTGCCGACCTCGCGGGCGACTCGGGTGACCTCGTCGGCGAAGGCGGACAGGGTGTCGACCATCGTGTTGATGGTCTCGGCGAGCGCGGCGACCTCGCCCTTGGCCTCGACGGTGATCTTCTGTGACAGGTCGCCCTTGGCCACGGCGGTGGCGACCTGGGCGATGCTGCGTACCTGGCTGGTCAGGTTGGAGGCCATGACGTTGACGTTGTCGGTCAGGTCCTTCCAGGTGCCCGACACACCACGAACCGTGCCCTGACCGCCCAGATTGCCCTCGGTGCCGACTTCGCGGGCGACCCTGGTGACCTCGTCGGCGAACGCCGAGAGCTGGTCGACCATCGTGTTGATGGTCTCCTTCAGCTCCAGGATCTCGCCTCGGGCGTCCACCCGGATCTTCTGCGACAGGTCGCCCTTGGCCACGGCGGTGGTGACCTCGGCGATGCTGCGTACCTGGGCGGTGAGGTTGTCGGCCATGACGTTGACCGACTCCGTGAGGTCCTTCCAGGTGCCGGAGACGCCCTTGACGTCGGCCTGGCCGCCGAGCCGTCCGTCGGTGCCGACCTCGCGGGCCACCCTGGTGACCTCGTCGGCGAAGGAGGACAGCTGGTCGACCATCGTGTTGAGGGTGTTCTTGAGCTCCAGGATCTCGCCTCGGGCGGCGACGGTGATCTTCTGCGACAGGTCGCCGCGCGCCACGGCGGTGGCCACCTGCGAGATGTTGCGGACCTGGGCGGTCAGGTTGCCGGCCATGAAGTTCACCGAGTCGGTCAGGTCCCGCCAGGTGCCCGCCACGCCCTTGACGTCGGCCTGGCCGCCCAGCTCGCCCTCGGTGCCGACCTCGCGGGCCACCCTGGTGACCTCGTCGGCGAAGGAGGACAGCTGGTCGACCATCGTGTTGACGGTGTTCTTGAGCTCCAGGATCTCGCCTCGGGCGGCCACAGTGATCTTCTGCGACAGGTCGCCCCGGGCCACGGCCGTGGTCACCTGGGCGATGCTGCGTACCTGGTCGGTGAGGTTGCCGGCCATGGCGTTGACGGACTCGGTGAGGTCCTTCCAGGTGCCGGACACGGCCGGCACCTCGGCCTGACCGCCGAGCCGCCCTTCGGTGCCGACCTCGCGGGAGACGCGGGTCACCTCGGAGGTGAACAGCGAGAGCTGGTCGACCATGCCGTTGAAGACGGAGGCGATCTCGCCGAGCAGCCCGTCGGCGTCGTCCGGCAGCCGGGTGCCGAAGTCGCCGTCGCGGACCGCGGTCAGGCCGGCCAGCAGCTGCCGGAGCTCCGGCTCGCCGACCTCGCCGACGTCACGTGTCCGCTTGGGACGTCCGGGCGAACGTGAGGCCCCCGCTGCGTCACTCATGTTCACCCCTGGTTCGATCCTGCAATTGTCAAAGCTTCACCAGGAGAATAGTCAAGCGGGCGAGTGCATCGTGCTCATCGTCGAGTTGCGGTCAAGCAACTGTCTTAATGCCCTGGTAGATGGTCAGGATTTGCGGCCGACAGCGCCATATTGCGACACTTCCTGGCCGCGATATTGGGTGGTGGGCTCGGGGCGCCACTTCGGCAGCGACACCATGCCCGGCTCGACCAGTTCCATCCCCTTGTAGAACTCCATGAGCTGCTCGGTCGTACGGATCGTGATGGGCGTGGCGCCGCTGTCGTTCCAGATGGCCGCGGCGCGGTCCATGGCCGGGCTGCTCACGCTGGAGGCGATGGTCAGGTAGCTGCCCGAGGGGAGCGCCCGCATCAGCTCGGCGACGACCGTGTACGCCTGCTCGTCGTCCGGCACGAACTCCACCACGCCCAGCAGCATCAGCCCGACCGGCTGCGTGAAGTCCAGCGCCTTGGCCGCGTGCTCCAGGATCGTCTCCGGGTCGCGCAGGTCGGCGTCGATGTACGTGGTCAGGCCCTCGTCGGTGCCGCGCAGCAGCGCGCGGGCGTGAGCCAGGACAATCGGGTCGTTGTCGACGTACACGATGCGCGCCTCGGGCGCGGCGGCCTGGGCCACCTCGTGGGTGTTGTCGGCCGACGGGATGCCGGTGCCGATGTCGAGGAACTGGCGCACCCCCTCTTCCACGACCAGGTGCCGCACCACGCGGGCCAGGAACTCCCGCTCGGCGCGGGCGATGACGGCCAGCTCCGGCATGACCTCAAGGATCTGCTCGCCCGTCTCGCGGTCGGCGGCGTAGTGGTCCTTGCCGCCCAGCCAGTAGTCGAAGACGCGCGCCGGATGAGCCACCGAGGTGTCTATGCGGCTGAGCTGTTCCATGACGTCGTCGTTCGCGTCCTCGGTCATCAGGGGTCCCCAGGTCGTCGCGGTAAAGGAGGGCTTATCTCGGCTCAGCCTAGAGGTCATTTCACTGGCAAATCGCAAGAATCACGACATGTGATCATTTGAATACTTGACACGGATCAAAGGGCACCAGGAAACTCTCCTGCACCACTGGACAGATTGTTCGGTAAACGTTTACAGGGAGCGACCGATGCCCTTATCTCGATGGAGCGGTGTCGGTGCGCTCATAGCCCTCGCCCTCGTCGTCCTGCTGGCCGTACCGGGAGAGGCGCGCGTGCGGGCCGGCCGCACCGGGACGATCACCGCGGCCGCCGCGCCCTCGGCGGCGCTGGGGGAGAACATCGCCTACAACCTGTATCTGCCGTACGGCTACGCCAAGGGCGCCGATCGCTACCCGGTGCTGTACCTGCTGCACGGGCGCGGCGACACGATGCAGGCGTGGACCCGGGTCAAGGACACGCTCGACGCGATGATCCGGACCCGGCGGATACCGCCGCTCATCGCCGTCATGCCCGACGCGCCGTGGAGCGAGCGCGGCAGCTGGTACGTGGACTCCCGCTACACCGGCTCCGACCTGCCAGGACGGCCGGTCGAGACCGCGCTGACCCGCGACCTGGTCGCCCACGTGGACGCGACGTACCGCACGGCGCCGATCCGCCAGGCCCGCATGGTCGGCGGCTACTCCATGGGCGGCTCGGGCGCGCTGCGCTTCGCGCTGGCCCACCAGGACCTGTTCGGCAGCGCCATCGTGCTCAGCCCGGCCGTCTACACGCCGCTGCCGCCGGCCGACTCCTCCACGCGTGACTACGGCGCCTACGGCCAGGGCGGCGACAAGTTCGCCGACGCGGTGTACCGGGAGTCGAACTACCCCGCCCTGCTCCCCAAGCTCGACCGGGACCTGCCCGTACGGCTGTTCGTGGCCGTCGGCGACGACGAGTACGCCAACCCCGACCCCGCCGACGCCCAGCACGACCTCGACTTCGAGTCCGCCGCGCTCTACAACGCGGCCCGGCGCTCGCCCGCGGTCTCGGCGCAGCTGCGCGTGCTCGACGGCGGCCACGACTGGACCGTCTGGGCGCCCGCGTTCGAGCAGGCGATGGCCGAGCTCGGCCCGGGGCTGAGCGTCACGCCGCCGGCCGGGCTGCCCGCCCCGCTGTACGGCACGGCCGCCCAGGACTGGGCCGGTGGCGTCGCGGCCCACGCCGACGGATCGCTGACCACCGGGTTCGCGGCGAGCGGGCCCGTCGGCGGCCAGCCGTACGCGGGCCGCCTCGACGCGGTGCTGGTCCGCGGCGGAGCGGCCGGCTGGACCAGGCAGCTCGGCACCGCCGCCGACGAGCGGTTGTACGGCGTCGCGGCGCTGCCCGACGGCGGCGTCCTCGCGGCCGGCTACACCAAGGGCGACCTGGACGGCCACCACGCGGGCAACGCCACGGACGACGCGTTCGTGGTCCGGCTCGACACGAAGGGCGCGGTCCGCTGGCTCACCCAGTTCGGCGCGCCGGGCGTGGCCGACCGCCTCTACGGCCTGGCCGCCGCCCCTGACGGCGGCGCCTACGTGGCCGGCTACACCAAGGGCGCGCTCGACGGGGCCAACAGCGGGGACAAGGACGCGCTGGTCGCCCGCCTGTCCGCCGACGGCGCGGTCTCCTGGGTCCGCCAGTACGGCGGGGTGGGCGAGGACAAGGCGTATGGAGTGGCCTCGGACGGGACGAACCTCTACGTGACGGGCAGCGCGACCTCTGCCCTGCCGGGGACGACCGCGCTCGGCGGGCTCGACGGCTGGCTCGCCGCCTACGACCCGAACGGGGCTCGGAAGTGGGCCACCACGGTGGGCGGCACCGGTGACGACCGGCTGAACGCGGTGACTGTCACCACGGCGGGCCTCGCGGTCGCCACCGGAGGCGCCGGCGGGGACCTGGTCGCGGCGGCATACGCGGGTACGGGCAAGCAGCGCTGGCAGGTCACCGTCGCCACCCCGGCCGCCGACGAGGGCGCCGCCGTGGTGCCGCTGACCGGGGGCGCGGTCGCGCTGGCCGGGTACACGCGGGGCCGGGTGGGCGTGGTGGCGGGCGCGGCCGACGTCCTGACGGTCCGGCTCGACGGCAAGGGGAAGCAGCAGGCCGCCGCCCAGCTCGGCACCGCCCGTGACGACGGCGTCGACCCGTTCTCCGAGGTCAACCTGTACGCCGCCGCCACCCCATCCGGGCAGGTGGCCGTCTCCGGCCTGACCTACGGCACACCGACCGGCGGCCAGGCACCGGGCAACGGCGACGTCTTCACCACCACGATCGACCCGGCCACCGGCCTGCCCAAGGGGTGATCCCAAGGGGTGATGAGGTCAGCCCGGGGTGAGGAGGCCCGCGTCGACGATGGCCCGGCCGAAGGGGCGGGCCAGCTCGGCGAGGCGTTCGCAGCCCTCCTCACCCAGCGCCGAGTAGGCGGGCAGGGCCAGCGCGTCGGTGCGGGCCTCGATGTGCTGGCGCAGTGTCTTGCCCTCGGCGCTGAGCGTGTGGCCGTCGAGGAGACCGCGTTCGCGCAGGCGCTCCCCGGCCGCTGCCCACTCGGGCTCCGGCCAGGCTCGGCTCAGCTTGAGGAAGTCCACCGGAACCTCCCCGCTGGCGGCGTGCAGCACGAGCGCGTCCAGCGGCCCGACACCCTCGGTGACCAGCGTGCTGATGTGCCCATCCCCACGGAACTCGCGCAGCAGCGTCTGCGCGTGCCACAGCTGGAGCAGCGGGTCGTCCGGCCAGGCCAGCGCGGCGTGCGCGGCGAACAGCGGGCGGCCCTGCGGATGCTCGCAGGCGGCCTCGGCGGCGCGGCGGGCCAGCGCGAGGACCGTGTCCAGCTCGGGCTGCTCGTGGATGCCCGCCCGGCGCATGGCCTCGTCGGCCGCCTCGTACCGCGCGGCCAGCACCTGCTCGGGCGTCGCCAGGTCCCAGGCGGCGGGCAGCGCCTTCCGTACGAGGTCGGGGTGGAAGTTGTAGAAGGTCGCGATGACCAGCTCGGCGGAGGCGCGGCCGAGTGCCGCCCCGCGCGAGGCGAAGTAACCGGAGCGGGCGTTCAGCCCCAGCGCGGCGTACCGCTTCCGGCCCTCGGGGACGAAGTAGATCATCCCGTGCACCGGCTCCAGCCGCCGCCAAGCCTGTCGCGCTGCCCTCATGTCAGCTTCCCCCTTCATGACAGTGAGTCCACGAACCGTGCCATCCCGGCCAGCCACCGGTCGGGATCGTCGGCCTTACGGCGGGCGAAGTCGGCCACCTCGGGGTGCGGGAAGATGTGGAACCGCTCCGCCGCCAGCCCCTCGACCACCGTGCCTGCCACGTCGGCCGGGTCGAGGATCGCCCCGGACGCGCCGACCGCGCGGGCCGTCAGGTGGTCCTCCGCGACGCCGCGCTCCAGCATGGCGGTCCGTACGCCCTGCGGGCACAGCACGCTGACCTTGACGCCCTTGGTCGCGTAGTGGATCGAGACCCACTCGGCGAAGGAGATGGCCGCCGCCTTGGTCACCGCGTAGGGGGCGTCGCCGGGGCAGCTGATCAGTCCGGCCGCCGAGCAGGTGTTGAGCAGGTAGCCGCCGCCCCGCTCGACCATGCCGGGCACGACCGCCCGCGCGGCGTACACGTGGGCCCGCAGGTTGACCGACCACAGGCTGTCCCACTCCTGGTCGGTGGCCTCCAGCCCATGCCCGGCGATGACGCCCGCGTTGGAGCAGAACAGATCGGGCGGACCGAAGGGCGTCTCCGCCAGCGCGGCCACCTCGGCCTCCACCGACACGTCAGTCCGCACAGCCACGGCCCGCACGCCCCCGGCTCGGTCGCCGATCTCCTTCGCCACCGCGCCCGCGCCCGCCTCGTCGAGGTCGGCGACCACCACTCCGGCCGCCCCCTCCGCGGCGAACCTGACCGCCATGGCCCGGCCGATCCCGCTCGCCGCCCCCGTGACGACGACGACCTTGTCCCGCACCCGCATGAAGCCACCTTCCTAACCGACCGCCCGGTATCCAGAACGTAGTTCTACTACTGGTGGCGAGTCAACGTCTCGATGGCGCGCTTGAGGATCTTGCCGGTGGGGCTCATGGGCAGCTCGTCGGCGAACGTGACGTGCCGGGGGTACTTGTAGGCCGCCACCCGCTCCCTGACGAAGGCCCGCAGCTCGTCGGCCTCGACCGGCGCGCGCAGCGTCACCACGGCCGCGATCTCCTCCCCGAGCTCCGGGTGGGGGACCCCGATGACCGCCGCCTGCCGTACGGCGGGATGCTCGTACAGGACCTCCTCCACCTCGCGCGGGTAGACGGTGTAGCCGCCCCGGATGATCACGTCGCGGCGGCGGTCGACCAGGAAGAAGAACCCGTCCTCGTCGACCCGGCCGAGGTCGCCGGTGTGGAACCAGCCGTCGCGGATCGCCTCAGCGGTGGCGGCCGGATTCTTCCAGTAGCCCTTCATCACGTTGGGGCCCCGGACGACGATCTCGCCGATGTGGCCGGTGGGCACCTCGCCGCCGTCCTCGTCGACCACCTTCATCTGGACGTCCTTGATCGGGCGGCCGATCGACCCCGGCCGGGTGCCGTTGCGGCCCCGGTTGGACGAGGCGACGGGCGAGGTCTCGCTCAGCCCGTACCCCTCCACGATCGAGCAGCCGAAGCGCGTCTCGTACGCCCGCAGCACGTCGAGCGGGAGCGCCGCCCCGCCGGAGACCAGGATGCGCAGCAGCGACATGTCGGAGGCGCCCGGATGGTCGAGCAGCGCGATGTACATGGTCGGCACGCCCTGGAAGACCGTGACGCCGTCCCGCCGG
The DNA here is from genome assembly GCF_040680095.1 of Nonomuraea sp. NPDC052129. Lineage (NCBI taxonomy): Bacteria > Bacillati > Actinomycetota > Actinomycetes > Streptosporangiales > Streptosporangiaceae > Nonomuraea > Nonomuraea sp. NPDC052129. Next base: position 250,549 of record NZ_JBFAVX010000010.1, on the reverse strand, counting down.
ATGACCTCCAGCGCCCGGCCCGCCTCGAAGCGCGGCAGCAGCGTGAGGCGCGCGCCGGCCTGGACGGTGGCGTTGAGCGAGCAGGTCTGCCCGAAGGAGTGGTAGAGCGGCAGCGCCCCGAGCACGACGTCGTCCACTCCGAGCGCGTGCATGCGGGCGACGGCCGCGGCGTTGCCGCCGAGGTTGCCGTGCGTCAGCTCGACGCCCTTGGCCCGGCCGGTCGTGCCGGAGGTGTAGTGGATGACCGCCGTCTCGCCGTCCGCGCGCGGGGTGACGTCGTGCTCGGCCGCCAGGCCGCGCAGCAGCCGCTGGAACTCACCGGGCACGACGAAGAAGCAGTCGGTCAGGGTGCCGGCGGTGCCCGCCTCGGCGGTCTCCGCGAAGGCGTGCCAGGCGATCAGCAGGCAGGCCCCGCAGTCACCGACGTACGCGGCGATCTCCCGCCTGCGCAGCAGCGGATCCAGCGGGACGACGACCGCCCCGATCCGCAGCACCCCGTAGTAGACGACGGCGAACTCCGGGACGTTCGGCAGCATGATCGCCACTCGGTCGCCCGCGCCGATCCCGCGCAGCCGCAGCAGCGCGGCGACGCGGGCGCTCATCAGGTCGAGCGCGCCGTAGGTGAGCGCCTCGTCGTCGAGCGTGACAACCGTCCTCCCGCCGAGCCGATCGGCGACGGTGTGGAGCCGGTCAGCGAGATTCATGGAACGACCGTACGTCCCCGCTCCCACGTCGCTCATCGGTCACGGTGGCCAGTCTTTGCCCCCCTTGGTTGGTGTTGGGCGGCTGCTCGGGGGTGGGCGGCAGCGAGTCGTGCAGGGCGATCGCCACGAGCAGGTCGAGCAGGTCGTTGATCCGGCGCAGGCTGCGACCGGTGCGCTCCTGGATGCGGCGCAGGCGGTATTGAGCGGTATTGGGGTGGATCTGCAGCCGCTCGGCCGAGGCGCGCAGGTTGAGGTCGGCGGCGGCGAAGGCGCGGATCGTGGCGGTGAGCACGCCGCCGCGTGCCCGGTCCTCGGACAGGAGCGCGGTGATCCGCGGATCCACCAGGTGGCGGGCGGTGTCGTCGGCCCTCAACGCCAGGTACTGGAACGGCGAGAGCCGCGGCAGCGCGGCCACACCGCCGTCCTCCGGCAGGAACTCCAGCACGGTACGGGCCTCGTCATACGCCTGCGGGATCCCGGCCGTCCCGGCGACGACCGTGCTGATGCCCATCGCCAGCAAGATCCCCTCGCCCATGAGGCTCTCGCGTACGGCCTGCAGCCGCTCGCACAGCTCCTCCGGGTCGCCGCCGGGGCCGAGCGCGGGGATGGCGACGATCTCCGACTGCCGTACGACCGACAGCGTCCGGGTGCCGTTCGCCCCGGCCCTGGAGATGGCCGCGCAGGCCGCGTGCCGCGCGTCCACGCCCCGGTCGGGGCCCGTGGTGACCGGGTCCCCGCCGGCCACGAGCGCGCGCGGCCCGAGCAGGACCGCGATCACCACGAGCAGGGGCGTGCGGGTCTCGGACCCCAGACCGTACGCCTGGGCCGCGGCCAGTTGCCCGCCACGCGTGGGCGCGCCGCCGGCCAGCAGGGTCTCCAGCAGGTCCCTGCTCTCGTGTATGACCTCCGCCGCCGCGTAGTGCTGGAACTCCATGTACGCGTTGGCCGCGTGCGTACTGGCGAAGTCGCAGTAACGCATGATCGGGGCCGCCAGAGAAAGCGCGGCCTCGTGGCCGGCGGCCGAGTGGCCCGCCCGCTCCAACACCGACCCCCAGAAGACCCGCTGGCCGATACGGAAGGCGTTGATGTAGTCGGCCAGGGCGAGCCCGGCCCTGGCCCGCCGCATGGCGGCCCGGCGCGCGAAGGCGATGTCGTCGACTGTGGCCGTGCGGTCTTCGAGCATCACGGCCAGCTTGCTGCGGTAGTGACGGACCACTTGGTCGCGTACATCGGCGAGGAAGTTCTCGTCCTGAGCCGCGTAGGCGGGGATCTCGGCCCGCATCGTCTGAACGGCTGTGTCGGCGAGGTCGGCTAGATGATCGAGGAGCTCGGAGAGGATGCGCGTGCGCTGGACGCGGACCATCGCCGAACCGGTGAGCGTTTCCGTGCTGAAACCACCGGACATGCCGGGATGATCCATGCACTTTGCCAGGCGGTCAACAGGTCGTAACCGGTCCGAGACAGACCCTGTGCCCGGCGGACAACAGCCGGGACGCATCTTGGGTGGCCGTGCCCAATGTGGTGTCGGACTGGTGACTTCTACGCTTTCAGCACGTTGTTCGCCGCTCACCGTCAGCGGGAGGCCGGAGTGCTGGAGGTAAGCGAGCTCACGGTCCGATTCGGTGGCATCACGGCGCTCGACGGCGTGGGCTTCTCGGTGCGGCGCGGCGAGATGGTGGGGCTCATCGGGCCGAACGGCGCGGGCAAGACCACGCTGTTCAACTGCCTGACCCGCCGCCACGACGCCGACGCGGGCCGAGTCGAGTACGAGGGGCGGGACCTGCTCGCCGTACCTCCACACGCGATCGCGGCCTTGGGCATCGCCCGGACCTTCCAGAACCTCGGCCTCTTCCCGCGCATGTCGGTCCGCGACAACACGCTGGTCGGCGCGCACCACCGCGGCCGGGCCGGCTTCCTCACCGCGGGCCTGCGCCTGCCCGGCGTACGCCGTGAGGAGGCCGGGCTGCGCGCCGAGGCCGACGCGGTGCTCGACCGGCTGGCGCTGAGCGAGGTCGCCGACCATCCGGCCGCCGGGCTGCCGTTCGGCACGCTCAAGCGGGTGGAGCTGGCCAGGGCGCTGGTCGGCCGCCCCGAGCTGCTGCTGCTCGACGAGCCGGTGAACGGGCTCAGCTCGGCGGAGGTCGAGGAGTTCGCCGGCGTCCTGCGCGCCATCCGCGACGAGTACGACCTGACCATGGTCGTGGTCGAGCACCACATGGGCTTCGTCATGGGGATCTGCGACCGGATCGTCTGCCTGGACTTCGGCCGCAAGATCGCCGAAGGGGCGCCGGCCGAGGTCCAGCGCGATCCCGGGGTCATCGAGGCGTACCTGGGGACCGCCGTATGAGTGAGCGAAGCGAACGAATCATCCAATACAGCGCGTGTCACTTATGCGACCGACGAAGGAGGGCGCATGAGTGAGCTGGTGGTGACGGACCTGGTCGCCGGATACGGCGACGCGAAGGTGCTGCACGGGCTGAGCCTGTCGGTCGGTCCGGGGGAGATCTGCGCGATACTCGGGCCGAACGGCGCCGGCAAGACGACCTTGCTGCGGGCGCTGTCCGGCATGGTCCGCGGGCGCGGCAGCGTCCGGCTCGGCGGCACCGAGCTGACCGGCCGCTCGCCGGACGCCATAGCCCGGCGCGGCGTCGCCCACGTGCCCGAGGGCCGCGGCACGTTCATGCCGCTCACCGTCGAGGAGAACCTGCGCCTGGGCGCCTACGTACGCCGGGGCAGAACCGGCGTGGACGCCGACCTCGACCGCATCTACACCTACTTCCCGGCGCTGAAGCCCAGGCTGCGGCAGACGGCGGGCAGCCTCAGCGGCGGCGAACAGCAGATGCTGGCCATCGGCCGCGCGCTGATGCTGCGGCCCCGGCTGCTCCTGCTGGACGAGCCGTCACTGGGCCTGGCGCCGCTGGTCACCCGGGAGCTGTTCCGCATCGTGCGGGCGATCAACGAACAGGAGCGGACCACCGTGGTCGTCGTCGAGCAGAACGCCCGTCTCGCCCTCGGCATCGCCCAGCAGGCGCATGTCCTGGAGACCGGCCGGATCGTGCTGTCGGGCACGGCGGAGCGGATCAGGGCGGACGAGCAGGTCGCCCAGTCCTACCTCGGATACCGGGTCTAGCCATGGCCGGCTTCCTGCAGCAGGTCGTCGAGGGGCTCGGCGCGGGCGCCATCTACGCCAGTCTGGCCCTGGCGCTGGTGCTGATCTACCAGTTCACCGGCATCGTCAACTTCGCCCAGGGCGAGCTGGCGATGTTCTCCACCTACCTGGCCTGGCAGTTCACCGCCGCCGGCCTGCCGTTCTGGCTGGCGCTGGTCATCACGCTCGTGGTGTCGTTCGCGGGCGGCATGCTCATCGAGCGGGTGATCATCCGCCCGGTCGAAGGCGCTCCCGAGCTGACCGTGGTGATCGTCACCGTGGGGCTGTTCATCTTCGTCAACGCCGCCGCCGGGTGGATCTGGTCCTTCACCATCAAGGACTTCCCCAACCCGTTCCCCGAGGGCGCGCTCACGGCAGGGAGCGTCAGCGTGGGGTACTCGACGCTGGGCATCCTCGGCGTCGTCGCCGTGGTGATGGGCCTGCTGTACCTGCTCTTCCAGCACACCAAGATCGGCCTGGGCATGCGCGCGGTGGCGTCGAGCCCGCAGTCCGCCCGGCTCGTCGGCATCCGGGTGGGCTGGACGCTCGCACTCGGCTGGGGCCTGGCCGCCACGGTCGGCGCGGTGTCCGGCGTGCTGGTGGCGCCGCTGCTCTTCCTGGACCCCAACCTGATGGGCGGGGTGCTCATCTACGCGTTCGCGGCGGCGACGCTCGGCGGGTTCGACAGCCTGCTGGGTGCGGTCGTGGGCGGCCTGATCGTCGGCGTGGCCGAGACCCTGGCTGGGGCCTACGTCGGCTTCATCGGATCGGATCTGAAGATCGGGGTGCCGCTGGTCATCATCCTCGGCGTCCTGCTGCTGCGGCCTCAAGGGCTGTTCGGGCGAGCGGTGGTGGAGCGGGTATGAGCGAGTCGGCGGAGGCGACCGGTGCGCCGGTCGCGAAAGGGCCCGATTCTCCGGTCGCGAAGGAGCCGGGAGGGCGGGTCGCCCGGCGGTGGCGGGTGCCCGCGAACTGGCGCTGGACCATCGTGGCCCTGCTGCTCGCGCTCGCCTGCTACGCGCCCTTCCAACTGGTGCCGTTCCGGGTCTTCCAGTTCACCATGGTGCTGATCTACGCGGTGGCGCTGCTCGGGCTGAACCTGCTCGTCGGGCACGCGGGCCAGATCTCACTCGGGCACGGCGCCTTCTTCGCCGTCGGCGCCTACACCGCGGCCATCCTGCTGCACAGCTGGGACGTGCCCTACCCGGCCACGCTGCCGGCCGCCGCCGTGGTGGCGTTCGCGCTGGGGCTGGCGCTCGGCGTGCCCGCCGTCCGGCTGCGCGGCCTCTACCTGGCCCTGGTGACCCTGGCCATCGCGATCTTCCTGGTGCCGCTGCTCAAACGGTTCGAGTCGGTCACCGGCGGCTCCATGGGGCTGACGCTGGCCAAGCCGGCGCCGCCCGCGTGGACGGGACTGGCCGAGGACCAGTGGCTGTACTTCCTCACACTGGCGGTGGCCGTCGTGGCGTTCCTCGTGACCCGCAGCGTGTTGCGCTCGCGGGTCGGACGGGCGCTGCACGCCATCCGGGACAACGAGGCGGCGGCCGAGGTCATGGGCGTGCGGCTGTCGTTCTACAAGACGCTGTCCTTCGCCTGGAGCGCGATGCTCGCCGGGATCGCGGGCTGCCTCTACACGTGGGTGATCGGGTACGTCTCGCCGGACTCGTTCGTCGTCACGCTCTCGATCACGCTGCTGGCCGGCCTCGTCGTGGGTGGCCTCGGCTCGTACTGGGGGCCGCTGCTGGGCGGGCTGTTCGTCATGTTCGTGCCGAGCATCTCCCAGAGCGTGAACGACGCCGCGCCCGGCGTCGTCTTCGGCCTGCTGATCATCGCGGTGATGTACGTCGCCCCGACCGGCCTGGCCGGGCTGGCGGGCCGCGCGGCGTACTCGATCAAGAAGTCCCTCCGGAAGGAGTAACAGGCATGCGCGTATCCGTTATCGGCTGTACGGCGATGCTCCTGGCCGCGGTGGCGGCCTGCGGGGGGCGGGGCGGGACCGAGCCGGGCACCACGGCGTCGGGGCCGTGCCAGGGCCAGCAGACGACCGGCATCACCGACAAGAGCATCAAACTCGGCGGCATCTACCCGCTGTCGGGACCCGCCTCCGCCTACGGCGACATCCCCAAGGGCATCAAGGCGTACTTCGACTACATCAACGCCGAGAAGAACGGCATCGGCGGGCGCAAGATCGAGTTCGTGGTCCGCGACGACGGCTACCAGCCGCCCAAGGCGGTCGAGGAGGCTCGTCGGCTCGTCGAGCAGGAGCAGGTGTTCGCGCTGTTCCAGACGCTGGGCACCCCCTCGACGACGGCGACCTGGGACTACACCAACCAGCAGAAGGTGCCGCAGATCTTCGTCGCGACCGGCGCCTCCAAGTGGGGCACCGACACCAAGCACCCGTGGACCATCGGCTGGCAGCCCAACTACATCTCCGAGGCGCGCGTCTACGCCCAATATCTCAAGAAGGAAAAACCCAACGCCAAGGTCGCGGTGCTCTACCAGAACGACGACTTCGGCAAGGATCTGCTCGGCGGCTTCAAGCGGGCCATCGAGGGCAGCGGGATCACCGTCGTCGGCGAGCAGAGCTACGAGGTCACCGACCCGAGCGTGGACCCGCAGATGCGCAACCTCGCCGGCTCCAAGGCCGACGTGTTCCTCAACATCACCACGCCCAAGTTCGGCTCACAGGCACTGGCCGCCGACGCCAAGAACACCACCTGGAACCCGCTGCACATCCTCAACAACGTCTCCGCCTCGATCACCGTGCTCAAGCCCGTCGGCTTCGAGAACGTCCAGGGCGTCGTGTCCTCCACCTACTACAAGGACCCCAGGGACGCGACGTGGAACGACGACGCGGAGATGAAGCTCTACAAGGCGAAGATGGCGCAGTACGCCCCGGGCGCCGACCCGAACGTGCCGTTCTTCACCTTCGGCTGGGCGGTGGCCGACTCCTTCAACAAGACGATGTCGGCCGCGAAGTGCCCGACCCGCGAGGGGCTACGCGACGCGATGCGCAGCCTGAGCAACGTGCAGATCAACATGCTGCTCCCCGGGGTGACGATGAACACGGCCGCCGATGACGGCTTCCCGATCGAGTCGATGCAGCTCATGAAGTTCAAGGGCGAGCGGTGGGAGCTGTTCGGCGACGTGATCGACACCCGCAAGGAGTTCGGACCGTTGACGGGCTGAACAAGCATGGGCCTTCGCTTTTGGAGCGCTGTCGCGCACTGGGCTTCGGGCTGCGCCTAGTGGGGGGGCTCAGCGCCCCCCACACCCCACAAAAGCATGGTCCTCGCTAATCGCTCGGGCGCCTCCCAAAACGCAAGCGGCCCTATAACCGGAGCGAGCACACCCAGCTCCAACAGGCAATCGCTCAGCATCAAAGAAGCCGCGCCAAAGCTGACGACAACGGCGCCCGGGTTTGGCACCCAGTAGTGGTTGCGCCCGGGTGGGCCGGTTGGTCGAGCGGCTCGGGCCGAAGGTATGGACCTAGTGGGCGAGAACGGGCTGCTAGGCCAGCTGACCAAGCTGGTGCTGAAGTCCGCGCTGGAAGGCGAGATCACCGACCATCTCGGCTACGACAAGCACGAGCGCTCCGGCAGTGAAAGGGGGAACAGCCGCAATGGCAGCCGGTCCAAGACCGTCAACACCGACCTCGGGCCGGTGGAGATCACCGCGCCGCGTGATCAGGACGGGAGCTTCGAGCCGAAGATCGTCCAGTCGATGCTTCGGCGATCTCGCCGTGGGGGACATGACCTTGTCTGCTTCACCGGTGGAGGGTGATTGTGGCTCGCCCTCACCCGTAGCTTTTCCAAGGCATCAGATATCGGTGACCAGCTTGATGGGCTGCCTCGTCAGGACAGCTATGGTCATGAAGTCGCGGTCGTCGCACAGCACCGTGAGGTTTGCCCGTTCTGCGGTGGCGGCAATGAGCAGGTCGGCCGGACCGGCCGACCTGTGCTGTCCATTCTCGGTGAGTAGCTGCTGCACCTCGGCTGCGCGGTGCCAAGCGTGTTCACTCATCGGTACCCAGCCGAACAGATCATGGAGCAGACGCACTTTCTCCAGGCGGTCCGCAAGCGATCTCGCGGAGAAAAGGAACTCCAATTCGACGACCGGACAGGTCGCGATGACACCGGCGGCGAGCTGATCGGACCACGCCTGGCGTAGTTTGGGCTCCTGCAAGATCCGGAACATGCCGGAGGTGTCGATGAGATATAGGGCGGGTGTCACCGGCGGTAAGCTGCCTTGTTGCCGACGAAGTCATCGAAGTCCCCTCGGTCGGCCATCTCGCCAAGTGCGGCCAGAGCTCGCAGTCGCACCAACCGCTGTCCCACTTCGCGGAGGGCTGCGTTGACCGTGTCCTTCTTTGTCTTAGTGCCGAGAACTTCGGCTGCTGTCGCCAGGGCCTCTTGGTCGATCTCGATCGGGGTCTTCACCATGGCCATGAGATCACCCTCCTTCGCGCGCATAGTGTATCACGGATGTCCGTGCTGGATGTCCAGGATATCTCAGCTTTGGATCGGTAATTCGGTTGCTCAACTGACCCACCATCTCGCTGATCAGCCAAAAGATTTCGGCACCCCGCGCACGTCTTCCGCCTGCGGCATGGTGTTCGAGTACGCGGCAATGAGGTCCACTCGCTGTGTCGCCCGGCGAAAATGGGCCTTCGCTTTTGGGGGCGCTGTCGCGCTGTCGGCTTCGGGCTGCGCCCAGTGGGGGCAGCGCCCCCCACACCCCACCTTCACAAGCGTGGTCCTCGCTGATCGCTCGGCGCCTTCCAAACGCAAGCGGTCTCATAACCGGAGCGAGCCCGAGACGTTCAGGGTCATCCGGTGGGATGTCGGCATCGCATGCCCCAAGCGCATCACGTCGTCATCAGCCCGAACAGGCGATCGCTGATCTCCTGTACCCACGGTTCGTGACACCACGGCGCCAGTTCACGGCCCGCGGTGAACACGATGTTCAGCCCACCCCCGGCCACAGGCGACTTCCAGCACGCGAGGCAGCCAACAATCGGGGCGATCACGATGGCCGACCGTTCGGGGACGGAGAGGGGCAGGCGGGCCGAGGGAACCGGCCTGCCCCAGCGGGCGGACGTGATCACGCGGGACTTCGTTGCTGCGACCATCCGGAGAACCGCAACCGTCAACCGCGCGACCACGTCCGCCCTCGTGGGCGCGTGTCGCGAGACCCCTTTCCCCTGCGCTAGGAGAGGATATGTCGCCACGTGCCCAGCTTCGAGGCCGATCTTCAGCGCACCTGCCCCATCAACAGCGCCGACCACATCGCTTCCGCTTCATGCCGCAGCGGCCATTGGCGGCTTTCCTCGACGACGCCTGCTGTTCGTCTGGTGAACCATTGACCGCCCGAGGCGCATAGTTCGTAGACCGGTGATGTGCAGCCGCAGGTCCACGCGACGTCGCGAACGCGTTCCCGCGCGAGGGGTTCTCCCCATTTCAGTCGCTCGCATTGATCCACTGGCGTGGGGACGTGCGGGCTGAGGCACCGTGGGATGTCGTAAAGACTCATGCGTGTCGTCCGTTTTGGTGCCAGTTCTCAATCATGATCGACTGCATTTCGCGGATCAGTTCCTCGGCGTCGCCCGCGTCGATGATCACGCTCGGCGCAGAGGTCCAACAGCCGAAGGCAGAGAACCTCCGCCGCCAGACGGACCACATCACCACCCATCCAGGACTGCGCGCCTGAATGGTGTGAGCGATCTCCCGGTTGGCCTGGTTGACCCGGGCAATCGTCTCCTCAGGGGCGAGACTCTCGAAGTTGATCAAGCCGCTCGCCCGCCCCGTTCGCCGTCCGCGAGCACGGCCGGCAGCTCCAGAGGTTGGGCGATCAGCACGGCCGTCTCCGGTGACACGCGGCCCAGCTCGACGAACCCCACCCCGAACTCATTCACATCAGCGCGCAACACGGGCAGCACCTCACGGATGCGCTGCCGCGCGGAGACACATGCTTCAGGAGCAAGCGGAAGCAGCAAGACGCGCGATCTCAGATCGGTAGGTGCTGCCGAAGGCTGCGAGTCAGCCACGACCTCGAACGTGCGTCTCATGCGACCTTGCCCCCTTCCCTTCGCCCTTGCGTCAAGTGCGGTCTGACAGTAGGGCGGGACGGGGACGGTTACCCGCGCTCTGAGCGCGGGTCAGCCCTCAGCATGGATCACTCCAGCAGACCAATCCGCCTGGCGACGGACTGCACCTGGGGTTGGAACGTCGGGCGGGCGCGCTTCAGCAGCGATCTCACGAGGTCACGCGCGAGGGTGTTGTAGCGCATGTCCTCGGGGCCGTTCGCCTCGGCGTTCATCAGGTGCAGGATGACCGCCGCGTCCTCTTGCCGCTGGTCATAGCAGCGCGCTACCTCCAGGGCGAACGTCATGCGGCGTTCCAGGGACGGCGACTGGTTCACGTCGAGATGGTCGGCGACATAGAGCGCCTCGGAGACCTCTCCCGCCTGCATCTCGACGCTGACCGTATGGAGCCCGACCTTCAGGGGGCCGAACACGGTCCAGAAGACGTTGCCTTCGCCCGATACCCGTGATGCTTCCGCGGCTGGTCCCTGAACGCGTTCCCTCGCGGTCCAGTGGTCATGTCGGCGGCCTGATGCGATGGGCGCGACCAGCCACAACGCACCCTCAAGAGCTGCCCGATCCGGCGTGCGGTCCGGTAGCCCCTGACGAAGATCCTCGATCGATCTGAGCGCTACGTCTTCCGCTCCGTCGCCTCTCCCTGCGACAACAGGATCTGACCAAGGTTCCACTTCGCGGCGGCGATCCTGAGCGGGTCGTCCGCCGCTTCGGCCGTCATGACCGCCCGGTCGGCGACCATGAGGGACAGGTCCATCCGCCCTACGCGCTTGGTGAAGGTCCGCAGCAAGAAGTACAGGTCGGTGGCGATCTGCTGTGCCTGGCGGCGCGCCTGTACGTCCGTCGAGGTCCGAAGCGCACGTACGGCTCCCTGAACCTCGCGCGTGAGGTCAGGGGCCAGGGCGCTCACTTCGGTGAAGCGGTTGGTAGATCCCTGCCACAGGCCCCAGGCACTATCTACCCGCGCCCTGAGCCCGGATAGGTCGGGCTTCTCCTTGCTGGGCGTCTCGTAGGCGGTCAGGACCCTTTGCAGGGTGGCGGCCACGGGATGCAGCACGCTGTCATCCTTGAAGGAGGGCTCTCCGATCAACACTGCGACTGGAACATTTAGCACGCGGGCAAGCTGGTGCAGCTTGTCGATGGTCGGCGCGCGCAGGCCGCGTTCGATTTGACCCAGGTAGTTCTCGCTCATGCCCGCCAAGCCGGCGACCACCGCCTGAGTCTTCTTCGACGCCGTCCGATAGAAACGGATCCGCTCACCGATGGTGATCTCAGCCGAACCCATGGCATTTGGCCTCTCGCACGTCCGGGACCAGCACGTTCCGAACCACCGCTCCCCACGGTAAGCCGGAACGGCTGCCCACGTGAGAGTCTTGGCGTGCGTAGTCTCCATTAGCGGGAAGGACGGTCCGCGTGGTCACGAGCCGGCTCGTTCTCTGGGACATCGATCACACCTTGATCGAAACGGGTGGGGTAGGACGGGAGGTCTTTGCTTCCGTCTTCGCCCAGGTGACCGGCACGCCTATGAAAGACATGGCTGAGGTCAGCGGGAGAACCGAACTGGTCATCTTCGGCGAGACGCTCGACATGCATGGAATCCCGCGCTCTGACGACTACTTCGAGAGGTTCATCGACCTCCAGGCGCGCGACTATGAGGAGCGTGCGCATGAGATGCGTCTGCGAGGCCGCGTCCTGCCAGGCGCACTCAATGCGCTACAGGCGCTGAGCCGTGTACCTGGCATCACTCAGTCCGTCCTGACGGGGAACACGAAGGCGTCAGCGGAAGCCAAGCTGAGCATCTTCGGGTTGAAACGACTCCTTGATCTGGAGATCGGGGCCTACGGGGAGGATGACCCCGTGCGCGCCTGCCTTGTCCCAGTCGCACAGGATCGCGCCCGCAGCAAGAAGGGGCTGACCTACAGTCCTGACCTCACTGTGCTGATCGGAGACACGCCTCAAGACGTCATTGCGGGGAGGGGACGGCGGAGCGCGCGTGATCGCCATCGCGTCGGGCAAGAGCAGCCCTGCCGACCTCAAGGCGGCGGGCGCGGACGTCGTCCTTCCCGACCTCACCGACAGCGCCGCGCTCATCCGGACCGTCACGGGGTGAGCGTGCCTACCTGCCCATCGATCCACTTGAGGTACTCGGCATCGCCGCCCAGGATGGGCGTCACCACGATGTCGGGAACGCCGAGGGCGTGATTCGAGTAAGCGGTAAGCACCGCAAGCGTGAATGATGCGGCGGCACCCGGTGGGTGTCGCTGTTTTCCTTTCAAAGGACTTCATTGGGCGCTGCGCGCTTGGGGGCCTCAGGCGTTGCTTCCAGTCGTGCCGGGGCCGCGCCCCCTGGACGGCCTCGCTGCCGTTCGGACGCTTCTTGTGAGGTGCGGCCTTTGCGCGCACCTGTCACCCTCGCATCCACGGGAAAGTGATCTCGTGCAACCGGAGAGGTAAGCTCCTAAGCAGGCCGTATTCAGTCTCCGTCATCCGGCGGCATGCCGTAGCGGCGCGACCGGGGTGTTCGTAGTCAGAACCGGGTGGATGCATCGACGCGAGCTCGGCTTCGTATCGCCTGCTCTGTAACCCCTACGATGCCGGTTAGGTCCGCGCCGCGCAGATTCGTGTTGTCCAGGTTCGCGTCGAGCAGGTTCGCGCTGCCCAGGTCCGCGCCGGTCAGGTTCGCGTCTCGGAGGTCGGCCTCGCGAAGGTCGGCGCTGCCCAGGAACGCGCCGCGCAGGTCCGCGTCGGGCAGATTCACTTCGCGTAAGTCCGCGTTGGGAAGCTCCGCATTGCGTAGGTCGGTATTGCCCATGTAGGCGTAGCGCAGCTTTGAGCTGTCCAGATTCGCACTGCGGAGATCTGCGCCGGTCAGGTCCGCGCCGCGAAGGTCTGCATAAGGCAGTTTCGCGCCGCGAAGATTGGCATTGGGCAGGTTCGCACCACGAAGTTGGGTGTCGGCGAGGTTGATTGCACTGCCGCCGAGTGTGGGATTGCGGCGGCCGATGACGGTCAGCGCTGCCTGGATGTCGGTGGCCGGTTCTCTCGGGAGCTTGGCCCCGAGCTGAGGATCGTGTTCGCGAAGGAAAGCGGCCAGTACATCGTAGACGGTGGGGTGGTCGCGGGGAGAGTCGATGGCCAGGCGTTCCAGGGCATAGATGCCGCCGAGGCGGACGTCCAACTTGGCCGAGCCAAGTTGTTCGACAGCTTTGGTGTAGCGGTCGGTGATTTGGCCTTGTTCGGCGGTGTGCTGGGCTTGTCGAGAGGTTTCCAAAGACTCGGCGGTGTACAACAGGCCCTGAGCCGTGAAGACGACGCCACCGATGACGACCAAGCCGGTGGCGGCCTGGATGAGGGTGTGGCGGGCGGCGTTGACCGCCTCGACGCGTTCGGTGGCGGTCATCTGCTTGCGTTCGGCGGCGGTTAGTGGATGTTGCTCGCCAGCCAAGCGCCGTGCACCAGGGCCGAGCAATAGGGCAATGACCATGCTCGCGGTTACGGTCAGGGCGGCGCCGACCAGGGTCCAGCGGGCCCAGCCGAGCACAGGCAGGACCGCCGCAGCCCAGCCGAGGGCGGTGATTAGGGCAGAGGCGGGGAGTAGCCACAGTAATCGCCGCCATCGCCCAGCAACGCCCATCGGGGCGGGTAGCTCTTGGACCGGTGTGGGCAATGTCGGCTGGCGGGTGATCGGCGGCTGGGGCGTGACTTCTGCATTACTGCAGGCAATTGCCGATATGGCTACTACAGATGCGATGACCGCTACTGCTGCGGCGGCGACGATTGCCCTGCCTGATGTGCGCTGAGATCTGTCTTCCATGCCGCCTATTGCACCGCTCCATGCGCTTTCCCGGATCGATATCGGCTTTAGGGCCAATATCCGGTGCGCATAGCTCGTGCAATACCGGTGCAGTTGGCGACGATAGCCCAGGTCAACCCCCGAAAGCATGGGATGCCGGGTGTGCTGGCCATTAGCGCACCATCAGGATGTGTCCTCACGAGGCGTCAGGCCACCCGACCGAGAAAAGACGCCGAGGAGCGCTCAGGTCCGCTCAGCGGATCGATCGAACATCAACGAAGGGATCTCCCATGCGCACCAAGCTTGCCACGGCCGGCCTCGCTCTTGTTCTGGGTGGCGTTGGTCTCGCTCTGGCCCCTGCCGCCGGCGCCGCCGGCGTGTCCTCCGCTTCGCGGACGGCGACCGTCACGGCGCCCGAGTTCTCCGTCAATGGCACGTGGCAGTTCACTCAGAGCGGCGGGATCACAGTGACGATGAACGTGACACAGGACAGCAGCGGGAGGCTCTTCGGGACCGCCTCATGGTCCGGCGGCGTGGGGACGATCGAAGAAGGCGCGGTGGAAGGCCGGAATATCTTCTTCACCATTGGGTGGTCGTTCGGAGCCAGAGGCCGATACACCGGCTCGCTGGGCCCGGACAGGCGCCTGTCCGGGACCACGTTCGACCTGAATAATCCGTCGAGTCAGGCGAACTGGGTCACCACCCGCACCTTCTAAGACGAAGCCGAGGTCGGTGTGGGAGAAGGTGACCCTCTCCGCGCCCAGGCCGCCAGCCTCGGGCAGGACCCGCTCGGTGACGGGGTGGTGCCGGTCGTTCACCGCCGTGCCGCGGCCGGCCGCGCGGGAGACTCGTGCCCGCGCGGCCGGAGTGCGGATCCGTCAGCCGATGGCGTACGCCCGGGTGATGGTCTGTGTCACTCGGTCACCCGCCGCGTCCGTGACCTTGGCGCGCAGTGAGACGAACCCGGGGGCGGCCGGGTTCGCGATCCGGGCCGTCCATCCCGAGCCGGCGTGGGCCAGCCGGACCGGCCGCCAGTTCGCCCCGTCGCCGAAGGACGCCTCAAGCGTGATCGACGTCGCGCGCGGCGCGGAGGCGCCGGGGTTGCGGTGGAGGCTCACCGGGATGACGGTCGTGGACCCGGGCTTGGCGCGGTTGTGGTCGTCCAGGCCCTCGGGGGCGTAGCGGACGGCGGTCAGGGGCAGCGGCCGGGGCTCGGCCGTCCGCTGCGACCGGAACGTCCAGGCCGACTCGACCTTCGTGGACAGCGCCGATGGCCGCCGCGCCGACGCGGTCAGCGTGTAGGTCGCCGGCTCGGCGGGCAGGCGGACGTCCAGCCGGCAACTTTCCGTGAATCCGGGTTCGCAGGTCGCCAGATCGGTCTCGGCCAGTTTCTCCTCGCCGCGGGCCAGTGCGATGCTGCCGGTGATGTCGTAGTCGCCACCCATCAGTCCGGCCCGCCCGTCGGCGAGGATGCCGTCGACGTTGAAGTTCAGCCAGTCGCCGTCGCGGCTGCCCGCGGACGTGCCGAAGGCGGGACCGGTCACGGCGGCGTTCCACAGCTCGGTGACGGGCCGCCGGCCGAGCACCTGGCTCACGCCCGACACCCAGTGGGTGCCCGTCGTGATGCCGGTTTCCCAGGCGAAGCCGGGAGTGCGGTAGTGCGTCATGGTGGCCGGCAGATTCAGGCTCGGGCTCGCGGACAGCCAGGCACCCCCTGCCCAGGACCCGCCGGGGAGTAGCGGCCCCACTATCACCTCGGCCGTGCCGGGCACGCCGGGCGCCCGGTACGTCGCGCTCACCTTCACCAGGTCACGCGTGCGCGCCGTGTACGACAGGTCGTCCGGAATTCCGCCGGTGCGGTAGTCGACCAGGTCGTAGCGGTACGGGCTCGGCGCGGCGTCCTTCTTGTGCCAGGTGCTCCCGGCCAGGTACTTCAGGCCGGGCTGGCGCACCGGCACAGCGTAGACGTCGTCACCGAAGCTGGACCAGCCTTGGCCGAACCAGCCGTTGGCCAGGGTGATCTCCTCACTGCCGTCCTGGACGGCAGTCGGCTCGTCCACCGTGAACGTGATCTCCTTCCCCTGGCGCGCGTCCACCGTCACTTCCTGGTCCGCGCCGTCGATGGTCACGGGCCGATGCGCGGTCGTGGATTGGTCCGAGTTGTAGACGTTGACGTAGAGGTTCCACTCGCCCTTGGGTACCCGTACTCTTGCGACGCCTTGGTCGTCGAACGAGAGCGTCTCCTGGGTATCGGTCTCGAGCTGGTAGAGATAGCCCATGGCGGCGCGGGGTGTCTGGCCGTTCCTCTCAATGGTCTTGACGGTCAGGGTGTAGGTCTCGGGCTCCACGTACGCACCCGCGAGCGTGCGCACGACGGTGTCGCCCGACCTGGCGGTGACGACGCCGGGATAGTCCCCGGGCGCCTTGCCCTCCGCGCGGATCGTCAGCTCGACCGACGCCTCGCCCTTGGCGGGCACCTCCAGCCGCTTGGACCCCAGCTCCAGCGCCTCGCCGTCCGCGGCGAGGTCCAGGGTGAGCGGGGTGTCGCCGGAGTTGGCGTACGTGAGCGTCTTGGTCGCCACGCGCTCGCCGGTGCCGTTCCAGGGGAAGGAGGCCCAGACGTTGCCGGTCGTCGCGGCCACCTGCTGGGAGACCGCGCGGGCCACGTCCACGCGTCCGGCGCCCTCCTCGTAGATTTTGGCGCTCCCATTGGGGGCGGCGCTGCCGATGAGGGCCGCCTTGAGACGCTGTCCGCTCCAGTCGGGATGGCGCTGGGCGAGGATCGCGGCGGCTCCCGCCACGTGGGGCGAGGCCATCGAGGTGCCGCTCTTGGCGGCGTACGGGGCGTCGGCACCGCCATTGGCGTTGGCGGCCTTGATGGCGACGCCGGGGGCGGTGAGGTCGGGCTTGATGGCGTGGTCGTTGAGCCGGGGGCCCTTGCTGGAGAAGTCGGCCACCTTGTCGTCCCGGCCGACGGCGCCGACCGTGAGGGCGGCGTCGGCGCTGCCGGGGCTCAAGACCGTACCAAGTTTGGCGTCGTTGCCCGCGGCCACGACAAAGAGCGCGCCGGTACGCTCCGACAGCGTGTTGACCGCCTGCTCGACCGGGTCCACGTCGATCGTGTCCGGGCCGCCGATGCTCATGTTGATGACCTTGGCCTTGACCTCGGCCGCGGCCCACTCCATGCCGGCGACGATGTCGGACTCCTGCATCACGATGTCGCCGATCTTGCCGATGGCGAGTTTCGCGCCGGGCGCCACACCGCGTTGCTTCTCTCCCGCTCCCGCGACGATCGACGCGACGTGCGTACCGTGCCCGTTCCTGTCGCGGATGTCGTCGCGACCGGTGAAGTCGCGTGCCTGCGTGACAACGTTCTTCAGGTCGGGATGCGTGGGGTCGTAGCCGCTGTCGAGCACGGCGACCGTGACGCCCTCGCCGGTGAAGCCCTGCTTCCACGCCTCGGTGGCGCCGATCTGCTTGACGCTCTGGTCGAGGGTGAAGAAGCGGTGGCCATCCAGCCAGATCTTCGTCCGGCCGGCGGTCAGGGTCTGGACGCCGTCCGTTATGCCCTTCCACGTCTCGGCGGCGCTCTTCTTGGGCACCTCCACGGCGGACATGCTGAGGGAGGACAGCCGCCGGTCCTGGCGGGCGCTCCGGAGCGCGGGCACATCCCCCTTGGCCGACTGCGTGATCAGCGGGATGTCGCTCCGCTTCGCGTCACCGTACCCCCAGGCCAGGAGCTGCGTGACGTCGAACAGCCGCTCGTCCAGAACGCCCTTGGCCACCAGCGGATGGGCGTCGGACGGGTAGACGTACAGATGGCCGTCGCGGTACTGGCTGCTGTAGTGCGCCTGCCTGCCCGCTCCCGGCTCCACCCGATGCCCGGCGGCAGTGACGACGACGCGGTCGCCGGTGATCAGCGTCACCGTGCCGGTCGGCCGGTTCGTCGCGCCTTCTTGCCTCGCGACTCCCGGGGTCGGGGCCGGCGTCGCGGCGGCGGGTGCCGGGGCGGTCGTGACGCCGGCCGTTACTGCCAGGATGGCGGCCAGCAGGCCCTTGCCTAACCTCATGCGTTTCCTCTCCATCGGCTGCATGACCGATCGCCGCCGACGACGCTCAGGTACGTCCAGCGGCAACGCATGAGCAAATGTCCGGATACAGCAGGGTGTTACCGGGTCTCCGGTGAAAACTGAGCCTTTCGAGAAAATAGGCTTTCTTGTGAAACAGAGTCGCTAAGCCGGACATCTGCTGAGATGTGTCCAAACAACGGAGAGAAGGCGACACCGGGCCCCCGGCGCCGGAGCAACGCTTCGAGCAGCTCTACCTGGCGCACTATCCCGCCATCGCCGCCTATGTCGCGCGACGTACCGAGTCCACGGACGACATCGCCGACGTGATCGCCGAGACGTTCACGACCGCCTGGCGCCGGCTGGACGACATTCCCGCGGGGGACGAGGCCCGGCTGTGGCTGTACGCCGTCGCCCGGCGGGTCCTCGCCAACCACTTCCGCGCCGAGGAGCGCCGATCGGCGCTGGCCGCGCGGCTGCGCGAGGAGTTGTCCACCTGGTCCAGGCCGGTGGCCGAGCGGTACGGCGAGGCCACCCGCCAGGTGTTCATGCGCCTGTCGCCCGACGACCGGGAACTGCTCGCCCTGGTCGGCTGGGAAGGGCTGAGCAGCGCCGAGATCGCCAAGGTGCTCTGCTGCTCGCGCGGAGCGGCGCGGCTGCGCCTGCACCGCGCCCGCCAGCGGCTGGCCAAGGAACTGGCGGCCGCCGACCTCGACCTGACCACCTACGGCCTGCGCGCCGTCGCACTCGCGGAGGGAAAATCATGAAGAACAGCGTGGACCGCGTGGTCGCCCACCTGTCCCCCGGCGCCGGGCCCGGCATGACCGAGGCGGCCCACGAGCTCATGCGCGACATCATGGCCGCCGAGCCCGCCACAGCCAGGGCCGTCGCACCGGCAGGGCGGCGCGCGCGCCGGCCGCTGGTCCTGCGCGCCGCGGTGCCGGGCGTGGCCCTGCTGGCCGCCGCGTTCCTCGCTCTGAGCTGGCTCTTGCCCACCGGGCTCGGCCTCGGACCCGGGACGGCCGCGGCGCTCGACATCAAGAAGGAGGACGGCTACTACGTCATCGAGATCAAGGACCTGTACGCCGACGCCGGCACGTATCAGGCGCAGCTCCGTGACGCCGGGCTGAAGGTGACCCTCAGGGTCATCCCCTCGACGCCGTCGTGGGTGGGCTCCATCTTCCCCACCTCGCCCACCGATCACCGGTACCTCGACGAGATCAAGACCATCGATCAGCCGGGGACCTGCGACAAGATGGGCGGCTGCCCCATCGGGGTGAAGATCCCGGAGAACTTCCAGGGACCCGCCGAGATCACGCTCGGGCGCGAGGCCCGGCCCGGCGAGCCGTTCGAGAACGGCACCACGATCGACGGCCTGGGCGAGCCGCTGCACTGCCTGCCCTACATCGGCCGGACCGTGGCCGAGGTGCGCGGCATGCTGCAGGAGCGCGGCGTGACCATCCAGAAATTCGAGGACATGGACCCGATAACCGGCGGAACGAAGCAGTCGGTGCCGGACTCGTGGCTGGTGGAGAACGGCTCCATGACAGAGCCGGGCAAGGCGACCCTGAGCGTGTACGAGGGGTCCGAGCCGCAGGAGCCAGGAGGCAGCCGGGGCGAGAACTGCCCGACCTCCTAGGCCCGCGAGCCGCCGCCCGAACCGGGGGTAAGAGGGCTGCTGCCCGCACGGGCGCCGGGCAGCAGCCCTCTCCCCATCGCCCGAGGCGAGGTGGCGGTTTCGCGCCGGCTGCCCTTGACGGCGGGTCACAGGTACGCACGATCACACCGGCGATCAGGATGTCTGGAGCCATTGCTGATGAGTATCGAGTAGGCCGGTCTTCTCCAGGGGCAGGAGCCCGTCGCCGTACTGGCGGAGTCGCGTGTATGCCTGGCGGAGGTCAGTGAGCGTGGGGAAGTGGCCGAGCTGGATGGCGAGGCTGAGGACGTCTTCGATGCCGAGGA
Organism: Nonomuraea sp. NPDC052129; assembly: GCF_040680095.1. NCBI lineage: Bacteria > Bacillati > Actinomycetota > Actinomycetes > Streptosporangiales > Streptosporangiaceae > Nonomuraea > Nonomuraea sp. NPDC052129. The sequence goes on along the minus strand of NZ_JBFAVX010000010.1, from coordinate 230,778 downwards.
CGGGGATGCACCAGCGGGCTGCGAGTCGCTGTCCTTCCTGGTCGTCGATGGCAGCGATGACCTCATGGCCCTGCTCGGCGAGGTGGACGCTGTGGGCGACCACGACGACCTCGCCCAGATCGCGGCGGGCGCGGATGGCCTGTTCGAGTTCGAGCCCGCGGATCTCCTCGATCACCTCGACGACACGAGGTGGCGCGGTTGCCACTTCGAGCTCGGGGAGTACGCGGATGCGATCGCTTGCTTCCAGCCTTGCCCAGCGTTGTCGCAGGCGCGGGTATTTCCGGTCCTTTCCGGCGATCTCACGGCAGACTTCCTAGGGGACCAGGAGGACGAGCCCGGCCCGGGTGAGCACGTCGATCAGGATCGGGTGCAGATTGGCGCCGGTGAAGTGGACGCAGATCACCGCGTCGAGGATGCAGATATCGTCGTCGGGATCGGACACGCGGGTTAAGCTTCCTCGCTGGTGCGGGCACGGGTGAGGAGCCGTCCGAGATCGGCGTGGCGAATATTGGCGGGGCATGGGCTGATGCCGGCGTCGGCGAGGCCGATTTCAAGATCCTCAGGGTCGCGGCCTTCGAGTCTGGCCAGTGCCCGGATGCCGAGCCGGTCTGCACGGTAGGCGATGGTGGCGCGTTCGAGGACCCGGCGGGGTGGACGCCGGGTGCGGGCGGCTTCCTGTTCGCGTTCGTACTGCCAGCCCCATCCGTAGCGGCGCGCGAGCTGCGCCCCGGTCGGTCCTCGCAGCGTGTCCACCTGGGTTGCAGTCAGCAGGCCCAGGTGTTGCAGCTGGATGAGAATCACCATGAGGCTGACGCCAAAGTGGCGGGCGAGCAGAGCGCAGGCCCGTTCGTCGAGCGGGCCGTGGGCGGGACCGAGCCAGGCGCGGATCCCGTCCTGCGGAGCCAGCAGATGCCGGGCGAAGGCATCGCAACGGATTTCGGCGGGGGTACGGCAGGCGCTGACCGCATCACTGTGAGCGCCGTCCCCGAAGAGTAGGTGGCCGAGTTCGTGGGCGAAGGTGAAGCGCTGCCGTTCGGCGACGGCCCGGGAGCCGACGGTGATGAGGACGACGCCGCGGACGGGATCGGTGATGGTGAACCCGTCGATTCCAGCGGGGAAGTCGAGCACTGCGGTGTCGGCGCTGGTCAGCCGTTCTGCCAGCTCCCCCGGGTCGGCCAGCGGGGCACCGCCGAGGTCGAGGAGGGAGCGGACCGTGCGAGCAAGCCCCTGCCCCTGCGCATCGGGTGGAAGGCCGGGATCCGGCAGTCCTGGTGCTGTTGTGACGGGGGCGCGGTGCGGTGCGGCCAACTGGTCCAGCCGGTCGTCGAGGACCAGGATGTCGACGGCCTGCCTTACCGCGGCTGCGGTTGCCTCCGGCTCGGCTTGACCGATGCGTGCGGCGATGCGGATGCGCTCGCGAACCGGGTTGCCGCGCGTGAGATCAGTCAGGGGAATGCCGAGGGCAGTGGCGATGCGGTCAAGCTCGGCGACGGTCAGCTGAGTGCGGGTGCCCAGCTCGATCCGGGCCAGGGTGGGCTGCGACAGCTCGGCCAGCCCGGCCAGGTCCCGCTGGTTGAGTCCGGCCCGCTCCCGTTCGGTGCGGACGCGCTCGCCGATGGCGCGGATGTCCATGGCCGCCTCCCTTCTTGAATCAAGAATACTATCTTGATTCAAGAAGGGAAGAGAGCAGCCAGCCCCGATCAAAGGATCCGACGATCGCTCGTCGAGAGCGGTCACGAGTAGAGCTGATGCGCCAGTAGCGGCGGAAGCCGTGGTGATGCCGCCGCTCTTGCGTTTCCGGCGCTGTTGAGGTGCAGGAGTGGGGCTACTGGTCGGGCTGTTCGTCGGTCGTGCGCCCAGCAGAACGGAGGTCGGGTCGGCCGCCCGCCCCATCCGCGCCGCCTGCTCGGCTGGCCGTCGGCCGGGGCGGGCCCGCTCGTCATCTTGGCCGGCCCGCCTCCTTGGGCGACCCCGCCGTACTTCGGCGGAGGCTTGGCTGGAGAAGGGGGAAGTGCCGTCGCCGACCAGTCGCTGTGCCGCCCACGGTGTCGCCCGGCGGAAGGCGGGCGACCCTCTCGCCCCAAGAGCCTCAGCCCCTGACGGCGGGTCACAGGGGGAGGCCGCCGGTGGCCGCACCGGTGGAGCCCGTGTCGCGGTAGGCGGCGATCGTCCGCTCCGCGATGCGCATCTGGTGGATCTCGTCGGCCCCGTCGGCGAACCTGGCCCAGCGGGCGTGCTGGAACATACTGGCCAGCGGGGTGTCGGTGGAGTAGCCGAGCGCGCCGTGCACCTGGATCGCCCGGTCGATGATGCGGTTGAGGCTGTTGGCCACGAAGTGCTTGGCCATCGACACCTCCGTACGGAAGTCCTCGCCCTTGTCGATCTTGTACGCGGCGTGCAGCACCATCAGCTTGCACTGATAGAGCTCCATGGCCGAGTCGGCGATGAGCCACTGCACCCCCTGCTTGTCGGCGAGCACGGAGCCGTGGCTGTATCTGCTGAGCGCGCGGTCGACCATCATGTCGAGCGCCGTCTCCGCCTGCGAGATCCAGCGCATGCAGTGGGCCAGCCGCGCCGGGCCCAGGCGGTATTGGCCGAGGCGGTGGCCGTTGCCCCGCCCGCCGAGCACCTGGTCGTCGGGCACCCGCAGGTCGGTGATGACGATCTCGCTGTGGCCCGTCGAGCCGTGCATGGTCTCGACCTCGCGGATGTCGTTCCAGCCCGGCGAGGGCAGGTCGACGAGGAAGGCCGTGTTGGCGCCCCGCGCCCCTTCGGGCAGGTCGAGCTCGGTCCTGGCGATGAGGATGGCGAAGCCCGCCCGGCGGGCGTTGGAGATGAACCACTTGTGGCCGTTGATCACCCACTCGTCGCCGTCCTTGACCGCGCTCGTGCGGATGAGCGTGGGGTCGGAGCCGGCGACCTCGGGCTCGGTCATCGCGAAGCACGACATCTTGCTTCCCTCAAGCAGGGGGCGCAGGTATTTCTCCTTCTGCGCGTCGCTCGCCCAGTGCAGCAGCGTGTGCATGTTGCCCTCGTCGGGCGCCATGCAGTTGAGCACCCACGGCCCGAGCCGGGTCTTGGCCGCCTCCGACTGCACCATGGCCAGCTCGACGTGGCCGAGCCCCATGCCGCCCCACTCCTTCGGCATGTGCGGCAGCCACAGCCCTTCGGCCTTGGCCTTCTCGCGCAGCCGGAAGATCGTCCGCAGGTAGGCGTCGCGGTCGCTCTCCGGCACCTCCTCGACGGCCGGGATGACCGTGCCCTGGATGAAGGCCCGGACCCGGTCGCGGATCTTCTCGTGCTCGGGGGCGAGAGTGAAGTCGATGGCCATGGTGCTCCTTCGGGGGGTGTCAGGCCAGCAGATGGGCCGGATGCCGGGTGGTGTCAGGCCAGCAGGTGGGCCAGACGCCGGGTGAGGCCGGTGTTGCGGCGGTCGCCGAGCCGGGCGACCGCCAGCTCCAGAGCCTTGCGCTCGCCGACCAGCACCACCCACGACCGGGCCCGCGTGACCAGGGTGTAGAGGAGCCGGCGGCGCAGCATGATGCCGCCGGACTCGGCGACGAGGGGCGCGACCACGAACGGGTATTCGCTGCCCTGTGAGCGGTGCACGCTGATCGCGTAGGCGTGGGTCAGGTCGTCGAGCTCGTCGAAGCCGTAGGTCACCGTCTCGCCGTCATCGATGGCGATCTCCACGAGCCGCTGCTCCTGGACGATGCCGGTGATCGTGCCCGTCTCGCCGTTGAAGACGCCCTTGTCGTAGTTGTTGCGGATCGGCATGACCCGGTCGCCGACCCGGAAGGCCGAGGCGCCCGACCAGTGCTCGGCCCGTCCTTCCTGGGCGGGGTTGAGCCGCTCCTGGAGCCGGCGGCCGAGCTCGGCGGTGCCCGCCGCGCCCTTGCGCATCGGGCACAGCACCTGCACCTGGCCCGGCTCGACGCCCTGCTTGCGGGGGATCGCGACCGTCGCCAGGTGGACGACCCGCTCGGCGACGGCCTCGGGGTCGTCGAGCTCCTCGAACCAGAAGCCGCCGCCACCCGGGATCCCGGGCAACTGCCCGGCCCGGATGCGGTGGGCGTTGTGGATGATGCCGCTGCCGTCGGCCTGGCGGAAGACATGCGTGAGCCGTACGCGCGGGATCTCCTCGACCCGCAGCAGGTCGGCCAGCACGCTGCCGGGCCCGATGCTGGGCAGCTGGTCGCTGTCGCCGACGAGCAGCAGGTGGCTGCCCGACGGGATGGCCGAGGTGAGCCGGGTGGCCAGGTGCAGGTCCAGCATGGACGCCTCGTCGACCACGATCAGGTCGGCCTGCGCGGGCGTCTGGTCGAACAGCGCGTCGGGGTCGGGCTCGTAGGCCAGCATCCGGTGGACGGTCATGGCCGGCAGCCCGGTGAGCTCCGACAAGCGCTTGGCCGCCTTCCCGGTGGGCGCGGCGAGTGTCACCCGGCCGCCCATCGCCCGCGCGGTGGCCGCGATGACCCGCACCGTGTGGCTCTTGCCGCACCCCGGACCGCCGGTGAGGACCGAGACGGTGCTGGTCAGCGCCATGGTCACGGCCGCCCGCTGGTCGTCGTGCAGCTCCGGGTCCTCACGGAAGTCGCGCATGGGCAGCGTCGAGCGGGCCTGCCAGAGCCTGCCCAGGTGCTCGGCCAGCTTGAGCTCGCGGCTGTGCAGTTCCTTGCCGTAGACCACGATCTGGTCGGCAGTCGCTTCGACGACCACGCGCCGCTCGGCGGTGAGGGCGTCGATCATCGGCCGCACCACGTCCTGATCCTGCTCGACGAGCTCGGCGGTCTGCGTGAGCAGGGCGGTGAGCGACAGGTAACAGTGGCCGCCCCTGGCGGCGGCCGTCTCCAGCCGGTCGAGCAGCGCCGCCTTGATCCGCTGCGGGCTGTGCTCGGGCACCCCCGACTGGAGGGCGATCTTGTCGGCCGTACCGAACGCGATGCCCCGCACCCGGCCGATGAGCTGGTAGGGGTCGGAGGTGATGAGCTCCGCCGAGTCGCGGCCGAAGACCTGGAAGATCTTGGCCGCGAGCAGCGGGCTGACCCCGAAGCCCTGCAGGACCACCATCAGCGCGGCGATCTCCTTCTGCTCCCGCCACGCCTCCAGGATCTGGCCCTGCCGGGCCGGGCCGATGTTGACGACCTCCCTGAGCCGCTCGGGCTCGGTGTCGATGACGGTCAGCGTCGTCTCGCCGAAGTGGCCGACGATGGCCTGGGCGAGCCGCGGGCCGATGCCGCGGATCAGGCCGGAGCCCAGGTAGAGCTGGATGGCCCGGGTGGTGGACGGCACGATCCGCTCGCACGCCGTGACCGTGAAGCGCCTTCCGTGGCGGGGGTGCTCGCCCCACTCGCCGGTGAGCGCGAGCGTCTCGCCCGGCTGTACGCCGGCCAGCGCGCGGCCCGCGGCGACGAAACCGGGCGTGGTCTCGGCGGTCATGCGGGCAACCGTGTATTCGTCCTCACGGACGTACACGAGCTGCTCGACAGAGGCCTCCACGGCACTGATCCAATCATTCGCGCTTACTGGCCGCGTAGGCACACTAAGAGAGGGGACCGACAGATTACCCGCCGGTCCCGCCGCGACTGATCAGCCTCCGGACTTCCACTGGGCGATGAGCTTGTCGTAGTCCAGCGTCGCCGGCTTGCCGCGCTCGTCGGCCAGCTTCGGCGCGGGGGCGCCGGGCTGGTCCAGCCAGTATTGGGCGTCGCGCTCCGGGTTCAGCTTGGGTGCGCAGTTGCCGCCGCGGCGCTCCAGCCGCGACAGGATGTCGTCCTGCTGCTTGGCCAGGTTGTCCATCGACTGCTGGGCGGTGGTCTCACCGGTGACGGCGGTGGCGACGTTCTGCCACCAGAGCTGGGCAAGCTTCGGGTAGTCGGGGACGTTGGTCCCGGTCGGCGTCCACTGCTTGCGGGCGGGGGAGTTGTAGAACTCGATCAGGCCGCCGTACTTCGCGGAGTTGTCCTTGAAGTAGTCGCTCTTGATGTCGGAGTCGCGGATGAAGGTCAGGCCGGTGATCGACTTCTTCAGCGAGACCGTCTTCGAAGTGACGAACTGGGCGTACAGCCAGGCCGCCGCCCTGCGCTCCTTGGGTGTGTTCTTGAGCAGGGTCCAGGAGCCGGCATCCTGGTAGCCCAGCTTGTTGCCGTCCTTCCAATAGACGCCGTGCGGGCTGGGCGCGACGCGCCACTTCGGCGTCCCGTCGGCATTGACCACCGGGAGACCCGGCTTGGTCATGTCGGCGGTGAACGTGGTGTACCAGAAGACCTGCTGGGCGATGTTGCCCTGCGCCGGCACCGGGCCGGCCTCGCTGAAGTTCATGCCCGCCGCCTCCTTCGGCGCGTACTTCTTCAGCCAGTCGACGTACTTGGTCAGCGCGTACACCGAGGCGGGCCCGTTGGTGTCGCCGCCGCGGGTCATCGAGGAGCCGACCGGGCGGCAGTTCTCCACCCTGATGCCCCACTCGTCCACCGGCAGGCCGTTCGGGATGCCCGGGTCGCCATTGCCGGCCATGGACAGCCACGCGTCGGTGAAGCGCCAGCCGAGCGAGGGGTCCTTGCGGCCGTAGTCCATGTGGCCGTAGACCTTCTTGCCGTCGATGGTCCCGTTGCCGTTGACCTTGTTGGTGAAGAAGTCGGCGATGTCCTCGTAGGCCGCCCAGTTGACGGGCACGCCCAGGTCGTAGCCGTAGGCTTCCTTGAATTGCTTCTTGTACGTGGGATTGGTGAACCAGTCGTAGCGGAACCAGTAGAGGTTGGCGAACTGCTGGTCGGGGAGCTGGTACAGCTTCTTGTCCGGCCCGGTGGTGAAGCTGGTGCCGATGAAGTCGTTCAGGTCGAGGGTGGGCGAGGTGACCGCCTTGCCCTCGCCCGCCATGTAGTCGGACAGCGGGAAGACGTAGTTGCCGCGGAAGTGGGTGCCGATGAGGTCGGAGTCGTTGACGTAGGCGTCGTAGATGTTCTGGTTGCCCTGGATCTGCGTCTGCAGCTTCTCGATTACGTCACCTTCCTGGATCAGGTCGTGCTTGACCTTGATCCCGGTGATGTCGGTGAACGCCTTGGCGAGTTTCTGCGACTCGTACTCGTGGGTGGTGATCGTCTCGGAGACGACGTTGATCTCCATGCCGCGGTACGGCGCGGCGGCCTTGGTGAACCAGTCCATCTCCGCGAGCTGCTGATCCTTGGACAGGGTGCTCGGCGTGAACTCGCCGGCCACCCACTTCTGCGCCGCCGCCTTCCCTTGGGCCTCGGTGAAGTCGCTCTTGGGCTTCTGTTCGCCCGCTGAGCACCCGGCCCCCAGTAGGACGAGCACGGCCAGGCCAACGGCCGTGGTCCTGCCTCTAGGACGTCTCATCGCCTCATGCCTCCTTCGGTCAGCCCCAAATCCCGATCACGATGGTCACCAGGAGCGCGCACGCCAGAGCCAGCCACATGGACAGGTCGGTGACGGCGATCCAGCCGGCGAGTACGACGGCCGCGCTGATCAGGCCGATGTACAAGCGGTCGCCACGGTCGGTCTCGATGCGCAGGAAGCCGCGCCGGGCCACCGGGGGCGAGAAGTGGCCCCAGATCGCCATGCCGCACAGCAGCAGCGCCAGGCCGATGAAGACCAGGGCCGTGGGGAGGGTCCACACCATCCACTGCATCGTCAGACCCTTCCAAGAGCGAAGCCCTTAGCCACGTAGTTGCGCACGAACCAGATGACGATGGCGCCGGGGATGATGGTCAGCACGCCCGCCGTGGCCAGGAGGCCCCAGTCCACTCCGGCCGCGCTCACCGTCCGCGTCATCGTGGCGGCGATCGGCTTGGCGTTGACCGAGGTGATGGTCCTGGCGATGAGCAGTTCGACCCAGCTGAACATGAAGCAGAAGAAAGCGGTGACGCCCACCGCGGAGCGGATCATCGGCAGGAAGATGCGCAGGAAGAACCGCGGCAGGGAATAGCCGTCGATCGCCGCCGTCTCGTCTATCTCGCGCGGTATCCCGGACATGAATCCTTCGAGGATCCAGACGGCGAGCGGGACGTTGAACAGCATGTGCGCGATGGCCACGCCCAGGTGCGTATCGAACAACCCCACGCTCTGATAAATCTGGAAAAAGGGCAGCAGGAACACGGCCGGCGGCGCCATGCGATTCGTCAGCAACCAGAAGAACAGGTGCTTGTCCCCGGCGAACCTGAACCGGGAGAAGGCATAGGCGGCCGGCAGCGCCACGATGAGCGACATCACCGCGTTCAGAGACGTGTAGATGATGGAGTTCAGATAGCTCGAATACCAGACCGGGTCGGTGAAGAAAGTCCGGTAATTGTCGAGCGTGGTCCGCTGCGGAATGAGCGAGAAGCTGCCGAGGATGTCCTCATTCGGGCGGATGGACATGCCGAACATCCACAGCAGCGGCAGCATCAGGGTGGCGGCGTACAGCCAGAACACCGCCCGCGCCCAGGGCAGCTGCCGCCCGGCCCGCCGCGCCACGGCGACCTGTCCCTCGGCCATCGCGGTCACCTCCCTGACCTGGTCAGCACGGTGAAGAAGACGTACGAGACGATCTGTACGACGAGGAAGTACAGCAGCGAGAAGGCGCCCGCCGGCCCCAGGTCGAACTGCCCGACGGCGACCTTCGACAGCAGGATGCTCAGGAACGAGGTGGCGTTGCCCGGCCCGCCGCCCGTCACCACGAACGGCTCGGTGTAGATCATGAAGCTGTCCATGAACCGGAGCAGGATCGCGATCGTCAGCACCCCGCGCAGGCGCGGCAGCTGGATGTGGCGGAAGGTCGCCCAGGCCGAGGCGCCGTCGATCTGCGCGGCCTGGAAGTAGGGGTCGGGGATCGACCGCAGCCCGGCGTAGGCCAGCAGCGCCACCAGTGGGGTCCAGTGCCAGACGTCCATGATCAAGACCGTGATCCAGGCGTCGGTGGAGTCCAGTGTGTAGTTGAAGTCGATGCCCAGGACGTTGTTGATCGTCCAGCCGCCCAGCCCGATGTCGGCGCGGGCGAAGATCTGCCAGATGGTGCCCACCACGTTCCACGGGATGAGCAGCGGCAGCGCGACGATGACCAGGGCCACCGACACCCAGACCCCCCGGCGCGGCATCGCCACCGCGAGCGCTACCCCGAGCGGGATCTCCAGCAGCAGCACCTGGGCCGAGAACAGCAGGGTCCGCACGAACGCGGCGCGGATCTCGGGGTCGCGGGCGACGGACCTGAACCACTCCAGCCCCACGAAGATCCGGTCGTCGGGGCTGAAGATGTCCTGGACGGAGAAGTTGACGACCGTCATCAGCGGGATCACGGCGGTGAAGGCCACCGACACGACGACCGGCAGCACGAGGAGCCAGGCGCGGTTGTTCTTCGGCTTGAGGCTCACCCGGGTGTCGGGCGTGCCGTCCTGCGGGGCGGCGCCGGTGACGATCTCGCCGCCCACCGGACTGCCCGCGACGGTGACGCTCTGCTCGGTCACGTTGCGCCCTCTCCGTCGAGTTCGTCGAGCCCGTTGAGCGGTGCGGAGGGCCCGTTGAGTGGTGCGATGGACCCGCACCTGACCGAGTCCCTGAACAGGAACGCGCGATCCGGTGCGAAGTGCAGGAACTCCACGGCGTCCGGGGCGAACCGGGCGTCCGCCTCCGTTTTGGCGATCACCGGGTGGCCACCGGCCTCGACGTGCACGAGGTTGTAGGCGCCCATCCGGTCCACCCCCGTCACCCGTACGGGCAGTCCGGGCGAGGCTCCCTCACCGCCGAGCCGGGCGAACTCCGGCCGCACCCCGATGCGCACCGGCCCAGGTTCCAGCTCGCCCTCCTGGTCGCTGACCGCCTGCCCGACGTCCGTCTCCGCCACTCTGACCACTCCGTCGGCGATCTCGGCGGGCATGACGTTCATGCCGGGCGAGCCGATGAAGTGGCCGACGAATTCGTGGGCGGGCGACAGGAACAGCTCCGTCGGCTCTCCCGCCTGCACGATCGCGCCCTCGTTGAGCACCACCACCTCGTCGGCGAAGGTCAGCGCCTCGGTCTGGTCGTGGGTGACGTAGATGAGGGTGTGCCCGGTGTCGCGGTGGATCTCCTTGAGCTTGCTGCGCAGCGTCCACTTGAGCGCGGGGTCTACGACGGTCAGGGGCTCGTCGAGGAGTACGGCGGCCACCTCGGAGCGGACCAGCCCGCGGCCCAGGCTGACGATCTGCTGCCGGCCCGGATCCAGCCGCCGCGACCTGCGCTTGAGGTGGTCGTCCAGGCCGAGGAGCTGTGAGACCCGGCGTACCCGCTGGTCGATCTCCGCCTTGGGATACTTCCGGTTGCGCAGCGGGAAGGCCAGGTTGTCGTAGACCGACATCTCCTCGTACAGCACCGGGAACTGGAAGACCTGCGCGATGTTGCGGCCCGCCGTCGGCACGGCGGTCACCTCGCGGTCGTCGAAGAAGATCCGTCCCACGGTGGGGGAGAGGAGCCCCGAGATGATGTTCAGCAGCGTCGTCTTGCCGCACCCGCTCGGGCCGAGCAGCGCGTACGCCCGTGAGCTCCGCCAGGTCCACGTCATCGGCCGCAGCGCCCAGGTCCGGCCGCCGTCGTAGCTGTGTCCCACGCCTTCGAGCCGGATGTCAGCCATGCAGGTCGACCTCCGCGGCGGAGGTGGCGAGCAGGCGCCCGCCGGCCTCGTCGAAGACGAAGATGTGCGCCGGGTCCACGTAGGCCATGGCCCGCTCGCCGGGGGTGAAGAGCTGGGGGCCCGGCAACTGGGCGACCAGGTGCCGCCCGTCGACCAGCTGCAGGTGCAGGAAGGTCGAGCTGCCCGTCACCTCCGCGAGCCTGATCTCCGCCGGGAACTCCAGCACGCCGGCTCCACTTCGTTGGATCGTCACCTGGTGGGGGCGTACCGCGAGCACCACGTTCCGCCCCGAGGCGTGCGCGCCGGGGGAGGGGAACGAGCTGCCCAGGCACTCGATCCGGCCCTCGCGTACGACGCCGGGCAGCAGGTTGAGCGGCGGATCGCTGAGCGTCGCGGCGACGGACAGCGTCGGCGGCTGGGCGTACATGTCCGCCACGTCGCCCACGTCCAGTACCCGCCCCTCGCCCAGGACCACCGTCGGCGAGGCGAAGGTCAGCGCCTCGGCCGGGTCGGCCGTCGAATAGAGGACCACGCTCGGCGAGTCGAGGAACATGTTCTTCAGATCGCCCCGCAACTGCTCGCGGAGCTTGAAGTCGAGGTTGGCCAGCGGCTCGTCGAGCAGCAGCACGTCGACCGGCCGGGCCAGCGCGCGGGCGATCGCGGTGCGCTGCTGCTGGCCGCCGGACAGCTCGGCGGGCCGGCGGTCGAGCAGGTCGCCGATGCCCATGATTTCGGCGACCTCGCGCACCCGCCGATCCATGTCTTTCTTGGGAAAGGAGCGCGCCATACGCAGCGGTGAGGCGATGTTCTCGTAGACCGAGAGCGAGGGATAATTGATGAATTGCTGATAGACGAAGGCGACCGAGCGTTTGCGCACGGAAATAGCCGTTACGTCTTTTCCGTTCACCACGACCCGCCCCGCGTCGGGTGGAAGCAGTCCTCCGACGACCCGCATCAGCGTCGTCTTCCCCGCTGCCATCGGCCCGACGAGCGTGGTCATTCCATTGGATAATTCCAGGTGGATGTCGTGCAGCCAGGTTTCCCCGCGCTGCCGTACGCGGACGCCGTCAAGAACCAGCGCCATGTGCACGAGCCTCCTTGCCGGAGTGCGATCGACTGCCGCGCCGCCCCGAAGCGTGGTCGGTCAAGACCCCTCCATCTAACATCCTTTGCCAGGACGTGCAAAGGGGGAAGTTTCCATCGGTCCACTTATTAGCGAATGGGCATATATTTATCGATGTTTATTTGGCCGCGGTGAACAAGTACGGCCCGCGCGATCGGGCACGGGCCGTACCAGATGTCAGACCTTGCTGATGCGGACCGCGTCCGCGATGACGAGGCCGGTGCCGGAGGTCCACCGGCTGACTCCCACGACGTTGGCGGTGCCCGCCGCGAGAGAGAAGGTGCCGAGGCTCTTCCAGCTGCCGCCGCCGGAGCGTTGGTCCACGTACACCGTCTGGTTGCCGCCGGAGGCGGCCACGATGTACGGCGCGGAGCTGTTGTAGCCGGGATCGTCCGGATACCAGACCTCCACGCGGTAGGTGCCCGCGCTGGGGATGGTCGCCTGGTACCAGGCCGGGTCGCTGGCGGCCACGGGGTCGGCGAACCGGTAGTCAGCGCCGTAGCGCTGGGTGGAGTAGGTGGAGGTGCCCCAGTTCGCGCTGGCGGTGAACTGGCCGGAGGTGGTGTTGTCGACCGTGGTGGTCCACGTCGGGGTGCCGCCGCCACCGGTCACGTAGTTCATGTACGTGGTCCAGTTCCAGTACTGCCCCGGGTCGGTGTGGTCGGCGCCGGGCACCTCGGAGTGGCCGATGATGTGGCTGCGGTCCTTCGGGATGCCGTACTTGTCGCAGATGTACTTGGTCAGCGCGGCCGAGGACCGGTACATCGCGTCGGTGAACCACGAGGCCTCACTGACGTAGCCCTCGTGCTCGATGCCGATGGACCTGGTGTTGTACGTCCAGTTGCCGGCGTGCCAGGCGATGTCCTTGTCCCGGACCATCTGGGTGATCGCGCCGTTGGACGACTTGACCACATAGTGGGCCGAGACCTGGGCGCTGGGGTTCTGGAACCAGGAGATCGTCCCGGCGTAGGAGCCCTGCGTCACGTGGATGACCACCCGGTCGATGGCATAGCTCGACTCGCGGCTGGAAGCGGTGTAGTTGCTGGAGCTGGCGGCCGCCCAGGTGGCGTCCGGGTAGTCGGGGCTGGCCGCCTCGGCGGCGCCGAACGAGCGCGTCTCGGCGTACTGACCGCGGTCGGCCGTCACCTCCTGCGGCGCCACGCGTACGTCCTTGGCCTGGATTCCGAGGCCGAGCAGCTCGTAGACGGCGTCGGCGTAGAGGCGGGCGAGCTGGGGCGAGGCGGTGTTGCCGTACTTCGCCACGGCCTCGTACCAGCGGCCGGGGTCCTTCCTGGCGGCCTCGTCGAGGCCGAGCTCGTCGGCGTTGGCGCGCAGCAGCGCGGCGCCGCCGAGGATGTTGGCCGCGGTGTCGGCGCGCAGCTTCTTGACCGGCAGCCCCGTGAGCCCGGACGCCTTCTCCAGCGCCTTCGTGGTGGGGTTGCTGACCAGGTGCATCACGCCGTATCCACCGCTGGCGCTGGGCTCGCCGTTGTGGCCGTCGAGGTGGGTCTCGGCGTAGGCGAGCGCGACGAGCAGGTCGCGCGGGACGTCCTGGGCCGCGGCGGCGCGGGCGAAGGCGTCCGAAAGCGGCGTGTCCTTGGCCGCGACGGCGGGCTGGCCGGCGAAGACCAGGAGAGCGGCGAGGACCGTGGAGACGAGAGCCGTTAATCGCTTGGGGGAGAGTGACATGGGAGCTCCCTCGTTAAGGGTCGACGGCTGCACAGTAAGCCGGTTCCTGACAGATGTCGATAATTGACATTACTGAGGAGTTAGAAGAAACTTTCCGCCCGCGCCCGTTTCGTCCGGAGCGCGAAAGTTGGGCCCCCCGATTGGCTGAAGACTATTGCGCTCGGTTCGGGAGAAGATGAAACTTCTTTTCGTGACCACGCACCCCCTGCGCACCATCCTGGCCACGATCCCCCTTGTGCTCACCGCTCTTGTCGCTCCCGCTCTCGTCGTCCCCTCCACGACCCCCGCCGTCTCGGCGGCGGCGTGCGTGACCGATCCCGCGACGCCCAAGCGGCAGTTACGGGGCATGTGGGTCTCCTCGGTCGCCAACATCGACTGGCCGAGCAGCGCGGGGCTGAGCGTGGCGGCCCAGCAGGCGGAGTTCAGGGCGTGGCTGGACCTGGCCGTGTCCAAGCGGATGAACGCCGTGTTCGTGCAGGTCAGGCCGACGGCTGACGCGTTCTGGCCCTCGTCGTACGAGCCGTGGTCACAGTGGCTCACCGGCACCCAGGGCAAGGATCCCGGCTACGACCCGATGGCCTTCATGGTCGCCGAGGCCCACGCCCGCAACCTGGAGTTTCACGCCTGGTTCAACCCGTACCGGATCGCCAACAACGCCGACCCGAGCAAGCTGGTGGCGACCCACCCGGCCCGGACGCACCCGGCCTGGCGGTTCGCCTACGGCGGCAAGCTCTACTACAACCCCGGCATCCCGGAGGTCCGCGACTTCATCGAGGACGCCATCATGGACGCCGTCACCCGCTACGACCTCGACGGCGTGCACCTCGACGACTACTTCTACCCCTATCCGGTCAGCGGCGAGACCATCCCGGACGCCGCGACGTACGCCCAGTACGGCGGCGGGTTCGGCACCATCGCCGACTGGCGGCGCGACAACGTCAACCAGCTGATGCGCGAGATGGACCAGCGCATCCACGCCGCCAAGTCCTGGGTCTCCTTCGGCGTCAGCCCGTTCGGCATCTGGCGCAACGCGAGCACCGACCCGCTCGGGTCGAGCACCTCGGGCCTGCAGTCCTACGACGCGATCTACGCCGACAGCAGGCTCTGGGTCAAGCAGGGCTGGGTCGACTACCTCGCGCCGCAGATCTACTGGAACATCGGGTACGCCCCGGCGGACTACGCGGTGCTGACCGCCTGGTGGTCGGGCGTGGTGCGGGGCACCGGGGTCCAGCTGGTCGTCGGCCAGGCCGCCTACCGCGCGGGCGCCAGCGGCCAGGACGCGGCCTGGCAGGATCCCGCCGAGCTCAGCGACCACCTCTACGACAACAGGAAGCACCCCGAGGTGGCCGGCGACATCTACTTCAGCGCCAAGGACGTCAAGGCGAACCGGATCGGCGCCATCGCCGCGCTGGTCAACGCCCACTACGCCAAGCCCGCCCTGCTGCCCGCCCGCGGCACCGCCGCCGCACCGGCGGCTCCCACGAGCGCGGCGGCGACCAGGGGCTCGGGCGGCGTGGCGCTCTCGTGGCAGGGCGGCGGCGCCACGGCGTACGCGATCTACCGGGTCGACGGCTCCCAACCGGCGGCCGATCCGTGCGCGTACGCCGACGCCCGCAACCTGCTCGGCACGACCAGGAAGACCACCTTCACCGACGCCACGGCGACGGCCACCGGCGGCTACACCTACTACGTGACCGCGCTGAACCCAACGCATCAGGAGAGCGCGCCGAGCGCGGGCGCGGTGGTGACGGGCACGGCGGCGTTCAGCGTCGTGGCCGACAACTCCGACGCCGGGTTCGCCGCGAGCTCCTCTTGGGGCACCTCGTCGTTCTCGGCGCAGCTCTACGGCGCCGACTACCGCTTCGCCGACCCCGTCGCGGCCAGCGACCCGGCGTGGTTCAAGGCGGCCATCCCGAGCGCCGGGAGCTACCGGGTGGAGGTCTGGTACGCCGCCAACGCGGGCTACAACAGCGCCACGCCGTATCTCGTGGCGGCGTCGGGCGGGAACCAGACCGTGGTCGTGGACCAGCGTTCGGGTGGCGGGCAGTGGCGGACCCTCGGCACCTACACCCTCGGCGCGGGCACCTACAACGTGGTCGGGGTGAGCCGCTGGACCTCCACGACCGGGTACGTCATCGCGGACGCCGTGCGCATCACCAAGGTCACTTCTTGAGCGCCCGGCCGTTCTCGTCCAGGTAGTCGCGCCACGAGCGCTTGGGCGCCCAGCCGAGCAGGCGCACCGCCTTGGCGCAGGAGATGCCGGAGGCGTCCGGACGACTGAGCGGCCGCAGCGCGATGGCGTCGCCGTAGTGCTCCCGCAGGGCCGTCGCGAAGTCGTGGCCACCGACGTTGTCGGGCGAGGCGATGTAGAACACCTCGTGTCCCGGCAGGTCGGACTCGGTGGCCAGCACGATGGCGTCGGCCAGGTCGTAGACGTCGATGTAGCTCCACAGCCCGGCTCCGGGCTGTCCGTCGCGGAGCTGCGGGCCCAGATTGCGCTCGTAGTTGCCCTCGTGCTGCACCCAGCTCGGCCGGATGGAGACGCATCGGATGTCTGACCGGCGCACGGCCGCGTCCATGAGCTGCTCGCCGAAGTGCTTGGCGGTGGCGTAGGGGTCCTGCGGCCGGATCGGGTGCTCTTCGTCCACGGGCGCGTAGTCGGGCAGGAACGGCCGCTCGGGGAAGAAGAAGCCGGGCACGGTCTCGCTGGAGATGTTCACGAAGCGGGTCACGCCGAACCTGATCGCCGCCTCCAGCATGTTGAAGGTGGACATCAGGTTGTTCTGGAAGACCACGTGCGGCGGGTTGGTGCTGGGCTCGGGGATGGCGGCGGCGTGGACGACCGCGTCGGCGCCGCGGACCACCGCGTACGCCGCCCCGGCGTCGGTCAGGTCGGCCTGCTGGTAGCGGGGGGCGCCGGGCTCCGTCCGCTCCCAGACCGGGCGGGTGAGGTCGACGGCCGTCACCTCGTGACCTGCGTCGAGCAGGGCCTGGGTGGCCGCACGTCCGACCTTTCCGTGGGCACCGGTGACGACGACGTGCATGGGAGCTCCTTAGACGGGTCGGGACGTCCAGGATAAGGGGACGGGTCGTCGACGCTGAAGGCTTGAATCGTTTCGCTTCAGGGCGGGTATTCGCAAGTATCTGGCGGAGGGCGCGCCCGGAGCCGCTGATACGTTTCCGTTTCGTTACCGCAGGAGAGCCTTGACGGCCCCGAACGTAAAGCCTATGTTAACGCCCTAACGAGGCCATTGAAACGATTTAAGCTTCGAGCCCCAAGGGGTGTTATGAAGACCACGCTTCACAGACTCGGGGTGGCCTTCTCCGCCGCCCTCCCCCTCCTTTCCCTGGCGGCATGCGGCTCGTCCGGCAGCACGACGGCCGCCGACGGCAGCGTCACGATCTCCTTCCTCTACGACAACAACGAAGCCACGGTCAACGGGGCCAAGGCAGTCGTCCAAGCTTTCGAGGCGGCCAACCCGAAGATCAAGATCGAGTCGGAGACCCGTCCGGCGGGCACCGAGGGCGACAACATCATCAAGACCCGGCTGTCCACGGGCGAGATGAGCGACGTCTTCTGGTACAACTCCGGGTCCCTGCTCCAGGCCCTCAACCCCGGTCAGACCCTCGTCGACCTCACCGGCGACCCGGTCATGAAGAACGTGGAGGAGTCGTACCTGCCCGTTGTCACCCAGGGCGGGAAGGCGTACGGCGTGCCGACCGGAACCGCCACGGGCGGCGGCATCCTCTACAACCGCAAGGTTTACGAGAAGCTCGGACTGCAAGTGCCCAAGAGCTGGGCCGAGTTCACGGCCAACAACGACAAGATCAAGGCCGCCGGGCTGACGCCGGTGATCTCCACGTTCAAGGACACCTGGACCTCGCAGCTGTTCGTGCTCGCGGACTTCTTCAACGTGCAGGCCGCCTCGCCGACCTTCGCGCAGGACTACACGGCCAACAAGGCCAAGTACGCCACCACCCCGGCCGCGCTGGCCGGCTTCAAGCGCCTGGAAGAGGTGCACGCCAAGGGGTACCTCAACAAGGGCTTCGGCTCGGCCAACCTCGACGCGGGCATCAAGCTGCTGGCCGAGGGGCAGGGCGTGCACTATCCCCTGCTCACCGGAGTGGTGCCCGGCTTCATCAAGAAGTTCCCGCAGGTGGGTACCGACGTCGGCTTCTTCGGCCTGCCGGGTGACGACGCCGCCAAGAACGGCGCCACGGTCTGGGAGCCCAGTGCCGCCTACATCCCCAAGACGACCAAGCACCTCGACGCCGCCAAGAAGTTCCTGGCCTTCATAGCTTCCCCGGAGGGTACGGCCGCCCTTGGCAAGGGCACCCCGCCGGCCGGACCGTACCGGATCAAGGGGGCCAAACTGCCGGATGACGCGGTCCAGGTGGCCAAGGACCTGCAGGGCTACCTCGACAAGAAGGCGTCCGCGCCCGCGCTGGAGTTCGTCTCCCCGGTCAAGGGCCCGTCCCTTGAGAACATCACCGTCGCGGTCGGTTCCGGCCTGACCACGGCGGCCGAGGGGGCGGCCCAGTACGACAAGGACGTGGAGAAGCAGGCCAAGCAACTGGGGCTCGCGGGGTGGTGACCTCGTCGAGGCCGAGCACGGCCACGTCGCCCGAGCCGCCCACCGCGGCGGCCGGGCGGCGTGCCCGCGCGCGCAAGGGGAAGGGCGGGCGCGGCGGCAACCCGTACCCCTACCTGTTCTATGTGCCCGCGGGACTCGTCTACACGATCGTCTTCCTGGTTCCGACGATCATGGCCTTCTACTTCTCGATGACCAGGTGGACGCTGTTCGACAGCACCTTCGTGGGGCTGGAGAACTTCACCGACTTCTTCGCCGAGCAGAACCTGCGGATCGGCTTCCAGAACACCCTGATCTACGCGGTGACCACCAGCGGGCTGAAGGTCGTGCTGGGGATGGCGCTCGGCGTGCTGCTCACCTCGCGGATCAAGCTGCGCGGCTTCCTGCGCTCGGTGGTGTTCTTCCCGGTGCTGGTGAGCACGGTCGCGGTCGGCATCACGTTCAGCGTGCTGCTCAAGCCCGACACCGGGCTGGTGAACAAGGCGCTGGCCCTGGTGGGCATCTCGGGCCCCGACTGGCTCGGCGACGCCAACACCGCGCTGCTGTCGGTGGCGCTCGTGGACGTCTGGAAGGGCGTCGGCCTGGCCACCGTCATCTACATCGCCGGCATGATGTCGATCCCGCGTGACTACTACCAGGCGGTCGCGGTCGACGGCGGCGGCGCCTGGCACCGGTTCAGGTTCGTGACGCTGCCGCTGAGCTGGCCCGCCACCAACTCGGTGATCATCCTGTCCTTCATCGGCGGGCTGCGGTCCTTCGACCTCATCTGGACGATGACCCGCGGCGGACCCGGCTTCACCAGCGACGTCATCGCCTCGATCATCTACAAGCAGTATCAGGCGGGGTTCTTCGGCCTGTCGACCGCCGGGAACGTGATCCTGTTCATCGTGGTCACCGCGCTGGTCGTGCCGCTCACTCGCTTCCTGAGCGCCAGGGAGGTCGCCGCATGAGGGCGCTGCGCAGATCCGGGCCCGAACTCGTCGTGGTCCTCCTGGCCGTCGTCATCTTCATCGTGCCGTTCTCGTTCATGGTGCTCACGGCGGTCAAGGACGAGGTCCAGTCGGCGGAGCTGGACTTCGGCTGGCCGACGAGCTGGCCCATCGTCCAGAACTTCGTCGAGGTGATCGAGGCGCGCGACTACGTGCTGCTGCGCGCCTTCCTCAACAGCACGATCCTCACGGTCGTGGCGGTCACGCTGCTGGTCCTCTTCTGCTCCATGGCCGGGTTCGTGCTGCAGCGCAGGGCGGGCCGCATGCGGTCGGTGGTCAACTTCCTGGTGCTGTCCGGGCTGATCATCCCGCCGGCGATCGTGCCGACCATCTGGGTGCTCCAGACTCTCGGCCTGTTCAAGACGCTGCCGGGGCTCATCTTCGTCGAAGTCGCCTTCCACATGTCGTACTCGGTCCTGCTTTATCGCGCTTTTGTGGCGGCGGTGCCTCGCGAGCTGGACGAGGCGGCGATGATCGACGGGTGCACCGGGTTCCGGCTGTTCTTCAAGGTGATCTTCCCGCTGCTCCGGCCGGTGACGATCACGGTCATCCTGACGACGTCGGTCGCCGTCTTCAACGACTTCGTCAACCCGCTCTACTTCCTGCCCGGTGACGAGAACGCCACCGTCCAGCTCACCCTGTACAACTTCCAAAGCCAATACAGCACGCAGTGGAACCTGCTGTTCATGGACATCGTGCTCATCACGATCCCGCCACTGCTCGCTTTCATCTTCTTCAACCGCAAGATCGTGGCGGGGATGACCGCCGGCGCGATCAAGGGCTGACGCTCAGAGGAGCCGCATGACCATCGACCTGCGTTTCGAGCACCACCGAGAGCCGCTCGGCATCGGCGAACCCAGGCCACGGCTGTCCTGGACGGTCCGTAACGACCGTCCCGGCTGGCAACAGCACGGCTACGACGTCGAGATCCGCGACTCGGAGGGCAAGGTCGTCTCCACGACCGGGCGCTCCGACTCCGTGCTGGTCCCGTGGCCGGGTGACGACCTGCGCTCGCGGGAGCGCCGGGCCGTACGCGTGCGGGTCCGCGGTCAGGACGGCGAGGCGAGTGAGTGGAGCGAGTGGACCTGGGTCGAGGCCGGCCTGCTGGAGGCGGAGGAGTGGCGCGCGGAGGCGGCGGCGCCGCCCGCCGAGCTGCTCGGCGCGCCGGACGGGCCCGCGACCATGCTCAGGCGCGGCTTCGCCCTGCGCGGGCCGGTCGAGCGGGCCCGCCTGTACGTGACCGGCCACGGCCTGTACGAGGTGGAGATCAACGGGCAGGTCGTGGGCGATGACGTGCTCGCGCCCGGCTGGTCGAGCTACGACCACCGCCTGCGCTACCGCACGCATGACGTCACCGCGCTGCTGGCGGAGGGCGACAACGCCATCGGCGCGATGCTCGCCGACGGGTGGTACCGCGGCCGCGTCGGTTTCAAGGACGGCCGGGTCGAGACGTACGGCTCGCGCACCGCGCTCATCGCCCAGCTCGAAGTCGTCTACACCGACGGCTCGACCGACGTCGTGACCACCGACGGCTCCTGGCGCTGCGCGCGCGGTCCGGTCCTCGCGGCGAGCCTGTACGACGGCGAGAAGTACGACGCCCGCCTGCTGCCCGCCGGCTGGTCCTCACCCGGCTTCGACGACGGCGCCTGGCTGCCCGCCGACGTCGTGGACCACGACCGCGGCCTGCTCGTCGCCCCCACCGGCCCGCCGGTCCGCCGCTTCGAGACGCTGCGCCCCGTCGAGGTCATCGAAGGCCCGGCCGGCGAGACGATCCTCGACTTCGGCCAGAACATCTCCGGCCGCCTGCGCATCCGCGTCCAGGGACCGGCGGGCCACACCGTCACCCTCCTCCACGCCGAGGTCCTGGAGAACGGCGCCCTGTCGCGCCGCCCGCTGCGCAACGCGGCCGCCCAGGACGAGTACACCCTGGCCGGCAGCGCGGAGGAGGAGTGGGAGCCGCGCTTCACCATGCACGGCTTCCGCTACGCCGAGGTGATCGACTGGCCGGGCGAGCTGCGCCCCGACAGCGTCCAGGCCGTCGTCTGCCACACCGACATGCGCCGTACCGGCTGGTTCACCTGCTCGGACCCGCAGCTCCAGCGCCTGCACGACAACGTGGTGTGGAGCATGCGCGGCAACTTCGTCGACCTGCCGACCGACTGCCCCCAGCGCGACGAGCGCCTCGGCTGGACCGGCGACATCCAGGTCTTCGCCCCCACCGCGGCCTTCCTGTACGACTGCGCGGGCACGCTCGGCTCCTGGCTCGCCGACCTGGCCGCGGAGCAGGACGAGTCGGGCATGGTGCCCTACTACATCCCGTGGGTCAGCCTCGAGTTCCCCGCCATGCCGACGGCGGCGTGGGGAGACGCGGCGGTGATCGTGCCCTGGGTGCTCTACGAGCGCTTCGGCGACCTCGGGGTGCTGGAGGCGCAGTACGACAGCATGAAGGGGTGGGTCGACCACATCGCCGGCATCGCGGGGGACGACCACCTGTGGGACGAGGGCTTCCAGTTCGGCGATTGGCTCGACCCCGCCGCGCCGCCGGACCGGCCCGGCAAGGCCAGGACCGACCCGTACCTCATCGCCACCGCCTACCACGCCTGGACCGCGCAACTCGTGGCCGACACCGCCGAACTGCTGGGCCGGGGCGAGGACGCGAAGAAGTACGGTGAGCTGGCCGCCGACGTCCGGGCGGCCTTCCGCCGCGAGTACCTCTCGCCGTCGGGCCGCCTGGTCAGCGACACCCAGACCGCCTACGCGCTGTCGCTGCACCTCGGCCTGGCGGAGACGCCGGAGCAGCGGGCGCGGGCCGGCAAGCGGCTGGCCGAGCTGGTGGACCAGGACGACTACCGCATCGGCACCGGCTTCGTCGGCACGCCGCTGGTCTGCGCCGCCCTGGCCGCGGCAGGCGAGCACGACACGGCCTACCGGCTGCTGACGCAGCGCGAATGCCCCTCGTGGCTGTACCCGGTGACCATGGGCGCGACCACGATCTGGGAGCGCTGGGACAGCATGCTGCCCGACGGCTCGGTCAACCCCGGTGAGATGACCTCGTTCAACCACTACGCGCTGGGCGCGGTCGCCGACTTCCTGCACGGCACGCTCGCCGGCCTGGCCCCCGCCGCGCCCGGCTACCGCCGCATCCGCGTCGCGCCGCGACCCGGCGCCGGCCTCACCCACGCCTCCGCCGAGCACGAGACGCCGTACGGTCCGGCGGCGGTGGCCTGGTCCCGGACAGGCGGCAACCTCACGGTCACCGTCTCCGTCCCGTCGGGTACGACCGCCGAGGTCGACCTGCCGTCCGGGGAACTGGTGGAGGTCGGGTCGGGGATGCACACCTTCACCACGCCGTACCGCGATCCGGCGGACGACCCGGTGGCCTGAGCGGTCTCGTGCCTCTGGGGCGGCGGGTTCGTCGCGCCGCCCTGGGGGTCCGGCCGGGCCACGATAAGGTGCATCGGGTGATCTAACGGGTACGACCGTTCTGGCCGCGAGCGGACACTCGCGCGAGGAGGTCATGTGGTATCCGGGTGGATCCTGCGCGGGTTCGCGGCTGTGACGGTGCTGGTCGCCACCGTCGTTCCTGGGACGCGGGCCGAGGCCACGGCACTTTCTCCGACGCTTGTTGTGACACCCGCTGCGACGACCTCTGCCACGACAACGCCTGCCACGACAACCTCTGCCGTGACGCCGGTCGACGCGGGGTGTCCGGCTCGGGACACGCGCGTCGACGCGCCGTACGCGATCACTGGTTACTGGTTGGTGCCCCGCTCGGACCCGTGCGTCACGCGGCGGACCGTGGAGGCGATCCACGGGGTCGGCGGCGACACGCTCATCACGTTCGGCCCGCGTCTGGCGCCCAGCCGGGTCGACCGGGCGGGACGGCTGCTGAAGGAGGGCGGGCCCGACCCCGACTTCACCGGCTGCGTCGAGAACGGGAAGACGTGCTACCGGGCCGCTCGGGAGGCGGTTCCGCGCATCCGCCGGGTCTACGGCTACGCGGCGAACGAGCTGTTCGGCGACGGTCTGCTGCGGTGTCCGGGCCTGGACCGGCGGATCGAGAGCGGTGAGCGGGTCTACTACCGGCTGCTGCTGGGCAGATCCTGCTCACGCGGCCCGTACGACCTCGTGCTGATCGCCACCGACGGCGACGGGCTGGGCAACCTGATGGCGGAGGCGGCCGCGTACGGGATGAAGGTGTTCCCCGGGCTGCCCGCCGCGCCGCAGGACGTCAAGCGGCCGTGGCTGCCCGACCTCACGCACCTCGGCGCCGTGACCGCGTTCACCGAGCGGGTGCTGACGGACTACCGGGGCAGGTACGGGGCGTCGGCGGCGTTCGCCGGGGTGTACCAGTCGTTCGAGCTGGCGGTGAAGTCGCGGCCCAGCGCCGATCCGACCATCGACCTGTACCAGGCCCAGCACACCGTGGTGGCCGCAACGCTGCCGGGGAAGAAGATCCTGGTCAGTCCCTACTTCGACGCGCGCAGGGACAAGGGCTTCCCGCCCGAGCGGGTGGGGCCAGGGCTGCTCGCCATCGCCGCCACCGCGCACGGCGCGCCCATGATCGTCGCTGTGCAGGACGGGCGCGGGACGGGCAAGGTGCCCGTGTACGGCCGCGACGAGGTGGACGCCAAGGTCGATCGCCGGCTGGTGCCGATGGTGGGAGACGTCACCAACCGGCAGGCGTACTACGGCTCGACCTACGACTACCTCCAGGCGGCGGCGCGGTCCCGGCCGCCTGGGGTGGAGCTGTGGATGAACGCGGAGGCCTTCGAGCCCGCCCCGGTGGACGGCGAGTGCGGCCGGGCCGACCCACTGCCGCTACGCGGCCGGACGACGAAGAAACGGCTCGACGCCCAGGTCATGGCGGCCGGCGCGGCCGTGACCAAGGTGATCTCCTACGGCTGGGACCCGTTCCTGACCTGCCGGCTCAACTGGATGACCCCGTCGTTGAGCGACGACCTCCACGCCTCGTGGAACGCGCCGCTCGTCGTCGGGGCGACCAGGAACGCGGCCGGGATCGCGATCACCGGCCGCAACCTCGCGGGCGGGACGATCAAGGTCCAGTACGCTCGGGCCGGGGCGGGGATGAAGACGGTGACCGTCGCCCAGGGCCCGGACGAGGCGGGTGCCGCCTGGGTCCCCTTCACCACGCCCACCGACGTCGATCCCCGCCGGCCGTTCCTCTACATCACCGCCGTGAACGGCACCGGCCGGTCCAGCACCAACGCCTACGTCATTCCCTCGTAGCGGACGCGCCCCAGCCCCTGAGGCAGGCAGCCTTGCTTTGAAGACCTGAGCGATATCCGGCGACGGGCCCTATTGCTGCCAGTTCTCGCATACGAGCCCGTCTGTGGTTCGCATGAAGGCATGGGGCAGCCAAGCTGCCGCAGGCGAGGTCTGTGTGTTGGTGATGCCGATGCCCGCGTCGATGGTATGGCCAGTCGGATTCCCGTGATCCTCCCAGACCGGATTGGTGCCGTCCCACCGACAGGCCCAGACGGAGTTGTTGCCGTCGGTCACGAAGACCCGTGCGTATTGGGAGCCGTTGTTCATGTCCAGGACGCTTATCGCACCCAAACCGATATTGGCGTTGTGGTCACTCGGCGGGGCGCCCATGTTGAGCCAGGTGCCGTCCTGACAGGCCCAGAGGTCGCCGGTTGATGCGCTCAGAACGAAGCAGCAGGGCTGCGGGAGCTCCTCCGAGGTGCTCATGATGTTCGCCGCACCGGCCGATCCACTGATCACCGCGGGGTAGCGAGGCCCACCAAGGGCGGTCCATCGCGTGGACACCATGTCCGTGACACCGAGCCACAGCTGCCTGTCGCCGCCCCACACATAGACCTGCAGGCTCTCCTCGCCGGTTCTCTCGTCCGGGACGGCGAGAACTCCTATCGAGGAGGCGATCGCGACGCCGGGCGAACCCATGTTGTACCAGTTCCAGGACGACACGTTCCACCAGTTCACCCACGCATTGCCGTCGCTGCCGGTTACGACGGCGAAGGGGGCGAGATCCAGCGTCCGCTTCAGCGCGACCGTCACCGCGCCGAGGCCATTGAGAACGTCGACGCTCGCCGGCTGCCCCTGATCGGACCAGATCCAAGTTATGCCGTTCCACCAGCGCACCCAGAGATGTCCATCTCGCACGACGAACGCGTATGGTCGATTCCCTTTCGGATCGTCGTCGAGGGCGATGACACCAACGGGTCGGTCGACCTTTCCCCCTTGGTCGACCCATTCCCAGATGTCAGCGGGGTTTTTCCAGAGAATCCACAGATGACTGTCATCCCCTCGCACGAATACGAAAGGACGGGAGGCCGTCGAGACTGTCGTGTCCTGGACCGCCACCGCACCGATCCCGTACGTCACCCCAGGGCCGGGCCTGCCGAGAAGAGCCCACTGCCATGACGTCGGGATGGAGGCGCCGGCCCAGGGCAGCGAGGCCACTGCCATGGCTCCGAGGCTGCTCCCCAGAAAGGTTCTGCGAGAGAGCTCTGGCACGACGACGTCTGCTGGGAATTGTCTGCCGCTGTTGCCGCCGTCGGATAACTCCGGCTGGTCGTCAGGACGTTGCTTGTTTGCTGACATCACTTCTTCCGCTCGCGATCTGAGTGCAAATGTCACGGCAATTTGAACGCCAGTCGCTTGATACGCGATTAGTAGCGAGTTGCAGCACCGAGACCGTCCAGTTTCGCGGTTTCGCGGTTTCGCGGGTGCCCGGGGTCACCCCGTTCGGGAGAAGCGCCCCGGGCGGAAGTCCTCCAGGAGCGGATGCCCGGTGCCGGTGAGCACCTCGTACGCGGTGAGTTCCCCGGCGATGAGCCCCAGCGTCGCACCCGAGTGGGTGAACGCCACATGGCAGCCGGGCACCGACTCCAACTCGCCGAAGACCGGCTCCCCGTCCGCCGGTATGGGTTTGCGGCCGAGCCGCCACGACGCCGCCTGGAGGGTGACATCACCCTGGAACAGGGCGGACGCCTCGGCGACGAGCTCCTTGACGTACTTCTCGTCGATCGAGCAGGAGCCGTCGTCGTGCTCGGTGATGTGCTCCTCGTACCAGCTGTGGTCGATCGCGAACGTCGACCCGGGGTTGGGGCGCATCGCCGCGCGCGGCGTGTTCAGCACGGTCACGACCTCGGTCTCGACCGGCTCGGTGATGACGAGCATGGACAGCGGGGACGCGTCCGGCAGGTCCACGCCGAGCTCCGCGAGCACCGCCGGGGTCTGCGCGCCGCAGGCGGCCACGACGGCGTCGCCACACCACGACGTGCCGTCGGCGCCGCGCACTCCCCGTGCCCGGCCGTCCTCCACGATCACCGAGCAGCGTCCCGCGCCGGTGACGAGCCGGCCCCCGCGACGGACCAGCTCGTCGGCGAGCTCGCGGATCAGGTGGGGGAGGGAGACCCAGCCATCACCCGGATTGTGGATCGCGAGCCGCTCACCCATGCCCACCCGGACCCCACTGACTCGCTGGCCCACGTCCCCGCCCGCCGGGACTCCGCCGCCGGCGTCCGCGCGGCCGATGGGAGGCGACTCGGAGCCGTGCCCGTCGACGAGGTGCGACTCATACCCGTTCGCGACCTCGTGCGCGTGCCGCGCGCGGGTCACCTCCGCTCCGCCGGGGGTGGTCCACCACAGGCCGCCGTCGAAGCGCAGCCAATCCCGGCTCGGATCGGCGGCGAACAGCGTGCGGTAGCGGTCGATGCCGAGGAGGCGCAGGAGATGGTACGAGCTGGACCGCATGCCCGCCGAGTTGAGCCAGGACAACGAACGTCCCGACGCGCCGCCGGCGAGCTCCGATTCGGTGACCAGGACGACCTCGGCGCCGCCGCGTACGAGGTGCACGGCGGTGGACACGCCGAGAATGCCGCCCCCGAGGACGACGACGCGCCGGGCCGCGGTGTGGTCTGTCATGTGACTCCTGACTTCGTAGAGCGGGTATGGGCACGTTAGCTTCCGGCGGCCGAACGGGGGCAAACCTGTCCTCTTCGACGGTGTGGCCGACAGCCCCTCTTGCGGATCTGTCGCTTCCGCGGCCATGCTCGAATTTCCCAGCACGAGTCGATCTCGGGAGGCGCGTTGCATACCGACGATCCCTGCGTCTCCCGCCGGAGCGGCCCATGACAGTGACGGCGACGCCTGCGATCAGGCGCGAGAAGTCGGTCTCCGGGCGGGTGCGTACGCTGGCCGGGCTGTCCCTTCTGACGCTGGCGCTCCTGCTGGCCGCGATCCTGGCCGGCGCGGCGAGCACGGGCTCCGGCTTACGCACCATCGGACATGACGCCGGGCCGCAGGTCCTCGCCACCACGGGCCTGTATCGGCAGATGTCGGAGATGGACGCGCTGGTGGCCGAGACCCTGCTGCTGGGCAGCGAGTACGGCCCCCAGCAGCAGGCCGACCTGACCAACTATGACCAGCGCCGGCTGGAGATCTCCGAGAGCCTGCTCAAGGCGTACCGGCTGGCCCTGGACAATCCCGCCGAGCAACGCACGGTCGAGTCGCTGATCGAGGGCCTGGGCCGCTACGAACGGCTGGCGACCCAGGCCCGGCTGCTGGACGTGCAGTCCAAGCACACCGCGGGACAGCCGCCCGACAATGTGGTCCAGGCCTATCAGAAGGCCACCGACCTCATGCACCGCGAACTGCTTCCCCAGGCCTACAACCTGACCCTGGAAACCGGGACGATCGTCCGGCGCGCGCACGTCGCCGAGCGCTCGGCCACCTCGTTGGCCCGCTTCGCCGTCATCGTCACCGGGCTGCTCGCGCTGGCCTGCCTGCTGGGTCTGCAGACCTACCTGACCCGCAGGTTCCGCCGGGTCTTCGCGCCGGCCCTGGTGGTCGCCACCGTGCTCACCGCGGCCGGTCTGGTGACGGGCACGGTCCTGCTCAACCGGCAGGGCCAGGCGCTGGACGAGGCCAAGCGCGGCGGTTTCGACGCGGTGCTCACCTTGACCAGGGCGCGGGCGATCAGCAACAGCATGCACGGAGACCAGAACCGCTACCTGCTCGACCGCTTCCGCAAGGACACCTACGAACACAACTTCCTGGACAAGTCACAGACGATCGCGGCCGTCGACTCCACCAGCCTGCCTGACTACCAGAGCAAGCTGCGGGCCGACTTCCAGGGCCTGCTCGGCAGCCTGACGGGCCAGGACCGGGAGCGCCTCTTCGCCGTCTACCAGAAGTTCCAGCAGGCGGACGCGCGGATGCGGACCATGACGGCCGAAGCGGCGATCAAATACTGGGACGGCGAGCTCACCCAGACCTACGAAAGCTACGACAAGATGCTGGAGGAGCTGGTCCGGCGGCACGAGTCCGACTTCGAGCGCGCCATCGACAGCGGCGACGGATCCCTGGAGACGCTGTGGCGGTTGATCCCCGCCGGGCTGGCCGCCGGCGCCCTGCTCATCCTGGTCGGGATCTGGCCACGGCTCAGGGAGTACCGGTGAGAAAGCTGTTGATCTGCCTGACGCTGCTGCTCACGGCCTGTGGAGCGGCGCGGCCGGAATCCCTCGTGGACAAGGACGAACTGGTCGTCGCGATCCGTTCCGACGTCCCGCTGATCAGTTTCAAGGGGCAGGACGGCGTGTACTACGGCTTCAACATCGACGTGGCCAAATATCTCATCTCCCGGCTGGGCAAGCAGATCCGCTGGCTGGAGATCACCGCCGGCGACCAGCTCAACGTGCTCACGGAGGGTCGTGCCGACCTGGTCTTCGCCCACATGTCGGTGACCCCGGAGCGGAAGAAGGTGATCGACTTCGCCGGGCCGTACCACGTCGACTTCCAGGACATCGCGGTACGGCCGGCCGACAAGGACGTCATCCGCGACGTCCGCGACCTGGCGGGCCGCAAGATCTGCTGGGTGCGTGGCACGAACATCGCCCAGCGGATCATCGACGAGCGCCGGGTGAAGGCGATCGCCGTCCCCGCGCCCGACTACAACGTCTGCCTGGAGATGATCAAGGACGGCAGGATCGACGCCATCTCCACCAACAGCCAGATCCTGGCGGGGCTGCTCACCAAGCCGGGCGTCGACCTGCACCTGGTCGGCGCGACCTTCAACGAGCAACGCACGTCGATCGGCATTCGCAAGGGTGATGTCGACGGCTGCGAGGAGCTCAACCGGGCCATCACCGAGATGTACCAGGACGGCACGGCGAACATGCTGCTGGACAAGTGGTTCGGCAAGTCGGGCATCGACCTGTCGGTGGTCTCGGTCCCGCAGTTCGAGGGCTGCTCCTAAGTGGGTGGCCGGGCGATCTCCGCGCTGAACCTGTCGACGAGTGCCTGTTTGGCGCGCCCGGCGACCTCCACGTTGTACGAGACCAGCTTGACCGTCGCCGGGTCGGCCGCCTTGGAGTGCGCCGGCACCGTTGTGTTGGTGGGCAGGGCGTAGAAGTTCACCAGCGGCCCCAGCCGCTGAGACTCTCCGCTCAGCGCCCAGTCGACGTACTTGCGTGCGCTGTCGGGGTTGTGGGCACCGGCCAGTACGGCCAGGCCGCCGAGCTCGTAACCCGTGCCCTCCTGCGGGAAGGTCACCTGCAGGTTCGGATAGCCCTGCTCCTGGGCGGCGACGCAGTCGTGGGAGAAGACGACGCCGACCGCCGCCTCCTCCTTGGCGGCCTGCAAGGCGGCCGCGCTGCCGGAAGAGTTGTACCTCAGCACGTTCGGGTGGAGGCTGCGCATGTAGCCGAGTGCCTTGTCCTGGTCTCGGCCGTTGAGCTCCACCTGTGTCCACAGGGCTGTGTAGGCGGTTCCGGAGGTGGCCGGGTGGGCGATGGCGACGCTGCCGCGCAGTCGCTCGTCCAGCAGCTCCCGCCAGGAGCGGATCGGCTGCAGGCCGCGCTTGGCCAGCTCCTTGGTGTTGTTGCAGAAGGCCAGCACACCGGCGTAGATCCCGCTCCAGGCATACTCCGGATCGGCCCACCCGTGCCGGATTTCACTGGCTTTTTCGGATTTGTACGGCGCCAGCAGCCCTTGACCCTTGGCGGCCACGTAGGAGTCGGCCGGACCGCCATGCCAGACGTCGAACTCCTGCCGCGCCCTGGCCGCCTTGATCCGCTCCAGCGCCTCCCCACTCGACAGCCGGACGAATTCGGCCTCCACGCCGGTGGAGTCGGAGAACCTCTTGACCATCATCGCGCACCACCGCTCGCTCGCGCCGCACGCGACCGTGATCTTGTCCCGTCTCGGCGTCGAACAGCCCGTGGCCAGCAGGATCGCGATCAATGCGATGGCCAACGGCCTCATTGCCACTCCCGGGGGTTCGTCGACGTAGCGCCCACGTGCCGATCCCATTCGACACTCCGCCAGGAGGTCACGCAACCGATCTCCACTTGAGGCCGGTCTGCTCACGCGTGAGGCCGGTCTGCTCACGGTCGGCCGCCCAAGCAAGAGCGGGCCAAGCGAGAGCAGGCCGGCCTGGCACGTCTACGTCTACGTCAGCGTGGCGGCGTGCGGGTCCCAGCCGTCGGGGAGCGGTGGTGGGGTGGGTGACGTGGTGTGCAGGCGGCGGGCCTCGCCGTCCTCTCCGGCGTCGCCGATGGCGGTCATGATCTCCAGTACGTGCTGGGCGAGCGCGCCCGAGGCCCGGTGCGGGGTCCCGGTACGCAACGACCTGGCCATGTCCAGGACGCCCAGGCCGCGTCCGGCCGTCGTACCCGTGACGGGCAGTTCCCGCCACTCGGCGTCATGCGGACCGCGGGCCAGCAGTTGCCCGTCGAAGTTGTTGGGGTCGGGCAGCGACAGCGCCCCCTCGGTGCCGATGATCTCGATCGTCTGCCGGCGGATGGGCGAGTCGAAGCTGAACGTCGCGGTCGCGCTGGCGCTGCCCGCGAAGTCGATCAGCGCGTTGACGTGCGTGGGAACCTCCACCGCGAACGCCGTGCCCGCCTTCGGCCCCGAGCCGATCACTCGGTGGTCGCGGGCCCGCCGGGTGCTGGCCGTGACGCGGGCCGCCGGGCCGAGCAGGGCGACGAGGGCGGTCAGGTAGTAGGGGCCAAGGTCGAAGAGGGGACCGGCGCCACGCTGGTAGAGGAACTCGGGATTGGGGTGCCACGACTCGGGGCCGAGGCTCTGAAAGGCGGCCGTGACGCCCACCGGGGTACCGATGAGGCCGGAAGCGAGCGCCTTGGCCGCCGACTGAAGCCCCGCGCCGAGGAAGGTGTCGGGGGCGTTGCCGACGAGCAGGTTGAGGTTCGCCGCCTCCGCGGTGACCTTGGCCGCCTCGTCCATGTCCAGGGCCAGCGGCTTCTCGCTGTACACGTGCTTGCCCGCGCGCAGCGCCGCGAGCGCCACGGCGGCGTGCGCGGCCGGGATCGTCAGGTTGACGACGATCTCCACCTCCGGCACCGCCAGTACGGTCTCGACGGTGCCGGAGACCGGCACCTGGTGCTCGCGCGCGGCGGTAGCGGCCCTGGCCGTGTCGAGGTCGGCGATCCCGAGCACGCGAACGTCGGGGAAGGAGGACAGCTGACGGAGATAAGTGCCGCTGATCACACCGGCGCCGACGATGGCGACGCCTACGGGTCCGGAGCTCATGAAGCGCTCAGCTCGGTGAGGTAGTCGTGGCTGCCCGCGAGCGCCTCGAAGATGTCGCCCGCGCAGCTGTCGAGCTCCACGATCCGCCAGGTGTCCGGGCTGGCCGCGAGGATCTCCGGCACCGGCATGATGCCCTGTCCCACGGCCACGTGCGGCTCCTCCTTGACGCCCGGGCCGTCCTTGACGTGCAGCGCCAGGATCCGGGAGGAAAGACCGCGCAGCAGGGCGGGCACGTCGGCGCCGCCCACGGCGGCCCAGTAGGTGTCGATCTCCAGGAACACCTCCGGAGCCAGCAGGTCGGCGAGGGCCTCCAGGGCGTGGCGGCCGTCGATCCGCGGCTCGATCTCCCACCAGTGGTTGTGGTAGCCGATCCGCATGTCGTACGCGGCCGCCTGCTCGGCCAGGCCGTTCAGCAGGTCGGCGGTCCTGGACAGGCCGTCGCGCGTGGTGAACTCCTCCTCCTTGATGCCGCCTGGGATGATCACCAGGTCGGTGCCCACGGTGGCGATGGCGTCGAAGACCTCGGCCGGCTCCCTGCTGAGCAGCGCGTAGGCGTGCGTGCTCGAAACGGTCAGTCCGAGATCGTCGGCCACCTGCCGGAAGCCCTTGGGATCGCTGGTGGGGTCGAAGGGCTCGACGGCCCCATAACCGATTCCGGCTATCCGGCGCAGCACGTCGTTACGGTCGGCGGCCAGTTGATCCCTCACGGAGTAGAGCTGCACGCTGAGCGGCTTGGTCACTTCGGCTCCCCTGACTGCTTTTAGTCCACAATCTGTACATAATCCTCCGAGGTGGATCAGGCATCGTCAAGGGAGTACGGCCCGTCGTCCCACCAGTCGGGACAGCCTTGGCGGACGGGTCATCGTCGCGGGTCGGGTCGCTCGGGTAGCTGCGCTTTCACCCCTGCGAGAAGGGCGCTATCTGATGCCCTTCCGGGCCAGTAGATCAGACTGGGTCGGCGCGGTAGCGGTAGCGCAGCTTCCACTGGTAGGTCGGCAGGACGTAGAGGTTGACCTTCACCGGCTGGTCGTCACGGGTCAGGCCGATGTGGAAGATCTCGTAGACCCGCTGGTCGGGAGTCATGCGCAGGAAGCGTGCTTCTTCGTCTGTGGGTGGCCGGACGTCTACGTCTTCCTGGATATCGACCTGGGCATGGCCGAGTTCGGACAGGCGGCTGCTGATCCCGCCCACGCCCGGGTCGCGTTCTGCCATCGGGGTGCCCTCCGCGATTGAGCGGGGGATATAGGTGGTGACGATCTGGATGGGCACGCCTTCGGCGTACATGCGCCGGGCGCGGATGATGACGCTGTCGCTGTGGGGATCGACGCCCAGCACCTCGGCGACTTCGGTGGGCGGCCGGCCAGGACCGATGGTGGTCTGGTTGTCCAGGGTGTAGCCGAGCTGTTCGAGTTCGCTGGCCAGCGACCCGCGGGCTCCGCCGCGTTCTCGGTGGGCGCGGCTGTGCCGTACGGCTGCGTTGCGCAAGATCGGGGGCAGCTTATGAACGTAGGTGCCGACGCCCATGTGCACGTAGACGAGCCCTTCGGCCTTGAGGATCTTCAATGCCTTGTTGACCGTGGCCCGGTGAACGCCGAGCTCGTCGGCCAGGGCGTCTTCGTTGGGCAACAGCGAGCCGCGCGGATATGTGCCGTTGTGGATGGATCGGCGGATGGTGTCGGCCACCTGGCGGTATGTGCTCGTCACACTCTCACCCTATCGATAGTACGTACTACTTACTCGTTGACCCTTCAGGCTGAGAGGGCTATGAAGTATGTAGTACATGCTTCATAGGCATCTCAGGCCGTCGGCTCGCATGACCAGGGCCAACGGCGACCCCGCACTCCCAGCTCACGCCCGTGTCCTATCGGAGGCGTGGGGCCGCCAACACCAGCGATTCGCAAGAGGCGAGGAGACCCGCTTGAATACGCTCCACCAGGTGGAAACCAACACCGTAAGCAAGGAAGAAGGCACAGACCGTGCGTTTCGTGACGCCATGGTCGACAAGCTGCGTGACTGGGGAGGCGTAAGCACAGCGCCGGTGGAGGCCGCGATGCGTGCCGTGCCCCGGCACGTGTTCGTGCCATCGGCAACACTGGAGCAGGCCTACGGGCCTGACTCGGTGGTCACTCACCGGGACGAGAACGGAACAGCGATCAGTTCGGCGTCCGGCACTGGGGTGGTCGCGGGGATGCTGGAGCAGTTGGACGTCCAGCCCGGCCAGCGGATCCTGGAGATCGGCGCGGGGACCGGCTATAACGCCGCGCTGCTCGCCGAGCTCGTCGGGCCAGAGGGAAGCGTGACGACCGTCGATATCGGAGCCGACATCGTGGCCGGAGCCCGGCGCGGCCTGGCCGCAGCGGGATACGGCCGGGTGCAGGTCGTCCACGGGGACGGCGCAGCCGGCCACCCTGAGAACGCACCCTACGACCGAATCATCGTCACCGCGGGCGCGTGGGACGTGCCACCCGCGTGGCGCGAGCAGCTCGCACCAGGCGGGCGGCTGGTCGTCCCGCTGCGGATGCTGGGTGTCACCCGGTCGGTGGCGCTGGAACTCGACGGCGCCGTATGGCGAAGCGTGTCGATCGACGAATGCGGGTTCATGCCGATGCGCGGCCCGGAAGCCGTCGCGGAACTCAACCAGGAACTGCCCGTCAACAGCGGGGTGTGGATCCGCGTCGACGACGGACATTCGGTCGATGCGGACGTGCTCGGCGCGGCTCTGACCGGCGCACCGGCCCTGGTCTGGTCGGGGGTGGTGGTGCCGTGGGAACCGCTGGCGCATCTGGATTTCTGGCTGGCTGGCGCGACGGCGCCGATATGCCGGGTCCTCGTATCGGACCGGGCGCGGGAGGCGGGCCTGGTCGACCCGATCTACCCGTGGGGCAGCATGGGCTGCTACACGTCCAACAGTTTCGCGTACCTGGTCCGTCGTCCTGCGCCCAGCGACACCGCCCAGGAGATGATCGAGCTGGGGGCATGCGCCTATGGGCCCACCGGGGAGCAGCTGGCCGGCGAGGTCGCAGACCGAGTTCGAGCATGGGGCGCGGCCCGAGCCTGCGATGAGCTGGCGGGCCTGCGGATCGAGGTCCATCCGGTGGGCGCCGACGATGCCCCCACCGCCATGATCACGGCGGATAAGAAGCACAGCAGGGTGTTCGTCACCGCCGGCAGTTGACGAACACCGCTACCCCCTCGACCGCCCGGCTGAGGGGAAATGTCCACAAGTGGAGGCCGTATGGCACTCAGGACCAGCACATCGACGCTCAAAGCGCCCGAGCGGGACGACCCGTTGGGCCTGACCGAGATCGGGCCGCTCGAGGTTCCCGACCTCTTCAACCTGGACTTCCAGGTTGGGCCGGTCCACGAACTCCCCGGCCCGATGCTTTCCGGGGACTGCACCAACGACACCTGTACGGGCACCTGCCTGAGCTGCGGCTGCAGCAAGGGCTGCGACGACGGCTAGACCGTGACATCAGAGGGAGGAGTCGGGTATGGCGCAAGTCTTCGTCCCGTTCCCCGCCGCCCCGGCGCTGGCGCGGATCCCCCTCCTCCCGTTGACCTGTCCGCCGGACGACAGAGGGGCTGGGGAACCGGTGGACCCGCTGGTCCGCGAGGGGATGTTTCTGGCTTCCCGGCAGGCATCCGCTCTCGCCGCCGCGGCCCCATCGGAGGGCCGCGGCGGCGAGACGGTACGCAGCTACACGCAGCGGGCCCGGACTCGACCCACCCCGCAAGGGGTGTTCGCCGGCGTCGCCGCCGCGTTCTTCTCCGGCTCCGGCGCCCCGGACTTGACCATGGGCGGCATGCATCGGGCCTGCAGCGTCCCCGACCCCAGTTGGCTCGCCGCGCTGTCCGATCGCGTCTTGGCCGACCCGGACGTTCTACCGCGGCTCACCCTGTTCGCCAACAACCTGACCATCCAGCGCGGTGGACGGCTGGAACACGAGCGGCCGGCGGAACCCGGCGGCACCGGGGTGCGGAGAGCCACTGTCCGCGCGACCGACGTCACCTTGCTGATAGTGCAGGTGTGCGCGGGAGGAGCCTTGTGGGGCGAGGTGCTCGACGCCGTCACCCGCGCCTGGCCCGGGGCGCCAGAAGCGTCGGTCCGCGCCATGGTGTCGCAGCTGGTCGGGCATGGGTTCCTGCTGGCCGACCTACTCGGCGAGGGCGGCAGCGACGACCCGCTGGGGCACCTCCTGGCCAAACTCCCCTCCGGCAGTGCGCTCCGGGAAGACCTGGCGTTGCTGCGTCGACACCTCGCCGACGCCGACACCCACCCGCCGGGCGCACCGCAGCGGCTCACCATGCTGGCCGCCGCGCGGGACGTAGCCGACCGGGTCGGCTACCAGGAGCGGCCCGTCCGCGTTGACGTGGCCGTCGACGCCCACCTGATCATGCCTGCTCGCCTCGCGCGGGAGGCTGCCGACGCCGCAGGGGTTCTGTGGCGGATCGGCAGCGACCCCGACCCTCTGGTCGGCTTCCATGACCGGTTCATCCACAGGTACGGGCACAACCAGTTTGTGCCGCTGTTCGAAGCGATCGACCCCGTGATCGGGGTCGGCGCCGACATGGCTGAGTCGCCGTCCGACACACCGCAGGGGTCGACGCGCGTTCTCATCTCGTTGATCGCGTCTGCTGAGCACGGCGTCGAGGTTGAGCTGGACGCAGCGACGGTGGAGGCGCTGGCCACGGTGAACGGAAGCGCGGCCGCGCGGCCGCCGCGGACCGCCGAAATCTATGTGCGGGTCTTCGCCGACACGCCGCAGGACGCGGCGGCCGGGCGGCTGCGCCTGGCGGTGGCTGTTGGTGGCGGCACTCAGGAGGCGGGTTCGTCGTCGGGGCGGTTCGCTTCGCTCCTGCCCGCGTTGAAGGTGGAGGATGCGGACGGGGACGCCGTGGTCGCGGAGCTGGTGGTCCGCGCCCGTACGCCGGCCGGGGCGACGCTCGCGCCGCTGACAGGGTTCGCGGCGCATCGGATCCCGCTCGGTGTCCCGGTACGCCCTGGCGACCTGAAGCTCGATGATCTTCTGCTGGTGTCCGACGGGCGGCGGCTGCTGCTCTGGTCAGCCGGTCTGGGACGGCGCATCATCCCGGTGCTGTTCTCGCGCCTGTCGCCCCACCTGCTCCCGCCAATCGCCCAGTTCCTGCGGCTGCTCGGCCAGCACGGGTGCCGCCCCTGGGGGGCATGGTCGTGGGGGCCGCTGGCCGCTCTGCCGTTCCAACCGCGCGTCCGCTACCGGTCGACGATCCTCATCCCCGCCCGCTGGACCCTCCCTTCCACGGTGATCGGAGCCGCAGAAGCCGATTGGGAGGCCGCCCTGGACTGCTGGCGGGCGTCGACGGTTCCGGCGCCGCCGGACGTGGTGGTCGTCACCGACCATGACCGGGCTCTCCCTTTGGACCTGCGCCGAGCCGACGACAGGGCGCTGCTGCGCCGCTACGTCAAGCGAGGCGCGACTGCGGTGACCGAGCAGCCGGGCGGGCCCGGCGCCGTCCAGGGCGTCGTTGCGGGGCCGGACGGGGCGCACGCTCTGGAGCTCGTGGTATCGCTCGCACGAGAGCAGACGCCCCTACCCCCACCCCCGCTGCCCGCCGTGGCGGTGCGGCGGCCCGGTGAAGGGCTGTACCTGCCCGGCGGGCGCTGGCTTTCGCTGGTGATCCGCACCCCTGCGATCTGCCAGGACGAGGTCCTCGCCCGTTTGGCCGCCGTCTGTGACGGCATCGACGGTCGGTGGTTCTGGTTACGGTACGCCGACTACGCCGGCCCTCATTTGCGGGTCCGGTTCCATGGCGACCCGGAGTACCTGGGCGGCCGTGTCCTGCCCACGATCGGCGATCTCGTCGGCCGGCTTATCCGTGACCGTCTGGCGAGCGGCCTGGCGGTCGAGCCGTACGAGCAGGAGATCGAGCGGTACGGGGGCAGCCCGGAGGCGATAGACGCGGCGGAGGAGGTGTTCGCGGCTGACTCCCGGCTGGTGCTGGCCACGGTGACCGCGATGCCGGACCCCGACCAGCGGACGGTCGTCGCGGCCTTGTCCGCCGCGACGATCGCGCGCGTCCTGGCCGACGGGGATCGCAGGGCCCTCGCCGGTCACCACGTCGATCGGGACGCGCGCCGGAAGATGGCCGAACTGCGGCCCTTGACCCGGACGGCGGCCGCGCTGCCGTCCACCGGCCCAGCGTGGGCGGCGCGGGACAAGGCTTTGGTCACATACCGGGATGTGCTGGACCCGGAGCAATGCGTCTCGTGCGCATCGTCAGTGGTCCACATGCACGTCAACCGGATCCTGGGCGCGGCCGTCCCGGAGCCGCTGGTTCGGGCGCTGGCGGTGGACCTGCTCTTCCTGGGCACTACATGAGCGACACCCAGGCCCAGGCCGCCGGCCAGGCATTCACGATCGCCGAACGTCTCCTGGACCCTGGGATGATCGTGGCCGCCGCTCCCGAACGGCCAAGGGCGTGCCTGCAGAGTCTTGCCGGTACGGCGCTCCTGCACGCCCGCATGGGCCGCGCCGACCCTCGTTTCGAGAGGGCGGCCCACGATCACTGGGCGGCCGCCGCGACCCGCGACCCGCGACCCGCGGCTGCGCGCTGCTGCTCCCGGGGTGTTCGCCGTTCCCGGAGGTATGGCGGCCTCACTGATCCTCGCCGAGGGCTATCTCACCGACCCCGAACCACAACGGCACGCCGTACAGCAAGCCGTCCACTGGCTATCGGACCAAGCCACCGCCAAAGCCGCCACCCACCACGAGCGCCTCGGTCGCGGCCCCGCCACACCGGCTTGGGAGCTATACGACGCCATTACCGGTCTTGCAGGGATCGGCCGGATCTTGCTCGCCGCCCTGGCCAATGGACACGACCACGCCGAACCAGGGCTGAAGGCCGCGCTGACCACCCTCACCACGATCATCAACACCCCTGAAAGCCGAACCCGGCCCGGCTGGTGGCTACCCGCCGACTCCCACCCTCAGGGGTCGCCGAGACCGGGATGGCCCACGGCATCGCCGGACCCCTGGCCCTCCTCTCCATCGCCTTATCCGCCGGATGGGAGGTTGACGGCCA
The DNA here is from genome assembly GCF_040680095.1 of Nonomuraea sp. NPDC052129. Classification (NCBI taxonomy): domain Bacteria; kingdom Bacillati; phylum Actinomycetota; class Actinomycetes; order Streptosporangiales; family Streptosporangiaceae; genus Nonomuraea; species Nonomuraea sp. NPDC052129. The sequence goes on along the minus strand of NZ_JBFAVX010000010.1, from coordinate 192,183 downwards.
AGCCGCCGCGATCCGCGCCGCCGCACAGTGGCTCCTCACCTGGCAGACCCTCGGTACCACGACCTGGCCTCCCTACATCACCGGGCGCGAACTCGACGACGGACCGCCTGCCCCAGCGCCAACGGCCGGACGACGCGATGCCTGGTGCTATGGCGCCCCTGGCATCGGACGAGCCCTCACCCTCGCCGGCCACGCGCTGCCAGACCCACACCTGGCCAAGGCCGGCGACACTGCCATCGCGTCCCTGGCCAGCCGCCCCGCCCACCTGTGGGACACCGAGGGACCCACCCTGTGCCATGGCAGCTCTGGAGTGCTGCAATGCGCTGCAGCCCGCGAACCGGCCACCGTCGATCCTGCGGCGTTGTCGGTCGCATCGACGTTCAACCCCGAACACCTCTTCGCTGTACAGCACCTCCGGGCAGGGACCGCGTCCGACGATCCCGGGCTTCTGACTGGAGCGGCGGGCATCGCCCTCGCTCTCGCCGACCACGGCAACCTACCGGCCCCCGCGACCGCCACCCGATGGGATGCCGTCTTGCTCCTGTCCTGATCGCCGACCCCGAACTGATGACGCAGCGTTGCGGGCTCGGCTCGACCTGACCGAGCAGCGTCCGCAAGATCTCCTCTTGATTCGAGATTGACACGAGCAACCCCGCAGAGGATTCCGGAGACGGTAAGCCTCACCGGTTGGTGGCGAGCGCCGTCGCTAGGACGTCCACGAGGAGGGCGGCCTGGCTGCCGTCCTGGTCGAGGTCGGGGTCGAAGATGGTGAGCTCCAGTCCGGCGGCTCCCGGGAGGCTGAGCAGGCCACGGAGCAGCCCGGCCAGTCCGTCCGCGTCGGGTCCGCCGGGCGTGGGGGAGTCGACCGCGGGCAGTATCGCGGAGTCGAGCACGTCGGCGTCGACGTGGATCCAGAAACCGTCGAGGTCGTCGCGGACCAGCACCTCCCTGGCGACGTCGAGGGTGCCGGGGCCGAGGTCGGCGGCGGGCACGTACGCGAGACCGGACTCCTTGACGTCCCGCAGGTCCTCCTCGTCGCGGACGCCGAGCACGATCACGTCCTCGTCGGCCACGTACGGCCGCAGACCACCGATGTCCGTCAGGTAGTCGTCGCCACGGCCGGTCACCAGGGCGAGACTCTCTCCGCCCGCCGAGCTCACGTACGGGGAATTGCCCAGGTTGCGGAGGTCGGCATGGGCGTCCAGGTACGCCAGGCCGTAGCGTCCCCTCTCGCGCAGTGCGAGGGCCGGGCCCAGCAGGATCGAGCAGTCGCCGCCGAGGACGATCGGGAAGGCCCCCGACTCGCGTACGGCGGCGACGCGGTCGGCCAGCTTCCTGGCGTACGCGGCGATGGCCGGGCCGTTGCGGACCCCGTCGCCCGGCTGCCAGGTGGCCACGTAGCGCGGCGGAACCACCGCGCCCGCGTCGTCCGCGCCGATCCGCTCCCGCAGCCCGGCGTCACGCAGCGCCCACGGGGCCTTGTAGCAGCCGGGGATCGCGTCCGGGGCGGGTGGGCGCAGGCCGAGGTTCGAGGGAGCATCGAGGATGGCGAATCTTGTGTCAGTGGTTATAGTGGTCATAGTCCTGACGGTAGCAGGAGGAAATTGAGATGCGCCAGTACGTCGATACGGGGTTGGTGGCGTTGGACCTCGCCAACACGTGGGATGAGTATCTGGACGAGCCGGAGCGGCTGCCGGACCCTGCGGCGCTGCGGCAGTTCTGCGCGGAGTTCGGCGAGGAGGAGTTCGGCGAGGAGGAGTTTGGCGGATCGCCTGGTGAAAAGCCTGAGCTGGCCGCTGTGCGGGAGATGCGCGGGCGGTTGCGGGCGGTGCTGGCCTGCGAGCCGCCGGAGCGTACGCGGGCGCTGGCCCGGTTCGCGGCCGGGCTGCCGACACGCGTGGCCGTGGAGGACGTGGACGGGGTGCCGGTGCTGCGGCTCGCGGCGCCCGACGGCGCGGGGACGGCGGACCGGCTGGCGGTGCGCGCGGTGCGCGAACTGCTCGACGTGGCTGCCGCAGGGGATTGGGCACGGCTGCGGTTGTGCGCGGCCTCGCCGTGCCGGGACGCCTTCATCGACCGGAGCCGGCCGGGGCGGCGGCAGTTCTGCTCGACCCGCTGCGCCAACCGCGCCCACGCCGCCGCCTCCCGCGCCCGCCACCACACCTGACCGGCCCTCCCCATCCGGCAATGGGGGACTCCGCACGCCGGGAATCCCCCAGCCGCATCCAGCCAGTGGCCGACAAGATCACGATCAGGGGTGTTTGACGAACATTTCGAAGTCGTTGAAGCCGTCGGCGAATACGTGCACATACTGTTCGTTGAACAGCTCATGCCAGTTGTTGTCGAGGTCCTGCGCGGCGATGACCTCCTTGGTTATCTTCACGTTCTTCTGGCGCCCCGGCGGCGTGTTCGGAGTGGTGACCGTCAGCGTCAGGCTCGTGAGGTCCTTCCAGCGGAAGTGATGGGCCGGCTTCGGACCGGCCAGCAGGTGGACCGTGCTGTGGGTGTTCTGGAAATCACCAAATTTCTGCAGATGCTCCTGGTCGGGGTCGCAGCCGTTGGTGTTCGTCCTGATGAGCCGGGTCCAGGTGTCGCTACCGGACGCATCCCGGTAGCGTGCGGTCACCCACACGGGAATGCATTCGTTGGTGTTGGAGAGTTCGCCAACGTCGAACCACATGCTGAATGCCTTGAAGTCCTCGTCACCGGCGGCTGACGCGGGTGCCGCGTTGAACGGGACGGCGATCAGCGTCGCCCCCAGAAGTACCGTGGCCGCCTTGCGGAATCCTCGAATGGTGCAAATGCCCATGGTGACCCTCGTTCCTCTCTCCTGAGCTGCCCCTCCAGAATTCCGTGCGTAGCGCCGCAGGAAGATCCCCAGATTTGGGGGGTGTCCCCGCTCCGCCGCGATGGATATCCGTAAGCGCGTGCCCGCAACGCTGGGTCGGCGGCACGGTGTCAGGAACGCATGCCGCCGTCCGGCCCTCCCCACCCGGGGCGGACCTCGCCGAGGTTGCGTGGGGCGTCGATCAGGTGGTCCTGGGTGTCGGCGTAGTGGCCCCGGTGGGCGGTGTTCCGTAGCACCTCGATCTCGCCGATCCAGCCGACCCGCCGACCGGCCCTGGCGCGGACCACATCGCCCTCCGACAGGCGGCTCCACTGCTCCTCGGCCACGCCGTTCGCCTTGAGCTCGCGGCCCCGGCCCTCGTCGACGGCGCACCAGTGGACGTACTTAGGCCGGTTCTCGTTGCCTCCCGAACGGCGTCTGCGTAGGCGGACGATCTGGCCTTCGATCCAGGTCTGGCCGGTGAGGTCCAGGAGGGCGCGCACGGCGGGCACGGCGGCGATCGCGAGGCCGACGGCGAAGCCGCCAGGCTGGGCCAGGGCCTGCGGCCACAGCTCGAACGTGGACAGGACGATCAGCACGATCCACGTCCAGAAGCCGGCGAAGAATCCCGCCGCCAGGCCGCGGCCGATGGCGTGCAGTGGCGGCCTGCCCCAGATGAGCCGCGACGGGTAGCGTACGTCCACCGCGTGCCACAGGCCGCCGTAGTCGGACCAGGCGCGGCGGTCGTCGGCGGGCACGCTCACCGGCAGGCTGCGCACCGCGCGCGGCGCGAGCCCGAGAGCGGCCGCGTACGCCAGGGGGCGGCCCCAGATGGTCACGCTCGCCGCGGGCTTGTCGGCGAAGCGGGAGTTCGACAGGCTCTCGCGTACGGCCAGCCAGCGCCCCGCCGCCTGGACGCCCAGGTCGGTGCCGCGTTCGCCGTTCAGCCGGCCCGCCAGGTAGACCAGCGCGGCGTAGGCGAGGACGCCCGCGCCGATGCCGCCGTCGCGGTCGGAGTCGGCAGAGGCGTCGGCCAGGGTGACCGCGACGGCCACCAGCGCGGCGGGCACGAATGCCGCCGCGAACAGCAGCGTCGCGTGCGCCCGGCTCCAGCGCGCCCGCGACAGTCCGCGCCGCCGGGCGTCGGCGATGACCTTCTTGCGGAAGCTCTTCCACCAGCGGCCCAGGTTGCGCGAGCCCTCGGCCAGCGCGCCGGTCGCCACGACGCCGTCGCGCGCGAGTGAGCGTACGTGCTCATAGACAAGCTGCTCGTACGGGTTCAGCCCCTCGGCCTTGCGCAGCCGTACCAGGGACAGCTCCGGGCCGACCTCCTCGATCTGGACGGCGCCCCGCGCGGCGAGGTCGAGCAGGGTGGCCGAGGCGGCCTCGTCGCACAGGCGCCAGCCGCCGGTGATGAGGTCGACCACGGCGGGTGATTCGTCCGTAGGCGCGCCGCCGGGCGGGCCGGGGGTGACGTCCGGGGTGCGGGTCGCGAGCGCGAGGGCCAGCAGGAGCAGCGCCCATAAGGCGGTGGCGACGGCCGCCGCGGCGAACCAGACGGTCATCAGAACCGCACCTGTACGGGCCCGCGCTCCTCGCCGGGCGCCTGGAAGTATTCGCGGGCGGTGAACCCGCCCATGCCCGCGACGATGTTGGCCGGGACGGTCTGGATCGCGTTGCTGTAGGTGAGGACGGCGTCGTTGTAGTACTGGCGGGAGTAGGCGATCCGGTTCTCGGTGGTGGCCAGTTCCTCCTGCAGTTCGGCGAAGTTCTGGCTGGCTTTGAGGTCGGGGTAGGACTCGGTGACCGCGAACAGCGTCTTCAGCGCGCCGGTCAGCGCGTTCTCGGCGCCGGCCTGCTCGGCGAGGCTGTGTGCGCCGAGGGCCTGCGCGCGGGCGGCCGTGACGGCGGTGAGCGTCTGCCGCTCGTGGCCGGCGTAGCCGCGTACGACCTCCACCAGGTTGGGGACCAGATCGTGGCGGCGTTTGAGCTGCACGTCGACCTGTGCCCAGGCGTTCTCGACGGCGTTGCGCTTGCGGACCAGCCCGTTGTAGAGCACGACGATGAGGACGGCGACCAGCAGAAGGAGTAAGGCGAAGGCGCCAACAGCAATGATCACAACGGCCTCCCTGACGTGTCACTGCGCGTGCTTCATATGAACAGGTCAGGGTTGCAAGCGGCTGTACATCAGGCGAAGTAGATCGGCTCTATGTCAAGCGAAGAGCGCGCCCCCAGTCAGGCGAGAAGCGCGCGCCCCCGGTCAGGCAAGGAGCGCGCGTCCCCAGTCACGCGAAGAGCGCGCGTCCCCAGTAGTCACCCGCGTCCCGCATCCCCGGCGGGCAGGCCCACAGCCCGCTGGAGATGTGCTTGATGTACTCGTTGAGTGCGTCGCTCTTGGCCAGCCGCATCTGCACCGGCACGAACTGCTTGCGCGGATCCCGCTGGTAGGCGATGAAGAACAGCCCGGCGTCGAGGCGGCCGAGCCCATCGGAGCCGTCCACGAAGTTGTAGCCCCTGCGCAGCAGGTGGGCGTCGCCGTTGGTGCTGGGGTGGGCCAGCCGGACGTGGGCGTCGTCCTTGATGAGCGCCCCGCCGTCGGCGCCCTTGGCCGCGAAGTCCAGCGGGTCGAACTCCGCCTTCTTGCCCAGCGGCGCGCCGGCGCCCTTGTCCCGGCCGAAGATGGCCTCCTGCTCGGCCAGCGAGGTACGGTCCCAGGTCTCGACCATCATGCGGATCTTCCGGGTGACCATGTAGCTGCCGCCGGTCATCCAGGCGGGGCCGTCCTGGGCGTCCACCCAAAGCTGCCGGCGCAGCAGCTCGGCGTCCTCCAGTTTGAGGTTGTTGGTGCCGTCCTTGAAGCCCATCAGGTTGCGCGGCGTCGCCTGGGCGCGCGAGGTGGAGGACGTACGGCCGAAGCCGAGCTGGGACCAGCGGACCGACACCTTGCCGAAGCCGATCCTGGCCAGGTTGCGGATGGCGTGCACGGCGACCTGGGGGTCGTGCGCGCACGCCTGCACGCAGATGTCTCCGCCGGATATTTCCGGAATGAGTGCCTCGCCAGGAAATTTCGGGAGATCGGCGAGGGCGGCGGGGCGCTTGTCCGCCAGGCCGAACCGCTTGTCGAAGAGCGACGGCCCGAAGCCGATCGTCAGCGTCAAGCCGGAGGCGGGCAGGCCGAGCGCCTCACCCGTGTCGTCGGGCGCCGCCTCGGGAACCCCGCCGAGCGTGCCGAACGTGCCCGCCTCCTTGCCCTGCACCATCCGGGCGGCCGCGGCCGTCCACTCCTGCAGCAGCTCGACCAGCTCGGCCCGCTTGTCGGTGGTCACGTCGAAGGAGACGAAGTGCAGCCGGTCCTGGGCGGGCGTGACGATGCCCGCCTGGTGCTCGCCGTAGAAGGAGACGGGGTCGGAGATCGAGGCCGCGTGCGCGACCGGCGGCTCTTCGAGCAGCGAGCGCGTGGCCACGGCGCCGACGCCGACGGCCGCCGCCCCCGCCGCGCCCATGCCGAACAGCTTCCTGCGGCTCATGCGCTCGCTCATGGTCCTGCCTCTCCTACTTCGTCACGATCGGGGCGATCTTGCTGATCGGCTCGGCCAGCGCGTTGATCGCGTCCGACAGCGCCTTCAGCTCGGCCTTGGACAGCTCGTTGTGCAGCTGCCAGCCGTCGCCCTTCTGGTGCTTACCCAAGGCGGCCTCGGCCGCGGCGAACTTCTCGTCCAGCGTCTTGACCAGGTCGGGCGCGCGCTCGTCCAGTACGGGGCGGAGCGCCTGCACGGCGGCCTTGGAGCCTTGCAGGTTCGCGTCGAAGTCCCACAGGTCGGTGTGCGACCAGGTGTCCTCCTCACCGGTGATCTTGCCGGTGGCGACCTCGTCGAGCAGCTCCTTGGCGCCGTTGGCCAGGTTGAGCGGGGTCAGCTCGGCGGAGTTGGACTTGGCCACGATGGTCTTGACGTCGGCGATCAGCTTGTCGGCCACCGGGCCGTCCTTGCTGATGTCCTTGGTGATCCAGAGATCCTTTTCGATCTTGTGGAAGCCGGTCCACTTCTCGCCGGCCGCCAGGTCGGCCTCGCGAGCGTCGATGGCCGGGTCCAGGTCGCCGAAGATCTCCGCGACCGGCTCGATCCGCTCCCAGTACGTACGCGCGACCGGGAAGAGCTCCTTGCCCTTGGCGATGTCGCCCGCCTTGACCGCGTCGACGAACTCCTGCGTCTTGACCAGCAGCGTGTCGCTCTGCGTTTTGATGTAGCGCTTGTAGCTGGCGGTGGCCTCGGCCAGCTTGGCGTTGTCGGTGAGCGGCTTGTGCTCACCGGTCACCTTGAGCGCGTTGCGCAGGCCCTTGCCCACCATGCCGGGCTTGCAGGCCGTCTCGTACGCCCCGGCGGGCAGCTCGGCGATGACCTCGCGGGTCAGGCCCGGCACGATGTTCTCCACCTCGGCCATGACGCGGTCGCCCGGCGCGTACACGTAGAACTCGGTGACCTTCGTGCCGCCGTTGGTGATCGTGAACGTGCTGGTGCCCGCGGGCACCTCGGCGGTGGCGACCTTGCACTCGGTGTCGGAGGCGGCGACGCTGATCTTCCCCGGCTTGGCGGGTGCGGCGGAGCCGGTCGTGGCCGGCGTCCCTGAGCCGCAGGCGGCCAGGGTGAACGCGCCGACCATCAGGGCGAGGCCGCGGGCGGTGGAGTTAAGCATGACGCTCCTGTTCGGGCGCGGCGGTGGACTTCGCCGGGGCAGAGGTCGACTGGGGGCGGCGCAGGAAGAGGATGAGGGTCGGGACGAGGTAGAGGACCCAGGCCAGGGCCTCCAGCACGCTCGGCTGGGGAGTGATGTTGAGCATTCCGGCGAGCAGCGCGCCGTACCAGGAGTCGGCGGGCAGGATCGCGCTGATGTCGAAGGCGTAGGTGGTCAGACCCGGCAGGATGTTGGCCTCCTGCAGGTCGTGCACGCCGTACTTGAAGATGCCGGCGGCCACCAGGATCAGCAGCAGGCCCGTCCAGGTGAAGAACTTGGTGAGGTTGATCTTCAGGGCGCTGCGGTAGATGCCCCACCCGATCGCCACCGAGGTGAGCAGGCCCAGGCTGATGCCGATGAGCGGATCCGCGGGGTTGTTGACGCCCCCGGCGGAGGCGGTGAAGCTCTGGACGGAGGCGAAGAACAGCAGCGCCGTCTCCAGCCCTTCACGGGCCACGGCCAGGAAGGCCATCACGACCACGGCGAGCGAGCCCATCTCGAGCGCCTCCGTGAGCTTGCCGCGCAGCTCCTTGGAGAGCGCGCGGGCCATGCGGCGCATCCAGAAGATCATCCAGGTGACGAACACCACGGCCAGCAGCGAAGTGATCGCGTCGAAGAGCTCCTGCCCCGTGTGGCCGAGGTTGGCCGCCGTGAAGGTCAGCAGCGCGCCGAAACCGACGGCCAGCGCGAGGGCGGCCACGACGCCGATCCAGACGTGTGGCAGCTTGTCCTTTCGGTCACTTTTGACCAGGAAGGCGATCAGGACGGAGACGACGAGCGTCGCCTCCAGTCCTTCACGCAGTCCTATGAGGTAGCTGGCGAACACCGACACTCCCGCGCGCTGTAGGAAAGGCTTACCTAAATTAGGGCAGGTGGAGCCTACATAATGCAAGCGCGCTATCGCACAAAAGAGCGGCTCCCCCGTGCCAGGCAGGGGGAGCCGCGGCTAAAAATCAGGCAAAAGCCCAGGTGAAGACGTGCATCGCGCCCTCCTGGACCGGCGAGAAGGTGATGCTCTTCACCCTCTTGGCCGGGTCGAGCGCGATCGGCTGCGCCGCGAAGACGTACGAGCCGAGCGGCCGCATCATCCACGAACCGTTGTAGAGCTGATATGGCGTCGAGGCCACGACCTGGTTGCCGTATCGGGGCTGGCCGCCGCCGAAGTCCAGCATCCAGTCACTGAGCCCGAGCTTGCCGGTGCCGGTGGAGCCGTCGGTGTAGGTGATCGTCGCGGTCACCTCCGACCAGCCGTTGGTGGTCGAGCCCAGGAAAGCGATCTTCGTGGCCCCGGCGGGCGCGGCCACCTCGATCGGCTGGGTCCCCACCTTGACGTTGTCCCATTCGCCGGGCTTGCGGTTCGGCCAGGTGAACTCGAAGCCGTTCCATGAGACCTTGCCGCCCGGCTTGAGCCCGGCCGCGGCCAGGGCCTGCCCCGAGTAGCTGAAGGCCGCCGCGTCGAGGTTGGCCAGGCCCGACTCGGCGTCGTCGCCGATGCCCGCGAGGTTGTGCGACCACTCGGGCGTGCCGCGGGTGGCCACGTTCAGCCGCACGCTGGCCGTGAGGTCGCTGACGGTCGTGGCGCCGCCGGAGTAGGTCGGCGCGGTGACGGAGATCGGCACGGTGACGAAGCCGAGCGCGGTGCCCGACGCCACCGAGACCTGGACCGCCTGGGTGGCCTTGCCCAGCGCCGGGACGGTCAGTGTGCCGCTCGCCGGGGTCACGGTGATCCCGGCCGGCGGCTTGGCCTGCCACTTGACGGTGCCCGCGGCGCCCGTGGACTGCACCGCGAGCGTGGCCGCGAAGGTCCCGCCCGGTTCGACGGGCCCGCTACCCGGATTGAACCCGGCGAGGTACGTCTTGGCGCCCTCGTTGAAGCTCGGCGGCGCGTTCGTCGTGCCGGTGCCGAACGTGGTGTTCGGCGACGCCCCGAGCGTGAAGTCGAGCCGGCCGCCCTGCAAGGCGAACGACTCGGGCAGCCACGCCTTGCCGGAGGTCGTCCCGTTGACCTTGAGCGTCTGGATGTAGCGGTTGGTGGAGCCGGGGGAGTAGATGTCGATGTTGCCCTGGGGCCGCTTGATGCTGATCTTGTCGAACAGCGGGGTGTTGACCAGCAGCTCGGCCCGGCCGGGGATCGCCGGGAACAGGCCCATCGCCGACCAGACGTACCAGGACGCCATCGCGCCCAGGTCGTCGTTGCCGACCAGCCCGTCAGGCCCCGGTTTGAACAGCTCCTGCTGCACCCGCCGCACCAGGTCCTGGGTCTTGTACGGCTGCCCGGCCCACGCGTACAGCCACGGCGACGGCAGCGCGGGCTCGTTGCCGAGGTAGGCGTAGGGCTCGTTCGGCCCGGCGTTGAGCGCCTTGAAGTAGGTGTCCAGCCGGGGGATGGCCTTGGCGTTGCCGCCCATCGCGTCGAACAGCCCGCGCGGGTTGTGCTGGACCATCCAGTGATACTGAGCGCCGTTGCCCTCGATGTAGGAGTCGGGGCTCGCGGGGTCGAAGGGCGAGGTGAACGACCCGTCCGCCATCTTGGGCTGGATCCAGGAGTTGGCCGGGTTGTAGGTGTTCTGCCAGGACTGCGAGCGTTTCATGAAGGTGGCGGACACGTCGCGGTAGCCGAGCCGGGAGGCCAACTGGGCGATGCCGAAGTCGGCGATGCCGTACTCCAGCGTCATGGACGGGTCCGAGACGACGTAGCCCTTGTTCATGAAGGCGGCGTTGCCCGGCCGCTCGTCGTACTTGATCTGCGGGTGGCCGATGTCCATCCCGCCGACCCGCTGGGCCGCCGTGACCATCGACTTCATCGCGTCGGCGGCCGGGAAGTCGCGGGCGCCGAAGGCGTACAGGCTGGAGACGATCGAGTGGTACGGGTCGCCGACCATGACGCCGGTGATCTCGTTCTGCAGCGACCAGCGGTCCCAGACGTCGCCGAGCAGGTGCGCGTTCTCGTACATGGTCTGGGCGATGTCGCTGCCCACGGCCGGGTCGAGCAGGGCCAGGAGCTGTACCTCGCTGCGGTAGACGTCCCAGCCGGAGAACGTCGCGTAGTGGTGGCGGCCGGCGGCGACGGTGTGGAGCTTGCCGTCCGAGCCGGTGTAGGTGCCGTCGGCGTCCTCGGCGACGTGCGGCTGCAGCAGCGCGTGGTAGAGGTTGCTGTAGAAGGTGCGCCGCTGGTCGGTGGTGCCGCCGGAGACCAGCACCTGGCTGAGCCGGTCGTTCCAGATGGAGGCCCCGTTCAGGGCGACCGAGTCGTACCCGGTGGTGCCGACCTCCGCGTCGAGGTTCTTCTTCGCGCCGTCCACGCTCACGTACGACAGACCGACCCGCATCTGCACCGGCTTGGTGCCGTCGAACTCCAGGTAGGCGCCCGAGCCAGGCCCGTTCACGATGACGTCGCCCGCCGTCACGGCCTCCGCCTCGGCGACCTTGGCGGCCGAGGCGTTCTTGACGGACAGGGCGCTCGGCTGGACGAGGTCGTCCTTCCAGGTGCCGTAGGACGTGATCGGCTGGTCGAAAGTGGCGTGGAAGTAGACCTTGTAGCGCATCGGCGTGCCGCAGAAGCCGCCGGTCTGCACCCAGCCCTGGACGGTGTTGCCACTGATCTTGGTCTCGCCGTCGTCCACGCCGTTGATCGAGCCGCTGGTGTTGAGCAGCAGCGTGCCCGGCTTGCCGGTGGGGAAGGTGAACCGCCCGACGCCGGCCCGCTGGGTCGCGGCCAGCTCCGCCTTCACCCCGGTGTCGAGGGTGGTGGTGTAGGAGCCCGGCGTGGATTTCTCGTTGTCATGCTTGTACGTCTGGACGTAGTCCATGCCATGCGTAGCAGGCGATTTATCGATTTTTCCGGAGATCGGCATCACGGGGAAGTCCTGTGCCCCGGTGCAGCCAGGGCCGTTGATGTGGGTCATGGAGAAGCCGCGTAAGCGGTTGTCCTCCCACTTGTAGCCACCTCCGGCGTTCGCCACCGTGTCGGGGCTCCACTGCATCATCCCGAACGGCAGGACGGCGCCGGGGAAGTTCATCCCGGCGCCACCGCCGTGACCGAAGTCGGGACCCGCCTCCTGAGTGCCGAGGAAAGTGTTGACCAACGCGACCGGATACGGTTCTGGGGCGGTCCCCGGAGCGGCGGTAACAGCGCCTGCCGGGATCGCCGTCGCGGCCACAAGGGCGGCGACCATCGGTAAAGACCACAGAGACAAGGTCGTCCTCCAGGGTTGAGATCATTTCATGGCAGCGTGAATCGCCCGCGCGCGTCAATGCGCAGAAGTTCCGGCCACAAGTTGCCACCGGCCTGACGACCACCGGCGGAGTTGCTAGGGGTTGGCTGATAACGGCGCCCTTGACAAATTCGGCGTTACTCCTGGTCGATTCACGACTTCTGATCGATTCACGGCAGCAGGGAAATGGCCCATGTCCACTGTTCTGGTCGAGCAATCCGCAGACACCCGATCGCCGTCCGTCCGCCTCGCGCGGCTGGCGGATCCCGGCTCTCTCATACCACTCCACGCCGCCGACGACAGCGGCGTCCAGGCCGTGTCCGGCCTGGTCGGCGGCTCGCCCATCGTCGCCTACTGCACCGACGCCACGCGGATGGGCGGCGCCCTGGGCGCGCCGGGCGCCCGCCACATCGTGGCCGCCATCGAGGCCGCCGTACGGCTCGACTGCCCGGTGATCGGGTTGTGGCATTCGGGCGGGGCCCGGCTCGCGGACGGTGTGGAATCCATGGACGGCGTGGGCCGGATGTTCGCCGCCATGACGAAGGCGTCCGGAGTTATTCCGCAGATCTCCGTTATTCTCGGGCCCGCCGCGGGCGCCGCGGCTTATGGCCCGGCGCTCACCGATATCGTCATCATGGCCGACGCGGGGCGCGTCTTCGTGACCGGTCCCGATATCGTGCGGAGCGTCACCGGCGAGAAAATCGACATGGCCGGACTCGGCGGTCCGGAAGCGCACGGCGGTAAATCCGGGGTCGCCCACATCGTCGTCGGAAACGAGGACGAGGCATATGAGCGGGCCCGCCGCCTCGCCGGATTCTTCGCCCGCCCCGGCAGCTTCGACCTCGACCTGCTGCAGGACGACTGGGAGGACCTGGGCGCGCTGCTGCCCGAATCGCCGCGCCGCGCCTACGACGTGCGGCCCCTGGTGCACGGCGTCATGGACCGAGACGAGCGTGGGCCGGTGTTCGAGGAGCTGCAGCCCCGCTGGGCGCCGAACATGCTGGTCGGCCTCGGCCGTCTCGGCGGCCGGACCGTCGGCCTGCTCGCGAACAACCCCCTGCGCAAGGGCGGCTGCCTCGACTCGCTGTCGGCCGAGAAGAGCTCGCGCTTCGTCCGCATGTGCGACGCGCTGGGCGTCCCGCTCGTCGTCCTGGTGGACGTGCCCGGCTACCTGCCGGGCGTCGGGCAGGAATGGGGCGGGGTCGTCCGGCGGGGCGCCAAGCTGCTGCACGCCTTCGCCGAGTCGGTCGTGCCCAGGGTCACGCTGATCACCCGCAAGTCGTACGGCGGCGCCTACATCGCTATGAACTCCCGCTCCCTCGGCGCCACGACGGTCTTCGCCTGGCCCGACGCCGAAGTGGCGGTGATGGGCGCCGAGGCGGCGGTCGGCGTCCTGCACAGGAAGGCACTCGCCGCGGCCTCCGAGGCCGAGCGGCCCCAGCTGCTGGCCCGGCTGGTCGAGGAGCACCAGCGGATCTCCGGCGGGGTCGAACGGGCGATGGCGCTCGGCGTGGTCGACGAGGTCATCGCGCCCGCGACCACGCGCTTCCGGCTCGCCGAGGCCCTCGCCCGCGCACCGCACACGAGAGGACGGCATTCGAACATCCCCCTGTAAAAGCTCCTTTGAGGCTCCCGAAAGGCACGCGAGGCGCCTTTCGGGAGCCTTCGCGTCAGCTGAACACCTGCGCCCGCATGGACTCCTCGCCCGTGAGGCTGGCCGGCAGCTCGGTGCGCCGGGTGACGTTGAGCTTGCGGTAGATCCGCGTCAGGTGCTGCTCCACCGTGCTCACCGTGATGAACAGCTTGGCGGAGATCTCCCTGTTGGTGTAGCCCTCGGCCGCCAGCGCCGCCACCCGCCGCTCGGCGTCGCTGAGGATCCCCGTCACGCCGGCGGAGTTCGCGGCGGACCGGTCGCCCTTGCCGCCCCGGTTGAGCGCCAGGGTCAGCGGTTCGGCCTGGCATTCCACCGCGAGCAGCCGGGCGCGCCTGCCGAACATGCCCGCCCGCCGGTACTCGCCGTTGGCGTGGTAGGCCGCCGTCAGGTCGAACAGCGTCCTGGCCAGCTCGTACCGGTCGCCGCCCGACTGCAGCAGGTCCGCCGACTTGCGCAGCAGCATCGGGCGGTGCCGCGTCTCGCTCACCGCCGCCAGCAGGCGCATCGCGATGCCCTGGACGCGCCTGGACTGCTGGCCGCACCGGGCGAGCTGCTCGTCGATCAGGCGGCGCGCCTCCTCGTGGTCGCCCAGGCGGATCAGCGCCTCGGCCGCGTCCGTACGCCACGCGATGAACCCCGGCACGTCCAGCTCCCACCTGCGCATGAGCTCGCCGCAGAGCTGGAAGTCGCGCAGCGCCTGGTGCGGCTGGCCCGCCATGAGATTGAAGCGACCCTTGCCGTGCAGGTACTGCAGGCCGAACCTGGTCTCCAGCATCGCCTCGGGCACCGGCTGGTTGAACTGCCGCACGTGGTCGTCCAGCCGGCCCATCGCCGCGCCCGCCTGCAGCAGGCTGCCCAGCGGCCCGCCGACGGCCACACCCCAGCTGGTGGCCGGGATGATCTCCAGGGCCCGCTGCGCGTCGTAGGCCGCCGCGGCCAGGTCGCCCCTGCGCAGGCCGATCTCCGCCCGGATGGCGGACAGCCGGGCCTGCCTGCTCGGGGCGCGCCGTGAGGCCGCCTCGTCGATGAACGCGTCGCACCAGGGCGCCGCCTTGCCCGGCCGGTCCGTGTACGTCAGCGCCAGCAGCGCGGTCTCCACCGTGTCCATCGTCATCTCGTCCAGCCGGGAGCCGCGCAGGATGCGCTCGGCCGTCGCCACGGTCTCCTCCCGGGGACCCTGGGTCAGGACGCTGGCCAGCACGCCGGCCGACTCCATCCGGCGGCCGACGACGACGGACGAGGCGGCGTTGCTCGCCTGCTCGCCGCTGACCTCCGGCAGGTGCGGCAGGAACGAGGGGTACAGGCTGCGGAACCAGGGGCGGGCCGCGGCCAGCTCGGCCACGGTCTCCTGGTCCAGCTCGGCCAGCTCGTTGAGGTGGGCCAGGACGTCCTTCGCGTCCGCCACATGCCCGTGCCACAGCAGGGCCTTGGCCAGCACCACCGTGTCGCCGCCGCCCAGGTAGCCCTTGTGCAGGGCGTCGGTCAGCTCGGCCAGGTGCGTGGCGGGGGCGCTCGGGTTGATCCGCCACTCCGCCCGTACGAGCGTGGTGGTGATCCTGGCCCGCCGCCGCTCGTCCACGCAGGCCCGCCAGGCGAGCTTGAGGTACTCGATGGCCGACTCCACGCCGTCGTCGCGGAGCGCCTGCCGCGCCGCCTCCTCAAGGACCGAGATGGCCCAGGGGTCACCGGCGTGGCTGGCCTGCAGCAGGTGCTCGGCTACGACGGCCGCCGGGGCGCCGCTCTCGTACGTCAGCTCGGCGGCCCGTCGATGCAGGTCGATGCGCTCGGCGGCGTCGAGGTCGGCGAGCACGGCCGCCCTGGCCGCCGGGTGGCGGAAGTGGCCGTGCTCCAGCACGCCGGCGCCGGTCAGCGCCTGGATCGCCTTGGCGACCGCCGCCTCGCCCTCGTCCAGCAGCCGGTCGGCCGCCGTCTCGCCGCCCGGAGACCGGCCGCCCGGCAGGTCGCCGCTGCTCAGCAGCTTGATGACGGCGCTCTCGCCACCGCCGAGCAGCGGGCCGATCGAGGCGGGTTCGCCCAGTACGGCCAGCGCCCTGGCGACGACCGTCATCCGGCGATCGGCGCGGCGCAAGCAGGCCACCGTGCCCTCGCCGTACCTCGCGCCAGGGGCGCCGGTGGCCTGGAAGTCCTCCACGAGCGCGGTCACCAGCAGCCGGTTGCCGCCGCTCAGCGCGTAGCAGTCGGCCGCGAACCCGTCGGCGGCCGCGGCGCCCGCCCGGACGGTCACCCAGTGCGCCACCTCCTCGGCGGACAGGTGGGTGAGCCGGATGGGCCGGCAGTGCGGCTGCCGCAGCACCTCGGTGTGGAAGAGCGTCTGGACGTGCGCGCTGTGGTCGGGCGCGCTGAAGACCAGCATGACCTGGGCGAACTTGACCCGCCGCGCCAGATAGGCCAGGCAGAGCTGCGAGGCCCGGTCGGCCTGGTGGACGTCGTCCACGACGATCACCAGCGGGCAGCGCTCGGACAGTTCGAGCAGGGCCGCACAGAGCGCGTCGACGATCTGCACGTCCATGTGGTCGATGGCCTCGGCCTGCGGGTCGCTCGACAGCTGCGAGCTCATGCCCTCGTGCAGCAGGTCCATGGTCGCGGCCCGCTGCTTCTCCGTCAGGGGCGCGTTGTGCAGCAGCTGGGCCAGTACGCCGAGCGGCAGGCCGCTCTCCGCCAGGGATCCCGTGGCGGTGAGCGGTAACGCGCCGTGCTCGAAGGCCTGTTCCGCGAACGCGTACAGGAGCTCGCTCTTGCCGGTCGCGATGGCGCCGGTCACCATGGCGATCCTGCCCTTGCCGGCCACCGTCTCGCGCAGCAGTTCCTCCAGGGAGGTCAGGCCCTCCCGTCGTTCGTCGATGGCCATGATCGGCCTCCCCTTTTTCGTTCGTCGGCTGTCAGAGTCGGCTGGATGTCAGAGTCGGCTGGGTGTCAGAAGGGCAGCCTGCGGCCGGACGGCGTGCGCAGGTCCAGACGGCCTCGGGTACGGGGGCCGCGCGGGCGCTGCCGGTGGATTCTCTTCAGCATCACGGGTCTCCTTCTCCTCGGTGGGTCGTACGTCGGGGGTGAGGCGGGCGCGGGCGGCGCGGACAGCCGAGTAGGCAGCCGTGGCGATGTCCGCGTCGATGCCGGCGCCCCAGGTGACGGCGCCGCCCATCCGGCACTCGGCGTAGATCACCGTCTCGTCGCTCAAGCGGTCGCCGGACCCGCTCGGCTGCTCGTGGTCGAGCGGGCGGCCGGTGCGGTGCACGACGCGGACCTGGATGCCCCAGGGCGCCAGCACCGAGCCGAGCGCGCGGCAGGCGTCCGCCCGGTCGCCGCCGATGTCGAAGCGCCCGTCGATGTACAGCGCCGCCGTCACCGGCTCCCGCCCCACGGGCAGAGGCTCCGACGGGTCGCCGTGGAAGAGGTACTCGGCGCGGAAGATGGCCCCGATCCGGCTCGGCGACAGCTCGCCGCCCACCGCGTCGGCCTGCGCCTGGACCTTGGCCGACAGGTCGGCCTGCATCCCGCGCGGCAGGTTGAGCCCGTGCCAGGCGCTCATCACGTAGGCGACGCCGCCCTTGCCGGACTGGCTGTTCACCCGCACGACCGCCTCGTACGTACGGCCCACGTCCTTGGGGTCGACGGGCAGGTACGGCATGCGCCACGGCAGCTCGGCGACGTCGGCGCCGCTCTCGTCGGCCGTCCGCTCCAGGTCGTCGAAGCCCTTCTTGATGGCGTCCTGGTGAGAGCCGGAGAAGGCGGTGTAGACGAGGTCGCCGCCGTAGGGATGCCGGGGATGCACGGGCAGCTCGTTGCAGAGCTCGACCGTGCGCCGGATCGCGTTGATGTCGGAGAAGTCGATGCCCGGGTCGATCCCGTGGGCGTACATGTTCATGCCCAGCGTCACCAGGCAGACGTTGCCGGCGCGCTCGCCGTTGCCGAACAGGCAGCCCTCGATCCGCTCGGCGCCCGCCAGCAGGGCCAGTTCGGCGGCGGCCACCCCGGTGCCGCGGTCGTTGTGCGGGTGGATGGACAGGCAGACGTGCTCGCGGCGCGACAGGTTGCGGTCGAGCCACTCGATCTGGTCGGCGAACACGTTGGGCAGCGACCGCTCGACCGTCGTCGGGAAGTTGAGGATGATGCCGCGCCCCTGCTCCGGCTGCCAGACGTCCATGACGGCCTCGCACACCTCAAGGGAGAAGTCGAGCTCGGTCTCGTTGAAGAGCTCGGGGGAGTACTGGTAGCCCAGGTCGCAGTCGCGCAGCGTCCGCTCGGCGTACTTCATCATCAGGCGCGTGCCCTGGACGGCCAGGTCCTTGCACTCGGCGCGGCTCATGTCGAAGACCACCCGCCTGAAGAGCGGCGACGTGGCGTTGTACACGTGGATCATGGCCCGGGGCGCCCCTTCGAGGCACTCCACGGTCCGCTCGATCAGCTCGTCGCGGGCCTGCGTGAGCACGGTGATCCGCACGTCGTCGGGGATCCGGTCCCGCTCGATCAGCAGGCGGACGAAGTCGTAGTCGTTCTGGCTGGCGACGGGAAAGCCGACCTCGATCTCCTTGTAGCCGATTTCCACCAGGAGGTCGAACATCTTGAGCTTGCGCTCAGGCGTCATCGGGTTGGCCAGCGACTGGTTGCCGTCACGTAGATCGGTCGATAACCAGCGGGGCGCCGCCACTATCCGATTGCTCGGCCAAGTGCGGTCGGTCAGGTCTACGGGGGTGAATCCGGCGTAACGCTCAAAGCCTTTCATCGTCAGACGTCCTTTCCTGAATGACTTCCCGTTGGAGCGGTCAAATGGAGGTTTTGGATGTCGAAGGCGGGCTCCACACCCAGCTCG
The DNA here is from genome assembly GCF_040680095.1 of Nonomuraea sp. NPDC052129. NCBI lineage: Bacteria > Bacillati > Actinomycetota > Actinomycetes > Streptosporangiales > Streptosporangiaceae > Nonomuraea > Nonomuraea sp. NPDC052129. Next base: position 173,929 of record NZ_JBFAVX010000010.1, on the reverse strand, counting down.
GCTTCCAGCAGCGCGCGCAGCCCTTCATAGGCGCGCCAGGCGTCGGCGCGCCGGCCCGCGCGGCCGAGTGCCGTGATGAGCTGGGTATGGAAGTTCTCGTTCAAGGGATAGGCGGCCACGAGCACGCGGAGTTCGTCGATGAGTTCGCCGTGCAGGCCCAGCCGGATCCTGGTCTCCAGGTGCATCTCCACCGCCCGCAGCCGCTGCTCGTCGAGCGCGGTGGCGCGCGGGCCGAGCACCGCGCCCCTCGGCACGTCGGCCAGCGGGGGGCCGGACCACATGGACAGCGCTTTCCGAAGGACCAGGTCGGCGGCCTCATGGTCGCCCGCGCGGTGGTGCCCGGCGGCCCGCTCGACCAGCCGGGGGAAGACGAGCGCGTCCACCCGCTCCGGGTCGGCGCGCAGCAGGTAACCGGGCGCTCGGGTGACCACCAGCTGGGCCACGGCCGGGCCCATTCTCAGCAGAATTCGGCGGAGGTGATAAATGTGCGTCTGAAGGGTCTTGCCGGCGTCTTTCGGCTCGTTCTCGCTCCACAATTCATGGATAAGGAGATCGACGTCGACGACCTTTCCCGCGTTGAGCGCGAGTAACGCGAGAACCTGCCGGACCTTCGGCCCCACCGGGATATGGGACTGGCCGCGGTCGTCGACCAACTCCATCGGTCCCAGTAACTTGAAATCCGGCATCAGATTCCCTAACGTGAGGATTCTCAGTCCGGTGAGGTGGGAATTGGATTCCGTGTCCCCGCCGACGACCTCAAGCTATAGGGGCGGTCGTGACCGGACAAGGCGGATCCCCAGGAGTTCGGGGTGGCGCGCCGAGAGTAGTACGGGGGGTATCTAAAGTACCAATGCCGACTACAACTTTCGGATACCGCCCTTACCGGATCTCTTACCGAGGGCCACAATCCGGTCATGGTCAGCTTATCGGTGTCCAATCAAGCGCCAGGTGTCACCGCCCTGCGATCCAGTGCGCGGGTGCTCCGGCTGTGCTTCGTCGAGGCCCGTCCTGCCGTACTCGCCGTGTCCACCCTTCGATTCATGACCGGAGCCGTGCTCGCCCTCCCGGTCTCGTCGGTGCCGGAACCGGCGAAAGTGCTGCAGGGGGCCGCGGCCTGGGTTCTGTCGATCTTCGCCATCTACCTGCTCAACGGCGTCACCGACGTCACGGAGGACCGGGTCAACGGGTCGGGCCGGCCGATCGCCCGCGGTGACCTCGCCCCGCGGACCGCGGCCGTGGTCGCCGCCGTCGCGGCCGTTCTCTCGATCGCCGCGACCGCCGGACTGCCCCCGGCGCTGACCTGGATCGTCGGGCTCAACCTGGTGCTCGGCTACCTCTACTCGGCGCCGCCGTTCCACCTCAAGAGCGGCTCGACCGGCACGGTCGTGGTGCTGTGCACGTCGGGGCTGCTGTCGTACTGGGGCGGGCTGACCGCCGTCACCGGCGGCGAGAGCCTGTCCACGCCGAAGGGCCTGATCGTGTTCGCGGTCGCCGCCACCTGCTGGATGGCCTTCGTGGGCGTACCCGCCAAGGATCTGTCCGACATCGAGGGAGACGCCGCGGCGGGCCGGCGGACCATCGCGGTGACCTGCGGAGAGCGGAAGTCACGTCATTGCATGTACGTCGCCGCGCTCACGCTGGCCGCCGCGCTCGGCGTGGCCGTCGTGTTCTTCCGCGTGCCGCTCGCCGGTGTCTGCCTCGCCATGGCGGCGGGCACGGTCGCGGTGATCGCGGCGGGCCAATCAGCCGCCAAGGGCGGAAGTGATCAACAGCGCCGACCTTACAGGGCGTTCATGGTGACGCAGCACCTAGTTCACATTACCGCGCTGATCTCTAATATCTGACCTTATATGTTGCTTTGGTGAGGCACCTGCGAGATAGTTGGGGCACGCGCGTCCCATGGCCAAGGGGGCTCCTTGGATGCGGCATACGATGCTGAGAACGACCCTGCGAGATTCGTTGATGCTTGTCGAGAAGAAATCCTCAGGGAATTCGAGTCGCAGCTCCAGGCCACCGGCAACGCGCTCTCCGCGGATCCGCGCGCCACGCACCAAGCCGTAATGACCGCCGAGTTCGTCCTCGACGATGTGGCGGCCACGCTCCGTGCCGGAAAAGTGCAGGTCAACGAGCTCTATAAGTTCCACGCATGGGAAGTCGGCACTACTCGCGCCTCGAGCGGAGTTCATCCGAAAGCCTCTCTTGAGGCGGGCTCACTTTTTTTCCGGGTTGCTCTGAGTCACCTCGCGCGGCGAATAGCCGTCGAGGCCGGCTCGCCGGCCGAAGCATTCACACTCGTGGCCACCGGAATGGAGGAGAGCCTCTCCCGGCGAATCCGCGAGTCCGCCGAGAGCTATCACCGCTTCCTGCTCAACCAAGTGCAGGAGGCCCAGGGGGAGGAGCGCCGCCGCATCGCCCGTGAGCTGCACGATCGCATCGGCCATGGGATCAGCGTCGCGCACCAGCAGCTCGCTCTGTCGGAGGTGCACCGGGCCAGCGACCCGGCACGGGCGGAGGTCAAGGTCGGGGTCGCTCAGCAGGCCATCCAGGAGACGATGGAGAACCTGCGGCAGATAACCTCCGAGCTGCATCCCCAGGTCCCCGTGAGGAGTCTGGAGAAGGCGCTGCTCAGTTTCCTGGAGGCGGTCGAGGACGATGTCGTGTCCGTCGGCCTCGATGTGAACGGTGACGAGTCATGGGCGGAGCCGAGGGTCCTCGACGAGGCGTTCCTCATCATCCGGGAGGCCGCCCGCAACGCCCTCAGCCACGCCGGGCCCTCGGTGATCCTCATGCGGGTGGACATCGCGCCGCACGAGCTCAGCGCGACCGTCCAGGACAACGGGCAGGGCTTCGACCCGTCGTGCGCCCGCGAGCGTGGCGGCGTGGGCCTGACATCCATGCGGGAGCGCGCCGAGTTACTCGGGGGCAATGTGGCCATCTCCAGCGTCCCGGGCAACGGCTGTCTCGTCGAGCTCCTCATCCCTCTCAAGAGACAGCCCCATGAACCGGACCGACCGTAACACCAAGATCAGCGTCGCCATCGTGGACGACCATGCCCTCTTCCGCGAGGGCCTGCGCGAGATCCTCGAAGCCTCCGGCGACATGAGCATCGTCGGGGAGGCCGGCGACTCCGCGACCGCGCTGGCCGTCGTCCTCGAGACCCGGCCCGACGTGGTCCTGCTCGACGTGGAGATCCCCGGTGACGAGGTGACCGAGACGGTCACCCGGATCCGGTGCCTGTCCCCGGAGACGCAGATCATCATCCTGAGCATGTACGACGGGCCGCAGCTGCTCACCAGGCTGCTGGCCGCGGGCATCCGCGGTTACCTGCTCAAGAGCGTCCACCGGCACGAGCTGATCGCGGCGATCAGGAGCGTGTACGAGGACCCGGCGCGGGTGGTGCTCGCGGTGTCGCGCCACAGCCTCGCGCACGTGGAGGGGCCGGCGCCCGGCGTGCTGTCGCAGAAGGAGCAGGAGGTGCTCCAACTGGCCGCGCAGGCGCTCAGCAACGGGCAGATCGCCCGCCGGCTCGGGCTCGCCGAGGCGACCGTGAAGCGGCACATGCGCAACATCTTCGTCAAGCTCAACGCCGTCTCCAGGATCGACGCCGTCAACAAGGCGCTCGCCGCGTCCCTGATCTCGCCCCAAAGCCGGACCGATCCCGACTGAGCTCTGACCCCGTCAGAGCAGGAGTGAGCCCGACTGGTTCGCGCCGCCGGCCGGCAGGATGCCGGCCAGCCGGTCGCGGGTTTCCGGCGTCAGGCGGACACCGGAGGCGGCCAGATTCATCTCCAGGTGAACCGGGTCGCGGGTGCTCGGCACGGGCACGACGTGATCGCCGTGGGAGAGCAGCCAGGCCAGCGCCAGCCGGCCGGCGCCCAGGTCGAGCTGCGCCGCCGCGGCCTCGATCTGCCGCAGCGGACGCGTGCTCAGCCGCAGGTGCTCCTGCTGGAAGCGCGGGTCCTCGTACCTCCAGTCGTCGATGCCGAGCTGGAGCGGCGACCTGATCCGGCCGGTGAGGAAGCCGCGGCCGAGCGGGCGGGCGGCGACCACGCCGAGGCCGAGCCGCCGTGCCTCGTCGAGGAGCTCCGGCGGGGCGTGCGGGCCCCAGAGCGAGTACTCCAGGGCGAGCGCGGTGACGGGATGCACGGCGTGCGCCCGCCGTACCTGGCCGACCGTGGCGTTGGTCAGCCCGAGATGACGGATCTTGCCCGCCCGCACGAGCTCCGACAGCCGGGACACGGCCTCCTCCACCGGGGTGCGGTCGTCCCGGCAGTGCAGGTAGTACAGGTCGACGCAGTCCACGCCGAGGCGTCGCAGCGACGCCTCGCAGGCCCGCGCCAGATGGTCGGGGCTCGCGTCGAACTCGATCGGCTCGCCGGGGCCGCCGCGGCGCACGCCGCCGCGTGTCGAGACCACCACCTCGTCGCGCCGCCCGGCGATGGCGCGGCCCACGAGGCGTTCCACCTCTCCGGCGGCGTAGAAGTCGGCGGTGTCCAGGAGCGTCACGCCGCCGTCCAAGGCCCGGCGAATCAGCCCGAGCGCCTCATCGCCGTCGATGGGGCCATAGGCGCCGCTGAGGGCCAGCGAGCCGAGTCCGATGTTCGAGATGTCCGGCCCATCTCGTCCCAGCCTCGTGTAACGCAATTGGGCCGCCTTAGTGTGCCAATCGCAGACTGCTGCATTTCTATTGATACCTAGCATCACTCAAAGCGCGGTCAAAGACCGGTCAAAGTCGGATCCAGCGTTACGGATCGGCTTTGCGTTGAGGTGGAAGCTAGGTATTTATCCTCTTATATATACGTTTTGCGGGGCCCCCTGGATGACAGGAGTTCTGCCCGTACCCGCTGACCTGGGAACTCCTTCGGAGACGGCCCTGACCTGCGACGACCCCTAGACGTCCCCCCTACTTCCGAGGACGGCGCCCCATAAAGTAGTTAAGTGTGCTTTCGCAGGGATATGCTGCTGTATAAGCTGTGCAGGTGGTCGTTGGAGGGTCGGGTGGCGGGAGGTTGCTGGCGGTCAGCGACCTCCATGTGGCCTTCTCCGAGAACAGGGCCGTCGTCCAGAACGTCTTTCCGTATTCGGCCGACGACTGGCTGCTGATCGCCGGAGATGTCGCCGAGCGGTTCGCCGACATCGAATGGGCGTTGACCCTTCTCAAGAGCCGTTTCTCCACGGTCGTCTGGACGCCCGGAAACCACGAGTTGTGGACGCCGCGCGACGATCCGATCCAGTTACGGGGCGAGCACCGCTACCTCGCCCTGGTGGAGATGTGCCGGGGCCTCGGCGTGCTGACGCCGGAGGATCCCTATCCGGTCTGGACGGGGCTCGGCGGTCCGGTGACCGTCGCCCCGCTGTTCCTGCTCTACGACTACACCTTCGGCGCGAACGGCGCGGGCAAGCGCCTTGCACTGGAACGCGCGCACGAGGCGGGCGTCGTCTGCACCGACGAATATCTGCTGCATCCGGACCCCTACCCGACCCGCGACGCCTGGTGCCGGGCGCGGCTCGCGGAGACCCGGCGCCGCCTCGGCGAGCGGGATCCGCGCCTGCCCACCGTCCTGGTCAACCACTATCCGCTCGTCCGCGAGCCGACCCGGATCCTGCGGCACCCGGAGTTCGCCCTGTGGTGCGGGACCGAGCGGACCGCCACCTGGCCCCTGCACTATGACGCGGTCGCGGTCGTCTACGGGCATCTGCACATCCCTCGCACGACGTTCCACGACGGGGTGCGCTTCGAAGAGGTCTCTCTGGGCTATCCGCGCGAGTGGGTCCCGCGCGGGCGCACCGGCGGCCCGCTCAGGACCGTACTTCCAGCTCCGGAGTGAAGATGATCGAGCACATCCTGCCCGCGACGGTCAAGGCGTACGACACCTTCGACGACCCGCCCGGGACGATGCTCTTCCCGGAGGAGGAACGGCTGATCCAGCGGGCCGTGGACAAGCGGCGCAAGGAGTTCACGACGGCGCGGCTGTGCGCGCGCAAGGCGATGGAACGGCTCGGCGTGGCGCCGGTGCCCGTGCTGTCGGGGCTGCGCGGCGAGCCGCTGTGGCCGCTGGGCGTCATCGGGAGCATCACCCACTGCGCCGGCTACCGGGCCGCCGCGCTCGCCCAGGCGGCGGGGACGATCGGCATCGACGCCGAGCCCGACAAGCCGCTGGCCGCAGGGGTCGTGGAGGCCATCTCGCTGCCGCAGGAGCGTGACATGCTCCGCGCTCTGGCCGCCGAGCACCCTGGGATGAGCTGGGACCGGCTGCTGTTCTGCGCCAAGGAGTCGGTGTACAAGGCCTGGTTCCCGCTGGCGAAGCGGTGGCTCGACTTCCAGGACGCGGCGATCACGGTGGACCCGGTGCGGCGGACGTTCACCGCACGCCTCCTGGTTCTCGGGCCCCGCTGGCAGGGGCAACGGCTGGGCGGCTTCACCGGCCGGTGGATGACCGGCAACGGCCTGATCGTGACGGCCATCGCCGTCCTGGCCCCGCAGCCGGCCGTCCAGAGCAGCGGCCCGGCCCGGTGAACTTCCCCCGGTGAGCTTCTTGCGCTGAGCACAATGCGGAAGGCCATCACACCGAATGGTGTGATGGCCTTTCGCGTTCCGGGGGTGCAACGGCGGAGAACTGTGCATCGCCTCCCGAGCGGACAAAGTGCCGGTCAATCCGTCTGAGTTGAATCCTAGGACCGCCGGAATAGGTTTCCGACCCCTAGGTGACCCCTGGAGACGGCCATGGGGTGCGGATCCGGCGGCACCCCTATCGAGTGGGTTCGGCCTCCCGTCAGGGGCCGCTTAGGGGTGACTCGGCCCGGGAGCCGTTACTAGCTTTGTGAGTAGTGCATATCCCGAGTTATCGGCGGGAGAGATTCCCACATGGCGCGACAATATCTTTATCAGGCCGGGACGGAACGCTGATGGCACTCGAATTCCATGTCCTCGGCCCGCTTCGGGTGTTCGACGACGGCGAAGAGCTGCAGATCTGCGCGAACAGGGAGCTGGCGATCCTGGCCAGCCTGGTCCTGAACGCCAACCGGGTCGTCAGCGTCGACCGGCTGATCGAGACCGTCTGGGCCGGCTCGGCGCCGCAGAGCGCGGGGCGGCAGATCGCCATCTGCGTGTCGCGGCTGCGCAGGACCCTAGGGGCCGCGGCGATCGAGACCTCCAGCCCCGGCTACCTGCTGCGGGTCTCGGCCGAGGACATCGACTGGCTGCGGTTCGGGGCGCTGGTGGCGCGGGCGCGCGGCCAGGCGGCGGGCGGGGCCCGCGAGGACGCCGTCCTGCTGCTGCGCGAGGCGCTCGCGCTGTGGCGGGGCAACCCGTTCGAGGACATTCGCGGCCTGCGGTACGACGTCGCGCGGATGGAGGAGTCCCGTCTTGAGGCCCTGGAGGCGTGCCTTGAGCTGGAGATCGACCTGGGGCACCACCACCGGGTGATCCCCGAACTGCTGGCCCTCGTAGCGGAATGCCCGTTCCGGGAGCGGGTCCGGGCCCAACTCATGCTGGCGCAGTACCGGGCCGGCCGGCGGGCCGAGGCGTTGCGCACCTACCAGGAGACGCGCCGCTACCTGCTGGAGCAGATCGGCCTCGAACCGGGCCCGGCGCTGCGGCGGCTGCACGACCAGGTGCTCCGCGACGAGTCCGGGCTCATGCGGCCCGCCGCCCACCGAGCGTCCGGCGCGGGGCCGGTCGTACCGTCGCAGCTGCCCCCGCAGGTGCTGCCGTACGTCGGCCGCACGGGCGAGCTCGCCGCGCTGGACGCGGCGCTGCGGCCCGAGCCCGAGGTCGCGATGCCGGGGACGATGGTCCTGAGCGGCCCGCGCGGGGTGGGCAAGTCGGCGCTGGCGCTGCGCTGGGCGCACGCCAGGATCGACTGGTTCCCGGACGGGCAGCTGTACGCCGACATGCGCGGCGTGTCCGCCGGCGCGGTGGTCGATCGGTTCCTGCGGGCGCTCGGCGTGCCCGCCCAGGACATCCCCCTCGACCCCGCCGAGAAGCTGGCGCTCTACCGCAGCTGTACGGCGCGCAGGCGGCTGCTCGTGGTGCTCGACGACGTCAAGGACAGCGCCCAGGTGCTGCCGCTGCTTCCCGGCGGCGCCAACTGCCGGGTGATCGTCACCAGCGCCGACCCGCTCGACGACCTCGTGGCCAGGCAGGGCGCGCACCGCGAGTTCGTCCGCCCGCTCCCGGCCGAGGCGGCGCGGGAGCTCGCCGACATGCTCGTCGGCGCGCCCTACACGCCGACCGTGGCCCAGGCTGTCACCGACCTGGTCGCCACGTCGTCAGGCAACCCCCTGTCCGTACGCCTCGGGGCCGCGCAGATGCGTACGCGGGCCCGCCACCATCACGACCTGGCCAGGATGGCGCCCAACGCGCCGGCCAGCGCGGCCTGCGACGCCGCGCCGCCGGGCGAACGCCAGCCGACATGACCGTCGGGGCGGACCAGCACGGCCCCGGTGTCGCCGACGCCGTACTCCTCCGCCCAGGTCGGGGAGGTGAGCGGCGCGTCGGGCTCGCTCTCGCCCGCGCGGGAGATCTCGACGACGGACAGCGAGACGCCGAGCCGGTGCGCCGCCTCCTTGGCGGGCTGGACCCACCCGCTGCCGGTCGGGGTCATGAGGGTGAAGGCCGGGCCCAGCAGATCGAGCGTCGACACCCTGCCCTCCCGGGAGGTCAGCCAGACGTGGGGGGCGCGGTGGCCGGGGCGGGCCGTCGGGACGTACGTACGGTAGGGATCCGCCGGTGCCGGGTCCGGCGTGCCGTCGGGCACCACCGCGGCCGACTCGTAGCAGAAGCCCAGGATCAGGCCCTCGGAGCTGCGGCGCTCGGCCTGCTGCTCGATCGCCTGGCCCATCGACAGCTGCCCTTGCATCATGCGCAGGGTGATCAAGGCATTGGTCAGGCTCTCGTCCACCGTCCTGACGGATATGGGGCGGCGCTCGGCGTCGTACGTGGCCAGCAGTTCCGCACCGGCCGTCCCGGTGAGGACGGCGGCCAGCTTCCAGGCGAGATTGTGCGCGTCCTGGATGCCGCAGTTCATCCCGAACCCGCCCTGCGGGGTGGTCGCGTGCGCGGCGTCGCCGGCCAGGAAGACCGGGCCGCCGCGGAACCCGGTCGCCACCACCGCCTGCTGCAGCCACGGCATGACCCCGACGACGGTGACGGGCAGGTGGGGAAGGCCGACGGCCGAGCGTACCGCCGCCACGCACGCCTCTTCGGTGAAGTCGGCCGCGCTGCCGCCGGTGCTCGGGTCGTAGCCGGTCTGGATCATCCAGCGCCGCTTGTTGTCGACCGCCTCCACCGCGCACGGCGGGTCGCTGCGCAGGAACGACAGCGCCACCCGGCGGTCGGCGGGCAGCTCACCGAGGTCGGCGTCGAACATGACGCTGACCATGTGTCCCAGCGGTGGCGGCCCCACGACCTCGATCCCGAGCCGCTCCCGGATCCCGCTGCGACTCCCGTCGGCCGCCACGAGATAACGCGCCCGCACGAGCATCGGCCCGTCCCCGTCGCCGTTCCAGCTCCCGGGCTCGGTCACGGGGTCGGGAGCCTGCCCGATCCTGGGTCCCGCCGCTGGTCCGGTCATGGATGCGGTCGTGGGCTCGATGGTCGCCTCCACACCGTCGGCGGTGACGCGGAGGTCTGTCATGGCGGTCGCGAAGCGGACGTCGGACCGTGGGTGGGACTCGGCGACCCTGCGCAGGATCACTTCGAGGATGTCCTGCGAGCAGAGGTAGGTGTACGTGGGGCTCTGCGGCGCGTCCCGGTCGATCGCCGCCGCGGCCCGCACGAAGTCATCGGCGGCCAGCGAGGTGCCGACGCCGACCGCCAGCACGTCCTCGCGGGGCATTCCCGCGCCCTCAACCTCCTCGGCGATTCCCCAGGACCGGAAGATTTCCATGGTTCTGGTGGAAATGAGGCGCGCTTTCGGGAAAATCGCGGTCCCCGGGTGTCTCTCCACGAGAAGGGAGGATATTCCGTGCCGGGAGAGCTCGATGGATGCCGCCAGGCCGACCGGCCCGCCACCGACGATAAGAACCTCAACATCGACCTCGTGCATGTTGTTAGCGTCGTATATCTGCTTATCGCCGTCAATGCATGGATAACCGGATGATACAGGCGTGATATCCGCCTTTAGTAGCTTTATCAGTGCAGGTACCAATTGTTTGGTATGCGCATTGTCAAACCCCTGGAGACGATGATGCTCTTTGCCGAAGGCTCCGTGGCCCTGGTTACGGGCGGGTCGCGCGGCATCGGCCGGGCGGTCGCGCTCGACCTGGCCCGGGAGGGTGCCCACGTCGTGGTCAACTACGCCCGTTCGGAGGCGGACGCCGAGGAGGTCGTCGCCCTGATCGGGAAAGAGGGCGGCAGCGCGACGGCCGTGCGCGCCGATGTAACGGACGAGGCCGAGGTACGGCGGATGTTCCAGGGTGTACGAGCCGATCACGGCCGCCTGGACGTGCTGGTGACGAGCGCCGGCATCACGCTGGACCGCTATCTCGTCGCCATGAGTCTGGAACAGTTCCGCGGGCCCATCGACACCAACGTCACCGGCACCTTCCTGACCTGCCGGGAGGCGCTGCGCATCATGCAGCACCAACGGCGGGGCGCGATCGTGACCGTGTCCTCGACCAGCGGGCTGGACGGCGGCTTCCCCGGCCAGACGAACTACGTGGCCTCCAAGGGCGCGATCATCGCCTTCACCCAGGCGCTGTCGAACGAGGCGGCCCCGCACGGGATCCGGGCCAACGTGGTGGCGCCCGGGTTCGTGACCACCGACATGACGCGCAAGGTGCCCGCCAAGATCAGGAAGGACTACGAGACGCGGATCCGGCTGGGCCGCATGGGCCGGCCGGAGGAGATCGCGACGATCGTGAGCTTCCTCGCCTCTGACAAGGCGTCGTACATGTCCGGCGCGGTGGTGGTCGCCCACGGCGGCGGCCTCGGCTGACCCGCCGCGTCGCGAGTCCACCCGCCGCGAAACCACCCGCTGAGCCCCACTCGCTGAGTCCCCACTTGCCGAGCCCACCCGCTGTGAGCCGATCCCGGCACGAACCGTGAACCAGTCCCCGACCGCAAGCCCCTGTCACGAGGCACATGGAGGATGGATGACCCTCGACCAGCTCCGCGCGAAGGCCGCCGAGCGCCGGCAGACGTGCACCCAGATCAAGAAGATGATCGTGTCCCGGCTCGACCTGGAGATCGAGCCGGACTGGATCACCGACGACCAGCCGCTCTTCGGGCGCGGCCTCGAACTCGACAGCCTCGACGTCCTGGAGTTGTACGTCGCCATCGAGGCCGAATTCGGCGTGGCGCTGTATGACAGCGAGATGGCCGTCTTCGGCTCGGTGTCGCGGCTGGCGGACGAGGTCAACCCCGCTCTGCGGGCGACGCCATGACGATCGGCGCCACCCAGCTCGCCTCGGCCACGGCGGCGGCCACGGCCTCGGCCACAGTCGCGGTCTCGGCAGCGGCTACGGCGACGGGCACGGCCGCGGCGAAAGCCGCCACGAGGGCGCAGGCGGTCAGGTCGGCGGCCACGGCGACCGGGCTGAACCATGACCAGATCAGGCAGGTGCTCCCGCACCGCTGGCCGATGCTCCTGCTCGACCGGGTCAGCAGGGTGGAGCCGGGCGTCAAGGGCATCGCGACCAAGAACGTCGCCGGAACCGAGCTCTGGTTCCAGGGCCACTTCCCGACCGCGGCCGTGCTGCCCGGCATCGTGATCATCGAAGCGCTGGCCCAGCTCGCCGGGGTGGTCTTCGCCCTGGCGGGCGCGAGCGAGATCAGCTACCTGGCCGGGGTCAGGTCGATGCGGTTCCGCCGCCCCGTCGTCCCCGGCGACCAGCTGACCCTGTCGGCCGAGCGGACCGGGGGCGGCGCCGGGTTCGCCGAGTACCGGGTGTCGGCGCGGGTGGACGGCCAGGTCGCCGCCGAAGGAAACCTCACGATCGCCGATCCGGCGGGTCAACGTTCCGTACGAAAGGTGTGAAGCATGGCTACCGTCCTCGCGAACCTGCATCCGGAGGGCACCGTCTACGGCGAGGTGGGTGACAGCTCGGTCCCGCTGCGCTTCTCCGAGTCGGCCGACGAGTACCGGGTGCTCAGGGAGCGCGCCGCCGTCCTCGACCTGGGCGGGAACCGCCTCATCGAGATCACCGGGCCCGCGGCCGTGGACTTCGCGCAGCGGCTGCTCGCCCGCGACGTGGAGTACCTCACCTCGGAGCGCTGCATGATGAGCCTGGTCCTGGACGAGTCCGGGCAGGTCGTCGACCAGGTGCTGGCCTTCGGCAGGGAGAACGGGATCCTGCTGGAGAGCTCCTGCGGCGCCGGTACGCGCCTGCTGGAGCACCTGGAGGAGCACAACGACGAGGGCGTGGTGATCACCGACCGGTCGGCCGACCTCACGGTCCTGGCCCTGGAGGGGCCGTACGCCTGGGGCGTGGTCGGGCGGCTGATCGACGGCGAGCTGGCCTCGCTGCCGTTCGAGTCGGTGGTGGAGACCGAGTGGAACGGCACCGAGATCATCTTCGCCCGCACCGGCTTTACCGGCGAGTACGGCTACCAGATGATCGTGCCCACCGAGTCCGCGGCCGAGCTGTGGTGCCAGGCGCTTGAGCACGCGGGAGCGGCCGGCCAGGAGGCCCTGGAGCTGGCCATGCTGGAGGTACGCCAGCCGATCCCGCGCCATGAGGCGACGGCGGGTGCGAGCGTGATCGAGATCGGCGCCAACTGGCTGGTCGACGTCACCAAGGACGAGTTCGTCGGCAGGCAGGCGGTGCTGGCGGCGTTCGAGTCGGGCCAGGGCCGCCGCACGGTCGGCTTCACCGGCGGCGACGCCATCCCCGAGGCGGGCGCCAGGGTGCTGGCCGGCGGCCAGGACATCGGCGAGGTGGTGCACGCGGTGCGCAGCGCCGGCTTGGGCGCCACGCTCGGGCTGGCCAGGGTCGACGCCGAACTGGCCGCCGCCGGGCTGGAGTTCACCGTTGACGGCGTCGAGGTGACCACGCTGACCAGCCCGTACATCGTGCCCAAGAGCTGGAGCATCCCGATCATCTGATCGGCCTTCTGAGAAGGAGACAAGCATGGCGCTGCGGCCTGTCGTCGTCACCGGCCTGGGCATCATCTGTGCGATCGGCCGCGATCCCGCGGAGTTCTGGCAGCGGCTCGTGTCGGGCACCGGCGGTCTCACGCCGGTCCTGGACGAGAACTTCGCGGTGTTCGAGGCGCGGCACGCGGGCCAGGTACCCGACGAGTGGATCGACGGGGGGCTACCGGAGTCCGACGCCGGCCTGGACCGTACCGCCCGGCTCGCGTTGATCGCCGCCCGCCAGGCGATTGAGCGGGCGGGCCTGACCGGCGCGGACCCCGACCGGTTCGGCATCATCCTCGGCAAGTGCCAGGCGACCCCCGACGCGGCGGGTCGTTATCAGCCCATGCACCGCACCGAGGACGTGGTCGCGGACCGGCTCGGCATGCGCGGCCCGCGCATCCTGGTGTCCACCGCCTGCGCGGCGGGCGGCAACGCCGTCGGCCTCGCCAAGGACAAGATCCTCACCGGCGAGGCCGACGTCGTCCTGGCCGGGGGTGTGGACCCGCTGCTGTTCGGCACGTACGCGGGCTTCGCCGGGCTCAAGGCGCTCAGCACCGGCCCGTGCCGCCCGTACAGCCACTCCGACGGGCTCAACCTCGGCGAGGGAGCGGCGTTCCTGCTGCTGGAGCCGCTGGACCGGGCGCTGGCGAGAGGCGCCACGCCGCTGGCGGAGGTCGCCGGCTACGGCCTGTCGGCCGACGCCTACCACGCCACCGCACCCGACCCCACGGGGCGGGGAGGGGCGAGCGCGGTACGGCGGGCGCTCGCGGACGCGGGCCTGACCACGGACGACGTGGGCTACGTGAGCGGTCACGGCACCGGCACCCCCGCCAACGACGCCATGGAGGCCAAGGTCATGCGGGTGGTGTTCGGCGAGCGGGCCGGGCGGGTGCCCACCAGCAGCATCAAGTCGTTCGTCGGCCATACGCTGGGCGCCGCCGGCGCGGTGGAGGCCGTCGCGAGCGTGCTGGCCCTGCGGCACGGCACCGCGCCGCCCACCATCGGCTTCGCCGACGACGCCGTACCGGGTGACCTGGACTTCGTGCCCAACGTGGCACGGGAGCTGCCGTTCGACACCGTGGTGTCGAACAACTACGCGTTCGGCGGCAACAACGTCTCGCTCGTGCTGACGACGCCACGGGCCGCGCGGGAGTACGACGAGCTGCCGGAGGCGGCGGCCGTGATCACCGGGCTCGGACCCGTCAGCGGGCTGGGCACCGGCATCGGCGAGGTGGCCGAGGCGATCGTCACCGGGCGCCAGGCGGCCGGGCAGGCGCCGTCGCTCGACGGGCGGACGTTCGCGCCGCGCTCGCTGTGGCGGCACATGAACCACCTGTCCAGGATGGCTATCGCCGCCTCCCGGCTGGCCTGGGAGGACGCCGGGCTGCAGCTGCCCAGGAAGGAGCTCGACGACGTCGGGCTGGTGTTCGCCACGGGCGCCGGGTCGGCGGAGAGCACCGGCGGGTTCGACGAGAGCATCGCCGCCAACCCGAACAAGCCGGCCGTGCTGAGCTTCTCCAACGTCGTGCTGAACGCCACCGGCGGCGCGGTCTGCCAGACGCTCGGCCTGCGCGGGCCCACCACCACGATCTGCAACGGCGGCGCCTCGGCCTCGATCGCCCTCGACTGCGCGCTGGAGATGATCAGGGCGGGCAAGGCGGACGTGGTGCTGGTGGTCGCGGCCGACGAGACGGTCGTCACGACTGTCGGCGACGCCGTGGTGTCGCCGTACGACCGGCGGCACTCCGGCACGGTTCCAGGGTCGGCGGCGGTGGCCTTCCTGGTGGAGTCGGCCGAGCACTGCACGAGACGTGGCGGCCGGCCGTACGCGCGGGTCATGGGGACCGGCCACGCGAGCGGCGGGGATCTGGTGGCGCGGGTGCTCGCCCGGCTGCCCGGTGCCCGGCCCGAGCTGGTGGTCGGTGCGGGCACCGGTGTGCCGGACGATGCCGAGGAGTCGGCCGCGGTGCTGGCCGCTCTGCCCGACGCGGTGCTCACCACGTCGGTGGGACTCACCGGCGACTGCCAGGCCGCCACCGGCGCGATGAACATCGTCATGGCCGCCCTGGCGATCCGCGACGGGATCGCGCCCGCCCTCACCGGGCTGGTCGAGCCGCACGCGGGCGAGCCGGCCTCGTACGTGACCAAGCCGGACCTGCCCGACCCGATCGGCCAGGCGCTGGTGCTGACCGCCGCGCCCGGCTCGGTGCGCGGCGCCGTGCTGCTGGGGGCGCCATGACTGTGATTTTGAAGTCGGAGATCCTCGGCCCCGCGCAGGCACCGCCCTTCGACGTGGCCGAGACGGACCGGCTGCTGACCACCACCCGGTCGGTGCGGCGGCGGCTCGACCTGGACCGGCCAGTGCCCCGCGAGGTCGTACAGGAGGCCCTCCAGGTCGCCGTCCAGGCCCCGACCGCCAACAACCACCAGAACTGGCGCTGGCTGGTGATCACCGACCCGGCGGTCAAGGAGCGGATCGCCGAGATGATCTCGACCTCCTGGACGTTCCACCGCAACGACATGTGGACGAACGCGGGCAGACGTCGCAACAACCGGCAGGCCCGCAAGAACTACGACTCGGCCGAGGCGCTGGTCGAGACCATCGGGCGGGTGCCCGTTCTGGTCATGCCCTGCGTCCTGGGCCGCCCGCCGGACATCGAGGCCATCAACACGGCCTGGGACCGGCGGATGGCCGACAAGGTCCCCGAGGACCCGGGACACCTGGTCCAGCACGGCCCGATGCGGGCGAGCATCTTCTACGGCTCCATCTTCCCGGCGATCTGGTCGTTCCAGCTGGCACTGCGCAGCCGGGGCCTCGGCAGCACGATCACCTGCATGCACGTCCCCCACGAGCGTCAGGTGGGCGAGCTGCTCGGCATCCCGACCGGGGTCACCCAGGTGTGCCTGATCCCGGTCGCCTACACGCTCGGCACCGAGTTCCGGCCGGCGGATCGGTACGGGGCCCACGAACGTACGTACTGGGAGAGGTGGGAGGCATGACCGTCGACTACGCCGACGTCGTCATTGCCGGAGGCGGCATCGCGGGCGCCTCGGCGGCCTGCAAGCTGGCCGCCGGCGGGCTGTCCGTCGTGCTGCTGGAGAAGCAGGAGGAGTACCGGGACCTGGTCCGCGGCGAGTGGCTGGCCCCCTGGGGGATCAGGGAGGCGCAGCGGCTGGGCGTCTACGACTGCTTCGGGGCGGGCGGCGGCTGGGAGATCCGGGAATGGATGACCTGGGACGAGGCCGTCACCGAGGACGAGGTCGAAGCGGTGGACATGACCCGCTTCATCCCCGGCATCGGCGGGCCGATGTCGTTCCCGCACCACCAGGTGTGCGAACTGATGGCGGCGCAGGCCGTGGACAGCGGCGCCCGACTGGTGCTTGACGCGGCCCGGGTCACCGTCACGCCGGGTCGCGAGCCGGTGGTGACCTACCAGACCGAAGAGGGCCCGCAGGAGATCCGGGCCAGGATGGTGCTCGGCGCAACGGGCCGGGGCAACACCGTCGGCCGTCAGATCGGCGTCCGGATGCGCAACTCCATGCACCACTGGGGCGGCGGCATGATGGTCGAGGGCATGGACGGCTGGCCCGCCGACGTCCAGGCCATGGGCACCGAGGGCGACGTCATGTTCATGGTGTTCCCCCAGGGCTATGGCCGGGCCCGCCTCTACCTGAACTTCCCCACGGTCAACAAGCTCCGCTACCGCGGTCCCGGCGGCGTCGAGCGCTTCCTGGCCGCTTTCGAGCTCGACTGCCTGCCCGACAGGGGCAAGGCGGTGACCGAGGCCGTACCGGCGGGCCCGCTGTCGGTGTGGCCGTCGGTGTCCAGCGTCCCTGAGGGGCCGCCGCTGACCGAGGGCGTGGTGCTGATCGGCGACGAGGCCGGCAACGCCGACACCGTGCTCGGCACCGGGCTCTCCTGCGCCCTGCGCGACTCCCGTACCGTCTGCGACATCCTGCTCGGCGGCGACGACTGGTCGCCCGCGGCGTTCGCGCCGTACCTGGAGGAGCGGGACTTCCGCCTGGAGCGCCTCGACTTCGGCGCGTCGATCATCAGCAGGCTGCACGTGGAGTTCGGGCCCGCGGCCACGGAACGGCGGCGCCGGGTCCGCAAGCTCATGGCCAAGAACTTCGCCGCGCAGGTGACCGGGCTGCTCAACATGGTCGCCCCTGAGGACGTGCCGGAGTTCGGTTTCAGCGAGTTCTTCGCCGAGCGGTTGTTCAGGGAGACGGCATGAACAAGAAGAGAGTCCAGGTCAACGACGTCGAGCTCGCCTACGTGGACGAGGGCGAAGGCGATCCCGTCATCCTGCTCCACGGCTTCCCCGACTCCTCCTACCTGTGGCGGCACCAGATCCCGGCCCTGGTCGAGGGCGGCTTCCGGGTGATCGCGCCGGACCTGCGCGGGTTCGGCGACTCCGGCAAGCCGCAGGAGATCGAGGCGTACGGGATGCAGACGATCGTCAACGACGTCGTCGCCCTGACCATGAAGCTCGGCATCCGCCGGCCGCACATCGTCGGCCACGACTGGGGCGCGGCCATCGCCTGGATGTACGCCTTCCTGATGCCCCGCAGGCTCGACCACCTCGCGGTGCTGTCGGTCGGGCATCCGGGCGTCTTCGCCACTCCGTCGCTGGAGCAGCGGATGGCCTCCTGGTACATGCTCTTCTACCAGTTCCCCGGCGTGAGCGAGAAGCTGCTGCGGCGCAACGGATGGCGGCTGTTCAAGGAGATCATGGGCCGCGACGGCGACTACGACCGTTACCTGCGCGACCTGGCCCGGCCCGGCGCCCTGACGGCGGGCCTGAACTGGTACCGCGCCAACCGCTCGCCCGAGGCCGAATTGCGGCCGGCCCGCCCCTTCCCGCCCGTGCTGGCGCCCACGCTCGGCATCTGGGGAGCGGGGGACAAGGCGCTGCTGGAGGAGGGCATGTCGGCCTCCGGCAAGTACGTGAAGGGGCCCTGGCGCTACGAGCGCGTCGAGGACGCGGGCCACTGGCTCCCGCTCGACGCCCCCGATGAGGTGAACAAGCTGCTCCTCGGCTTCCTCGGCACCGAGCAGGCCGCGCACGAGGAGAGGCGACCGCGCAGGCGGCTGTAGGCGAAAGGAGAGTTTAGGCGAGAGGGAGTTTGGGCGAAAGGAGTGCTGCGCAATGCTTGGATTTCTCTTCCCAGGACAAGGCACGGTCCGTGTCGGTATGGGTGCGTGGCTGCGTCGCAGACCCGTGGCGCGAGCGCGGCTCGACGAGGTTGACGCGCTGCTCGCACAGCCCATCACCCCGCTGTGCGCTCGCGGGCCGCTGGAGCGGCTGGTGGCGACCGAGCACGCGCAGGTCGCGGTGACCGCGTGCAACCTGGCGGCGCTGGCCGTGCTGCTGGAGGAGGGATTCGAGCCGCTCGTGGTCGCCGGGCACAGCGTCGGCGAGCTGAGCGCGCTGCACGCGGCGGGCGTGCTCACGCTCGCCGACACCGTACGGCTGGTCGAGCTCAGGTCCCGGCTGATGGCCGAGGTCAGTGACATGGGCGGGATGCGCGCGGTGATGGGGCTGCCGGTCGAGGAGGTCGAGGCGCTGGCCGCCGAGGCGGGGTCCGCCGACGAGCCGCTGGTCGTGGGCCTGGAGAACGCGCCGGGCCACGTGGTGGTCTCCGGCGCGCTACCGGCCCTGGACCGGCTGGGCAAGCTCGCCACCCGGGCCAGCAAGATCGTGCCGCTGCGGGTGGGCAACGCCTTCCACTCGCCGCTGATGGCGGCGGCCGTCCCCGCGTGGGCCGAGGCGGTGCGGGCCGCGCCGATGAGCGAGCCCCTCGTACCCGTGGTCCCGAACGTGACCGGCGAGCCCACCACCGACCTCGCCACGCTCAGGGACGCGCTGGTCGCCCAGCTCACCGGGCGAGTGCGGTGGACGGACACGGTGAACGCGGTGGAGGAATTCGCCCCCGGCGTCGAGGTGGGCGACAGCAAGGTACTCGCGGGCCTGTCGCGCCGGGCGGGCGCGCGCTGCCTGAGCCTGGCCGAGCCCGCCACCCTCCGGCGATTGTCCAGGGAGATCGCGGCATGAACCGGTGGGGCAGCGCGATGGTCGGCTTCGCCGGGCTCTCCCGGCCTCAGGAGCTGGTCGGCGACATGCGCCTCGAAGAGGTGTACACGGCGGCCGAGCGCCTCAGGTCCGGGTACGGTCGCACGCTCCAGCACTGGGCCGGGCGTCTGGCGGGCAAGTACGCGGTGCTCCGCCTCCTCGGCGTCTCCGCCACGGCCGAGCACCTCGGCCAGGCGGAGGTGCTGCCCAGGCCCACCGCCAACTGCGCGAAGACCGCCGTCTGCCACACCGGGCACCCGCCGGCCGTCCGGCTCGCCGGGGCGCTGCGCGCGGCA
Organism: Nonomuraea sp. NPDC052129; assembly: GCF_040680095.1. Taxonomy (NCBI): domain Bacteria; kingdom Bacillati; phylum Actinomycetota; class Actinomycetes; order Streptosporangiales; family Streptosporangiaceae; genus Nonomuraea; species Nonomuraea sp. NPDC052129. Next base: position 154,474 of record NZ_JBFAVX010000010.1, on the reverse strand, counting down.
GCCGGGTCCGGCCAGCAGATCCGGCTCTCGCTCAGCCACACCGACGGCAAGGTGCTCGCGGTGGCCGTCGCCTCCGCGCGCCTGCCCGAAGACGAAGACGAGGCATGACATGGACGCCAGGAAGGCCGCCGAGCGGCACCTTGAGGCGTGGCAGGCCGGTGACCCCGAGGCCGTGGCCGCCACCGCCGCCTCCTACAGCGACCCCGACTCCGGCGGTGAGCTGAGCGGGGCCGCGCTGGCCGCCCACGCCGCTGCCACGCTGGCCCGCTTCCAGCGGCCGAAATTCGTCGTGGACGAGGTCGTCGGCGACGGTGAGGCCGTCACGCTCTGGTGGACGCTCCAAGCCGACCACCGCGCCCCCTACCTGGGCATGCCCGCCGTCGGCGGGACCGTCGGCGTCCAGGGAGCCGACCTGGTGACCCTCGGCCCGGACGGTCCGCGCGTACGGCGCCGCTTCGACCGGCTGGCGGTCGCGGAGGCGCTCGGCTACTCGGCGCGGTTCGTGCCGGCGGCCGACGCGGAGACGGGCGGGATCAGGCAGTTCGGCGTCAGCGCGCGCGTCCCCGCCGGGCGTACCGAGCCGCCGGGCGTACTGACCCTGACCTGGCTGGAGGTACGCGACGACGCGGAGGCGGCGGACGTGGACCTGCTCAGCGTGGAGGTCGTCAAGTCGCTGCGGGCCTCCAAGGGCTTTCTCGGCCTGGCGACGTTCGACGTCGGCGACCGCAAGTTCACCGTGACCGCCTTCGACCGCCCCGAGTCCGTCCGCGCGGTGCACGCCCGGCCGCACCAGCGGAGCATGCGCCGCTTCTTCAAGGGCGGCCTGTGCACCCGGGTGCTCACCAGCGTCTGGATCCCCTCCGACATCCGCGAGTACGCCCGCTGCCCCGACTGCGACACCGTCGTCCGGGTCGGACCGGACGCCGCCTGCGGCTGCGGGTGGGTCCCGGGCGACGCCTCCCTACTGTGACTGGAGCCTTCATGTCCGACTTCACCACCGAGCATCGGCTCGGCGACCGCGAGGGCGGGCCCGCCGTGGTCTTCATGTCCGCGCTGTTCGCCGGCGGCTGGATCTGGGAGCACCCCTACCGCTACCTGGCGGAGGCCGGCGTGCCGGTGCTGCGTACGCACGAGGCGATCTGCGCGCTCGACCGCCGGGTGGCCGGCTCGATCGAGCGGCTCGGCGACGCGCTGCTGGCCGCCTGCGACAAGGCCGGCGTCGAGGACCTGGTCCTCTGCGCCAACTCGCTCGGCGGCCTGGTCGCCATCGACCTGGCCGGCCGCCGCCCCGAGCGGATCAAGGGCATCGTGGTCAGCGGCGCCCCCGGGCTGACGCCCGACCCCGACGTCGGGCTGAGCTTCGACCGCCGGGCCAGCGTGCAGCCGTTCGGCGACGACTTCGGCGTCCGCATGGTGTCCGCGCTCTTCCACGGTACGGAGCCGTACTTCACGCGGGCGCAGATGGACGAGGTCGGCACCATGCTCCGGCAGCCGGAGTCCATGGTCAGCATGGCCCGCAGCCTCAAGGCCACCCGCCGCTACCAGGTCAAGCCGGCCCTGGACAAGGTCCGCTGCCCGTCCCTGTACGTCTGGGGCAGGCACGACCGGATGACGCCGGTCGGCCCGTGGCTGGAACTGCTGGCCGACTATCCGGAGAACGACGTGGTGGTGGTCGAGGACAGCGGGCACATCCCGATGATCGAGCGGCCGGACGAGTACAACGCGGTGCTCGAACCGTTCGTGGCCCGCTGCGCCAAGGTCGCGGCATGACGCTGTTCGCCGGGCAACAGCTCATGCGGCCGGCCGCCCCTCCGGTGTTCCCTCCCGTGCTGGTCGGGGTGGACATCGTGGACGCGGATCGGCTCGCCAGGGCGGCCGGGCGTGGCGGTGCCGTGTTCACCGAGCACCTCACCACGCCCGCCGAGCGCGAGCTGGGCGCGGAGGAGGTGGCCTTCTCCGTCAAGGAGAGCTTCATCAAGGCGGTGGGCGGGCGTCCGCCCGGCTTCACCTGGCACGACTTCGAGGCCCGCGCCGGGCGGCCCGCCGCCTGGGCACGGCGGCTGCTCGACGAGGCGGCCGCGGAGCTGACCGCCTCGACCGGGCTCGCGCTGACGGGCGGCTCGTCCTACGCCGTCCGGGGCGCTAGCGAGCAGGCGGCCCTGGTACGGCTGGCGCCCCGCCGGAGCCGGGTGGCCGGGGCGGCCCGGTGGGGGATGGGCGCGGGGCTGCTCGTCTCCCTGGCGATCGTGTACGCCGACGGTTTCGGTGACGGTGATGGCGACATGTACGGCGACGGTTTCGGCCGCAGAGAGGGAGACCCAGGATGTCCCAGGTGAAGCCCGGTGAGTCGATCCAGCGGGCGCTGGACGAGGCGGGCGCCGGAGCGACGATCGAGCTGGCGGCGGGCACGTACGCGGAGAACGTCTGGATCAGGCACGACGGCGTGACGCTGACCGGCGCCGGGGCGGGCCGCACAGTGCTGGTCCCGGGAGACTCCGTCCCGGCGGGGATCCCGAAGCTGCACGACGCGGCGGCGGACGTCGTCAGCGGCATCAGCCTGCACGGCGTCGGCGACGTCACGATAGCCGGGCTGAGCGTGCGCGGCTCGACCGGCGCGGGGATCTACGCCCACACCGTGACGGGCCTGACCGTGCGGAACGTCGAGACGGCGGGCAACGCCGTCTGGGGCGTCTACGTGCGCGAGTCGAGCCGCTGCGAGGTGACCGGCTGCACCACGTCAGGCAGCCAGTACGGCGGCATCGCGCTCAGCTTCTGCCCCGAGGCTGACGGGCTGGTGGCGGACAACGAGAGCTTCGCCAACGCCTTCGGCATCTTCGTCGACAACTCCTCCCGCGTCAGGGTGCTGCGCAACACCTGCCGCGGCAACGCCGCCGGGCTGCTCATGCTCAACCAAACCTACGAAGGCGAGCCCGACGGCGGCGTGCGCGACTGCCTCGTCTCGGGCAACGACCTGTACGGCAACGGCCTGGCCGCGGGCGGCGACGCCCCCGACGCGCTGGGGGCCGCGGGCCCGCCGATCTCCGGCGTGGGCCTGGCGCTGATCGGGACGCACCGGGTCAGCGTCGTGGACAACCGGATCCACGACAACCATCCCAGCGGCGAGTCGGTCATGGGCGCCGCGTTCGTCATGGGCTCGTCCAAGGACTGGGGAGGCGACGACGCCATGGACAACCACATCCTGTGGAACCGGGTGACCGGCAACAGCCCGCTCGACCACCAGCTCGGCGTCGACCTCGAACGCCAGGTCTGCGCGGGCAACACCAGCGACAAGGGCGAGCCGGACGGGTGGGGCCGATGACCGCGACTCTGGCCTGTACCGGCCTGAGCAAGAGGTTCGGCGACGTGCTCGCCGTACAGGATGTGGGGTTCGCCATCGCCCCCGGCGAGGCGTACGGCCTGCTCGGGCCGAACGGCGCGGGCAAGACGACCACGATCTCCATGCTCGTCGGCCTGCTCAAGCCCGGCACCGGGAACGTGACGGTGTGCGGCACGGACCTCGCCGCCGAGCCGCTGGCCGCCAAGGCGAAGATCGGCTACGTACCGCAGGAGATCGCGCTCTACCCGGAGCTGACCGGGCGGGAGAACCTGCGCTTCTTCGGCCGGCTGTTCGGCCTGCCGCGGCGGGAGCTGGCGGCGCGCATCAGCGAGGTGCTCGACCTGGTCGGACTGTCGGACCGGGCCGACGGCAAGCTCGGCACGTACTCGGGCGGTATGAAGCGGCGGATCAACATCGGCGCGGCCCTGCTGCACCGGCCCGAGGTGCTCATCCTGGACGAGCCGACCGTCGGCGTCGACCCGCAGAGCCGCAAGGCCATCCTCGACGGCGTGGAGCGGCTGGTCGCCGACGGCATGGCCCTGCTCTACACCTCGCACTACATGGAGGAGGTCGAGCGGGTCTGCCACCGGGTCGGGATCATCGACCACGGCCGGATCGTCGCCGAGGGCACCCGCCACGAGCTCGTCGCCATGGTCGGCAGCGCCGACAAGATCGAGCTGATGCTCGACGGCGACGTGGACGGCGCGTTCGACAAGCTCCAGGCGCTGGAAGGCGTAGTCGAGGCGGTCAGGACCGGCACCGGCTCGGTGCGGCTGCTCGCGGAAGGCGGCCGCTACGTGCTGCCCGCGATCATCACCGCCGTGGACGGCCGCGCCACCGTGACCGCCGTCGAGGTCATCGAACCCGACCTGGAGGCCACCTTCCTCCACCTCACCGGCAGCAAGCTGCGGGACTGATCATGCTGAGACCCCTGATGTCCGTCGCCGCGCTGGAACTGCGTACCCGGGTACGCGATGGAACGGCCCTGGTGGTCGCCCTGATCGTGCCCATCGCGCTGGCCACCCTGTTCGGCCTCGCCCTGGGCGGGGACGACCCGCCGCTGCGGGCCACGATCGGCTTCGTCGACCTCGACCGCGGCGAGTTCTCCGCCAGCGTGCGGCGGGAGGTCATGTCCAACGAACAGCTCAAGGGCACGCTGACGCTGCGCGACCTGCCCAGCAGGCAAGAGGCGCAGCGCTCGCTCGACGCCGGCGACATCGGGTCGGCCATCGTGTTCCCGCAGGGGTTCACCAAGAGTGTCGGCGCGGGCTCGGGCGGACAGGTCGCGGTGCTCACCTCCGCCGAGTCGCCGCTGGCCGGCGTGGTGGCGAACGCCATCGTCGACCGCATCTCCTCGGTGGTGGACGCCCGCACGCTCGCGGTCCGCGCCTCGCTCGCGTACGGCGTGCCCGGTGACCGGGTGAAGGAGCTGGTGGAGCGCAACGGCGCCGCCGGGCCCGGACTGAGCCTGGCCGACGACCCCATGGAGGGCGGCAAGATCGACCTGTCGGTGTACTACGGCTCCGGCATGGCCGCCCTGTTCGCCTTCTTCGTGGTGGGTGCCTCGTTCAGGAGCCTGCTCACCGAGCGGCGGCAGGGCACGCTCGACCGGATGCGGGCCGGGCCGATCCCGCAGTGGACGCCGATCGCCGGCAAGGCCCTGGTGGGGTTCGGGCTGGGCGTGGTCAGCGTCGTCGCCACCTGGGCGTCCTCCTCGCTCATCTTCGGCACCAGCTGGGGTGACCCGGTGGCGGTGTTCGCGCTGCTGGTCGCGCACGTGCTCGCCGCCGCCGCGATCACCATGCTGGTGGCCAGCCGGGCCAAGACCGATGCCCAGGCCGACGGGGTGACCATGGTCGTCTCGTTCGTGATGGCGTTCTTCGGCGGCAGCCTGGTGCCGCTGTACAACCTGCCCGGCTTCCTGCAGAAGGTGGCGCTGCTCACCCCGAACGGCTGGACGTCGACCGGGCTGATCCGGCTCGCGGGCTCCGGCGGGGGACTGACCACGGTGATCGTCCCGATCGGCGTGCTGTGCGCGATCGCGCTGGTGGCGGGCGGCCTGGCCGCGGCCGGCTTCAGGAAGGGGCTCCTCGGATGAGGCCACAAGAGGCCGCGCGGCCACGTGAGGCGGCTCGGACACGTGAGGCGGCTCGGACACGGCCGCATGAGGCTGCTCGGGTGCGGCCGCATCCCATCCTCGCGCTGGTGGCGGCGAACCTGCGGCGGCTCTCCCGTGACAAGGTCGGCCTGTTCTTCATGGTGATCATGCCGTTCGTCAACATCGTGTTCGTCGGCATGGCGCTCGGCGGGGGTGCCGTGGGGGCCGCCAAGCTGCCCGTCGGCGTCGTGGCCGCCGGCTCGGATCCCGTCTCAGCCGCCGTGCTCAAGGAGCTGCGCGCGCACCCCGACCTCGCCATCACACCCGTGGCGACCAAACAGGACCTCCAGTCGGGCGTACGTGAAGGGTCCCTCGCCGCCGGGCTGGTGATCCCGGCCGGCTCGACCAAGCTCGAACTCGTCATGACCCAGATGAACGGCAGCGGCATGGCGGCCCGCAGCGCCGTCGACGTCGCGGTCGGCCGGGTGGCCGCCGTACTGGAGGCCACCAGGGCCGTCGAGGCCGCGGGCGCCACGCCCGCGCAGGCCGCCGCGCGCGTGCGCGAGGCACAGGCCGACTCGGGCCGCGTCGCGGTCGTCGGTTCCGGTACGCCCGGCGCCGCCCCCAGGGGCTTCGCCTACACGGCCCCGGCCAACCTGCTGCTGTTCACCTTCATCAACTCCATGGCCGTGGCCGCCGCGCTCGCCGAGAGCAGGCGGCTCGGGATGATCCAGCGCGCGCTCACCGCCCCCGTCAGGCGCCGGTCGGTGCTCGCGGGGGAGGCGCTGAGCAGGTTCGTCGTGGCCGTCGCGCAGTCGTTGCTGATCATGGTGGTGAGCTCGCTGGTGTTCGGCGTGTCGTGGGGCGACCCGCTGGGTGTCGCCGCGGTGGTCGGCTCGTTCTCCCTGGTGGCCACCGGTGCCGCGATCCTGGTCGGCAGCCTCGTACGCTCGCCCTCGCAGGCGCCCGCCATCGGCCCGCCGCTGGGCATCGTGCTCGGCATGCTGGGCGGCTGCCTGTGGCCCAGGGAGTCGGCGGGGGACTTCCTCAACTCGCTCGGCTATCTGTTCCCGCACGCCTGGGGCATGGACGCGCTGCTGGCGCTGACCAAGCCCGGCACGGGCATCGGCACGGTGCTCCCCGAGGTCGCCGTGCTCTCCGGGATGGCGGCGGCGCTGCTCGGCCTGTCGCTGTTCCTGTTCAACCGCCGCACCCGAACCTTCACCTGAGCGTTCCGTTTCAACCGCCGCTTCCCAACCTTCACCTGAGAGTTCCGTTGAGTTGATGGGAGATCGTGATGACGACTATTCCGTTCTTTCCGGGGATGGCCCCCGTGGGCGGCGACCACGCCACCGACGTTTACCGTTACGCGGCCCGCAAGGGTGCGATCGAGGCGCTTGAGGTGGCCGCCGCCGATCTCGGCATTGGCCTGCATGAGATGCACGAGGCGGTGGCCCATCTGGTGGAGAACCGCCTGCTCATGATGGAGGACAGGGCGGGCCGCCGGTTCGTCCCCGTGGATCCCGAGGTGGCCGCCGCTTCGCTGGTCTCCTCCGTCGAACGGGAGATCTACCAGCGCCGGGAGTTGATCGACCAGATCCGCGAGCGGATCAACGTGTTCCGTCAGGACTACACCGGCAGGACCTCGGCGCCCAGCGCGATCGAGTATCTGGTGGGGTCGATGGAGGTCCGGGGCTTCCTCAAGACGGCCGGCGACTCGTGCCGGGACGAGGTGCTGGTGCTCCAGTCGAGCTTGACGGACGCGGACGAGCTGTCGCAGGCGTACTCACCGCTGCTCGGGCGGGGGATCACCGTGCGCATCATCTGCCAGCACCGCAACCGGGCCGATCTCGCCACCCGGATGAGGATGAAGAAGCTGACCGACGCGGGGGCCTCGGTGTGCACCGTCAGCCACATCCCACGCTCGGCCGTGGTGTTCGACCGGTCGCTGGTGGTGCTGTTCGGGCTGTCGGACGGGGAGACCAACGTGGCGCGGGTGCACAACCACGGGGTCGCGCAGTTCCTGCTGGACCTGTTCAACCACCTGTGGGAGACGGCCACGCCGCTGGAGGGCGTCGAGGCCGGGTACGCCGACGTGGCCGACGACCTCCAGCAGGCCATCGCGGCGCTGATGGCCAAGGGCTACACCGACGAGGTCGTGGCGCGCAAGCTGGGCATGTCGGTACGCAGCTGCCGCCGGCACATCGCCACGCTGATGCGCGACCTCGACGCGACCAGCCGATTCCAGGCCGGGGTGCAAGCGGCCAGGAAGTTCCTGCCCAACGGCGCATGACAAGTGTTCGGTCGTCTGTGCGGGCCCGCCCCCGGCGGGCCCGTTGCCGTACGTCATGTGGCCTGCATCGCGACCGACACCTCGGCCAGGTCCAGGGCCCGCTCGCAGACCAGCTCGACACCCCGCACCAGCTCGTCGAACGCCATGCGCGGGTCGAGGCACATCCGGATGGAGCTGTTCGCGTCCTCGGCGCTCACCCCGATCGCGGTCAGGACGTGTGACGGCTCCTGGGAGTCGGAGTTGCACGCGGACCCGGTGGACACGGCCACGGTACGCAGGCTGGAGACCAGGCTCTCCCCCCGGACCCCGGGCAGCACCAGGTTGAGCACATGAGGCACTCCGTTGAGCGGATCGCCGTTGATCCGTACACCCGGAAGACGGGTGGTGAGCAGTTCGAGGGCCGCCTCGCGCAGCCGTACGGCCCGCATCCAGTCGTCGTCGAGCCGCCGCAGCGCCAGCTCGCACGCCTTGCCCAGCCCCACCACGAGGTGCGTCGGGATGGTCCCGCTGCGCAGCTCGTACTGGCCGCCGCCGTACGTGATCGGCCGCAGGCGCACGCCGGGCCGCACGTACAGGGCGCCGATGCCCTTCGGGCCGCGCACCTTATGTCCGGAGATCGACAGCGTGTCCACTCCGGCCTCGACCACGTCGATCGGGATCCGGCCGGCCGCCTGGGCGGCGTCCACGTGCAGCAGGCAGCCGACCTCATGGCAGAGCGTGGCCAGCTCCGACATCGGCTGGATGGCGCCGATCTCGCTGTTGACCAGGGCGGCGGTGGCGACGCGGGAGTGGACGTCGAGCTGCTCGGTCAGCCGGGTCAGGTCGATGAGCCCGTCCTGGCGTACCGCCATCGTGCGGGTCTCGATGCCCCGCCCGGCCAGCGCCCGGCCGATGGCCAGCGCGGACTTGTGGTCGGTCGGGCAGAACAGCGCGTTGACGGGCGCGCGCTCCTCATGGGCGAACATGCCCAGCAGCGCGATGTTGTTGCTCTCGGTCGCGCCGGAGGTGAAGACGATGCCGCGCGGGTCGGCGCCCAGGAGCTCGGCCACGGACACGGCGGCGAGGTCCACCGCGCGGCGGGCCCGCTTGCCGAGGACGTGCGGCGACGACGGGTTGCCGAAGTCCTCTCTCAGGTACGGCAGCATCGCGTCGACCACTTCGTCGTCCACGCGGGTGGTGGCGCAGTTGTCCAGATAAATGATCTTCATGGGCGGCCCGTCACTTTCGGTGGTCCGTCTCGCGCCGCGTCAGCTCCTGAACGTGCTGACCGTCACGAGCTTCGAGTAGATCTCGTCCGTGGACATCTCCCCGCTCCCGCCGGGGTCGGCGATGATCACCAGCATGTCCGACAGGCGGTAGAGCTCCAGGGCGATGTCGACGCCCGTCTGGACGGGTGCGAGACACTCGCCAGGCGCGAAGATGACGATCGCCCGGTAGCCGGCGCTGTGCACCTCCGAGATCATCTCGGTGATCTCGCCGGCGCATCCGGTGATGCCGCAGCTGATCAGTGTGCGGTAGTTGCCCTCGTCGTCGAGGAAGGCCACCTCGGTGTCCTTCGTGCCCGACTCGAGGTAGCGCTTCTCCAGCCGCCCCTGCTTGACGAACCGGTCGGCGGCCTTCTGGAAGCGGTACTTGAGCCAGGTCTCGGGGAAGGCCAGCGGGTGCTTGCGGCTCGGCAGCACGCGGTCAGGGCCGAACCCGGCCTCGCCCAGGATCCGCTCGTACTCCGCGGGCAGCCCGGTGAAGCGCTCGAAGAACTCCGCCCGCAGCTCGCTCGCCGGGCGGCCCGACGTGGGCACGTACTGCCAGTCGTTGACCAGCAGGAGCAGCCGCGCGTCGGTGCAGGTCCGCGCGTACGACTTGAGGAGCTCTGCCGACAGTTGCCAGCTGTACTCCGGGAAGATCCCCACCCGGCCGGCGATCCGGCGCCGCATCACCTCGGACTCCTGCGCCCCGATGACGCCGGGGACGAGCTTCCCCTCGTCCTCGAAAAGCATGAAATGGCCGCCCATGACGACCAGGTTCTCTATGCCGGAGGCGGTCAGCTCACGGTCTATCAGCCGGCGCAGCTCCTCTTCGGAGCCGACGAGCTGGTGGCTCTTGGATACTCGGGCGGCGAGCGCGTCTGTCATGGTGGACCACTCCAGGGTGGGTCAGGGCTGGGTGAGTACGTGCCTCGGAGACTCGATGACGGCTTCCGGGGTGATCTCGGGGGGCGCTGCGGTGACCGGGGTCAGCTTGCGGGCCAGCGCCCGCAGCGGCTGGGGGCCGGTCAGGTGGTGGACGGAGGCGCCCGCCCATCCGTGGGCCGCCAGCAGGGCCAGGACCCGGGGGATCCGCAGGGCTCGGCCGCCGGCGAGCGTGTAGCTGTCGGACAGGTCCACCTTGCCGAGCCCGTTCACCTGTCGGACGACGTCGGCGAGCGCCTGCTCGGCCTCGGGGGCGTTCTCGGGTGTTTTGTCGGGGGCGGGTGTGCTGTGGGTCGCCGGTGTGCTGAAGCCGGCGAGGCGCGTGACGTCGCTGATCCGGATGTCGGCCCCGGCGAGCAGGACGGTCTCGTAGCCGCGCAGGAAGCGCTCCATGTCACCGGCTCCCATGATCGAGGACCTGGCGTGGAAGCCGACGACGACCGCGTCACGCCACTCGTCGATCCTGAAGTACGTGTCCATCTCCTCGTACGCCCAGGCCGTCGGCACCGTCTTCCAGGCGAACGTGGTGCGCCGCGCCCGCGCCTCGCTGGAGCGCTGCTTGATGAAGTTGACCTCCGACCCGAGGCGTACCGGCCGGCCACGCCGCGATCCCTCACGCGACACCAGCTCCACGACCTCGTCGTAGGGCGCGGACGAGTGCGTCCGGGCGAGCTCGAAACGCTCGGCCACCCGGCGCAGCAGCTCCGCGAACGTCGGGTCGTCGTGGCAGTCGACGGTCACCAGCATCGGCGCGAACATGCACGTCATCACGCCCGCGTACGGGCCGGGCTCGCGGTTGCCGGAGAACGACAGGTGCGCGACCGTCCCGAGGCCGGTGTAGGCGGCCATCATGGCGGTGTACGCGGTCACGTGGACCAGCGACGGCCACACCTGGTCCGCGGCGGCGATCCGCCGCACGGCGTCGAGCAACGAAGGAGACGTCAACGTCGCACTCCGCGCCACCGGGTCGCGCTCGGGTGTCAGCGGCTCGCGGTCCGGGGTCGTCGGGTCGCCGTCGGGGGCGCGTCGGGCGGCGAACGGGTCGGCCGGGAGACGGGCGATCTCCTCGCCCCAGTACGCCAGGGAGCGGGCCGCCACGGCGGTGGCCTCGGCCGACGACTCGTGCCGGGCCAGGTCCGACGGCTGGTTGCGGACCGGTTCCAATGCGGCCGGCCGTCGGGAGCTGAAGCCGGCGCACTGGACGGTGAGCTCCCGCTTGATCTCCCGAACCGTCCACGCGTCCACGGCCAGATGGTTGAGCACCAGGACGATCTGCTTGGGAGCCCCGCCCGTGGTGATCACGCAGGCGCGGATCGGCCAGTCGGTGTCGAGACGGAAGTCGGTGGTGCCGAGCCGTTCGACGATCTCGGCGGGGGCGGGGGTGCCATCGCGTTCGGTGGTCACCAGAAGGATCGGCAGCGCGGCGGGCGGGTGCACCTGCTGGCGCGGCTCCGGCCCGGGGTCGAGGTGGTATGTGGTTCGCAGCGACTCGTGGCGGCGCGTCAGATAGTTGATCGCCGCGCGGCAGTTCGCCACCGTGACGTCGTGCGGGATGGCGAGCCGCAGCACGATGTGCGTGTCATGCCGTTCGCCCGGCGGCAGCCGGTGGTATTTCAGCCACATGTAACGCTGGCCCCAGCACAGATTCGCGTTCTTCGCGGCGGACAACTCAGCCTCCCCATGTGCGCCGGTAGCCGGTTAATGTGCTTCATAATCTGCGCCGGTCAGGGGTGCGACAACCGGGGGCCGATGACCGGCTCCGGAAGGCGATTACCTGCCAATGGCTCAGGCCGCTTTTCGAGAATGGCGGTCTTGACGCGTCGTCACGCATTCGGCCAAGCTCGGAGCGAACAGCATGGAGCGGCTCGGCTTTCGGCCTGAGGTGGCGCGGTGACTATGTTGGAAATACCACCCGAGTTTCAGAATATTCTGCGCTCGCATTTGCCGTACGCGGACGCGGGCGACTTCTCCGCCTCCGACGAGCTGGCGGGCCTCGGGCTCGACTCGATGGGCGTCGTGCGGTTGCTGGCCGACATCGAGGACCGCTACGACATCGAGCTGCCCGACGACCTCCTCAACGAGGAGACGTTCGACACCGTCGGCTCGCTGTGGCAGGCACTGTCCTTTCTCCTTAACGTCCCCGCTAATCCACCCCCAAGGAACCGTCGGTGACGAGCGAGCGCCGTTACGAGTGTGAGGATCGCCGATGCTGACGCGAGTCGACGACGTGGTGCGGTGCGGCGACCCTGACCGCCCCGCCGTGACGTACCAGGACGAAACGCTCAGCTACGGCGAGCTGGCCCGCCGCGTCGGCCGCGCCGCGAGCGGGCTGCGCCGGCTCGGGCTGCGCCGGGGTGAGCGGGTCGTCGTCTACCTGGAGAAGCGGATCGAGACCGTCGTCGCCATGCTCGCCGTGTCCGCGGCCGGCGGGGTGTTCGTCCCGGTCAATCCGCTGTTCAAGCCGCAGCAGGTGGGCTACGTGGCCGCCGACTGCGGGGCGGTCGCGGTGGTCACCTCGGTCGAGCGGCACCGCCTGGTCGGCGCCCGGCTCCAGGAGGTGGAGTCGCTGCGTCACCTGATCCTCATCGGCGACCGGCCGCGCGTCCCAGAGCCGCTGCCGATCACGACCTGGCCCCAGCTGTGCGCCTCCGACGACGAGACATCGGCTCCTGAAGAGGCGATCGACGCCGACGTGGCGGCGATCCTCTACACCTCCGGCAGCACCGGCAACCCCAAGGGCGTCGTCCTGTCGCACCGCAACCTGCTCGCCGGCGCCCGCAGCGTCGCCCGCTACCTCGGCCACACCCGCGACGACGTGGTGCTCGGCGTGCTCCCGCTGAGCTTCGACACCGGCTTCAGCCAGCTCACCACCTCCTTCATCGCGGGCGCGCACATCGTCCTGATGAACTACCTGGTGCCCGGCGCGGTCGTCCGCCTGTGCGCGCGGCACGGCGTCACCGGGCTGACCTGCGTACCGCCGCTGTGGCTGCAACTCGCCGCGCAGACCTGGCCCGAGGCGGCCACCCGTCGCCTGCGCTACTTCGCCAACACCGGCGGGCGCCTGCCCAAGCCCGCGCTGGACTCGCTGCGGGCGACGTTCCCGCAGGCCAGGCCGTACCTCATGTACGGGCTGACGGAGGCGTTCCGCTCCACCTACCTCGACCCCGAGCAGGTCGACCGCAGGCCCGACTCGATCGGGAAGGCCATTCCCAACGCGGAGATCCTCGTCGTACGCCCGGACGGCGGCGTGTGCGAGCCCGGCGAGAAGGGGGAGATCGTGCACCGTGGCGCGCTCGTGGCGCTCGGCTACTGGAACGACCCCGAACGCACCGCCGAACGGTTCCGCCCCTACCCACCGGGCGGCAGCCCGTGGGGGAGCGAGCTCGCGGTCTGGTCAGGCGACGTCGCCTACCGCGACGACGAGGGATTCATCTACTTCGTGGGACGTACCGACGAGATGATCAAGACTTCCGGATACCGGGTCAGCCCCAGCGAGATCGAGGAGGCGGCCTACGCCACCGGGCTGGTGGGCGAGGCGGTGGCGTTCGGCGTCGCCGACGACACGCTCGGCCAGCAGGTGGTGCTCGTCGTCAGCGGGCCGAGCGGCGCTTCGTGCGACACCGAGACGCTGGTCAAGGCGCTCGAACGCGACCTGCCGCGCTACATGGTCCCGCGCCGGGTGGTGGTGCGCGACCGGCTGCCGAGATCGGGCAACGGCAAGTTCGACCGTACGGAGCTGCGCAGGTCGGTGACCTGGTGACCGCCATCCCGAGCGGCTGGTACGGCAGGCGCGACAGCCAGCTCACCGTGGGCGGCGTCCCTGTCGAGCGGCTGGCCGCCCGCGTGGGGAGCACGCCGTTCTTCGCCTATGACCGGGAGCTGGTCAACCGGCGGGTGGCGTCGGTGCGTGCGGCCCTGCCCGAGGACATCGAGCTCAGCTACGCGGTCAAGGCCAACCCGATGCCGGCCCTGCTCCAGCACATGAGCGGCCTGGTCGACGGCTTCGACGTGGCCTCCGCGCAGGAGATGCGGCACGCCCTCGACACCCCGGTGCCCGCCTCGCGGATCAGCTTCGCCGGGCCCGGCAAGTCCATGGCCGAGCTGACGCAGGCGGTCGCCGCCGGCGTCACCGTCGAGCTGGAGTCCGAGCTGGAGGTGGAGCGGGTCCGGTCGGCGAGTGCCGCCGTGGGCGTGCCCGCGCGGGTCGCGTTGCGCGTCAACCCCGACTTCGCGATCCGCGGGTCCGGCCTGCGGCTGGGTGGGGGGCCGCAGCAGTTCGGCATCGACGCGGAGCGGATCCCCGCGGTCCTGGCCGGGCTGACCGGCGACGACCTCGACTTCCAGGGCTTTCACGTGTTCGCCGGGTCGCAGAACCTGCGGGTCGACAACATCTGCGAGGCGCAGAGCCGTACCGTCGAGCTGATTCTCGGCTTCGCGGACGCGGCGCCCGGGCCCGTGCGCTACGTCAACATCGGCGGCGGCTTCGGCATCCCGTACGCGCTGCGCGACCGGCCGCTCGACCTCGGCCCGATCGGCGACAACCTGGCGCGGCTGGTCGACGAGCTGGTCCGGCCCCGGCTGCCGAAGGCGCGGCTCGTCGTCGAGCTGGGGCGCTATCTGGTCGGCGAGGCGGGTGTGTACGTCACGCGCGTGGTGGATCGCAAGGAGTCGCGCGGCAAGGTGTTCGTCGTCGTGGACGGCGGCCTGCACCACCAGCTCGCCGCCTCGGGCAACTTCGGCCAGGTGATCAGGCGCAACTATCCGATCGCGGTGGGGAACCGGATGGACGACCCGCCCGAGGAGCCCGTGACGGTGGTCGGCTGCCTGTGCACCCCGCTCGACCTGCTGGGGGACGACGTCTCGCTGCCCAAGGTGGGGGTGGGGGATCTGATCGTGCTGTTCCAGGCCGGTGCGTACGGGCTGACGGCGAGCCCCACCGCGTTCCTGAGCCACCCGGCGCCGGTCGAGGTGCTGGTCTGAGCCCGAAATGAAGGCAGGCCCGCAGTGCCTACTGCGGGCCTTTTGGCGGGTGCTTTGTTGCTGCGGGCGGGATCCGTGGGCCGGCGCGGCGGGGGCTGTCGCGCCGGCCCACGGACGTCTAGTGCGGCGGCGCCGGTATCTCAGAGGGGAACAGCGACGGCGGCAGGCCCTCGCTCCTGGCGCTCCACAGGTCCTTCAGGCACGTATCCGGGTCGGTCACCGCGAGCTGTACGCCGAGCGCCATCGCCCGCAGGATGTCGGTCGCGGCCTCGGGCGGGATGATCATCGGATCCGCGAGCAGCATGACACTGGTGAGACCGCCCTGGACCGCCACCCGCACCCGGAACGCCTGGCCGTACTGCTGAGCCAAGGGCGTCCAGACCAGCTCGGCGGGGGTCGGGTCGGCGGGGTTCAGCGGGGCGCGGTCGATCTGCATGTAGTTGAACCAGCTGCGGAACAGGTGGTTGAACCAGCAGTCGTGCCCCGGCTCCTGCCCGCTGTGCGTGGCCGCGTCGGCGGCCAGCGCGGCGACGCGGTCGAAGTCGTAGCAGGAGTAGCGGTACGTACGCGCGCTCGCCCAGTGCCAGCGCTTGACGTGCTCGGCCAGCGTGGCGCCGGGATCGACGGTGGCGCTGACCGGGATGAGCTGGTTCATGGTGCCGACGACGTGCTGGTGCTCCTCGGCGAACCGGTTGGAGGCCATCAGGCTCATCGTGACCCGGTCGGTGTCGGTGTGCCGGGCCAGGCCGGCGGCGATGAAGGCCATCAGCACCGCGGGCGGTGTCACGCCGTGGCGCTTGGCGGCCTCGGCGGCGAGCCCGCTCAGGCGGCGTGAGTGCAGCGTGGCCTCGATCCGGTTCCGCTCGGCGCGGGCGGGGAGCGTGGGCAGCTCGTCCATCAGGCCGTCGGTGAGCACACGGCGCCAGTAGCGTTCGGAGCTCTCCTGCTGGCCGCGCCACGACTCGTCGCGCTGCCGCTGGGCCAGCTCGCGCAGGGTGGGACCCATCTGCGCGTCGGCGTCCGGGTCGACCACCAGGGCGCGGAACTGGTCCTGCAGATGATGGATCGACCACACGTCCACGATCAGGTGGGAGAACGACAGTGCGAGGAAGACCGGTGCGCCGTCGGTCGTGACGAGCACGCCGCGCCAGGGCAGCGCGTCGGTCATCGGGAACGGGACCGTGGCCAGCTGCTCCTTCGTACGCTCAGGGTCGCCGCGGTCGGTGACCGCGCGGTCCACGTGCTCGACCGGCGGCGTCACCGTCCGGTGGACGCGCTGCACGGGTTGTCCGTCTCGTACGTGGTAGGTGGTGCGCAGGCATTCGTGCCGGTCGACGAGCCGTCGCAACGCCGTCGTGACCCGGTCCAGGGGGAGGCCACGCAGGTCCCAGGTCGTGGGCAGGTTGGCGTCCCGCATCCAGTCCTCGGGGTAGCGCTCCACTTCTCGCCAGCTCCATAGCTGGCCGTTGCTCAAGGGGGCGTCGACGGGCATGTGGTCTCCTCGTGAGCTGTTCGGCGGGCGGACCGCTGACAGTGGCCCCGCTGACGGCCCTCCATCGCACCGGGCCCCTGGAACGCGCTCCGTAAAAGCCTTTATCCAATTCGGCTCGGCAGAACTCTCAGGCCAATGTCGCTACCTGTCCCACACAGGATGCGAACCGCCTACACCTATGTCAACGCGCCCGCGCTGACAGCTTCTGCCGGAAACAATGTGCCAGCCCGCGACCGTGGTTCGGAAAGGGCGCTGCGATTAGGGTCACAGCAACTATTCAAAGCGATCGTCTTTATGGAAACCGGCACTGTCTTGTTGGTGATGCCCGAAGCTTGAGGTGGCGCATTGATGGTTGGTGAGTCGATTCAGCCAAACGGCATGACGGCCGGGGACACCGGCCGGTCGCGGACCGGTCGCGTTTCGTCCGCCGTGGAGCCTGTCGCCGTGGTCGGTGTTTCCTGCCGGCTTCCTCAGGCCGCCGATCCCGGACGGTTCTGGCAATTGCTGCGTGATGGCGTGGATGCTGTGACGGCCGTGCCCGAGGGCCGGTGGCCGGACGGGGCGGACGCCGTGTACCGGCGTGGTGGCTTCCTGTCGGACGTGGACCGCTTCGACGCCGCCTTCTTCGGGATCTCGCCGAACGAGGCCGCCGCCATGGACCCCCAGCAGCGCCTCGTGCTGGAGCTGGCCTGGGAGGCGCTGGAGAGCGCGCGCGTGGTGCCGTCCCGGCTGAGCGGGAGCGGTGCCGGGGTGTTCCTGGGGGCGATCTCCAACGACTATGCGGCGCTGCAAGACCGCGTGGGGGCCGATGGCCTCGGACGACACGCCTACACCGGGGCGAACCGCGCGATCATCGCCAACCGCGTCTCCTACTTCCTCGGCCTGCGGGGGCCCAGCCTGACGCTCGACGCGGGGCAGTCCTCGTCGCTGCTGGCCGTACAGATGGCTTGCGAGAGCCTGCGGCGCGGCGAGACCGGGCTGGCGCTCGCGGGCGGCGTGAACCTCAACCTGCTGGCCGAGACCACCGCCGCCATCGGCAACTTCGGCGCGCTGTCCCCGGACGGCCGCTGCTACGTCTTCGACGGCCGGGCCAACGGCTACGTACGCGGAGAGGGCGGGGCGCTCGTCGTACTCAAGCCGCTGTCCGCGGCGCTCGCCGACGGCGACCCCATCCGGTGCGTGATCCTCGGCGGCGCCGTCAACAACGACGGCGGCGGCGACGGGCTCACCGTGCCGAGCCGGCGGGCGCAGGAGGAGGTCATCCGGCTGGCCTGCGAGCGCGCCGGCGTCGAGCCGGGCGACGTCCAGTACGTCGAGCTGCACGGCACCGGCACGAAGGTCGGCGACCCGATCGAGGCCGCCGCCCTCGGCGCCGCCTACGGCCCCGACCATGCGGATGGGGAGTCGCCGCTGCTGGTCGGGTCGGTGAAGACCAACATCGGCCACCTCGAAGGCGCCGCCGGGATCGCGGGACTGGTCAAGGTCGTGCTGAGCCTGGAGCAGCGCGAACTGCCGCCCAGCCTGAACTTCGAGACGGCCAACCCGGACATCCCACTCGACGAGCTGGGGCTGGAGGTCGTACGCGACACCCGTCCGTGGCCGCGCGCCGACCGGCCGCTCGTCGCGGGCGTCAGCTCGTTCGGCATGGGCGGCACGAACTGCCACCTGGTGCTCGGGGAGGCGCCGCGGAGCGAGTACGGGGTTCGGTCGGCGAGCGAGGACACGCCTTGGGTGCTCTCGGCACGCTCAGCCCGAGCCCTCAGCGCCCAGGCCGAGCGGCTGATCGCCCACGTCGGCCCGCACGCGGGCTCGGACGTCGGGCCCCATGCCGGTGCCGAGCCTGGGGCTGTGGCGCTGGCGTTGTTGCGGAGCCGGGCCGTGTTCGAGCACCGGGCGGTGCTTCTGGGCTCCGACCGGCAGGCGGGGTTGGCAGCGCTGGCGGCCGGGCGACTGGACGAGTCCGTGGTCACGGGGTCGGTGATTACCAGGTCCGTGTCTGGTGGTCGCCGGGTATTCGTTTTTCCGGGGCAGGGGTCGCAGTGGCCGGAGATGGCTCGTGATCTGCTCGCCGGTTCGCCGGTGTTCGCGGCGCATGCCGAGGCGTGCGCGGGAGCGCTCGAACCGTTCGTCGACTACGCACTGCTCGACGTGCTGCGTGGGGCGCCGGGCGCGCCCGGTCTCGACCGGGTCGACGTGGTGCAACCCGCGCTGTGGGCCGTCATGGTGTCGCTCGCCGGCCTGTGGCGCTCGTACGGCGTCGCGCCCGAGATGGTGATCGGACACTCGCAGGGCGAGATCGCGGCCGCCACCGTCGTCGGCGCACTGTCCATGCCCGACGCCGCCAGGGTCGTGGCCCTGCGCAGCCGCGCCATCGCCGGGATCGCCGGGCGCGGCGGGATGATGTCGATCGCCGCTCCCTTGGACGTGGTCGAGTCGGCGATCCGCTCGCTGACGGGGGACGTGGCGATCGCCGCCTACAACGGGCCGAGGTCCGTGGTCGTCTCCGGGCGGCTTGAGGCGCTCGACGACCTGGGACGACGGCTAACCGACGACGGGTACCGCACCAGGATCATCCCGGTCGACTACGCCTCGCACTCGGCCGAGGTCGAGGAGATCCGCGACGAGGTGCTGGCGGCGCTGGCCCCCGTACGACCGGTGAGTGCGGGGACGCTGTTCATCTCGACGCTCACCGGCGAGCCGATCGACACGGCCGAACTCGACGCCGGCTACTGGTACCGCAGTCTCCGGCAGCCGGTCAGGTTCGCGCAGGCGACCCGGCGGGCGCTCGACCACCAGGGCGGCTTGTTCGTGGAGTGCAGCCCGCATCCGGTGCTGGGGGCCGGGGTCGAGGAGACGGCCGAGGAGGCGGACCGTGAGGCCGCGGTCATCGGGACGCTGCGGCGGGGTGAGGGCGGGCTGACGCGGTTCCGGCGCTCGCTCGCCGAGGCGTACACGCGAGGGGCCGAGGTCGACTGGACCGGACCCGAACCGGTGGCGGGGGCGGAACTGGTGGAGCTGCCGACGTACGCGTTCCAACGCGAACGTCACTGGCCGTCGCTCCCCGCCGATGCCCGGCGTTCCACGGCACAGACGCTCCCCGGAGACGCTCGGCGATCGACGGCGCAGACGGTCCTCGCGGGTGGCGGAGACGCCGTCGCGGCCGGCGGCGCCAACGGCCACGGCCCCGCTTCGGTGGGTGGCGGGCTTTCGCGGCGTGAGGTGCGTGAGCTGGTGCTGACCCTCCTGGCCGGGCTGCTCGGGTACGAGGACGCGGCCGGTGTGGAGCCGGGCAGGACGTTCAAGGACCTCGGGCTCGAATCGGCCACGGCGGAGGACCTCAGGCACCGGCTGCGGAGCGCGACAGGGCTCCGGCTGCCGACCAGCCTGCTGTTCGACCACCCGACCCCCGATCTGCTGATCGCCCATCTGCGGACGCTCCTCGACGACGGCGGATCCGCAGCGTCGGCCGCCGCCCATCAGAGCGACCCCGCCAATCTCATGCCTGCCGACGACCTCGACGCGATCGCCATCGTGGCCATGGGGTGCCGGTACCCCGGTGGAGCCGACTCGCCCGAGGAGCTGTGGCGGCTCGTCAGCACCGGCACCGACGCGATCACCGGGTTCCCCGTCAACCGAGGCTGGGACCTGGACGCGTTGTTCGCGGCCGGATCCGACCGGTCGGGCACCAGCGACACCAGGTACGGCGGTTTCCTGCACGACGCCGACCGGTTCGACGCCGCGTTCTTCGGCATCAGCCCGCGCGAGGCCACCGCCATGGACCCCCAGCAGCGGCTGCTGATGGAGGTCAGCTGGGAGGCCGTCGAGCGGGCCGGGCTCGACCCGGCGGGGCTGCGCGGCTCGGCCACCGGTGTGTTCGTGGGCGCCATGGCCTCCGACTACGGTCCCCGGCTGCACCAAGCCACGGGGACGGTCGACGGGCATCTGCTGACAGGTACCGCGCTCAGTGTCGCGTCCGGGCGGATCGCTTACGCGCTGGGCCTGCGCGGGCCCGCCATCACCGCCGACACGGCCTGTTCCTCGTCCCTGGTCGCGATCTTCCTGGCGATGCAGGCGCTGCGGCGCGGCGAGTGCTCGCTGGCCTTGGCCGGCGGCGCGACCGTGATGTCCAGCCCGGGGATCTTCGTCGAGTTCAGCCGCCAGTCGGGGCTGGCTCCCGACGGCCGGTGCAAGGCGTTCGCGGCGGGCGCGGACGGTACGGGCTGGGGCGAGGGCGCCGGGATGCTGCTGCTGGAGCGGCTGTCCGACGCGCGCCGCCTGGGGCACCCGGTGCTCGCCGTGATCCGCGGCGGCGCGGTGAACCAGGACGGCGCCAGCAACGGCCTCACCGCACCGAACGGCCAGGCCCAGCAAGAGGTGATCCGGCAGGCGCTGACCGACGCCGGGCTCGCCGCCGCCGAGGTGGACGCGGTGGAGGCCCACGGCACCGGAACCCGGCTCGGCGACCCGATCGAGGCCGAGTCGATCATCGCCGCGTACGGCGCGGACCGTGATCCCGGACGGCCCGTCTGGCTCGGCTCCCTCAAGTCGAACATCGGCCACACGCAGGCCGCGGCCGGAGTCGGCGGCGTCATCAAGATGGTGATGGCGATGCGGCACGGGACACTGCCGCGCACACTGCACGCCGACGAGCCCACGCCGCACGTGGACTGGAGCGGTGGCGCGGTACGACTCCTCACCGAGCCCGTCGAACTGCCCGACGACCGTCCGACCCGGGCCGCGGTCTCCAGCTTCGGCATCAGCGGCACGAACGCCCACCTGATCCTGGAGCAGGCCCCCGCGCCAGCGTATGCAGGACCCGAGACGCCTGAGGCGCCGCTGGTGTGGGCGGTGTCCGCGAAGTCGGCGGCCGCGCTCCAATCGCACGCCGCGCGCCTGCGCGACTACGCCACCGACGCCCCCCAAGACGACCTGGCCGCCGCCGGACACCTGCTGGCCCGCCGGGCGCGGTTCGCGCACCGCGCGCTGGTGGTGGCCGCGGACCGGGACGAACTGGTGGCGGCCCTGGCGGCGTTGGCGTCGGGTGAGTCGCATGCGGCGGTGACCAGCGGCACGGCGCTGCCGGACATCCGGCCGGTGTTCGTCTTCCCCGGACAGGGCTCGCAGTGGACGGGCATGGCGGTCGATCTCCTGGACTCCAGTGAGGTGTTCCGCGAGTGGATGACCCGCTGCGATGCCGCGCTCGCCCCGTACACAGGCTGGTCTGTTGTGGCGGCCCTGCGTGCGGGCGAGCTGGTGGGCTCGGAGGTCATTCAGCCGGTGCTGTTCGCGGTGATGGTGTCGCTGGCGGAGGTGTGGCGGTCGCTGGGTGTGGATCCGGCGGCGGTGGTGGGGCACTCGCAGGGGGAGATCGCGGCGGCCTGTGTCGCCGGGGCGCTGACGCTCGACGACGCGGCGAAGGTGGTCGTGCTCCGCAGCCAGGCGCTCGTCAAGCTGGGCGGCACCGGCGGGATGCTCGCCGTCGCGCTGCCCGCCGATGAGGTCCGGCTGGAGTCGTGGGCGGACCGCCTGTGGGTGGCCGTGCGGAGCGGGCCGGCCAGTACGGTGGTCGCCGGGGACCTGGACGCGCTGGACGAGTTCGCGGCGGCGTGCGGCGAGACGGTTCGCGTGCGGAAGATCGGCATCGACTACGCCTCGCACACCCCGCACGTCGAGGTGCTCCGCGACGAACTGCTCGCCAGCCTGGCCGAGGTCGCGCCGCGGCCGACAGACGTGGCCTTCTGCTCGTCCATGGCCGCCGACTTCGTCGAGCCGACCGGGCTGGACGCCGACTACTGGTTCCGCAGTCTTCGCAATCCCGTACGTTTCGAGCAGGCGATCAGGGCGTTCGCCGGAGACGGTGCCCCGCTGTTCATCGAGGCCAGCCCGCATCCCGTGCTGACCGGCCACATCCAGGACACCCTGGCGGCCACGGGCGCTCCCGGCGGCGCCACCGGGACGCTCCGCCGCGACGACGGCGGCTGGCGGCGCCTGCTGCTGGCGGCGGCCCAGGCGTACGTGGCGGGCGCCGACGTGGACTGGGCGGCCGTCGATCCGGGCCCACGCCATCACGTGGACCTGCCGACCTACCCCTTCGAGCACACCAGGTACTGGATCAACGAGAGCCCACGGGCCGGTGGGCCGCGGCACCCGATGCTCGACGCGGTCGTGCCCGTGGCGGGCGACGACGGGTTCTTGCTCACCGGGCGGTTGTCACGCGGCGCGCTGCCGTGGCTGGCCGACCACGCCGTGGACGGCGGCGTACTGCTGCCTGGCACCGCGTTCGTCGAGCTGGCCCTGGAGGCCGCCGCGACGGCCGGGTGCGACGAGATCGAGGACCTGACGCTGGAGGCGCCGCTGCCGCTGCCCGAGACGGGCGCGGTCCAGGTGCAGCTCGCGGTCGGCGGCGCCGACGCCGAGGGCCGCCGCGACCTCACTGTGTACGGCAGGCCGGCGGATGACGACGAGGCCCGATGGACCCGCCACGCCAGCGGCACCCTGACCGTCGCCCCAATTGTCCCCGCAGCCACAGCCACAGCCACAGCCACGGCCACAGCCGCCGGAGCCACGGCCGCAGACGGAGCCACGGCTGGCGGGCGCCTTGCCGACTGGCCGCCCGTGGACGGTGTCGAGATCGACCTGGACGGCGCGTACGAGCGGCTCGCGGAGCGCGGCTACGAGTACGGTCCCGCCTTCCAGGGGCTGCGCGCGGCCTGGCGCGTGGACGGCGACGCGTACGTCGAGGTGGTGCTGCCGGAGCCGATCCGCACGGACGCGGGCCTGTTCACGCTCCACCCGGCGCTGCTGGACGCGGCGCTTCATCTGCTGGTGCTGGAGTCGGCCGAGGACAGCGGGGTGCTGCTGCTGCCGTTCGCGTGGAGCGGGGTGCGGGTGTCCGCGCTCGGCGCCGAGGTGTTGCGGGTACGGATCGCGGCCGGTGACGGCGACCGGGTCTCGCTCGACATCCATGACAGTGCGGGCGACCGCGTCGCCGGGGTGGACGCGTTGACCCTGCGCCCGGTGCCGAGGCACGGGGCCGTCACGCGCGGCCCGTCCGACGCCGCCTCGTACACGCTCGACTGGATCGACCTGGCGGTGTCCGCGATGGACCCGGCCGAGCAGCGGTGGGCCCTGGTGGGGTACGACGAGTTCGCCGACGAGATCGGCGCGGCCGTGGACGCGCCGCGTTACTACGACCTCGCGTCCCTGACCGAGATGACCGTCGGGGAGATGCCGAGCACCGTTCTGGTGCCGTACCTGCCCGAGGCCGACGCCGACGACGTGCCCTACGGGGTGCGCGACGGTATCTACCAGGCGCTCGACCTGGTGCAGGGCTGGGTGGGGGACGAGCGGTTCGCCGGGTGCCGGATGGTGTTCGTGACCAAGGGCGTGTTCCGGCCCGGGGGAGCGGACGTGGCGGGCGTGGTGACCGGGCCGGTGTGGGGGCTGGTGCGGTCGGCGCAGGCCGAGCATCCCGGGCGGTTCGTGCTGGTGGACGTCGACGCGGCCACCGTCGACTGGGGACTGGTGGCGGCGGCGGTCGCGGCGGGCGAGTCACAGCTGGTCGCACGGGATGGGAAGGTTCTCGTCCCGCGCCTGATCCGTCGTACGGCCGATGCCCCCGAGCTGTTCGACGCCGGTACGGGCACCGTCCTGGTGACGGGTGGCACCGGCAGTCTCGGCGCCCTGGTGGCGCACCGCCTGGTGGAGCGGCATGGCGCCAAGGACCTCCTGCTGGCCTCCCGCCGAGGCCCCGAGGCGAGCGGCGACCTGGTGGCCCGGCTGGAGGCGCTCGGCGCGCGGGTGACCGTGGCGGCGTGCGACGTGTCGGACCGCGACTCGCTGGCCGGGCTCCTGTCCGGTGTTCCGGCCGAGCGGCCGCTGGTGGCTGTGGTGCACGCGGCGGGCGTACTCGACGACGCCACGGTGGAAGGGCTGTCGGCGCAGCGGCTGGACTCGGTGTTCGCCCCGAAGGCCGACGCCGCCTGGTACCTGCACGAGCTGGTCCCGGAGGTTCCGCTGGTGACGTTCTCCTCCGTGGCGGGCGTGATCGGCAACTCCGGCCAGGCCAACTACGCCGCCGCCAACGTGTTCCTCGACATACTCGCGGCGCACCGGCGCGGCCTCGGCCTGCCCTCCGTGTCGGTGGCCTGGGGGCTGTGGGAGACCGCGGACAGCGGTATGACCGGAGCGCTGTCGGCGGCCGACACCGCCAGGCTGGCCCGGTCGGGCATCGCGCCGCTGACCGCCGAGCAGGGGCTGGAGCTCTTCGACAGCGCGATCACCGCCCCGGCCGAGCTGGTCGTCGCCGCCAGGTGGGACACCGCCGGGCTGCGCGCGAGGGCCGAGGCGGGCGAGCTGCCGCCCGTACTGCGCGGTCTGGTCCGTACGGCCCGCCGGACTGCCGCCGCCGCGAACGCAACGAGCGCCCCCACACGGGCGGGAGCGGCCGGCATGGCCGAGCGCCTGGCGAAGATGGCGGAGGCCGAGGCCCGCGTCCACCTGGCGGACATGGTCCGCTCGCACGTCGCGGCCGTCCTGGCGCATGGCAGCGCGGTCAACGTGGACATGGACCGGGCCTTCAACGAGCTCGGCTTCGACTCGCTGACCGCCGTCGAGCTGCGCAACCGGCTGAACAGCGACACCGGGCTCCGGCTGCCCGCGACCCTGGTCTTCGACCACCCCACGGTCACGGCGCTGGCCGAGTACCTGTTCCGTACCCTCGCCCCCGCCGCGCCGTCGCCCGAGGACACGCTGCGCGGTGCGGTCGAGCGGGTCGAGTCGATGCTGACCAGCGCGCACGGCGACGCCGAGGCCATTCGCGGCAAGCTCGTCGCCATCGCGCAGAGCGCCGTCACCAGGTTCGGTGCCGGGCTGATGACCAGGTTCGGCGCCGGGTCCAACGGTGCCGCGGAGAAGATCGATTCCGCCTCGGACGAGGAGATCTTCGCGTTGATCGACGACCAAACAATGACGTCTCCTCTGAGGTCCTCTCTGGAAAGGCCCGACCATGGCGACTGAGGAACAGCTGCGCAATTACCTGAAGAGGGTGACCGTCGAGCTCACGGAGACTCGGCAGCGCCTCACCGGGGTGGAAGACCGTCGCCACGAGCCCATAGCGATCGTCGGGATGGGGTGCCGGTTCCCCGGCGGGGTGGCGGGGCCCGAGGACCTGTGGGAGCTGGTGGCCTCCGGTGTGGACGCGATAGGTGACCTCCCCACGGACCGGGGCTGGGACGAGAACCTCTATGACCCCGACCCGGAGGTTCTCGGCAAGTCGTACACCCGGCAAGGCGGTTTCCTGCCCGACGCCGGCGACTTCGACGCGCCCTTCTTCGGGATGAGCCCGCGTGGCGCGCTGGCCACCGACCCGCAGCACCGGTTGTTCCTGCAGACCTGCTGGGAGGCTTTCGAGCGGGCGGGGATCGACCCGGCCACGCTGCGCGGCAGCCAGACCGGTGTGTACGCGGGCAACATGTACAACGACTACTCCCTGCGCTACACCGGCGGTGCCGTGCCGGAGTCGGTCGAGGGCGTGCTGATGGTCTCCAGCGCCTCCAGCGTGCTGTCCGGCCGGGTCTCGTACACCTTCGGGCTGGAGGGTCCGGCGATCTCGGTCGACACGGCCTGCTCGTCGTCGCTGGTCGCGATGCACCTGGCGGTCCAGGCGCTGCGGCGCGGCGAGTGCGCGCTGGCCCTGGCGGGCGGCGTGACCGTGATGGCCACGGCGGACCCGTTCATCGAGTTCTCGCGGCAGCGCGCGCTGTCGCCGGACGGCCGGTGCAAGTCGTTCTCCTCCTCGGCGGACGGCGCCGCCTGGTCGGAGGGCGCCGGCGTGCTGGTGCTGGAGCGGCTGTCGGACGCGCGGCGCAACGGCCGCCGGATCCTCGCGCTGATCCGCGGCTCGGCCGTCAACCAGGACGGCGCCAGCAACGGCCTCACCGCCCCGAACGGCCCCTCCCAGGAACGAGTCGTCCAGCAGGCACTGGCCGACGCCCGGCTCGACACGCGGGACGTCGACGCCGTCGAGGCGCACGGCACCGGCACCCGGCTCGGCGACCCCATCGAGGCCCAGGCACTGCTGTCCACGTACGGCCGCAACCGCGCGGCCGACCGCCCGCTCTGGCTCGGCTCGGTCAAGTCGAACATCGGCCACACCCAGGCCGCGGCCGGCGTCGCCGGGGTGATCAAGATGGTGATGGCCATGCGGCACGGCGTACTGCCGCCCACCCTGCACGTGGACGAGCCGACCCCGCACGTCGACTGGTCGGCCGGCGGCGTGGAGCTGCTGACCGAGGCCAGGGAGTGGGTACGCGGCGAGCATCCGCGCCGGTTCGGCGTCTCGTCCTTCGGCATCAGCGGTACGAACGCGCACCTCGTCATCGAGGAGGCCGAGGAGAGTCCGCGTACGGACCAGGAGCCGCCCGTCGTCAACGGCCCGCTCGCCTGGGTGATCAGCGCCCGTGGCGGCCGGTCGCTGCGCGCGCAGGCCGCCCGGCTGCACGAGCTCGTCACCTCAGCCGACGCGCCTGAAGTGGCGGATGCCCCTGAAGCGGTCGGCGCCCCCGAAGCGGTGGACGTGGCTCGGTCGCTGGTCACCGGTAGGTCGCTGTTCGAGCACCGCGTCGTCGTGGTCGGCGAGGACCGGGACGCCCTGGCCGCCCGGCTCGGCGACTTCCTGGCCGGTCACCCGGTGGCCGAGGTGGTCGAGGGAGCTGCCAGGGAGAAGCCCAAGCTCGCCTACCTGTTCACCGGCCAGGGCGGGCAGCGGATCGGCATGGGCCGCGAGCTGGCCGCCGCGTCACCGGTCTTCGCCGAAGCGCTCGCCGAGGTGTGGGCGGAGCTCGATGAGCACCTGGACCGGCCGCTGCGCGAGATCGTGTGGGCCGAGCCCGGCACGTCCGAGGCCGACCTGCTCAACGAGACCCGTTACACCCAACCGGCGCTGTTCGCTTTCGAGGTGGCCGCCTTCCGGCTGCTCGCGGCGCTCGGCGTGACGCCCGACCACGTCGCCGGGCACTCGGTGGGCGAATACGCGGCCGCGTATGTGGCCGGGGTCTGGTCGCTGGCCGACGCCGCCCGGCTCATCACCGCGCGCGCCCGCCTGATGCAGGGGCTGGACACGCCGGGCGCGATGGTCGCGATCGAGGCGACCACCGAGGAGGTGGCGCCGACACTGGCCGGACAGGAACATCTGGTGTCCGTCGCCGCCGTCAACGGGCCGGCCAGCGTCGTCGTGTCCGGCGCGGAGGAGCCGTGCCTGGCGGTCGCCGAGCACTGGCGCGAACTTGGTCGGCGAACCAGGCGGCTGGCGGTCAGCCACGCCTTCCACTCGCCGCTGATGGAGCCCATGCTGGCGGACTTCGCCACCGAACTGGCGGGCGTGGAGTTCCACGAGCCGCGCATCCCGTACGCCCCCAACCTCCCCGACGGCTCCTGGGCCGAGCCCGGCTACTGGGTGGAGCAGATCCGCCGGGCCGTCATGTTCCAGGCCACGATCGGCCGGCTCGAAGCGGACGGCGTGGACACGTACCTGGAGGTCGGCCCCGCCGCGGTGCTCTCCGCCATGGCGCACGAGTGCGTCACCGAGGCGAACACCCCGATCCTCGCCCTGAACGGCAAGCGGCTCGCCGAGCCCCACGCGCTGATCGGCTGCCTGGCGCGGGCGTCTGTGGCGGGAGTGGCGGTCGGCTGGTCCGCGCTGTTCGGCGGCGGGGCGCAGGTGGACCTGCCGACGTACGCGTTCGACCAGGAGCGGTATTGGCTCGCCCCGCCCGCGCGCGCCGCCGACGTCTCGTCGGCCGGATTGCGCCAGGTTGGTCACCCGCTGCTGGGGGCGGCGGTTGACGTGGCGGACGACGGGGCGATGGTGCTCACCGGGCGGCTGTCGGTGGCCGACGCGCCCTGGCTGGCCGATCACGTGATGCTCGGCGCGGCCGTGCTGCCTGGCGCCGCGCTCGTGGACCTGGTGCTTGAGGCGGGTGGCCAGCTCGGCTGCGATCTGGTCGAGGAGCTGATGTTCGAGGCGCCGCTGGTGCTGCCTGAGCGGGGCGGCGTGGCGGTACAGGTCGTCGTGGGGCGGCCCGAGGGCAGCTCCGTGGGCGATTCCCAGGGCGGTTTCGGGGGCGGCTCCCGGGGTGGCGGCTCCCGGCCGGTGGGGATCTACTCGCGGCCGGCGGACGAGCCGGAGGCCGCGTGGACCTGCCACGCGTCGGGCGTGCTCGGCGCGGACACGGCCCCCGGCGCGGGCGTGCTCGCCTGGGCGACGGCCTGGCCGCCCGCGGGTGCCTCGCCGGTCGCGGTCGAGGGCGCCTATGAGCGGCTGGCCGACGCGGGCTACGACTACGGGCCCGCCTTCCAGGGCGTACGGGCGGTGTGGCGCCAGGGCGAGGAGCTGTTCGCCGAGGTCGCGCTGGCCGATGACGTGGACGTGGCCGGGTTCGGCCTGCACCCCGCGCTCTTCGACGCGATGTTCCACCCGATGCTGATCGCCGATCCGAGTGACGAGCTGCGGCTGCCGTTCGAGTTCCGCGGCGTGCGGCTGCCCGCCGGCGGGGCCAGGGCGCTCCGGCTCCGCCTGTCGCGGTCCGGTCCGGCCATCGAGGCCGCCGACGCCGCGGGCCGTCCGGTCTTCTCGATGGAGTCGCTGCGGGTGCGTACGGTCCCGGCGGCGGCGCTGTCCAGTACGACCGGCCGCCGCACGGACCCCGTGCCGCACGGCGTCGACTGGACCGAGGTCACGGTCGAGCCGGTCAACGACGGCGCCCGGTGGGTCTCGGCCGGGGAACCGGTGCCGGGGCTGGACGCGTTCGGTGCCGGGGAGGACGGGTTCGGTGGCGGGGAGCCGGTGCCGGACGTCGTGGTCGTCTCCCTCGCGGCGACTCCGGGAGCGCCGGTGCCCGTCGCGGTGCTTGAGCTGACCGGGCGGGTGCTCGGGCTGGTGCGGCAGTGGGTGACCGAGGAGCGGTTCGCCGGCAGCAGGCTGGTGTTCGCGACTCACGGCGTCTTCGACCCCGCCGGTGGCGGGGCCGGGAGTGTGGTGGCCGCGGCGGCTTGGGGGCTGGTGCGGTCGGCGCAGGCCGAGCATCCGGACCGGTTCGTGCTGGCGGACGTGGAGGCGGGCTTCTCCGCCTGGAAGCTGGTGGCCGCCGCCATAGCGGCGGGTGAGTCGCAGCTGTCCGTACGCGAGGGGAAGGTGCTGGTCCCGCGTCTGGCGCGCAGGGAGACCGGCTCCGCCGCCCCGGACATGGGCCTTTCCCAGGGCACTGTGCTGGTCACCGGGGGGACGGGCGGTCTCGGTGCGCTGGTCGCGCGGCGGTTGGTGGAGCGGCACAGCGTGCGGGACCTGCTGCTGGTCTCGCGGCGCGGGCCCGAGGCGCCGGGGGCGGACGAGCTGGTGTCGAGCCTGGTGGGCCTCGGGGCGCGGGTCACAGCGGCCGCCTGTGACGTGTCGGATCGCGACGCTCTGGCCGTACTGCTGGCCTCGATCCCCGAGGACCGCCCCCTGACCGGTGTCGTACACACCGCGGGCGTGCTGGACGACGCGACGGTCGAGGGGCTGTCGGAGCGGAAGCTGGAGACGGTGTTCGCCCCGAAAGCGGACGCGGCGTGGCATCTGCACGAACTGACCAGGGACGTCCCGCTGACCTCGTTCGTGCTGTTCTCGTCGCTGGCGGGCGTGCTGGGCAACGCCGGGCAGGCCAACTACGCGTCGGCGAACGTGTTCCTGGACGCCCTGGCGGCGCACCGGCGCGGGCTCGGACTGCCCGCCGTGTCCGTGGCCTGGGGGCTGTGGGACACCGGCTCGGGCATGGGCGGCACGCTCTCCGCGGCCGACACGGCCAGGCTGGCCCGCTCCGGCATCGCGCCGCTGAGTGTCGAGCAGGGGCTGGAGCTGTTCGACGGGGCGCTCGACGCGTCCGAGCCGCTGGTCGTCGCGACCAGGTGGGAGGCGGCCGGGCTCCGTGCCAGGGCCGAGGCGGGCGACCTGCCGTCCATGCTGCGCGGCCTGGTCCGCGCGCCACGCAGGACGGCCGGCGCCGCATCGGGCGGGACGGGCGGAGCGGGCGGGCTGACGGAGCGGCTGGCCGGGCTGACCGAGGCCAACGCCCGGCGGCAGGTCACCGATCTGGTACGCGGGCACGTGGCCGCCGTCCTGGCGCACGGCAGCGCGGACGCCGTCGACGTGGACCGGGCCTTCAACGAGCTCGGCTTCGACTCGCTGACCGCCGTCGAGCTGCGCAACCGGCTCAACGCCGACACCGGGCTGCGGCTGCCCGCGACCCTGGTGTTCGACCACCCCACAGTCACCTCGCTGGCCGAACACCTCTACAAGACCCTCGCTCCCGCCGCGCCGTCGCCCGAGGACACGCTGCGCGGCGCGCTCGAACGCGTCGAGACCATGCTCACGAGCGCCAACGGCGACGCCGAGGCCATCCGCGGCAAGCTCGTCACCATCCTGCAGAGCGCCCTGACCAGGCTCGGCGCCGGTCCGAACGGCGGGGACGGCGTGGTGGAGAAGATCGACTCCGCCTCCGACGAAGAGATCTTCGCACTGATCGACAACGCACTCTAGATCACCGGTACCTGCGAAAGGCGACAGATGTCGACCGAGGACAAGCTGCGCGACTACCTCAAGCGCGTGACCGTCGAACTTACCCAGACACGCCGCCGCCTCGCCGAGATCGAAGACCGTCGCCACGAGCCCATCGCGATCATCGGGATGGCCTGCCGCTACCCCGGCGGCGTGGCCGGACCCGAGGATCTGTGGGAGGTGGTGTCCTCGGGTGTGGACGCGATCGGTGAGTTCCCCGCCGATCGCGGCTGGGACGTCGACGCCTTGTACGACCCGGCCCCGGACGCGTTCGGCAAGTCGTACACGCGGCACGGCGGCTTCTTGTACGACGCCGGCGACTTCGACGCGCCCTTCTTCGGGATGAGCCCGCGCGGCGCGCTGGCCACGGACCCGCAGCACCGGTTGTTCCTGGAGGTGAGCTGGGAGGCGTTCGAGCGGGCCGGTCTCGACCCGGACACGCTGCGCGGCAGCAGGACCGGGGTCTACGCGGGGACCATGTACGAGTACTACGCCGACCGTTACCTCGGGGCCATCCCCGAGTCCGTCGAGGGTACGCTGCTCACCTCCAGCACGCCGAGCGTCCTGTCGGGCCGGGTGGCGTACACCTTCGGGCTGGAGGGCCCGGCCGTCACCCTGGACACCGCGTGCTCGTCCTCGCTGGTCACCGTACACCTGGCGGTCCAGGCCCTGAGGCGCGGCGAATGCGCGCTGGCGCTGGCCGGTGGCGTGACGGTGATGGCGGCGCCGGATCCGTTCGTGGAGTTCTCGCGGCAGCAGGCCCTGTCGCCCGACGGCCGGTGCAAGGCGTTCTCGGCCGCCGCCGACGGCGCCGCCTGGGCCGAGGGCGCGGGCGTGATCCTGCTGGAACGGCTGTCGGACGCGCAGCGCGACGGCCGCCGGATCCTCGCGGTGATCCGCGGCTCGGCCGTCAACCAAGACGGCGCCAGCAACGGCCTGACGGCGCCGAGCGGTCCGGCGCAGCGGGAGGTGTACCGGCAGGCGCTGGCCGACGCCCGGCTCGAACCCCGCGACGTGGACGCCGTGGAGGCCCACGGCACCGGAACCCGGCTCGGCGATCCGATCGAGGCCGAGTCGATCATCGCCGCCTACGGGCAGGACCGGCCGGCGGACCGCCCGCTGCGGCTCGGCTCGGTGAAGTCGAACATCGGCCACACCCAGGCCGCCGCCGGGGTCGCCGGGGTGATCAAGATGGTGAAGGCGCTGGAACACCGGACCCTGCCGGCCACCCTGCACGTGGACGAGCCGACGCCGCACGCGGACTGGTCGGCCGGGGCCGTGGAACTGTTGACGGAGGCTGTGGCCTGGCCGGTCTCGGACCGGCCGATGCGGGCCGCGGTCTCGGGGTTCGGCATCAGCGGGACCAACGCTCATGTGATCTTGGAGCAGGCGCCGGAGGTGGTGCCCGAACCTGTGACGGTGGCCGGCCCGCTGGTGTGGGTGTTGTCCGCCAAGACGGAAATGTCGCTACATGCGCAGGCGGGTCGTTTGCGGACGTACGCGGCCACCGCGGCAGATGAGGATCTGGCCGTCGCGGGAGCCGTACTCGCTCGGCGGGCGCGGTTCGCGCACCGCGCGGTGGTGGTGGCCGCGGACCGGGACGAGTTGGTGGCGGGCTTGGCGGCGTTGGCGTCGGGTGAGTCGCATGCGGCGGTGAGCAGTGGCGCGGTGCTGGCTGATGTGCGGCCGGTGTTCGTGTTCCCAGGTCAGGGCTCGCAGTGGACGGGCATGGCGGTTGATCTCCTGGAGTCCAGTGAGGTGTTCCGGGAGTGGATGACCCGCTGTGACGCCGCGCTCGCCCCGTACACAGGCTGGTCCGTCGTGGCGGCCCTGCGCGCGGGCGAGCTGGTGGGCTCGGAGGTCATTCAGCCGGCGTTGTTCGCGGTGATGGTGTCGCTGGCGGAGGTGTGGCGGTCGCTGGGTGTGGATCCGGCGGCGGTGGTGGGGCACTCGCAGGGGGAGATCGCGGCGGCCTGTGTCGCCGGGGCGCTGACGCTCGACGACGCGGCCAAGATCGTGGCGCTGCGCAGCCAGGCCGTGGTGCGCGGGCTGGCCGCCACGGGCGGGATGCTCGCCGTGGCGCTGCCCGCCGAAGAGGTCCGGCTGGAGCCGTGGGCGGACCGCCTGTGGATAGCCGTGCACAGCGGGCCCGCGGGCACGGTCGTGGCGGGAGACGTGGACGCGCTCGACGAGTTCGCGGCGGAGTGGGGCGAGACGGTCTGGGTGCGCAGGATCGCCGTCGACTACGCCTCACACACCCCGCACGTGGAAGTGCTGCGCGAGGAGTTGCTCGCCACGCTGGCCGGGATCGCGCCGCAGGCGACGGAGGTGGCCTTCTGCTCGTCCATGGCCGGCACCTTCGTCGAGCCGACCGGGCTGGACTCCGCCTACTGGTACGACAACCTGCGCAACCCCGTCCTCTTCCGCGAGTCGATCGGGGCGTTCGCGTCGTTCGGGACGCCGCTGTTCGTCGAGGTCAGCCCGCATCCCGTGCTGGGCGGCGACATCGAGGACATTTGCCACGAAGCGGGCATGACCGCCGGAGTCTGCGGGTCGCTGCGTCGCGGTGCTGGTGACTGGCGCCGGTTCCTGGCCGCGCTGGCCCAGGCGTGGGTGCTCGGGGCTGAGGTCGACTGGCGGGCGGTGCTGGCCGACGTGCCGTACCGGCAGGTGGACGTGCCGACCTATGCCTTCGACCGGCGTACGTACTGGCTCAAGCCCGCCGAGCGGCGCGCGCAGCAGGCGGGCGGCGCGGGGATCGGCGGCTCGCGGCATCCGCTGCTGACCGCCGTTGTTCCGGTGGCCGACGATGGGTACCTGCTCACCGGCCGGCTGTCGGCGGCCGTGCTGCCGTGGCTCGCCGACCACTCGGTCTCCGGGAGCGTGCTGCTGCCCGGGGCCGCGTTCGTCGAGCTGGCGCTGGAGGGGGCCGCGGTCGCGGGCTGCGACCTGCTGGAGGAGCTCACGCTGGAGGCGCCGCTGGTCCTGCCCGCGACGGGTGAGGTCGGGCTGCAGATCACGGTGAGCCCGTCCGACGCCGCCGGGCGACGTGCGCTGACCGTCTTCTCCGCCTTGCCGGATTCCGAGTGGGTACGTCATGCGTCGGGCACGCTCCTCGAAACGTGCGTTTCCGCTGGAGAGTTCGGCTGGGCCACGGCCTGGCCGCCCGCGGGCGGGTCGCCGGTGAACGTCGACGGCGGGTACGAGCGGCTGGCGGACTCCGGTTACGAGTACGGCCCGGCGTTCCAGGGCGTGCGAGCGGTGTGGCGGCGGGACGAGGAGCTGTTCGCGGAGGTCGTGGCGCCCGACGGGGTGGAGCTCGACGGGTACGGGATGCACCCGGCGATGCTCGACGCGGCGTTCCACCCGTTGCTGCTCGCGGGCTCCGGTTCCGGCTCCGGGGAGCTGCGACTGCCGTTCGTGTTCCGGGGAGTGCGGCTGGGTGTGCCGGGGGCCTCTGTGCTGCGGGTACGGCTGGCTTGGGCGGGTGACGACGCCGTGGTGGAGGCGGCCGACGTTTCCGGCCGGGCGGTGCTGTCGATCGAGTCGCTGCGGGCCAGGGCCGTACCGGTCGAGCCGTCGGCCTCGGCGGGCGCGGTTCCGCAGGGGCTCGACTGGGTGAAGGTGCCCGCGGAACTCGGCGGCCCTTCATCGAAGGACGGTGGCTCGCGCTGGGTCTGGCTGGACGACGAGGGTGCGGCGTTGGAGGCGGACTTCGTAGCGGTGCGCTGCTCGGTTGCCGCCACGAGCGTGACCGCCGGGGCGCGGGAGTTGTTCGGCCGGGTGCTGGATCTGCTGCGGAGCTGGCCGGCCGACGCGCGGGCCCGGCTCGTGTTCGTCACCCAGGGAGTCCTGGCCACGGACCGTGTCGACGCCGCGGCCGTGGCCGCCGGGGTCGTCTGGGGCCTCGTCCGGTCGGCGCAGGCCGAACAGCCAGGGCGGTTCGCGCTGGTGGACGTGGAAGAGGGCGTCACGGACTGGGACCTGGTGGCGGCGGCGATCGACGCCGGTGAGCCGCAACTGGCGATACACGACGGAGTGCCCCTGGCGCCCCGCCTGACCCGCCGCCCGGCCGCATCGTCTGCCCACGGCACGGACACGGCCGCTAGCGCGAGCATGGCCTCTCCTCAGGACGTGAACACGCCCCAGAGCGCGACCACGGCTTCCCCCCAGAGCGCGGGCACAGTGCTGGTGACCGGCGGGACCGGTGGGCTGGGCGCTCTGGTCGCGCGGCGGCTGGTGGAGCGGCACGGGGTCCGGGACCTGCTGCTGGTCTCGCGGCGCGGGCCCGAGGCGCCGGGGGCAGGCGAGCTGGTGTCGAGCTTGGAAGAGCTCGGGGTGCGGGTCACGGTGACCGCCTGCGACGTGTCCGACCGCGACGCTCTGGCCGTACTGCTGGCCTCGATCCCCGAGGACCGGCCACTCACCAGCGTGGTGCACACCGCCGGAGTCCTGGACGACGCCACTCTGGAGGGGCTGTCGGAACGGAAGCTGGAGGCGGTGTTCGCGCCGAAGGCGGACGCGGCCTGGCACCTGCACGAGCTGACCCGTGGCCTGCCGCTGACCTCGTTCGTGGTGTTCTCGTCGCTGGCGGGCGTGCTGGGCAATGCCGGGCAGGGCAACTACGCCGCCGCGAACGCGTTCCTCGACGTGCTGGCCGCGCACCGGCGCGGGCTGGGCCTGCCCGCGGTGTCCGTGGCCTGGGGGCTGTGGGACACCGGCTCGGGCATGACCGGTGCGCTGACGGCGGCCGACACCGCCCGCCTGGCCCGCGCGGGCGTCGCGCCGCTGAGTGTGGCGGAGGGGCTGGAGCTGTTCGACGCGGCGCTCGGCGGTGACGAGGCTCTTGTCGTCGCCTCCGGCTGGGACGCTCCCGGGCTGCGGGCCAGGGCCGCGGCGGGTGACCTGCCGCCCCTGCTGCGCGGACTGGTGCGCGCGCCGCGCCGTACCGGATCCGGGCAGCACGCGGGCAACCCCGGGCTGGCGGCCCGGCTGCCCAGCCTGTCCGAGACCGACGCCCGCAGGCTGATCACCGACGTCATCCGCGCGCACGTCGCCGCCGTACTCGCGCACGACAGCGTGGACGCGGTCGACGTCGGCAGCGCGTTCAACACGCTCGGCTTCGACTCGCTGACCGCCGTCGAGCTGCGCAACCGGCTCAACGCCGACACGGGGCTGCGGCTGCCCGCGACCCTGGTCTTCGACCACCCGACCGTCACCACGCTGGCCGACTACCTGTTCAGGAAGCTCGCCCCGGCGGCCCCCTCAGCGGAGGACACGCTGCGCGGCGCGCTGGAACGCGTCGACTCGATACTCGCCCGCGCCAACGGCGACGCCGAGCGTATCCGCGGCAAGCTCATCCCGATACTGCAGAGTGCCCTGAGCAGGCTCGGAGCCGATCCCGACGGCATGAACGGCGCGGCGGAGAAGATCGACTCCGCGACCGATGAAGAGATCTTCGCGCTCATCGACAACGACTTCTGACCATGACTCTCGTTACCGGAAAGGCTCGTCCGATGGCGACCGAGGACAAACTTCGCGACTATCTCAAGCGCGTCACCGTCGAACTGACCCAGACGCGCCGCCGCCTCGCCGAGGCCGAAGATCGTCAGCACGAGCCCATCGCGATCATCGGGATGGCGTGCCGCTACCCCGGCGGCGGCGACACGGTCGAGGGTTTCTGGAACCTGCTGCGCGACGGCGGCAGCGCGGTCACCGAGGTGCCGTCCACCCGCTGGGACATCGACGACTACTACGACCCCGACCCGCGTACGCCCGGCGGCATGTACACCAGGTACGGCTCCTTCCTGCCGGACATCGCCGGCTGGGACGCCGAGTTCTTCGGCCTTTCGCCGCGCGAGGCCCTGCGGATGGACCCGACGCAGCGCCTCCTGCTCGAACTGGCCTGGGAGGGCCTGGAGAACGCGGGCGCGCCGCCGTCGCGCCTGTCGGGCAGCCGTACCGGCGTGATGGTCGGCTACATGGACAGCCTCCAGTACGGCAGGCTCCAGCTTGAACGGCACGGCGCGGAGGCGCTCGCGGACCCGTACCTGGGCCAGGGCTCGTCCATGAGCGTCGCGGCCGGGCGCATCGCGTACCTGCTCAACCTGTGCGGCCCCACCATGGCCATCGACACGGCGTGCTCGTCATCGCTGATCGCGGTCCACCTCGCGGCGGAGGCACTGCGGCGCGGCGAATGCGACCTCGCGATCGCCGCCGGGGCGTCGATGACGTTCCACCCGAGCACCTTCATCCAGGCGTGCGCGGCGTCGATGCTGTGCGCGGACGGGAAGTGCAAGACGTTCGACGCGAGCGCCGACGGCTACGTCATGGGCGAGGGCGGCGGCGTCGTGGTGCTGGAGCCGCTGTCCAAGGCGATCCAGAACGGCCGGCGCATCCGCGCGGTGATCCGCGGCTCGGCCGTCAACCAGGACGGCCGCAGCAACGGTCTCACCGCCCCCAGCCGTAGGGCCCAGGTCGATGTGATCGGCCGCGCCCTGGCCGCCGCGCGGGTCACCCCCGAGGACATCTCGTACGTGGAGGCGCACGGCTCGGGCACTCACCTGGGCGACGCCATCGAGCTGTCGGCCCTGCACGACGTCTTCGGCCAGCGCCCCGGCACCCGACCGTTACGGGTCGGCGCGGTGAAGACCAACATCGGCCACACCCAGGCGGCGGCCGGGGTGGCCGGACTGATCAAGACGGTCCTGGTGCTGGAGAACGAACTGATCCCACCGAACCTGCACCTGTCGGAACCGGCTGCGGCGATCCCGGAGGACGGGACGGTAGTGCCGATGGCCGGGACACCACAGGCGTTCACGGGGGCGGGGCCGCGGCTGGCGGGGGTGAGCTCGTTCGGCTGGTCGGGCACGAACGCCCACGTCATCCTGGAATCCGCTCCCGAGCCCGTTACGTCCGGTGGCGACGTCGGCGCTCATGCTCTGGTGCTGCCCGTGTCGGCGGCCGGTGACGCCGCTCTGCGGGAGCACGCCGGGCGGCTGGCCGCCGCTCTGGCCGACCGGCCGGGGTCGGTCCTGGCCGACGTGGCCCGTACGCTGCAGGCTGGTCGGGCCGAGCACGATCACCGGCGCGCCCTGGTCTGCGCCGACCTCCCGGACGCCATACGCCTGCTGGGCCGCGTCGCCACCGAGGGCGGCGTGCACCGGGTGAAGGGCCGTCCCCGGGTGGCGTTCCTGCTGCCCGGCGTCGGCGACCAGTACGCGGACCTCGGCAGAGAGCTGTACCGCACCGAGCCCGTCTACGCCGAGGCGGTAGACCGCTGCGTCGAGCTGGCCGCCGATCGGTGCGGCGTGGACCTGCGCCCCCTGTTCGGCCCCGCAGACGATCGGAGCGACGACGAGCAGCCCGCCGTTCACCAGGAGGCCGCCGACCAGGCACGGCCCTCGGACGGGGACCTCGCGGCGCTGCTGGGTCGTGCCGGTTCTGGGCAGGACCGGGCCGACGACCCGCTCAGCCACGCCGAGGTCGCGCACCCGTTCCTTTTCACCGTCGAGTACGCGCTCGCCCGGCTCCTGTCCCACTGGGGCGTCACCCCGGACCTGCTCATCGGCTACAGCCTCGGCGAGTACGTCGCCGCCTGCCTCGGCGGCGTGTTCACCCTCGAGGACGCCCTGTACGTGGTGGCCGAACGAGCCCGCCTGATCGCCGCCGCCCCGGCGGGCCGCATGGTCGCCGTCGCCGCAGGCGAGGACCGCGTACGGGAACTGCTGGCCGCAGGGGAGGACGGCGTGCGGGGCCTGCTCGCAGCAGGGAATGACCGCGTACAGGGACTGCTTGTCGGCGCTGAGGCCGAGGTGGACGTCGCGGCGCTCAACGGGCCCTCGATGACCGTGCTCAGTGGGCGGCCCGAGGACATCGAGGCCGTGACCCGGCGCCTCACCGCCGAGGGTGTCGCCTGTCGGCCGTTGCGGTCCGCGCACGCGTTCCACTCGTCGCTGCTCCAGCCGGCCCGCGAGAAGCTGGCCGCGCTGCTCGACTCCGTGCCGCGCCAGGCCCCATCCTCCACCATCGTGTCCAACCTCACCGGCGTCGCGCTGACGGCCGAGCAGGCCACCAGCTCCCAGTACTGGGCCGATCAGCTGGTCAGCCCGGTCAGGTTCGCCGATGCCGTACGGCACTGCGTCTCGCAGGAAGTGGGCGTCCAGGGAATGGACGTCCAGGGAATAGACGTCCAGGGAATAGACGTCTTCGTCGAGCTCGGCCCTGGTCAGACCCTCGGTGGGCTGGTCCGGCAGAACCTGTCCGACCGGCCGGCCACCGTACTCGGCACCCTGCCTCCGCTGTGGACGGCGGGGGAACGGCGGGACGCGCGGTCCGAGCTGCTGGAGGCGTGCGGGCGGCTGTGGGAGCTGGGCGTCACGCTGAACTGGGCGCCCACCCGCCCCACCGGCGCCCGCCTCGTCGACCTGCCCGCCTACCCGTTCCAGCGCACCCGCTTCTGGCCGGACCAGGGCCGGGACGTCCCCCGAACCGACCGGCCCGCCAAACCGGCTGACTTCGCCTTCGCCCCGATCTGGCAGCAGGACACCACCCGCCCCACCCCGACGCACCTGGCCTCCCGGGACGTCGTGCCGCACATCGCCTCTCGCCCTGGCCTGGAGCACCTCGCCTCCCGCGACGGCCGTCCTGGGGACGTCGCACCTGCCGTACAGCTCAGTGGGCCGTTGGTGGTGTTCGCCGACTCGGCGGAAGTCGGTGCGGCGCTCGCCGAGTCGGTCGCCGCAGCCGGGACCCAGGTGATCGAGGTCGTCGCCGGGAGCGGGCTGCGGCAGGACGGTCGCCGCATCGTCATCGACCCCGCTGTGCCCGAGCACTACGCCCAGGTGTTCGCCGCCGTCACCGAACCGGGGCCGGTGCATGTGGTCCATCTGTGGAGTCGGCTCGCCACGGCCGCAACCCCGGTGTACGCCACCGACGTGGAGCTGCGGGCGGCCATCGGGTACGGGTTCGACAGCCTGCTGCTGGCCGTACAGGCGCTGGGTGAGCTGCCCGCGAGCCAGGGGGTGCGGCTGCTGACGGTCACCCAAGGGGCCGCCGAGATCCTGGGCGGCGACGCCCTCGCGCCGTACCGGGCCGTGACGCACGGGCTCGGGCGGGCGGCGCACCACGAGTACACCGGACTGACCTGGAGTGGGGTCGACCTCGATCCGGAGGACGACCCGCAGGCGGCCGGGCAGCTCGTCCACGAGCTGCTCAGGGAGCCCGACGAGGCGCACGACCGGCTGACCGGCTGGCGGCGCGGCCGTCGCTGGGTGAAGAGCTGGGGCGAGATCCCGGACCAGGGTGAGCCGACCGGGAGTCCGTGGCGGGCCAACGGCGTCTACCTGATCACCGGTGGTGCCCGGGGACTCGGCATGGGCCTGGCCAAGCACCTGGTGCGAGCCGGAGTACGGCGGCTCGCCCTGGTGGGCCGTACCCCACTGAAAGCCGCTCCGCACGTCACCCCACACGGCGGCCCGCCGGAGGCTGGGGCGGGAGCCGGTGCGCCGGACGTGCACGAGCTGGGCGGGAAGGTGGCGCGGAGTCTGGCAGACATTGCCGAGCTTGAGGCGGCCGGAGCCGAGGTGTTGTTGCTGACCGCCGACGCCGGTGTCCCCGACGAGCTGCGGCGGGCGCTGCGCCGGTGCCGGGAGCACTTCGGCACGCTCACCGGTGTGGTCCACGCGGCCGGCGTACCGGCGGGTGGGATGGTGCAGCGGCGGACCGTGGCCGAGGCGGGGGCGGTGCTCGCGCCCAAGGTCCTGGCGATGGGGCCCCTCGCCGAGCTGGTCGGCCCGGACACCCCTGCCGAGGAGCGGCCCGAACTGCTGGTCCTGTACTCCTCCGCCGTGACCGCGTTCGGTGGCATCGGCGAGAGCGACTACTGCGCCGCCAACACCGTGCTCGACGCGTACGGCGAGGCTCTGGCGGCCACCGCGCCGTCCACCAGGGTGGTGTCGGTCGCCTGGGGCCCGTGGCAGCACGACGACTGGCAGGCCGACTCCCTCAAGGGCGCCTCCAGCCTCGCCCAGCGGGTGACCGCCTACCGGGAGAGGTACGGGTTCGCCGAGGAGGCGGGCTGCGCGTTCCTCGACCGGATCGTGACCGGCGGCCACGGCGGCGTCCTGGCCGCGCGCCAGCCGCTGCGGGACGTCCTGCGCGACTGGTCGGCCATGACCGACCTCGACGCCCTGGTCGGCGCGGCGTCGGCGCCGCGCGGGGAGCGGTTCCCGCGGCCGCTGCTGCGGACCGAGTACGTGGCGCCCAGGACCGAGACCGAGACCAAGATCGCCGACGTTTGGGGCGCCTACCTGGGCATCGAGCAGGTCGGCGTGCACGACCCGTTCTTCGATCTCGGAGGCAACTCCCTGGTCGGCATGGCCATGGTGCTGGCCATCGAGAAGGAGCTCGGCGTGGCCATCGCGCCCGCGGTGCTGTTCGAGCACCCGACGGTCGCGGAGTTCGCGACCGCGCTGGAGCGGTCGGACGACGGCTCCGCACGGCAGGCACTCACCACCAGCTCGGCTCGGGGGCAGCGACGGCGCCGGGCCCGTTCCGGGGGCGGACGGAAATGAAGCCCGACTTGAGCTTGAGTCCCGAGATAAGGACCGTTGACGTGACTGATGAGCTGGCCGGCGAGGTTTCCGGCAATGACATTGCGATAGTCGGGATGTCGGGGCGGTTCCCCGGCGCCGCCGATGTGGCCGGATTGTGGGCGAACATCCGTGACGGCCGTTCCGGCATCACCCGGTTCACCGATGACGAGTTGCGGGCCGCCGGAGTGCCCGAGGACCTGTTGGCCGATCCCGGGTACGTGAAGGCCGGGGCGGTGATCGACGGCGTCGAGCTGTTCGACGCGGGTTTCTTCGGGTTCAGCCCGAAGGAGGCGCAGATCCTCGACCCGCAGCACCGGTTGTTCCTGGAGCACAGCTGGGAGGCGCTGGAGGACGCCGGGTGCGACCCCACCCGCTTCGACGGCGCGATCGGCGTCTTCGGCGGGTCCGGCTGGAGCTCGTACCTGCAGCACAACCTGATGCCGAACGACATCGCCGCCACCATGGGCGAGCTGGCCCTCGGCCTGGCCAACGACAAGGACTCGCTGACCCTGCGTGTGGCCCACACGCTGGGCCTGTCGGGGCCGAGCTACGCGGTGCAGAGCTACTGCTCCACGTCGCTCGTCGCGGTCTGCGCGGCCGCCTCCAGCCTGTCCGGGTTCGAGTGCGACCTGGCGCTGGCGGGCGGCGTCGCGGTCAACGTGCCGCACCGGGTCGGCTACCTGTACCAGCAGGGCGGCATCGCGCCGCCCGACGGCGAGTGCCGGGCCTTCGACGCGGGCGGTCTGGGCAGCCCGCTCGGCAGCGGCGTCGGCGTGGTGGCGCTGCGCCGGCTGGAGGACGCGCTGGCCGCCGGTGACCAGATCTACGCCGTCATCCGGGGCTGGGCCGTCAACAACGACGCGGGCAGGAAGGTGGGCTTCACCGCTCCCGGCGTACAGGGTCAGGCCGCCGTCATGGCCGAGGCGCTCGCCAGCGCCGGGCTGATGCCCGCCGACATCGACTACGTCGAGGCGCACGGCACCGGCACCGCGCTCGGCGACGCGGCCGAGCTGGCGGCGCTGCAGCAGGTGTTCCACGACGAGTCGTGCCTGATCGGCTCCGTCAAGACGAACCTCGGCCACCTCGACCGGGCGGCCGGCGTCACCAGCCTCATCAAGACCGCCCTCGCCCTGCGCCACGACGAGATCCCGCCCACCCGCAACCTCACCGAGCCCAACCCACAGCTCAGCGCCGGTGAGGCCGAGCTGGAGGTGGTCACCAGGCTCATCGCGTGGCCGCGCAGGCCCGGCCGGACCCGGCGGGCGGGGGTGAGCGCGTTCGGCATCGGCGGGACCAACGCGCACGTGGTGCTGGAAGAGGCGCCCGCTGTTCCGGTGCCCTCCGTTCCGGTTTCGGCTGCGGCGTCGCGTCCGGAACTGCTGGTGTGGTCCGCGCGGTCCGCCGCCGCGGCCGACGCCATGACCGAACGCCTCGCCGACCACCTCACGTCCGCCGCGGCCGACGCGACGACCGGCCATCTCGCGGGAGCCTCCGACACCCCTCACCTGCCCGACGTCGCCCACACGCTGCAGGCCGGGCGGCAGGTCTTCGGGCATCGCCGGATGCTGGTCGCCGCCACCGTGGACGAGGCCGTCGCCGGGCTGCGCGACGCCGGGGTGCTGGCCCGCGCGGACAGCCGCGCGGACCGGCCCGTCGCGTTCCTCATAGCGGGCACCGGCGAGCAGTACCCGGGCCTGGCCGCCGAACTGTACGAGACCGAGCCGGTCTTCAGGCAGACGCTGGACGAGTGCCGGGCCACGCTCCGCGATCACCTCGGCGGGGTCGACCCCCTCGCCGAGCTGCTGCTTCCCAGACAGCCCGTCCAGGCCGCCGGGCTCGACCGGCTGCTCGGGCGGGAGGCGGCGCCGGTCGACACCATGCCCACGGCGGTGTTGCAGCCCGCGCTGTTCGCGGTCGAGTACGCCCTGGCCCAGCTCGTACGCTCCTGGGGCATCGAACCGGCGCTGCTGGCCGGCTACAGCCTCGGCGAGTACGTGGCCGCCTGCCTGGCGGGCGTCCTCACCCTGGACTCGGCGCTGGCGCTGGTCGCCCACCGGGCGCGGCTGATCGACGCGCTCCCGGCCGGCGCGATGAGCGCCGTGCCGCTGGCCGCCGACGATCTGCGGACCCGGCTGGAGCGGGCGGGCATCGCCGACGTGGACGTGGCCGCGGTCAACGGCCCCGAACTCACCGTGCTCGCCGGCCCGCCCGCCGCGATGGAGGCGGCCAGGGAGTTCCTTGCGGGAGAGTCGGTGCCGTGCCGGCCGCTGGCCACCAGTCACGCGTTCCACTCGCGCATGATGGAGCCGGTACGCGACGAGCTGACCCGCTGGATCGCCACCCACATCACGCTCGAAGAGCCGCGCATCCCGTACGTCTCGAACGTCACCGGCGCCCTCATCACCGCCTCAGAGGCGACCGACCCCGGCTACTGGGCGCGGCACATGTGCGGGCCGGTGCTGTTCGACGCCGTGCTCGGCACGCTGCTCCAGCAGGGGGAGCTCGCGCTGCTGGAGATCGGCCCCGGACAGTCGCTCGGGGCGATGGCGCGTGGCCACCGCGACTGCCCCCGGGAGCGCTGGCCGCTGGTGGTCTCCACGCTCCCCGCCGCCGCCGACCCCCGCCCGGCCGGCACCGTGCTGGCCGAGGGCCTTGGGCGGTT
Source organism: Nonomuraea sp. NPDC052129 (assembly GCF_040680095.1). Lineage (NCBI taxonomy): Bacteria > Bacillati > Actinomycetota > Actinomycetes > Streptosporangiales > Streptosporangiaceae > Nonomuraea > Nonomuraea sp. NPDC052129. The sequence continues at coordinate 110,238 of NZ_JBFAVX010000010.1, read as the reverse complement.
GTGGCTGGCGGGTGTGCCGGTCGACTGGGCCGGGTACCGGCAGGATCGTCCGGTACGCAAGGTGGGGCTGCCCAGCTACCCGTTCCAGCGGGAGCGCTACTGGATCGACCCGCCCCGCCACCAGGCCCAGCCCGCACTGACCGCCATGGCTCCGGCTCCCGCCATCGAGGAGGCGGCTCCGCACGTCCAGCTCATGGTGCCGCGCTGGATCGCGACCGACGTACCTACTGCGACCGGTTCGGGCGCGGCCGGGCGCTGGGTGGTGCTCGCAGACACCGGCGGGGTCGCTGACGCGGTCGTCGAGTCGCTGGGCTCCGACGGCACCGAGATCGTGCTGGTACGGCCGGGCGGCGCGTTCACCGAAGTGACCGGCGGCTACACGATCGACCCCGAGTCGGCGGCCGACCACGCCGCCCTGGCAAGGAGCCTGGCGAGCGAGGCCCCGACGGTCCTGCTCGACCTGCGGCTGCTCGACCACGCCGGCTCCGGTGGCGACGGGCGCCAGGTGGTGCTGCCGCTCTCCCGGATGCTGGACGCCTGGGGCAGCGAGGGCGGTGACAGCACCAGGATCATCGTGGCGACTCGGGGCGGCCAGGCGGTGGTCGACGGCGAGGTGCCGGACCCCGGCCACGCCGCCGCCGCCACGCTGCCGCTGGTCGCCAACCAGGAGTACCTCAACCTCGACTGCCGCTGCGTGGACGTCGAGGTGGGAGCCGACGTCGCCGCGACGGCCCGGGACCTGGTGGCCGAGCTCCGCGATCCGGCGACCGACGCTCTGGTGGCCTACCGCGACGGACGCCGCCACACCCGCGACTACGTCCCCGCCGACCGGGGCGAGGCACAGACCGGTCTGGGGGTGCGGCCCGGTGGGACGTACCTGATGACCGGTGGTCTCGGGGACGTCGGGCTGTTGGTGGCCGAGCACTTGGTGCGGGCCGGAGCCGCCCGGCTGATGCTCACCAGCCGCAGCGGCGTGCCCGCCACGGCCGGTGACCCGCGCCACGAGGGCGTCCAGCGGTTGCGGGCGCTCGGGGCCGAAGTACTGACACCGCAAGCCGACGTGACAGACGCCGACGCGATGCGCGCCCTACTGGCCGCGGTGCTGCGGGAGGGCGGGCGGCTCGACGGGGTGATTCATGCCGCCGCCGAGACAGGCCGGGACACGTTCCTGTCGATGCGCGACCTCGACCAGGAAGCCGTCGCCAGACACTTCGGCGCGAAGGTGACGGGTGCGCTGGTCCTGCGTGAGGTGCTCGCCGAGCTCCCCGCCGAGCGGGCGCCCGGCTTCTGCCTGCTGTTCTCCTCGACGTCGTCGCTGCTGGGCGGCATCACGTTCGGCAGCTACGCGGCGGCGAACGCCGCGCTGACGGCGGTCGCCCACGACACCGCCGCCTCGCCCACCAGGTGGGTGGCCGCGAGCTGGGACACGTGGTCGCGGACGCTCGAAGGCATGGAAGGCGGCATCGGCGCCGCCATGGCCGCGCACGCCATGAGCACCGAGGAGGGGCTGGCGGCGTTCGACCGGCTGGTGGCCGACGACCGGCCGAGCCTCGTGGTGGCGGCGGGTGGTCTCGACGACCGGCTGCCCCGGGCGGTGAGCGGGCCGGAGCCGGGGGCGGGCGGGACCAGGTTCCCCCGTCCCGAGCTGCCCCAGCCGTACAGCCCGCCGCTGACCGCGACCGAGCGGGCGCTGGCCGAGCTGTGGTCCGACGTGCTCGGTATCGAGCCGGTCGGGACCAGGGACAACTTCTTCGACCTCGGCGGCAACTCGCTCGTCGCGCTGCAGATGCTGGCCCTGGTGAAGAAGCGGTTCGGGATCGCGGTTCCGACGGTGATGCTGTTCGAGGCGCCTACGGTGCACACGCTCGCCGGAATCCTCGACGAGAAGGGCGCCGGCGCCGGCCGTACCGGGAAGACGAGTGCCCGCACCACGACGGTGGCCAAGCGGGTCGCCCAGAAGGCCGTGGAAGGCACCGCCGGACCTGCCGACGGCTCCGGCAGCGACATGGACGACGACCGGCGGATCGCCATCGTGGGCATGGCCGGCCACTTCCCGGGCGCAACCGACGTGGGTGCGTTCTGGAACAACCTCCGCGAAGGCGTCGAATCAATCAGCTTCTTCTCCGAGGAAGAGCTGCTGGCCGCCGGAGTGGCCCCCGACCTCATCCACGATCCCTCGTACGTCCCCGCCCGCCCGGTGCTCGACGACGTCAGCGGCTTCGACGCCGCGTTCTTCGGCCTCAGCCCCCGGATGGCGGCGATCACGGACCCGCAGCAGCGGGCGTTCATCGAGGTGTGCTGGGAGGCGCTGGAGCAGGCCGGGTACGCGGTGCCCGAGAGCAGGGGCCGGGTCGGCGTGTTCGGCGGCAGCAACATCAGCACGTACCTGCTCCGCATGGGCGAGCACCTCCTGAACGACGAGGAGGAGGTCAGCCACTACGAGATCATCATGGGCAACGACAAGGACGCGCTCACTACGACGGTCTCCTACCTGTTCGACCTGTACGGGCCGAGTGTCGCGGTGCAGACGTTCTGCTCGACCTCGCTGGTCGCGGCGCACCTGGCGGTGCAGAGCCTGCGCAACGGCGAGTGCGAACTGGCGCTGGCCGGCGGCGTGTCGATCCGGGTGCCCGACCGGGTCGGGCACAAGTTCGGCCCCGGGGGGCAGGAGTCGCCCGACGGGCATGTGCGGACGTTCGACGCGCGGGCGCGGGGCAGCATGTTCGGTGACGGCGCCGCGGTGGTGCTGCTCAAGCGGCTGTCGGACGCGGTACGCGACGGCGACCACATCTGGGCCGTGATCCGCGGCTCGGCGATGAACAACGACGGCGCCCTCAAGGTCGGCTTCACCGCGCCGAGCGTGGTCGGCCAGGCCAGGGTGATCGCCGACGCGATGGCCGACGCCGGGGTGACCGGCGAGGACATCAGCTACATCGAGGCGCACGGCACCGCCACCGAGCTCGGCGACCCGATCGAACTGGCGGCGCTGACGCGGGCGTTCGGCGACACCGAGCAGACGCAGTACTGCCCGATCGGCTCGGTGAAGACCAACATCGGGCACCTGGACCGCGCCGCGGGCGCGAGCGGACTGATCAAGACCTCGCTCGCGCTGCGCGAACGGGTGATCCCGGCCAGCCTGCACTACACCAGCCCCAACCCGGAGATCGACTTCGAGAACAGCCCCTTCTACGTCAACGCCGAGCTCTCCCCATGGCGGACCCGCGACGGGCGGCCGCGCATCGCGGGCATCAACTCGCTCGGCATGGGCGGCACCAACGTGCACATGGTCGTCGAGGAGGCTCCCGTCCGACCCCCGGCGCCGCCCGTTTCGCCCGAGTCCTCCCGCAGGTACCAGGTGCTGCCCGTGTCCGCGCGCAACGCCACCGCGGCCGACCAGGCGGGCGAGCGCCTTGGGCGGCACCTGGCCGCCGCGCCCGGTATCCGATTGGCGGATGTGGCGTTCACCCTCCAAGTGGGGCGCAAGACGTTCGAGCACCGGCGCGTCGCCGTTGTGGACAGCGTTGAGTCGGCCGCCGCCGTACTGGGCGGGGAGTCACTGAACCCCGGCGTGCTGAGTGGGGGGTCGCCGAACCTCGGTGTGCGGTCGGCGAGCCCTGGCGTGCTGAGCCGGGTCGACACGGTTCAGGGGCGTCCGGTGGCGTTCCTGTTCGCGGGGGCGGGGGAGCAGTATCCCGGTCTGGTCACTGAGCTGTACCGGCGCGAGCCGGAGTTCCGCGCGGCGCTCGACGAATGCCTGGAGCTCCTGCGCGGGCCGCTGGGCGAGGTGGACCTCGCGGACCTGCTCGCGGGCGGCCGTGGCAGCGCACCGGACCTGGCCGCCCTGCTGGGCCGCACGGGCTCGGGCGGGACTACCGGCTCGAACGGGTCTGCGGGCTCGGGCGGTTCCGGTGGCTCAGGTGGGGATGAGCGGGTCGGCGTGCTGGAGCGTACGGAGATCGTCCAGCCGGCCCTGTTCGCCGTCGAATACGCCCTGGCCCGCACGCTCATGACCTGGGGCGTACAGCCGCGGATCATGCTGGGCTACAGCCTCGGCGAGTACGTCGCCGCCTGCCTGGCCGGAGTCCTGTCACTGCCGGACGCCATCGCGCTGGTGGCGTACCGGGCGAAGCTGATCGACGGTGTGCCGCCCGGCTCGATGGTCGCCGTGTCGCTGCCCGCGAACGAGCTGCGCCGCCGGTTCAGGCTCGACGAGCGGGGGCTGGACCTGGCCGCCGTCAACGGCCCGCAGGTGACGGTCGTCGCCGGTCCGGTCGAGGCGATGGACGGGCTCCTCGCCGACCTGCGGCGGGCCGAGATCCCGTGCCGCCCGCTGCAGACCACCCACGCCTTCCACTCCAGGATGCTGGCCCGGCTGAGTGACGAGCTGACCGCCTGGGTCGAGGCGAACGTCCAGCTCAACCCGCCCGCCCTGCCGTACATCTCGAACGTGACCGGCGGGATCGCCGACGCGGACCTGGTGTGCGACCCGGGCTACTGGGCCCGGCACATGTGCGGGACCGTACGGTTCGCGGACGGGGTCGACGCGCTGCTCGCCGACCCGGAGCTGGCCGTGGTCGAGATCGGCCCGGGGCAGTCGCTCGGCGCCCTGGTGCGCGCCGCCGGGTGCCCGCCGCAGCGGTGGCCGCTCATCCTCAACGCGCTGCCGGGCGGCAGCGACAGCCGCCCGGACGACGAGGTGCTCGCGGGCTGCCTGGCCCGGCTGTGGCTGCTCGGCGCCGACCTCGACTGGGCCGCCCACCACGGCAGACACCAGAACACCGGGCTCACCGCCGGGTTGCCGGGGCGGATTCCGCTGCCGACGTACCCCTTCCAGCGCCAGCGCTACTGGATCGACCCGCCCGCGACCGGTGCGCGGCGGCAGCCGGTCGGCGCGATGCCGGCGCTCGACCCGGACAACCTGTTCGAGGCGATCACGAACCTGCCCAGGCTGCCAGAAGACCAGTGGATGTACCTGCCCGTATGGCGGCAGACCGCCGCGCCCGCGCCGGGTGAGCAGCCGGGCTCGTGGCTGGTCTACACCCGCGACGGGCTCGCCGACCAGGTCGCCGCCGAGCTGCGGCGGACGGCGGGTGCCACGGTCACGCTGGTACGCCCCGGCGACGCGTACGCCGCCACCCCCGACGGCTACACGGTGCGGCCGGGCAACGTCGGCGACACGCTCTCGCTGCTGCGCGACCTGCGCGCCGCCGGTCGGCCACTGGAGCGGGTGGTCCACCTCTGGACGCTGGACGCCGCCACCGGCGACACCACCATCCGGTACGGCCTGCACACGCTCGTCGCACTGGCCAGGGCGGCGGCCGAGTCCGGCACCGACGACTGGTCCCTGGACGTCGCCGTCACCGGCACGCAGCAGGTACTGGGCGACGACGTGTCCAACCCCGACGGCGCGACGCTGATCGGTCCTTGCCTGGTGATCCCTCTGGAATACCCGAAGGTCGCCACCCGCCTCATCGACCTGGAGACCGGCGCGGGCGCTCTCGCGCTGGCCGGTCGAAGTGGCTCGGGGGCTGTCGGTCCGGGCGCTTCTGCGGCGGGCGGCAGGGGCGGTTCGGTGGTCGGTGGGTTGGTGGCCGAGTTGCGGAGGCCGCAAGCCGACCGGATCGTGGCGCTGCGCAACGGCCGACGCTGGGTGCCCGGTTACGAGACCATGGCGGTCGATCCGGACCTGGAGACGCTCCGCGAAGGCGGTGTCTACCTGGTCACGGGCGGGCTCGGCGGCATCGCACTCGGCCTGGCCGAACGCCTGGCCCGCGACTGCCACGCCAACCTCGTCCTGCTCGCTCGCCGCGGCCTGCCACCCCGCTCGGAGTGGTCCCGCATCCTGGCGAGCGCGGGCACCAACGGCGCGGGACCGCACGGTGCGGGGTCCAACGGTGCGGGGTCCAACGGTGCCGGACTCAACGATGCGGCCGAGGGGGCGACCCGGCGGCGGATCGTCCAAGTGCTCGAGATCGAGAAACTCGGCGGCCGGGTCGAGATCGTCACCGGCGACGTCAGTAAGCCCGAGGACGTCCGCCGGGCCGTGGACACGGCGGTCGAGCGGTTCGGTGCCCTCCACGGTGTCCTCCACGCCGCGGGCGTCCCCGGCATGGGGTTGATGCAGTTCAAGCGGTCCGACGAGCTGGACCAGGTGCTCGCCCCGAAGATCGGCGGCACCCTGGCCATCGCCGAGGCGCTGCGCATCGGCCGGCCCGACGAGGTCGAGCTGGACTTCCTGGTGCTGTTCGCCTCCATCACCTCGGCGACCGGCGGCGGGCCGGGGCAGGTGGACTACTGCGCCGCCAACGCCTTCCTCGACGGGTACGCCCACCAGCTCGCCGACACCGGCAGGCGGGTCCTGGCCATCGACTGGGGCGAGTGGACCTGGAACGCCTGGGAGGAGGGCCTGGCCGGGTACGACGGCGCGTTGCAGCAGTTCTTCCGCGACAACCGGGCCCGTGTCGGCATCGACTTCGAGGACGGCTGGCGGGCGCTGCTGCGCGCCCTGGCCAGCGGTGAGCCCCGGGTCGTGGTGTCCACGCAGGACTTCCCGACGGTGGTGCTCGGCAGTTCGCGCTTCAACCTGGAGGCCGTCACCTCACCCGCAGTGGGTGGCGTGAGCGGTGAGCGGCACCCCCGTCCCGAGTTGGTCACCCCCTACCAGGAGCCGTCGGGGTCGGCCGAGGAGCAGATCGCCGGCATCTGGTGCGATTCGCTCAAGCTCGACCGGGTCGGCGTCCTGGACAACTTCTTCGAGCTCGGCGGCAACTCGCTGCTCGGCGTCAGCATCGTGGCCGCGATGCGCCGGGCGTTCGAGCTGGACGAGTTGCCGCCGCACATCCTCTACGAGGCGCCGACCGTGTCGGCCCTCGGCCAGACCATCGAGGCCATGTCCTCGGGCGCGGGCCACGCGCTCGGGACCGGCGCCGACGGCGGCAGCCACGTACGTGCCCAGCTGCGCCGATCGGGACTCGAAGCCTCCGCCGCCCGCAGACGCGGCCGGTGAGACCCAACAAGGACCAGCACAACGGCCCAAAAACAGCGAATGGAGCAGAGTCATGACAGTGATCGGCGTAGTGGGCGCCGGTGTGATGGGCGTGGGAGTGGCCCAGAACCTGGCCCAGACCGGCCACGACGTGGTCCTGGTCGACAAGGACGAGCAGATCCTCAAGCAGGCGCTCGCGAACATCGAGCGCAACAGCCGGATGAGCCGCCTGATGGGCGGCCCGGCCCTGGACGCGGACGCGATCCTCGCCAGGATCACCACGGCCGTCGGCGCGGACGCCCTGGCCAAGGCGGAGATCGTCATCGAGAACGTGACCGAGAACTGGGACGTCAAGCGGGAGGTCTACGAGGCGCTCGACGCGGCCTGCGGCCCCGACACCGTGTTCGTCGTCAACACCTCGGCCATCCCGATCACCAAGGTCGGCGCCGTGACGGGCCGTCCCGACAAGGTCATCGGCGTACATTTCATGAACCCGGTGCCCGCCAAGCCGGCCGTCGAGCTGATCCCCGGCTTCCACACCACCCCCGACACCATCGAGCGGACCAGGAACCTGCTGGCCGCGATGGGCAAGCGGGCCGTCGACGTCAAGGACTCGTGCGGCTTCATCTCCAACCGGGTGCTCATGCTCACCGTCAACGAGGCCGCCTACCTCGTCCATGAGGGCGTGGCCACGGCCGAGTCCGTCGACGAGGTGTTTCGCAGCTGCTTCGGCCACCCCATGGGGCCGCTGGAGACCGCCGACCTGATCGGCGTCGACACCATCCTCTACAGCGTCGAGGTGCTGTACGAGCACTACGCCGACAGCAAGTACCGGCCGTGCCCTCTGCTCAAGCAGATGACCGACGCCGGCCTGCACGGACGCAAGTCCGGCCGTGGCTTCTTCACCTACGCCAACTAACAAAAACCACTGAAAAGGAGCTCAGCAATGTCGAACACCGCTGAGGCGCAGATCCTCGCCTTCGTCCGCAGCCGCTACCCGCAGGCCGAGATCACCGGGGACCAGGACATCTTCTCCCTGGGCTTCGTCAACTCGCTGTTCGCGATGGAGCTGGTGATGTTCGTGGAGAAGACCTTCGAGGTCACCATCCCGAACGAGGAGCTGCGCATCGACAACTTCCGGACCGCCGGCTCGATGGCCGAGCTGGTGGGCCGGCTGTCGGAGGAGCTGGCCGCGTGACGATCGTCACCCAGGCGCCGCCCGCGCAAGAGACGTCCCCGGTCACCGACCGGGCCAGCGCCCGCGCGTTCGTGGACACCTTCATCGTTCCGTACGCCGAGGCGTACGACCAGGCCGGCTACATCCCCGAGGAACTGCTGGACCGGATGGCCGAGGCCGGTCTGTGGGCCCCCTTCCTGCCCGAGGAGGTGGGCGGCGCCGGAATGGACCTGGTCACCCTCGGCGAGGTCCACGAGGAGGTCGGCCGCGGGTGCTCGTCGGTCCGTAGCCTGCTCACGGTCCACACCATGGTGTCGTGGGCGGTGCAGCGGTGGGGCAGCGCGGCGCAGCGGCAGAAGTGGGCTCCGGCCCTGGCCAAGGGCGCGGTCCTGGGCGCGTTCTGCCTGTCGGAGCCCGGCGCGGGCAGCGACACCTCGGGCATCACCACGACCGCCGTCCAGTCCGGTACGGGCTGGGTGCTCAACGGCGGCAAGAAGTGGATCACCGGCGGCCAGCGGGCGGACCTGTACCTGGTGTTCGCCCGCACCGCGTCGAGCATCGGCGCGTTCCTGGTGCCCAGGGAGAGTCCCGGGGTCGAGGTGCGCCCGATCGACGACATGCTGGGCACCCGCGCGTCGATGCTCGCGGAGGTGACGTTCGACGACGTACGCCTCGACGCCGACGCGCTGCTCGGGCCCAGCGGGTTCACCGCGGGCATGGTGCTCACCGGCACGCTCGACCTGGGCCGCTACAGCGTGGCGGCCGGGTCGGTCGGCATCATCCAGGCGTGCCTGGAGGCGTCGGCGTCCTACACCTCGGCCCGCGAGGTCGGCGGCTCGGTGCTGCGGGACCTGCCGCTGATCCAGGCCAAGCTGTCCGACATGGTCACCGACGCGCGGGCGGCCCGGCTGCTGCTGGCCGAGGCGGGGCGGCTCAAGGACGCCGGTGAGGCGTCCACGATCATGGCGACCTGGGTGGCGAAGTACTTCGCGTCCACCGCGGCCGCCAGGCACGCGTCGGAGGCGGTCCAGATCCATGGCGCCAACGGCTGCAGCCCTGACTATCCCGTGGCCCGCTTCTACCGGGACGCCAAGGTCATGGAGATCATCGAGGGCAGCAACGAGATCCAGCGGATCACGATCGCCGGCCAGGCGGACCGGGAGGTGACGTCGTGAGTGTGGCCGTACTCCACGAGAAGCCCAAGCAGGGCCGCATCAAGTGCGTCGTATGGGACCTCGACAACACGCTGTGGGACGGCGTGCTGCTGGAGGACGAGAACGTCAAGGTACGCCCGGCGGTCGTCGAGCACATCAGGCGGCTGGACCGCATGGGCGTGCTGCACTCGGTGGCCAGCAAGAACGACCACGAGGCGGCGTTCGGCAAGCTGCGCGAGCTCGGCCTCGACGACCTGTTCCTCTACCCGCGGATCAACTGGAACGCCAAGTCCGACTCGATCCGCCAGATCTCCAAGGCGCTCAACCTCGGGCTCGACGCGTTCGCGTTCGTGGACGACCAGGAGTTCGAGCGCGCCGAGGTGGCGCACGAGGTGCCGGAGGTGACCTGCGTCGACGTCGCCGACGTGGACGAGGCGCTGGTACGGCCGGAGTTCACCCCCCGCTTCGTCACCGACGAGTCGGCGCAGCGGCGCGGCATGTACCAGGGGCAGATCGCCAGGGACGAGCTGGAGAGCGAGTTCGTCGGCACCAACGAGGAGTTCCTGGCCGGGCTGAAGATGGCGTTCACCATCGCGCCGGCCCGCCGGGAGGACCTCCAGCGGGCCGAGGAGCTGACGGTACGCACCAACCAGCTCAACTCGACCGGGCGCACCTACTCCTACGAGGAGCTCGACGAGCTGCGCGAGTCGCCGGACCACCTGCTGCTGGTGGCCTCGCTGACCGACCGGTTCGGCAGCTACGGCAAGATCGGGCTCGCGCTGGTGGAGAAGGAGGAGACGGTCTGGCGGCTCTGCATGATGCTGATGTCGTGCCGGGTGATGTCGCGCGGTGTCGGAATGGTCATGCTCAACCACGTCATGCGGCTGGCGAAGGAGGCCGGTGTCTCGGTGCGGGCCGACTTCGTGGAGACGGGACGCAACCGGATGATGCAGGTCACCTACGCGTTCGCGGGTTTCAGGGAGGTGGAGCGGAACGGCGCCCACGTGGTGCTGGAGGCCGATCTGACGAACGTGCAGCCGCCTCCGCCGTACGTGAAGCTAGAGATCCTGGATTGAGGCACGATGACCGTCGATGATGTGACCAGCGAAGATGCGATCCAGCGGTGGCTGCCGTTCCGGGCCCAGACCGGCGCGGCGGACGACGCGCTCGCGCTGTTCTGCCTGCCGCACGCCGGGGGCGGGGCCTCCGCCTACCGGGCGTGGCAGCACCGGTTGCCGGGTGTGGCGGTGCTGCCGGTCCAGCCGGCCGGCCGGGAGAACCGGCTGCGCGAACCTCCGTACGAGCGGATGGCGCCGTTGGTGGCCGACCTGGCCGACGTCATCCTGGCCGAGGTGAGCGGAGGTCGCCGGTACGCCGTCTATGGACACAGCCTGGGCGCGCTGGTCGCCTTCGAACTGCTGAGGGAGATCCGCCGCCGGGGCGGCCCCGAGCCGGTGCACCTGTTCGTCTCCGGCTGCGTCGCCCCGCACCGGTCGTTCGACGACGGGCCGCCGGTGCGCGGCATGAGCAGCTCCGAGCTGGTGGAGCTGCTGCGCAAGCTCGGCGGGACCCCCGACTGGCTGTTGAACGACCCGTCCGTGCTGGAGATGATCCTGCCCGCCATGCAGGCCGACTTCAGCGTCAAGGAGACCTACGCGTACTACCCCGAGCCCCCGCTGAACGTCCCGATCACCGCGCTGCCGAGCACCGACGACCCGCGGGCCGGCCGGGAGCTGGTGGCCGCGTGGCGGGAGCAGACGATCGGGCGGTTCGACCTGCACACCTACGTCGGCGGGCACTTCGCCGTCTTCGAGCAGGCGAAGCTGACGTACAAGCACGTCTCGGAGGCGCTGCGCGCGTGGGTATGACGCAGCCCAGGGTGTGGAAGATCCACCTCGACCGGCCGTTGGCGCCGGGCGGGTGGCGGTCGCTCTCCGACGCCGAGCGCGAGCGGGCCCGACGGCTCGGCTCGGCCCGGGAGCGGCACCGGTTCATGGTCGCGCACGCCGCGCTCCGCGCCATCCTCGGCGACGTCTGCGGCGTGCGCGCCGCGCGTCTGGCCTTCGGCACGGAGGACGGCGGCCGCCCGTACGTGACCCTGCCCCACGGCCGGACCGCGCCCGGCTTCGACCTGCCCGACGACGAGGCCGCGCCCGACTCCAACCTGTCCCACAGCCGGGCCGTAGCCGACTCCAACCTGCTCCGCGGCCGGGGAGCGCCCGATTTCAACCTGTCCCACTCCGAGGAGTGGGCGCTGGTGGCGGTGGCGCCGCCGGGCTCCAGGGTCGGCGTGGACGTCGAGCGGATCCGCGAGGACCTCGACTGTCTGGCGATGGCCGGCAGCATGTACCAGCGGGAGGAGGTCGACCGGCTGCGCGAGGCGGGTCCTTCCGGCCTCCGTACCGGATATTTCCGCCTCTGGACGGCCAAGGAGGCGTACGTCAAAGCCGTCGGGGTGGGCCTGGCCGGGCTCCGCAACGTCCTGGTACGCGAAGAGAGCACGACCCATGGGGCCGTGCTCTCGCCGCCCGGCGCCGCCCTGCCTGTCCGCTGGCTGGACGTCGCGCCGGGTTACGCCGCGGCGGTCGTCACCGCCGCGGCCGCCTCATGACCGCTTTGAGACCGGCACCACGTACCGGCTGAACACGAGGTCGCGCAGTACGTCGTCACCGCCCTCGACGATCGACACGTAGCGCACATCCCGCAGCAGTTTCCCGATGACCGAGTCGTGCGTGTAACCGAGCCCGCCGAACATCTCCGAGGCCGTGGACGCGATCTGCCACCCCGTCTGCCCGCAGAACATCTTCGCGATGAGCGCCGACTTGAGCGTCCCGACACGCAGGAACTCCTCGCCGGCGTCCGGCCGGGCCGCGACCGCGTCGTACGCGCGGGCCGCCGCCAGACACTGGTTCACCATCACGTCGATCTGCATCTCGAACTGGCCCAGCCGGCTGGCGAAGACCGCGTTGTTGGCCAGCGGCGAGCCCTTCACCGACTTGGACTTGCCGTACTCCATGCACACGTCGCGCACCCGGCGGGCGATGCCGAGCGCGGTCGTGGCGATGAGGATGCGGCTGGCGTTCAGCCCGACCTCCAGCAGCCGCAGGCCGTTGCCGCGCAGTACGTTGGCCGCGGGCACCCGGCAGTCGGTGAGCGAGACCTGGTAGGTCGCCGACGAGCGCAGCCCGATGACGTCCCACCGCTTGTCCACGCGGATGCCGGGCGTGTCGCGCGGCACCAGGACCGCGAGGTAGCCCGCCGGGTCGTCCTGGGCCCGCGCGATCACCACGATGAACTGCGCGAAGTCGGTGTTGGTGGAGAACGCCTTCTGGCCGTTGAGCACGATCTCGTCGCCGTCGCGCATCGCCGTGGTGGAGATCCGGGCCAGCTCGCTGCCCGCCGCGTGCTCGCTGCCGAGCGTGGCGCAGAACCCGTTCTCCGCCGCCATACGGCCCAGGTGGCGCTCCCGGAGCTCGGCGGAGCCGTACCACTGGACCATGCTCGTCGTGAGCACCGGGATGAACAGCGTGAACGCCACGCCCGCGTCGGCGTAGGCCAGCTCGGAGACGATGCGGACGCTCTCCTCCAGGCCCAGCCCGAGCCCGCCCGACTCCTTGGGCAGCCACCAGTTCGCCAGGCCGGTGTCGGCGAAGCGCTTGTAGAGCGGCATCGGCGCCTCGGCCAGCGAGTCCAGGTAGGCGTCCTTGTCGAGCAGCTCGCGCCGGGCGAAGCTCTGGATCTTGCGGAGATACTCGGGCTGCTTCACGCGTCCTCCCTTGCGTCCAGCTCCCTAGAGTCCAGCAGGGCGGCCAGCTGGCGGACCGTCGGGCACTCCAGCAGCCCGGTGACGGGCACCGAGGCGTTCAGGGCCTTGCGAATCCGGGTGGTCAACTCGATCGCGAGCAGTGAGTGGCCGCCGAGCTCGAAGAAGTTGTCCGTGGCGCCGATCGGGTCGATGCCCAGCACCCTTGACCAGATGCCGGACAGCGTGGCCTCGGTGCCCTCGTTCGGCTCGACGTACGGGGTGCTCAGGTCCGGGCGCGGGTGGCGCTCGCGGTCGTCGTCGAGATCGTCGTCGCCGGCGTCATGGATGTCACCGGTGACCCACTGTGCGATGCGCGCCTCCAGCGAGCCGGTCGAGATGACCAGGTGCCCGACGCGGTCGGCGGCCGACAGCGCCCGCTCGAACACGTCCACGCCCTCCGCGGGCGTCATCGCGTAGTCGATCACCGCGCCGCTGTGGCCTTCGAGCCGGTCCGGGTCGATGTTCCAGGTGTCCCAGTCGACGGTGACCCACCGGCCGCCGCGCAGCCGGGCCACGCGGATGTAGGCGTCGAGTGCCGCGTTCGCCGACGCGTACGGCGCCAGCGTCATCCCGCCGAGCACCGCCGCGATCGACGACAGCGTGACGCGCCGGTCGCGGGCCTGCTCTCCCAGTACGGCCTCCAGCACGTGGAAGCCCTTGACCTTGGCGGCCAGGTGGGCGTCGCACTGGCCGCGGTCCATGAGGTGGGCGAAGTTGAAGTAGCCGCCGTCCTGGACGCCCGCGCCGTGCACGGCCACGTCGATGCCGCCGAAGCGCTCGACCGCCGCCTCGACGACCGCCCGCATCCCGGCCTCGTCGGCCACGTCGGCCGACAGGGCGAGCACGGTGGCGCCGCGCTCCTCCAGGTCGCGGATGTTGCGGATGTGCCGTGCCGTACGCTCCCCGCCCTGCGGCACCGAGGCCAGGAAGGCGTCCCACTCCTCGCGGGGCGGCAGCGGGGCGCGGGCGGTGAGCACCAGGCGGCAGCCGTACCGGGCGGCCAGGTGGCGGGAGAGCACGAGGCCGACGTCGCCGAGACCGCCGGTGATCAGCACGGTGTCGCCGTCGCGGAACGGCCGCTCCTCCGGGCCGGGCTCCTCGATGGGGTACTGCTCGTACTGCCGCAGCCACGTCTCGCCCGAGCGCACCGCGACCGGCCCCTCGTGCGGGGCGACGGAGGCGGCCAGGATCTGTGTGGCGAGCTGCTCGGGATCGATGTCGGAGCCGACGTCGATGTGCCGGCAGCGCAGGCGCGGGTTCTCCTGCTGCAGGCTCGGCGCCAGCGCGGCGAGCGTCGCGTGCTCGGGGTGGCGCAGGTCCGAGCCGACCACGCCCACCGCTCCCGACGTCAGCAGGACCAGCTCGGCGCGCGGCGCGGAGCCGGTGTTGTCGACGAGCTCGCGGGCCAGCGCGAGGGCGGAGTAGAAGCCGCGGCTCTGCTCGGCGTCGAAGTGGGCGACCGGGTCCGGCCCCGCCTCGGCGGCGGACAGGCTGAAGGCGTGAATGATGGAGCGCGGGTTGACCACGAGCGAGTAGAGCACCTCGGCCATGTCGTCCGCCTTGTCGGGGCGAATCGTGAAATGTCCGGTGTCGTCCTCGTCGAACCGGTCACCTCGGCGCACCGCGGTCACCTCGGCGCCCGCCTCGGTAAGCCGCTCGACCAGGGCCTCGCCCCGGTCGTCGTCGGTGAAGACCAGCCAGGGACCGGCCAGCCTGAGCTGCTCGTCCAGGCCGTTGAGGGTAAGGGGCCGCTGCCGCCACGTCGGCAGGTGCGTCCACTTCGAGCGGTCGAACGTCTTGCCGGTGCTCGGGGGCGCGGCCATCATGCTCGGGTTGGCCTTGACCCAGAACCGGCGCTTCTGCCACGGGTAGGTGGGCAGCTCGACCCGCAGGCCCGCGCCCTGGTGCAGGACCGCCCAGTCGATGGCGCTGCCTGCCTGCCACAGCCCGGCCACGGTGGCCAGCAGCCACTCGGCGGCGCCCTCGTCGCCGGCGGGGGCCACCACGATCTCCTCGACTCCGGAGGTGTCGGAGGTCGCGTCGTGGAGCAGGCGCACGCCGAGCGTGGTGAGCGCCTCGGCGAGCGCCCCGACCGCGTCCACAGGGGAGACTGCGTCACTCACGGTGCCCGGCCGGGTCAGCCGGTCGGCCGCCGCGCGCAGGTCCGCCCACCAGGCGGCCGATACGTCGCCGCCCGGCGTGACCAGCCGGACCTTGGGGTTGCGGCGCTGCGTCTTGGCATCGATCCAGCGCGCCGGATCGCTGAGCGCCGCGACCGCGTCCTCCCGGTCCCGGACCACGATCGCCCGCCGCGTCGCGAAGCCGCCGCGCGACACCTGCAGCGTGTACGCCACATCCGCCAGATCGTCGGCCAGGTTCCCGGAGAGGTGCTCCCGCAGCAGGCCGGTGAGGTCGGACAGCGCCTGCCCGTCGGCGGCCGAGAACGTCAGCAGGTGAGGTCCGGGCCGGGCCGGCCGCGCCGGCCGTACCGGCGCCTGCTCCAGCACCACGTGCGCGTTGGTGCCGCCGAGCCCGAACGAGCTGACCCCGGCCCGGCGCGGGTGCGGACCCGCGGGCCAGGCCTGGTGCTCGGTGAGCACGGTGAACCGGTCCCGCGCCGTCGCCAGCGCCGGGTTGGGCGTCTCGTAGTGCGGGGTGCCCGGCAGCAGCTCGTTCTTGAGGGTGAGCGCGGCGCGCATCAGCCCGGTGACTCCGGAAGCGCGGTCGAGGTGACCGATGCTGGGCTTGAGCGAGCCCAGCACGCACGGCGTCTCGCGGGGCTGGGCGAACACTCGGTTCATCGCGGCCAGCTCGATCGAATCGCCCAGCATGGTGCCGGTCGCGTGGCACTCGACGTAGCCGACGGTGTCGGGCTTGACCCCGGCCACGCCCAGCGCGGACTCGATGACCTCGGCCTGCCCGTCGACACCGGGCGCGGTGTATCCGGCGCGCGTCCGGCCGTCGTTGTTGGCCGCCGAGCCGAGGATGACCGCGTGGATGACGTCGCCGTCCTTGAGCGCGTCGGACATGCGCTTGAGCGCGACCGTGCCGACGCCGCTGCCCATGACCGTGCCGCCCGCCTCGGCGTCGAAGCTGCGGACCCGGCCGTCGGGCGACATGATCCCGCCCTGCTCGTACAGGTAACCCGCGGGCTGGGGGAGCGGTGTGAACGCGCCGCCCGCCAGCGCGATGTCGCACTCGTACGTCAGCAGGCTCTGGCAGGCCAGGTGCACCGACACCAGCGAGGTGGAGCAGAAGGTCTGCACGGTGACGGCCGGGCCGCGCAGCCCGAGCTTGTAGGAGACGGTCGAGGCCAGCGAGTCGCGCTCGTTGCCGGTGGCCATGAGCAGCGCGCCGCCCGGCTGGCCCGCGAGGTGCTGGATGTTCTGGACGATGTAGTCGGGGAAGCCGCAGCCGGCGAAGACGGCGACCTGTCCCGGCGTGTCGGTCGGGCAGTAGCCCGCGCTCTCCAGCGCCTCCCACGAGCATTCGAGGAACAGCTTGTGCTGGGGGTCCATCGTCTCGGCCTCGCGCGGGTTGATCCCGAAGACCGTGGCGTCGAACTGGTCGAGGCCGTCGATCGGGCCGCCGACGCGGACGTAGCGCGGGTCGGCCACCTTGCCCGGCTCGACGCCGGACTCGGCCAGTTCCTCGTCGGTGATCTCGCGCAGCCCCTTGATCCCGGCGAGCACGTTGCGCCACAGCTCGCCGACGCTGCTCGCCCCCGGAAAGCGACCGGACATCCCGATCAGGGCGACCGCCGAGTCGTAGTCCGTCTCAGTGTCCGTCATGAGGCCGCCTTTCCGCGGAGCATGTTGCGTCGCTGTTCGATGCGGGACCGCCGCTGGTCAAGGGCCCCGAGGGTCTGCTGGTCCTGCTCGCCCCCCGAGGTCGCGGCTTCGGCGAGCGAGGCGACCGTGGGCGACTGGTAGAGGATGTGCGGCGGCAGGTAGGACAGTTCGAGGGCCTTGCGGACCTCGGCGATGATCTCCATGCCGAGCAGCGAGTTGCCGCCGAGCTCGAAGAAGTTGTCGTGGATGCCGACCTGCTCCAGGCCGAGCGCCTCGGCCCAGACCGCGGTGATGGCCTCCTCGGCCGGTGACTGCGGCTCGACGTAGGCGGTCGACAGCTCGGGCCGCGGGTGGCGGCCGAAGGCGTCGCGGATCTTCTTCACCGTGGCCTGGTGGCTCTCGATCGACGAGCGGCGGCTCATCGCGACCAGCGGGGCGAAGTCCTGCGTCGAGGTGATCACGTGGGCCTCGCCGCTGGCCAGCACCCGCAGCAGCGTCTCGTAGCCCTGGTCGAAGGTGATGCCGAAGTTCTCCCGATACCAGGTGAAGTAGTGCTTGGAGCCCTCGTCATAGTTCTCCAGGCCGTCGGTCCAGCCGTTCCAGGTCCACTCGCACCAGTCGATCGCCGCCACGGTCACGCCGGGCAGCGGGTCACTCAGCGCGTACGCGTCGAGGAAGGCGTTGGCCGCGCAGTAGTCGACCTGACCGGCGCCGCCGCCGGTCGCCGACGTGGTGGAGGAGAACAAAGCCACGAAATCAACCGGAACGTCCCTCAGCGCCTCGCCGATGGCCAGCGTGCCCGCCACCTTAGGCGCCAGTGTGCGCTGGATGTCGGCGGCCGTCTTGAACTGCATCAGGCCGACGGCCGGCACCCCGGCGCAGTGCAGCACGCCGTTGAGCTCGCCGAACGTCTCGATCGCCGCGCCGACCGCCCGCCGTACGTCATCGGGCTGGGAGACGTCACCGGCGACCGTGATGACCTGGATGCCCGCGGCCTCCAGCCGCCGCAGCCCCTCGATCCGCCGGCGCACCTCGTCGGCGGTGCGCTCCGAGGCCAGGATGGGGCCCCACTGGTCCTTGGGCGGTACGGGGGTGCGGCCCATCAGGACGAGGCGGGCCTGGTAGTGCTCGGCGAGTCGTTCGGCCATGGCCAGGCCGATGCCGCCGAGGCCGCCGGTCACGAGGTACGTGCCGCCCTGGCGTACCCGGGCCTTGGGGGAGTCCTGGTCGATGCACGACGCGTCGAGCACCTCGTACTCCGGGACCCAGCGCCGGCCACTCCGCAGCCCCACGACCTGGTCGGCGGGTTCGGCGCGCAGCTCGGTGAGGAGGTCGCGCGGCGACGACGCCGTGTCGATGTCGATCAGGCGGGTGCGGACCCGCGGGTACTCGACCGGGATCAGGCGGGTCGGGCCGAGCAGGGTGCCGCGTTCCGGGATGACCCGGTCGCCGGGGAGCACCCGCTGGCCGCCGATGGTGACGATGTCGAGCGACCACCGCGTGATCCCCATGTCGCCCGCGGCCCGCGCGAGCGCGACCAGGGTGTGCAGGCCGCGCCGCAGGCACTCGTCGGTCGAGTCGGGGTTCTCCTCGGCGGTCCACAGGTGCACAACGCGCTCGGGCTCGAAGTCCCGCTCGGCCAGGGACCGCAGCGCGCTGACGGCGTCCTCCGGCGAGCCGGGCCGGACCACCAGGCCGTCGGGCCCGGCGGCGAACCGCTCACCGGGACGGACCAGCACCACCTGGTGCCCCGCCGCCTCCAGGTGCGCGCGCAGCGCGGTGGTCAGCGTGTCGGCACGGCCCGCGTCGGTGTAGACCAGCCAGCGGGCCGCCTCCTCCTCGCGTGCCGGGCGCGGCGCGGTCTGCCGCCAGGTCGGCACGTTGATCCAGCGCTCGTCGGGCAGCCGGGGCAGGGCGTTCAGGATGCTGGTGGGGTCGCTGTCGTCGATCGCGGGTGCGCCGGTGCTCGCCGCGGTCTGGTCGATCTCCAGCCAGTAGTCCTGGTGCTCGAAGGGGTAGGTCGGCAGCGGGATCCGGCCGGGCGCCCAGCCGGCGTGCAGCGCCGCCCAGTCGACGGAGACGCCGGCCAGCCAGAGTTTGCCGACGGCCGTGGCGGTGGCGGCGTGGGTGTCGAGGCGGTCGTTCGCGGCGGGCAGCGTGGTGACGATCAGCGGCCACTGGGCGCGGTCGCACTCCGGGTGGCCGCGGGTGAGCGCGCCGAGCGACTGGCCGGGGCCGATCTCCACCAGGGCGAGGTCACCGGAGCCGAGCACGTGCGCGAGCCCGGCGCCGAACTCCACGGTCTCGCACATGTGCCGCGACCAGTAGCCGGGGTCGGTGACGACGTCCGCGGTGGCCAGGCGGCCGGTGACGTTGCTGACGTACGGGATGACCGGGGGGTGCAGGGTGACGTTGTCGCTGATCCAGGCGGTCAGCTCGGCGGCCACCGGTTCCAGCATCCGGGAGTGGAAGGCGTGCGTGGTGTCCAGGCGGCGGCAGCCGATCTTCGCCTCCAGCAGCAGCGCGCCGGCCGCCTCGACCGCCGCGACAGGCCCGGCCAGGACCAGCTGCGAGCCGGTGCGGACCGCCACGTCCAGGTCGCGGGTCAGCAGGTCGCCGAGCACCGCGCGCAGCCGCCGCTCGTCGGCGGCCACCGCGAGCATGGCGCCCTCGGGCTGCGAGGTGATCAGCTTGGCCCGGTAGGCGACCAGCCGCAGCGCGTCAGGGAGCGAGAGGACGCCGGACAGGCAGGCGGCCACGTACTCGCCGAGGCTGTAGCCGACCATGATCTCGGGGGCGATGCCCCAGCGGATGAGCTGGCGGGCCAGCGCGTACTCCGCCACGAAGACGGCGGGCTGGATCAGGTGCGCCTCGACCGTGGAGGGAGTCGCCGCGTCGCCGGTCCGGCCCAGAAGCCGGGCCAGGTCGCCGCCCGTGTCCTGGCGCTCGGCGGCCACGAAGACGTCGGACAGCTGCGCGGCCTCGGTGAGCCCGAGGACGGTCAGGCACTCGTCGACGTCGTCGCGGAAGGCGGGCTCGTCGGCGTAGAGCGCGGCCACCATGCCGGGGTACTGCTCGCCGACCCCGGCGATCAGGAAGCCGACCCGGCGGCCCACGGTCGCGTCGTTACGGCCCAGCCGCCCGGCCGGGTCGGCCAGCAGAGTGGCGGCGCGGCCGGTCGAGTCGGCCACGACGACCCTGCGGTGGTTGAAGACCTTGCGGCCGACCTGCAGCGTGTAGGCGACGTCGCCCAGTTCGAGATCGGAGTCGATCTCCAGCCGGTCGGCGAGCCGGACGCAGGCGTTCTCGGCGGCCGACTCGGAGCGGGCCGACAGCGGCAGCACCTGCCAGCGGCGGGACCGCTCGGGTCGCCGCTCGGGCCGCGGGGCCTCGGTGACGATGGCGTGCGCGTTCGTGCCGCCCATGCCGAGCGAGCTGATGCCCGCGATCCGGGGCCGGTCGTCGTCACGCGGCCACGGCGTGACCTCGGAGGTGACGCGGAACGGGCTGCTGTCGAAGTCGATCTCCCGGTTCGGGGACGTGTAGTGCAGGGTGCCCGGGATGAGTTCGTTGCGCAGGGACTGGACGACCTTGATGAGCCCGGTGACGCCCGAGGCCCGGTCGAGGTGGCCGACGTTCGGCTTGATCGAGCCGAGCAGGCAGTACTGCTTGTCCTTGGTGGGGCCGAAGGCGCTGCTCAGGGCGGCGACCTCCATCGGGTCGCCCACCTCGGTCGCGGTGCCGTGCGCCTCGACGTACGAGATCTCGGACGGGTCGACCCCGGCCCGCTCGATCGCCCTGCTGACGCACCTGCGCTGCCCGTCGATGCTGGGCGCGAGGTAGCTGAACTTGAGCGCGCCGTCGTTGTTGATCGCGGAGGCGCGGATGACGGCGAGCACGGTGTCGCGGTCGGCGATCGCGCGGTCGAGGCGCTTGAGCGCGACCACGGCGGCCCCGTCGCCGAACATGCTGCCCTTGCCCTCGGCGTCGAAGGTGCGCACGTGGCCGTCGGGCGACTCCTGGCCGCCCTCCTCCCACAGGTACCCGACCCGGTCGGGGATGCGTACGGACACGCCGCCGGCCAGCGCGATCTCGCAGTCGCCCCGGCGCAGCGCGTCGCTGGCCAGGTGCACGGCGACGAGGGAGGTCGAGCAGAACGTCTGCACGGCCACACTCGGGCCCGAGAGGTTCAGGCGGAAGGAGACGTTCGTGGTGAGCGCGTCCTTGTCGTTGCCGATCATCAGGGCGGACGGGTCGATGCCCATCTCGAATGCCCTGAGCCGGGTGAGCAGGTAGCCGCTGATGTTGGTGCCCGCGAACACGCCCACGCTGCCCCGCGCGTCGGGTGAGCCGTAACCGGCGGCTTCGAGGACCTCCCAAGCGACCTCCAGGAAGATCCGCTGCTGCGGATCGGCCAAGGTCGCCTCACGCGGGTTGTAACCAAAGAATCCGGCGTCGAATCCCCGGATGTCCTCGAGGATCGGCCGGCTCCTGACATAGTTCGGCTGCTGGAAGGTCGCCGGACTGACCCCCGCGTCGATCAGCTCCTCGTCGGAGAATCGGGTGAACGATTCCACACCGGTGCTGATGTTGCGCCAGAACGTCTCGACGTTGTCCGCCCCGGGGAATCGGCCGGCCATGCCGATGATCGCGATATTCGACTCGTCCGCCGAGTGTTTCGAGTCGCCGGGTGAATGCTGCTGATCCATCAACATGCCTCAATTCCGTACATGTCACTGAATTACCGATAGAAAGGCGAGCGACCCGCGGCCCCCTGACCGCGGGTCGGCACTTCAGAGCAGGTGTCCGCGCCCCCATCCGCGTGTGAGCCTGCGGACGGCGAACGTGCCGGCGACGAGGCCGATCGCCAGCAGCACCCCGGCCGGTGCCAGGGTGCCGGCCGCGTCTCCGCGGACCGCGGCCTGCATCATCGTCAGGGCCCAGTAGCCAGGCGAGATGTGCGCGGCCACCTGGGCCCACTCGGGCATGATGCTCAGCGGCACCAACGCCCCGCCCAGCGAGCTGAGCGTCAGCGCGCCGACATCGGAGATCACACTGAGCTCCCCGTGGCTGCGGACGATCGTGGCCAGTGCCGCGCCGATCGACAGCAGCGCGAAGGCCCAGATCGCGATCGCGAAGACCACGTACTGCGGGGCCCTCGGGATCGGCAGCCCGATGACGAGGCAGCCGTACACCAGCAGGATCGACTGCTGCACGACCATCACCACGAAGATCGGGATGGTCTTGCCGAGCAGCAGTTCGGTCGCCGGGGCGCGGCTCGCGCGCAGCCGGTCCCAGGTGCGCCAGGTGCGCTCGACGAGGATCGCGTTGCCCGCGATCGAGATCGCGAACACCGAGAACATCACCATCAGCCCGGTCGCCACCTGCGTGGCGCCGCCTTCGACGGCCCGGACGTACAGCGGCTTGAGCACCAGCATGAGCACCATCGGCATGGCGACGTAGCTGATCATCTGGCCCGGGTCGCGCAGCCGGATGAGCGTGTTGTGCTTGGCCAGCGCGCCGATGCGGTACGCGGCGCCGCGCAGGTTCTCGACCAGGCCCGCGGGCGGCGGGGGTTCGATCCGCTGCTGGGTGTGGGGGGTGTCAAGGAGCATTGCTGACCGCCAGGGATCTGTAGAGGTCGTCGAGGGAGGGGTTGCGCACGTCGACGGTGCTGATCGGGCGGTCGGCACGGCTGAGCAGGTCGATCAGGGTGTTGGCCGGGTGGGCCGTCGAGACCGTGATCTCCTCTTCGTTGTCGAAAGTGAGCTGCACCTCGCCGGGCAGGCCGTCGACCAGCTCCTCGTGGGTGCCCCTGGCGATGACCCGGCCGTCCCTGACGACCGCGATCGTGGCCTGGAGCTCGGTGAGCTCGGGCAGGTAGTGGGTGGTGTAGACGACGGCGGCGCCCTCGCCCGCGCGCTGCTTGACCACGTCGAGCATCGCCTGCCTGGTCTCCAGGTCGGCGCCGGCCGTCGGCTCGTCGAGCAGCAGCAGCGCCGGCCGGTGGATGAGCGCGGTGGCCGCCTGGGTCCTGCGCTGCTGGCCGCCGGACAGGACCGCCGCGTGCCGGTCGATGAAGTCGGTCAGCCGCAGGGCGACCACGATGTCGTCGATGGCGGTGGTGAGCGCCTGGCCACGCAGCCCGGCCAGCTTGCCGAACAGCTCCAGGTGCTCCCTGACGCTGACGGACGGGTAGAGCGCGATGTGCTGCGGTGCGACTCCGACCTGGCCTTTGACGGCGGACGGTGGCTTACCGTCGATGGTGACGTGGCCGCCGTCCGGTCGGGTCAGGTACGACACGATCTCCACGAAGGTCGTCTTGCCCGCGCCGTTGTGCCCCACGAGCCCGACGATCTCGCCCGCGGCCACGCTCAGGCTGAACTCGTCGAGGGCTCTGACCGGGCCATAACACTTGACAAGATCGATTGCCTCCAGCAATGTGTCACCTCCTCCAGTATTCACACCGAATGCGACGTCTACCCTTTGTCGGAAATTAATCGGTTGAATACGATTAACTGGGTGTTGCTGGCTACGATAGCGGGAGCCGGCCCAGGTGGCCGATGGCAGGAAGTGGCAGGAAAGAGTAGGCCACTGACCATCTGCGGAATTTTTTCGCCATAACTGGTAAGTCCGCACTACAGGCCCGCTGTCATCAAATGACGGTAATTTGCTGCCAGTGCGCCAGTTATCGCACAACTAGAATGACTCACCTTTACCGCATAATCTGACCACCATGCGTGTGGGAACGTTGCTCGCGGCAGGGCAGGACTGCGACGTGTACGAGGCCGGGACCGGCAAGGTGATCCGGCGGGCCCGCGACGGCCGCAGCCTCGAACGCGAGGCGTCGGTCATGCGGCACGCCCGCAGGCAGGGCTTTCCGGCGCCCGAGGTCTTCGACGCCGACGGGGCCGACATCCTCATGGAGCGGGTCGTGGGCGTCAGCGTGTCACGCGTGGCCACCCGGCGGCCATGGCGCGCGCCCGCGTACGGGCGCCTCCTGATGGAGTTGCTCCAGCGGCTGGCCACCGTACGCGCGCCCGGCTGGCTGCCCGCCGCCGAGGGAGCGCCCGGCAACAACCTGCTCCACCTGGACCTGCACCCCGGCAACGTGCTCGTCACCGGCGACGGCCCCCGGGTCATCGACTGGGCGAACGCCGGCCGTGGCGCGCCGGCCGCCGACGTGGCGTGCACCTGGCTGATCATCGCCGCCGCCCCCGTGTCCGGGCCGGTGCGGCGGGCCGGGCGCGTCCTCATGGCGAAGGCGTTCGCGGACGCCGTCGACCGGCCGGCCGTGCTGCCGTACCTGACCGCGATGGCCGAGCGCCGCCGCGACGACGACAACACCCACGACGCAGAGCGGGCCGCCATCGACCGCCTGCTCGCCCGCGAGACCGCGACATCCTCCCCACGGCTCACGCCGAAAGACTCCACGCTCAAGGAGAACCGATGAACGAGCGGCGAAAGATCCGGGCGTCGGACGGCGATCGCGAGGTGGTCGCCGAGCGGCTCAGCTCCGCGCTGGCCGAGGGCCGCCTGAGCATGCAGGAGTACGACGACCGGCTGGGCCGGGCCTTCCAGGCGGTGACGTACGGCGAACTGGCGGATCTCCTGGGCGACCTGCCCCGCGCGAAGGCGAAACCGCAGCCCGCGCCGCGTGGGGCGACGGTCCCGGCCGGGCTGCTGGCGACGCTGCCGAGATGGCTCAGGATCCTCTGGGCGATCTGGGCCGTGAAGGTGTCGATCAACGTGGTGGTCTGGGTCATGCTCAGCGTCTCAGACGCGTCCCTGGTGTACTTCTGGCCCATGTGGATCATCGGGCCGCCGGGCGCCGCGCTGTTCGGGCTGTCGGCCGCGACCACCATGATGCGCCGTGGCCGCGTCCCAGTGGAAGCCGCCGCGACGCCCTCGCCCCTCGACGGCGGCTGACTGCCCGGAAAGTGGCTAAGTGCCCGGAAAGCGGTGACGCCAACCCTTAATTTCCTACCAGATGTGTGGGATAATGGTCGGCATGAGCTTGGATCGGACGCGCTCATCGAGCGAGCGTGCTGAGACACCGCTGACCGCCGCCATCATGGCCGGCCGCTGGATTCGCTCGGCGGCCGTCGACGACGAGCGCGGCCGGCACTGGCGGGCCAACCCCGACCCCCGGGGCAGGTCGGCCCTCGCCGCCGAACCGGCCTCGCTCTACGCGGGGGCGGCGGGCATCGTGCTGTTCTTCCTGGAGCTCGCCGCCGCGACGGGCCATGAGGCGTACCTCGAAGAGGCCCGCGCGGGTGCCCGCTACCTCTCCGCGACCTGGGCGAACCAGACCAGCCTGTCGCTCTACCACGGCCTGTCCGGCACGGTGGTCGCGCTCGCCGAGGCCGGCTGGGTGCTCGGGGACGGGGAGTTCGAGGCGGCCGCTGTGGCCGCCGCCGACCGGATCGTCCGCTCCGCCCGCCCGCTCGACGGAGGTCCCGGCTGGTCGCGCGATCCCGCGCAGAGCGGCGACGGCGGCGTGGTGCTCGGCTTGCTGCACGCGTCCTCGATGCTCGGCATGCCCGCCTACCAGGACCTGGCCGTCGAGGCGGGTGCCCGCATCGCCCGCCTGGCCGTGCCCGGTCACCGATTCGGTGACTCCACCGGCCTGCCCGACGCGCAGACCTGGGCCGGTGACTGCTCTGACCTGCCGGGAAAGCCCGGTGACGCGGCCGGTGGCCGGGCCGATCTGCCGGTGGACGCCGTCACCCCGGGCTTCCTGTCCGGCACGGCGGGCACGGCGTTCCTGCTCGCCCGCCTGTACGGCGTCACCGGTGACCCGATCTTCCTCAACGCGGCCCGCAGAGGCGCCGGCTTCGTCCAGATGGTCAGCGTCGTGGCCGGGAGGTGCGCCGCCGTGCCGCACCACGTCCCGCAGGGCAGGGGGCTGCACTATCTGGGCTTCTGCTCGGGTTCGGCCGGGGTGGCGCGGCTGTTCTACGAGCTGTACCGGGTCACGGGCGAGGCCGACGACCTGGCCTGGTGCGAGCGGCTGGCGCACGGCATCGTCGAGAGCGGCGTACCGCACCGCCGCACCCCGGGCTTCTGGAACGTCTCCTGCCAGTGCTGCGGCACGGCCGGGCTGTTGGAGCTGTTCGTGGGGCTGTGGGCGGCGACGGGGCGCAAGTCGTACCTGGACTTCGCGAGCGTGCTCGCCGAGCACCTGATCGGCCGGGCGGTCGACCACGACGGGCGGGGGCTGCGCTGGTACCAGGCGTATCGGCGGCTGCGCCCCGGTGAGGTGTCGGCGGACACGGGGTACATGATCGGCGCGGCGGGCATCGGCGCCGCGCTCCTGCACCTGGACGCGGCCCTCCAGGGCGACCAGGCCCGCCGGGTGATCCTGCTGCCGGACAACCCGTTCCCCTCGATCCCCGTGCCCGCGCACCGTCTGAGCCGTCCCGGCGCGGACGGCTGACGGTGCGCCGGAGCGGGTCAGGGCGGGGATAGAGCGGTCAGGACGTGGCCGCCAGGGGCGCGACCGCGCGCAGTCGCTCGAAGTTGGCCACGTACTGGCGGTACATGGCCTGGTCGTCGAGCCGCAGCAGGGTCTCGTCGTTGCGGCGCAGCGAGCTCTCGATGTAGTTGTGGCTGCCCGTCAGCACGACGCGGGCGTGGGCGTGGCCCTCGAAGGAGCCCTCGATGAGCAGGTACTTGGAGTGGATCCGGCCGGGCAGCGCGTCGCCGGTGCCCAGCGTGCGCAGCTCGATCCGTGGCTCGGCCAGTAGCAGCTGCTTGACCTCGTCGGCCATGATGCCGTAGACGATCTTGACCGAGCAGCCCTGAGCGGCCAGGTCGCGGAGCTTCTCGGGAATGGCGATGCGGTAGGTGTCCCATTCCGACATGCCGACGCGGATCTGCGTACCGGGAGTGCAGCGGACTTTCGCGAGGTGCTCGGCGACGGTGTCGGTGGTGGCGTCCATCCCGGCGCGGGGGAAGAACCAGGCCTGGCCGGAACGGGTCGTGGTGCTGCGGTAGTAGTCGGGGTTCTTCCGCTCCGCCGCCAGATCCTGGAAGTAGCTGTCATACGCCCGGTACAGCTTCTTGTCCCGGGGGAGTACGACCGCGTTGTTCCAGTACGTCGCGGAGTTCAGATCAGTGA
Organism: Nonomuraea sp. NPDC052129; assembly: GCF_040680095.1. Taxonomy (NCBI): domain Bacteria; kingdom Bacillati; phylum Actinomycetota; class Actinomycetes; order Streptosporangiales; family Streptosporangiaceae; genus Nonomuraea; species Nonomuraea sp. NPDC052129. The sequence goes on along the minus strand of NZ_JBFAVX010000010.1, from coordinate 83,203 downwards.
GGTTGGCCGACGACTGCACCACCACGTCGGAGACGCCGCCGGTCCGGGAGAACAGGTAGAACTTGTTGTGCTGGCCCTTGCTGCCGACGCAGGCCGCCGTGCCGCCCGACGGCGGGCCGGTGCAGACGTGCAGGTAGGAGCTCGCGGAGATGTCCGTGCCGAGCGCGGTCGCGAGCTGCGTGGCCACGGTCGCACCGCGCGTGTCGCCGTCCAGGATCACCCGCACCTCGACACCCCGCTGGTGCGCCTTGATCAGCTCGCCGGCGAAGTCGGTGCCTGCCTGGCCGGACATGACGAAGTGGGCGACCTGGATCCGGGCGCCGGCAGGGGTCTGGTGGATCAGTCCGCAGAGGCGCCGGACGATGGCTGTTGGGTCGCCGCCCACCGGGTCGTTGAAGACCGCGCCCTTGGCGACCGGCTCGTCCGGCGCGTCCGCGCAGGTCGTGGCACTCACCGCCGCCGTGGTCTGGCCGTCCCCGACGGGCGTGGCGCTCGCCGTGGCTGTTCCGCCCCCGGCTGATGTGGCGCTCGCTGTGGCCGGGCCGCCCCCAGCCAGCAGGGCCGTCAGTATGACGGCGCCCACCAGGGCGGACAGGACTCTGTTCGACATGCGATCGCTCCTTCACGAGGCGGCCGGATCCGTCCCGTCCGCCGGGGGGCTCGTCAGGACGGGTCGGTCTCGGGGAAATGGCAGGCCACGGGGTGGCCGGTGCCGCGGTCGAGGAGCAGCGGCTCCTCGTCCCGGCATCGATCCTGGGCCCGCCAGCAGCGCGTCCGGAAACGGCAGCCTGACGGCGGGTTCAACGGTGAGGGAACATCGCCGTTCAGCACGATCTCTTCTCGCTTGTCCTCCTGCCGCCCGCCGTCCCGCCAGTCGTCGAGGCTCGGTGCCGCCGACAGCAGGGCCTGTGTGTACGGGTGGGACGGCCGCAGGTAGACACTCTCCTTCGTACCGATCTCGACGATCTTGCCCAGGTACATCACCGCGACCCGGTCACAGATGTGGTGCACGACGCCCAGATCGTGGGAGATGAACAGGTACGCGACCCCCAGGTCGCGCCGCAGCTCTTCGAGCAGGTTGAGTATCTGCGCCCGTACCGACACGTCCAGGGCGGACACGGCCTCGTCACAGACGATCAGCCGCGGCCGCACGGACAGCGCGCGGGCGATGCTGATGCGTTGCCGCTGACCTCCGGAGAACTGATGCGGGTATCTGTCGGCGTGCTCGGGACGCAGGCCGACGCGATCCAGCAGCCCGCGCACTTCCTCGTCCCACTGCTCTCGCGGCACGATCCCCGGATGGATCCGCCACGCCTCCTTGATCAGGGCGGAGACGGTCATCCGCGGGTTGAGCGAGGCGTACGGGTCCTGGAAGACCAGCTGGACGTCCTGGCGGAGCCCGCGCAACTCCCTGGCCGGCAGCGTCGCCAGGTCGCGGCCCTCGAACAGCACCTGCCCGCTGGACGGGCGCACCAGGCCGACGATGGTCCTGGCGATCGTGGACTTGCCGCAGCCGGACTCGCCGACCAGGCCCACGGTCTCCCCGGCCCGTACGTCGAGGCTCACCCCGGCAACGGCGCGCACCTCGGCGCCGGAGCGGCCGAGCCCGCCGCGCAGGCGGTAGGCGGTGACCAGATCGACCAGCTCCAGCAGGGGCGGGCCGTCGTGGTCCCGGGCGCGGGACTCAGCGAGCGCCGGTGTGGACACCCGCCATCACCTCCTCGGCGAAGTGACAGGCGCTGGTCCGGCCCGGCGCCACCTCGCGTGGTTCGGGCTCGACCTCCCGGCACTTGTCACGGGTGAACGGGCAGCGGGGATGGAAGGAGCAGCCGGCGGGCGGCGCGGTCGGATCGGGCGGGTGGCCGTCGATCGCCACCAGCGGTCCGCCGCCGTCGCGCGGCGCGGGCACGGCGCGCATCAGGCCCAGCGTGTACGGGTGCGCGGGCCGCTCGTACACCTCGGCCACGGTGCCCACCTCGGCGATCCGCCCCGCGTACATCACCGCCACCCGGTCGGCCGCCCGCGCGACCACCCCGAGATCGTGGCTGATGAGGATCATCCCCAGCCGTTCGGCCTGCTGGCGCTGCCGCAGCAGCCGCAGGATCTGCGCCTGCACGGTGACGTCGAGCGCGGTGGTGGGCTCGTCCGCGATGAGCAGCCGGGGGTCGAGGGCAAGCGCGATAGCGATCATGACCCGCTGGCGCATGCCACCGGAGAACCGGTGCGGATGGTCGTCCAGGCGCCGCGCGGCGTCCGGGATGCCCACCTGGACCATGAGCTCCGTGGCCAGGCGGCGAGACTCCGCCCGGCCCAGACCCCGGTGCCTGCGGAACATCTCGGCGATCTGGTAGCCCACCGTCAGCGACGGGTTCAGCGCGCTCAGCGGATCCTGGAAGATCATCGCGATGCGCTCGCCACGGAGCCGCTGCCACTCCCGGTCCGGGAGCCCGGTGACGTCGCGGCCCTCGATCGCGACGCGGCCCCCGGTGACGCGGGCCCGCGGCGGTACCAGCCCCAGCAGCGCCTGCGCCGTCACACTCTTGCCGCTGCCGGACTCGCCGACGATCGCCAGCGTCTCGCCCTCGTCCACCTGGAAGGACACCCCGCGGACCGCCCGCAACGGCCCTTTCGCCGTGTCGAACTCCACGGCCAGGTCGTCGACTCGCAGCAACGGCGTCACCGGCTCGGCGTCTCGCAACAGTGGGATCATGGCGTCTGGTGTCATCGTCACAGCTCCGTCATCGGGTCGGAGGCGTCACGGAGCAGGTCACCAAGGATGCCGATGCTGACCACCACCAGTGCCAGAGCGGCGCCGGGCGCCGCCGCGATCCACCACGCCGACGCCAGGTAGTCACGGCCCTGGGCGATCGTCGATCCCCAGGACGCCTGGGAGGGCGGCACCCCGAGGCCGAGGAAACTCAGCGACGCCTCGGCGACCATGGTCAGGCCGATCTGCACGGTCGCCGCCACCAGCAGCGGCGGCAGGCACGACGGCAGGATGTAGTGGACCAGGATCCGCCCGTGCGAGGCGCCCATCACCCGGGCGGAGTCCACGAACTCCCGGTCGCGGACCGCGAGCGCCGAACCCCGTACCACCCTGGCGAAGATCACCCAGCGGGTCACCGCGAGTGCGATGATCACGTTCGTCATGCTCGGGCCCAGCACGCCGGCCAGCATGATGGCCAGCAGCAGGCTGGGGAAGGCGAGCTGGATGTCGCCGAGCCGGGAGATGACCCCGTCGGCCCAGCCGCCGAAGTACCCCGCCAGCAGGCCCATCAGCAGGCCGACCGACCCGGCGACGACCACGGTGACCAGGGCCACGGTCAGCGAGGTACGCATCCCGGCCAGTACCGCGGCCAGGATGTCCTGGCCGACCTGGTTGGTGCCGAGCCAGGCCACGGCGCCGTCCGACAGCCGGGTGCCGGGTGGCAACAGCCGGTCGGGCGGGCTGGTCGCGGCGGCGTCGAAGGGCACCAGCAGCGGCCCCAGCACCCCCGCCACCACGAACAGCAGCACCATCCCGAGGGCGAGGTGGGCGCGCGGCGGCAGTCCGGCCAGCCGCCGGAGAGCCGCCCCGGTCCCGCTGGGCGGTAGGTCGCGGAGCTTCGGCGGCATCATGCGTTCTCCAACTGGATCCTGGGGTCGAGGTAGCCGTAGAGCACGTCGACCAGCAGGTTGAGCGTGATGTAGCAGAGCGTGATCACGGTCAGGACGGCTTCGACCACGGCGTAGTCGCGGAAGGTGATGGAGTCCACGAGCAGCCGGCCGATCCCCGGCCAGGCGAAGACCACCTCGACGATGACGCCGTTGGCGATGAAGTTGCCCATGAGCAGGCCCAGCATGGTCACCACCGGGACCAGGGTGTTGCGCAGGACGTGGATGTAGAAGACGACCCGGTCGCTCAGCCCCTTGGCGCGGGCCGTACGGACGTAGTCCTGGTTCATCTCCTCCAGCACGCCGGTCCGTACGAGCCGGCCCAGCCAGCCCACGAACGGCAGCGCGAGCGTGAAGGCGGGCAGGAGGAGGCTCGCCATGGTGCCGTCGGCCGTACTGGGCAGGATCTGCAGCCCCCGAGCGAAGATCAGCGAGAGCATGATGCCGATCCAGAAGGGCGGCAACGCCTGGCCGACCAGCGACGACACCGAGATCAGGCGGTCGGCCAGGGAGTTGGCGTGCCGGGCCGCGTACGAGCCGGTGAGGAAGCCCAGCACCACGGTGAACACCATGGCCCAGGCGGACAGGACCAGCGTCGGCCCCAGCCGCTCCAGGCAGGCGTCGAGCGCGCCCACGCCCTGCCGCCACGACTGGCCGAAGTCGAGGCTCAGGAGGCCCTGGAGGTGATGCAGATATTGGACCGGCAGCGGATCGTCGAGCCCAAGCTGCGCCCGTAAGGCGGCCAGTTGCTCCGGCGTCGCCTGGCTGCCCAGGATCAGCTCGGCGGGGTCGCCGGGCAGCACCCGGAGGGCGACGAAGACGATGGTGATGGCGCCCCAGATCTGGAGCAGCGCCTGGGCCAGGCGGCGCCCGACGAAGCCGGTCATCTGCCGCCTCCGCTCGACGCCCGCTCGACCAGCCGGGGCGGGAAGAGGATCTTCTCCGGCGGCCCCTCCGCCGGTGGCCGCTTCAGCCGCCGGAGCATGTGGTCCACGGCGGACACGGCGATCTCCGCCGCCGGCAGCTCGACCGTGGTGAGGGAGGGGATGACGTACGGGGCGAACGGGTGGCCGCCGTAGCCGACCACGAGCACGTCCTCCGGGATCCGCAGCCCGGCCTCGTCGGCCACCCGGTAGACGCCGAGCGCGAAGTAGTCGTTGCCCGCGACGAAGGCCATCGGCCGCCGCGCCGTCCGGAGCACGTCCTTGGCCAGCCGGTACGCCTCCCCGGGATCCCAGGGCATGGCGCTCTGCTCCAGCCGCCTGGTCGGCACCTTGATCACGGTGTCCGGCTCCACGGGCAGCCCGGCCTCGGCCATGGCCCGGCGGTAGCCCGCCACGCGGTCGGTGACCGACGAGACGCCCAGGTCCTCCTCCAGGAAGCAGATCTTCCTGGCGCCCCGCGCGATGGCGTGCTGGGCGGCCTCGTAGCCGCCCAGGACGTGGTCGACGCCCACCAGATCGGTGTTCAGCTCGGGGACGTCCCGGCTGATCAGTACGAGCGGGACCCCGGCGGACCGGAAGCGGCGCCAGTGCTCGGCGCCCTCCTGCACCGTCACCACGAGCACCCCGTCGACGCCGCGGCGCAGCAGCTCCTCGGCCGCGCGCCGCTCGTTGTCCAGGCTCTCCTCCGTCGCCATGAGCAGCAGCGAGTAGCCGTGCTTACGGCAGTGCTGCTCCATGCCGCTGATGAGCTGCGCGTAGAACGGGTTGGACGGATTGGTGATCACCATGCCCAGCGTGCTCGCGGAGCCCAGCACCAGCGAGCGGGCCGTGACGTTGGGCACGTAGCCGAGCCGTTCCGCCTCGGCCTTGACGCGGTTCCTGGTCTCCACGCCGACGCTGTCCTTGTCGGACAGCGCCCGCGAAACGGTGTTGACCGACACGCCGAGGCTCTCGGCGATGTCTTTCAGGGTCGTCCGGTGGCCCTCAGGCATGGTGTCCCCAGAGTCGATTCAGGTGCACGTGCGTCACTCCGCGGTCGACACCGTGCGGAACTCGGGCTGGCTGTTGGCCGCCGGGGTGAAGCCCTTGACCGTGGAGCGCAGCCCGTACGTGCTGGACAGTGCCGCGGGGAAGACGCCGACCGCGTCTCGCCAGATGATCTCGCACGCCTTGCCGTAGAGCGACTTGCGCTTCTCCTGGTCGGCGGTCGAGCGGGCCTCGGCGAGGATGGCGTCGAGCTCCTTGTTCGCGTAGCCCATGCGGTTGGCCGTGCTGGTGTAGAGCCGGCCCAGGGTGTAGTCGGCGTCGCCGGTGGTCACCGTGTTGACCTGGAGCTCGATGTCCCAGTCGAGGGCCGTCAGCCGCTTGATCCAGGCCGCCTTCTCGATCTGCTGCTGCTCCACGATGACGCCCACCTTGGCCCAGGCCGAGATGAGCGACTGCGCCAGCTCGGTCGCCAGCGGGCCGGTGTCCTTGAACCACATCAACGAGGTACGGATCCCCGAGGCGTAACCGGCCTCCGCCAGCTCCCGCTTGGCCAGCTCCGGGTCGTAGGGGTAGGCCTGCTGGCTCGCGTGGCCGAAGACGGCGGCCGGGATCGGCGCGTCCATGACCGTCGCCGCCTCGCCGTACAGGTTCGCCACGATGCCCTTGATGTCGAGCGCGTGGTAGAGCGCGCGGCGGACCCGCGGGTCCGAGAACGGTTTGCGGCCGCAGTTGAACCAGGCGAGGAAGTAGTTCACGCCCGGCTTGCTCTCGACGCGCACGCCGTCCACGCCGGCCAGCCGCTTCAGCTCGTCCGGCGGGATGATCCAGGTGACGTCCACCTCGCCGTTCTGCAGCGAGGTCATCCGGGTCGAGGTCTCCGGGATGTACGGCAGGCGCAGGCCGCGCAGCGTGGGGGCGCCGCCCCAGTAGTTCGTGACCGGCTTGAGCAGCAGCTGGGACGACGGGGTGAACGACTCGACGGCGAACGGGCCGCTGCCGATCGGCTTGCGGAAGAAGTCGGCCTTGCCCAGCTGGGCGGCGGGGAGGATGAAGGCGAGCGTGAGGTTCGTCGGCAGGGTGCCGAGCGGATCGGTGGTGGTGATCCTGATGGTGTGCGGGTCGGGCGCTTCCACGGTGTCGATCGCGGTCCACAGCGGCTTCTGCGGGCCGTCGGACTTGGCCAGCCGCTCCAGCGACGCCTTCACGTCGGCCGAGGTGAGCTTCGTGCCGTCGTGGAAGGTGACGTCGTCGCGGAGGGTGAACTCCCAGGTCTTGTCGTCGGGCTGGGTCCAGGACTTGGCCAGCTTGGGGGCCAGCTCCGCCCCGTTCCTGGTGACGAGGGTGTCGTAGATCTGCCGGTTGGCCAGCAGCGACGCCTCGTCCACCGCGCTCGCGCCGTGCGGGTCCAGGTCGTTGATCGGCTGGTTGAACGCGGCGCTGAGCGGGCGGCTCTTGCCCGACGCCGATCCGGCCCCGGCGCCGCCGGGCGCGCATCCCGCGACCAGGCCGGGAAGGGAGACGCCGGCGACCCCGGCCCCGAGGAGGGACAGGAACCGGCGCCTGTCCACCCCGTCCATTGCTGCCATGTCGGTTGCTCCCGTCAGCTCTTCAGTGCCAGGTAGACGAGGATCTTCGCCTGGGGATCGCCCCCGGTGAGGTGGGCCCGCAGCCGCAGCCAGTGACCGAACTCCCGGACCCGCCAGGTCACCTGGCCCGGCTCGGTGACCACCTGCACGGGGGTCTCGTCGTCGTCGCACCAGTGCAGCCCGTCAGGGGAGACCTGGGTGACCAGATGCAGCTCGCCTTCCAGCCCCAGGGTCCGGACGAACCAGCGCGCCTCGGTCGCCCAGCCGGCCTCGTACGGTTCGGTCGTGAAGTCGTCGGTGAACGTGCTGTTCCGCTCCAGAACCGCGGTAAGAGCGTGCTTCATGCCGGTGTCACCAATCCACGGAAATCAGTGCGGAATCGAGGAAGAGAAAGTTGCGGACCGGAGAATGGGTGCGCACACTCACATAGAAGTTGAGCAGGTTCTCCAGGCCCTCGTATTTGTCCGGATACTGCGGCACCGGGATCCGGCGCATGTCCATGACCCGGTCATTGACCTGGAGCTCGATGTTCGTCCGGGTGCGTGTGTCGAACTGCCAGCGCAGATAATGCCAATTCACCTTGGTCGGGACCTCGTTGTAACAGAGGTTCTGGGGATCCTCGTCGAAGGCGTGCCAGTCGTCCGGGTTCGGCGCCGTGAAGTCCTCGGTGGGGGAGAGGTTCTCCTGGTTGTGCAGGTTGTCCCTGGGCGTCGGCTCGGGCACCACCGGGTAGACCCAGCGCCGGGTGAGCTTGTTGTTCAGGTCGGTGTTCTGGTAGCGCGCGACGCAGTGGTAGCGGATGCCCTCGCCGTCGCACAGGTCCGTGGCCACCGTGAACGCGCCGAACTGGGCTTCCGACGGGTGCAGGTTCCCGTCCCAGGCCACGTCGCCGAAGGTGTCGCCGAGCGAGGTCTCCGCGGTCGCCGCCTCGCTCTTGTAGGTGAAGTACGTCTCGAACTGCACCACACCGCGCTGGGCCATGGTCAGCCGGCGGATCGCCACGGCGGTGTGACCCGTCACCGGTCTGGTCGCCACCTTCAGCGCGTAGTTGCCGCTCATCGCGCCGTGGGTGCCGATGTCGAAGAAATCGCACGAGCTGAGCTGCGGCGGCCGGAAGTCGCGCATGTGGACGTCGACCTTGTCGAGATCCCCGTAGCCGTCGTGATTGCCGATGAGTTCGGTCCAGCCGTGCGTTCCGGTGTTGAACTCGTCGAAGGCGAGTATGCGGGGGAGGGGGTTGAACTTCGAAAGTCTGGGGTCCGCCGCGATCAACGCGCGCCGCAGGTCCCCGGCCGGATCATGAGTCGTCTCCACGCCCAAGACGTCCTTCCGTAGACGCTTTCAGCCGCCAGGATGAACGTTCACGTGAACGTTAATCCTGGGTTTCGAGGAAGCTAACTCGTTACATCCGCGATGTCAAGGGATGTTCGTGACGGAACAGGACATCTGGCGCTCGCGGGGCCGAGGGTGATGATCATCTACCTGGGGCCGCTCGTGGGGCTGTAAGTGACTTGTAAGTCAGATGTGAGCGTTGAGGCTTACGTTCCTTATGCACCAAGCACGGGCGGAACTTCCTGAACGGAGCGCATCCAATGCGACTGACGACCAAGAGCGTCCGCATCACCTGAGCATGAGGGTGACCACATAGCCGGTGGGGGCCGGAAGGTGCAGGTCCGGCCCCCACCTCATGCGACCTGCGCAACGGATCTTTCGAGCTTATTTGAAGCATCGATCCAGATATGTCAGCTTTGCCTACAGTACGACCCGTGGGGGCTCCGGTAACCAGAACGAACGTGTGGAGCGAGCTACGAGTGACCTCCGCTCCTCAGCTGTCCGTGTCGATCTCTCCGAACCTGACCGCTCTCGCCATGATCGCCGACGCGCTGGCCGGCCGCCGGCGCGGCCTGCCCGAGCTATGGCGGCGCGCGGTCCAGTCGAGGGTGAGCCCGCTGGGACGCGAGGCGGTCCTTCCGCTCGCCGCTCCCGGCTACTCCGTCGTGCCCGACAGCGTCGCGCCGATCACCCCCATGGACGACATGTCCGTGGCGGCCCAGGTGAGCGCGCTGAGCGACATACCGCCCGAGTCTTTGATCAAGGACCTGGAGCAGGCGTTCGGCGACGGATCGCTGCCGACGCACTGGCGGGCCGCCGCCGAGCGGCCGGGCCGCTGGCTGCGCGGGTACGCCACCGCGCTCAACGACGTCTGGCACACCACCGAGCCGCTCTGGCAGCGGGCGCGGCCACTGCTGGACCGGGAGATCGAGCGCGTCGGCATCACCTCCGTCCGCGGCGGCCCCGAGCTGCTGCTGGGCGCACTGAACGACCGCATACGGTACGGCGAGCGCGGCCTGCTGATCGCCGACATCGAGGCCAGCACGTACGAGCTGGGCAACCGGCGGATCATCCTGGTGCCGATGCTGGCCGGCAAGGACGCCGTGATCGTCAGCTTGGACCATCCCGACGCGGTGTGGATCGCCTACCCCGTCCCCGGCGCCGAGTCGCTGTGGCGCCGGCCCGTCGCGCCCGCCGTGGACGAGCTGTCCGCCCTGGTCGGCCCGGTGCGCGCCGAGCTGCTCTGCCAGCTGGACCAGCCCATGACGATGAGCATGCTGGCCTCCAACGTCAAGATCGCGCCCAGCGGGATCACCTATCACTGCGACCGGCTGCACGCCGCGCGGCTGATCAGCAGGGAGCGGCGGGGACGCGAGGTCTGGATCGCCCGCACCGACCGGGCGGAGGAACTGCTGTCGCTCTTCCGCCGCTGAGCGCCGACCAAGGAGATCTGCTGTGGTCCTGAAATATCACCGTGAAGCGCTCGACGGGTGCGGAACGGCGGCGAAGAACGCGTCCGGCGCCTTCGCCGAGGTCGCCGGGTCGGTGTCCGGCGCGGCGATCGACCAGGCCGCCTTCGGCCGCCTCGACAACTCCGGAGCGCTGGCCGCGGCGGTGAGCGAGCTGAACGCGGCCGCCGGGACCACCTCGCGGACGCTCGGCGGGCATCTTCAGGCGGTGGAGCAGGCGTTGGACGCCGTGGAGCGGACGTTCACGGACGCCGACGGGGCCGCGGTGCGCCGGTGAGCGGAATCGACGACGTGCGGGGCGTCCCCGGCGGGGCCGAGCTGGCCACGCTGGCCGCGACGGTGGTGGGCGACCCCGGCGCTGTGGGCCGTGTCGTCGGTGCGTGGCAGGCGGCGGCCGACACCGGCCGGGGCCAGACCGCCGCGGTCAGGTCGGCCGTCGGTGATCTGGACACCGCCTGGCAGGGGGCGAGCGCCGACGCGTTCGTCACGTACATGGACCGGGCCGGGAAGATCGGCGACACGCTGCAGAGCGTGCTGTCACAGTGCGCCACGCACCTGGCCACCGCCGCCGAGGCCCTGCGGACGGCCGAGTCCACGGCGAACGGGATCTGCCAGAACTACGCCGCCGCCGTACGCGACTTCCAGGCCAGGAACCCGCAGGCCACGCAGGACCAGATCCTGCAAGGCGTGCAGGGGCTGGTCGGCGACGCCCGCAAGCAACTGGAAGAGCAGCGGACGACCGCGAACAACGCTCTGGGCACGGCCGCGGCCGGCATCCGGGGCCTGCTGGGCGGGCTGGGCAGATCCACCGAGAACTGGCCGGAGCCGGACACGGAGCCCTTCGCCCCGGGGCCGGGGAAGCCCTTGGACTGGACCCCGTCGCGGCAACAGAACGGCGCGACGACCCTCGCCGAGGCGAGCGGGCCGAGGGGCCATTCGCCCAGTATGCCTGGTTTTGGCGGATATGGGCCGAGTGGTCCGCCCCCGGCGGGCGGTGGACCGGCTCCGCAGGGACAGGTGGCCGACTGGATCACACAGGCCGTCAACGTCCTCAAGGCGCAGGGCTACCCGGTCGAGAAGATGAACGCCAACGACATCTGGACCATCATCCGGCACGAGTCGGGCGGCAACCCCAACGCGATCAACAACTGGGACTCCAACGCCGCCAAGGGCACGCCCTCCAAGGGGCTCATGCAGACGATCGACCCCACGTTCAACCGGTGGAAGCTGCCGGGCCACGAGAACATCTACAACCCGGTCGACAACATCATCGCCGGGGTCCGCTACGCCATCGAGCGCTACGGCTCGGTCTCCAACGTGCCCGGCGTCGTCGGCACGAAGACCGGCGGCGGCTACCGGGGTTACTGAGCTGGTGAGGCGGTGGCCACCGGCTTGGCGGCCCGCGCCGGATCCAGCACCGGCCCTTCGGGGATGAGCTGCAGCACGTTGGCGGGCACCGGGGTGGCGCGCTTGGCGTCGTACCCCAGCTTGCCCAGCACGTCCGCGTTCGGCACGGCGTAGCGCCGTCCCTCGTCCGTCACCAGGTAGTACGACTGCACCGCGTCGAGCTGGCCGTCACCGGGCAGGACACCGGCGACGATCGCCCGGCCCGGCGGCAGACGTACCAGATCCGTGGCGTCGCCGCGGGGCGCGGGCAGCGTGCCGCCCGACATGAGCCGGGCGCGGGCCGAGCCCTTGTCGGCGTCGGCGTAGACCGCGCAGAGCGGGCTCGCCGGGTCATAGGCCGTCATCTTCGGCATCGACGCGGGCAGGCCGTCGGCCGGGAGCTTGGTGCGGGAGCGCGGGGCGGCGTTGGCCGTCGCCGCGTCGATCTTGACCTCGGCGGTCGTGCCGCCGCTGTACGCCGCCGGGTCGCTCAGCAGGAGCGTCGCCTGCGCACGCGTGACAGGCGCCAAGCCGTCGGCCAGCTGCACGTACCAGCGCGGCTCGCCCCCGGCGACGGCCGTGGCCCGGTAGACCTGCCCCACGGCGGCCTTCTCGCCGCCGGGCCCGGTCACTGGCCGGCCCCGCCCCTCGATCGCGGGCGCGGCCAGATCGGGCCCTTCCGGCAGCGCGTTCAGCCAGGCCACGGGCACGGCCGCCGGGTCGGTGCCGCTCAGGCCACGCGCGATCCCGGCGGGCACGCGCATCCGCGCGCCGCGCCAGATCGCCCAGGTCTGCCCGCCGACGTCCACGAGCATCGCGCTGTCCTCGGCGAGCGGCCGGTCGCCGACCTGCCGCCCGGCGATCAGCGTCACGTACGGCTTGCGCCCCGTGTCACTCTCGCGCTCCTGCACGCAGACCGACCAGGGACCGGAGGCGAGCCGATCAGCGGTCGGCAGCGAGTCGGGCGCCCCCGGGATGCCGACCGGCGTGCCGCGCTCGTACGAGCTCAGCGCCTCCCTGGCGACCACGCGCTCGGTGATCTGCGGCGAGTCGAGCACGAGCCGGGCCGAGGCGTAGTTGGCCACTGGGATCAGCCTGCGCTGGGGCTGGCTGTAGACGTAGCGGGCACCGGTCTCGCGCTCGATGATCAGTGTCCCCGGGTCCCGCAGCGCCTTGGTGCCGCTGGGCCGGAGCAGCCCGACGACCGCGAACCCGACACCCAGCAACACGGCGACCATGGCCCCGGCCAGGAAACCGATGTTCTGGCGGCGCAGCGGCCACTCGGGCTGGTTCGGCTGGGCACGCATCAGCGCCAGGCCGATCCGCTGGACCGTGAGCCGGTACGCCTGGTAGAGGTCGCGCTGGCTGTGCACGCCCACCTCCCCGGAATTCGCCCGGCCCAATTTATCCAGATGAGAACGGGCAGAGCGCGATACTTCAACAGTTCTGTAATGGACACGCGCGCCGCGCACCCTCGGCCGCCACCAGGCGTTTGCACCCGGGACTCCGGCTTGGCACCGATCCTGCCGGTCATGGGCCGGGGAGGTCGTGCGTCGGCGCGAGCCTGAGCTGTGTGTGGTCGTGCGCCCCTGCCTGAGCACCCACTCTGGCGGACACTCCTGACAGCGGCACCCGCACCGGCCCGTGGAACCGGCACCCCCGACATGACCATCGGAGCGCCACCACGCCCGAAACCAAACCGAAGATCAACGGCGGAGGCGGTTTTTACGCGATCGATGGACGATTACGCGGTATTGTCTGTCGATCATCGGCCAACGGCCGCTTTACCGGACGCATGGCACTTGATAATGAGGTGGGCTGAAGTGTCTTCAGAGGTTGACGGGCGGATTGCCGCAGCGCTGGATAGCGGCGCTACTGAATTGGACCTTTCTGACTTCGATTTTGATACCCTGCCTGAGGCGCTGGGCGACCTCACCGGTCTTACCAAGCTCAACCTGAAAGGTAATCGGCTCACTGAATTACCCGGGTGGTTGGGCAATCTCAGTGAGCTCACCGATCTCAAGGTGTCGGGAAATAGGCTCGCCGGATTGCCGGACACCTTGGGCAGCCTCACCAAACTTACGACGCTTGAGCTTTATCCAGGTGGGAATCGGCTCACCGGCTTTCCCAAATGGCTGCGTAGCCTGACCAATCTCACTGTGCTCAAGCTACGCGACAACAGGATCACCCGCGTGCCCGAGTGGCTGAACGAGCTGTCCAACCTCACAGTCCTCGACCTGGCCTTCAACAACATCGCTGCTCTGCCCGACACGTTGGGCGACCTCACCGACCTCGCCGAGCTCAACCTGTGGCGCAACAGGCTCGTCGCCGTGCCGGACACATTCGGCAGGCTCACCAGCCTCACCACGCTCAACCTGGGCGGCAATCCGATCGCGGTGCTGCCGGACACGTTGGGCAACCTGACCAACCTCGGCGAGCTCGACTTAAGCCTCACCCAGTTGACTCAGCTGCCGGATTCGTTGGGCAATCTCACCAACCTCACGACTTTGTACCTGGCCTATAACGACATCACTGTTCTGCCAGACACGTTCGGCAACCTCACCAATCTTACCAAGCTGTACCTGGCCGCCAATCAGATCACCGCACTGCCGGATACGTTGAGCAACCTCACCGAGCTCGACCTGCAAGACAAAGAGCTCACTACCTTGCCGGGCTGGTTGTCCATGCTCACCAATCTCACCAAGCTCAATCTTTCCGGCAACCGGCTCAGTGTCCTGCCCGAATGGCTGGGCAATCTGACCAACCTTACCGAGCTAGGGCTGAACAACAATCAGCTGGAGATGTTGCCTGATTCGTTCGGCGGGCTCATCGACCTCACCGAGCTTGACCTTTCGCACAACAAACTCACTGTCTTGCCGGATACGTTCGGCGGGCTCGCCAGCCTCACCAGGCTTAACCTGTACGGCAACCGGCTTACCACGGTGCCTGGCTCGTTCGGTGACCTTGCCAGCCTCGCCGAGCTTGAGTTGTCGCACAACGAGCTCGCCATCCTGCCGGATACGTTCGGCGGGCTGACCAGCCTCACCACGCTCAAGCTGGACGGCAACCGGCTTACCACGGTGCCTGATTCGTTCGGTGACCTCATCGGCCTCGCCGAGCTTGAGTTGTCCCACAACGAGCTCGCCATCCTGCCGGATACGTTCGGCGGGCTGACCAGCCTCACCACGCTCAAGCTGGACGGCAATCAGCTTGTCACGGTGCCTGATTCGTTCGGCGACCTCGTCAGCCTCACCGGCCTTAAGCTGCCGCACAACAACGTCACCGCGCTACCTGGCACATTAGGCAACCTCGCCAACCTTGTCGCGCTCAACGTGGCGGCCAACGAGCTCGCCGTGGTGCCCGACGCCATCGGCAACCTCACCAAACTCATCACGCTCAACCTGGCGGCCAACGGGCTCACCACGGTGCCCGACAGCATCGGCAACCTCACCAACCTCGCTCGCCTCAGCCTGGGCAGCAATCGGCTCGCCATGGTGCCTGACACGTTGGGCAACCTCACTGCCCTCATCGAGCTCGACCTGAGCGATAACGATCTCACCGAGCTACCTGAACGGCTAAGCGGCCTCACGGCCCTCGACGGACTTGACCTGAGCGACAACCAGATCACTGTCTTGCCCGAGTGGCTGGATCATCTCACCGTCACAGAGCTTCGTTTGGACGGCAACCCGCTCATCGCACGGCCCGACTGGCTGACCGACGATGAGGACTGGGACGACGACGAGGATCAGGACTAGTACAGCCGCACTCAGTCGCGGCGGCCGGGCGGGTGCGGGACCGTGATGCGTGGGGAGGCGTGCTCCCCACGGCAGGCAGAGGCACCGTCTTGCCGGCCGTGGGGATGCCTATCGGCTGGACACCAGAGCCCAGACGACCCGCTCGTTCCGGGTGTTGTAGTAGTGACCCCACGAGCCGTCGGTGATCTCGTGCACTATGCGCAGCCCACGGCCGGACTCGATCGCCGCGTCCTCGTCGTCGGGGCCGGGGTCGTTCACGGGCTGTCGAAGCCGAGGGAAGGTATTGGCGTGCCCAGGATCGACCACGACCAGGCGGAGGAAGCCTGCCTCGGGCTCTAGCCTCATGCGCACCCACCGCGCCGCGGGCATGGTCCCGAGCCCGTACCTGATGGCGTTGGTGACCAACTCTGTGGCGAGCGTCTGAAGGTCATAGGCCCGGGGGTGGTCCGCTCCCACCCACGCGGTGATGGTGTCGCGCGCTCTGGCGGGGATCACACGGGGATCCAGATCCTTATTCATCTCGAAGGTGTGGCATTGGGTGGGGGAGTGGAGCGCCGCATTCATAATTATTCACCGACTTTGTCCGTGTCGTGCTCGCCTCTGGATTTCTTCAGGCTGTGTCACCACGGGTGGAGGGTGTGGTGAACCGCTAGTCAGAATGGCAGTGGAGCGATATTTTTCTCAGTGGTCGGCAAAGTCTGTAGCGACACAGTTTCCGGGCTGCGGAGTTTCGCCGCAGTGGCACGTAAGGAGGGGTGTGGCGTGGGAATCGAGGTAGAACTAGACCCCGAAACAAGCCCAGACGCGCGATATGGTTATGAATTGCGTAAACGGCGCAAAGAGGCGGGATTGACGTTGGCTCAGCTGGGGGCCAGGGTCGCTCTCACGGGTCAGCAGATCGGCAACATCGAGCGGGCCGACCGCCGGATGGATGAGAACAGGGCGCGCCGGTGCGAGGAAGCCATGGGGCTCCCGCCAGGTGATCTCGTGCAGCACCTTCCCCGTAGGTCTCGCAGCAACGTGACCTTTCGCAACTTCCTGCCGTGGCTGGACAGGGAGAAGCGGGCCACGGAACTGTGCGCCTATGAAGGGTTGATCATTCCGGGATTGCTCCAAACTCGGGCGTACGCGGAAGCTGTCTGTCAAGGCAGGCCCGGTACAACCCCCGAGCAGGTGGAAGAGGCCGTAGAGGCGCGGATGCAGCGACAAGCTATTTTGCGCCGGGACAACCCTCCGTTCCTATATGCCGTTCTCGACCAGTGCGCACTGCTACGCCCGGTAGGAAGCGAGGAAATCACCCGGGATCAGCTTCAACATCTCCTCATGATGGGTAGAAGTCCGAACATAGTGATGCAGATCGTCCCCCTGCGCGCTATGTCTACGCGCGGCCTGGTGGCAGGGTTCGTGATCGCTCGGACGGCTGGAGATGGCGACGAAGCCGTCTTCATCGACTCCCCTGGTGGAGGCCGCATGCTGGACCAGCTTGAGCTTGTGGAGAAGCTGAAGGCTCGGTTTCAGACGATCAGAGCGGATGCCCTGTCCCGGGCGGACTCGATGGCGCTGATCGAAGAGAGGTTGAAACAAGAATGGATCTGGCACTGAGCGATGAACTCAGGAACGCGGTGTGGCGGAAGAGCCCTCTCTCGGACGCCGAGGGGAACTGCGTACAGGTGGCTCCGCTGTCGGCCGGACGCGTCGCGGTGAGGGACAGCAAGGACCCCGATGGGCCTGCTCTGGTGTTCACCGATCCAGAGTGGAAGGCGTTCGCCGGTGGGGTGAAAGAGGGAGTGTTCGACTTCTAGCCTGGCCTTTGGTCAGGCTCCTGCCAGGTCTGGAGAAATGCCGAGTCGGCGGATCTGCTTGGCGAGCGATGCGCGCGAATGACTCCTGTCCGATCCTTCGGGACCGGACAGGAGTCATTCGTGGTCGGTCAGTACCAGCGCTGCCAGGCGTTGGGGTTGCTGACGTTGCAGCTCCACAGGCCCACGGCCAGACAGCGTCCGGAGGCGTTGTTCACCAGCTCGGTGTCGTAGAAGCGGTTTGCGAAGACCCGCCGATCGAGGAGACGATCCTGGACACCGCGGCCAGCTTGGCCAGCCTGGGCCTGTCCGCGACACAACGCGAATGGCCGACGCGTAGCCGACCCCATCTCGCCGCATCGCGATCAACATCCTGCCGGATTCTGGTCGAGATCGGCCAGGAAACTCTCGGCGCGGCGGGCGAAGAGGTGGGCCCCGCGTTCGCCGGATCGGGCGCGGGCTTCGTCGGCGGCGGCTCGCACGACGTCGACGGGTTCGCCGCGGGCGTGCAGCAGGCGGGCGCGCAGCAACAGGAGAAGTCCTTCGGCATAGCGTTGGCCGTGGGCCTTGACGGCCTGGTCGGCCCGGTCGAGGGCGGTCGCGGCCTTGTCGGGCATCTCGGCTGCCAGCCACATCTCGGCGATCAGTCCGTACCAGTAGGCGAGGCCCCATCTCGGCGGGTCGAGCAGGGTCGCGGCCAGGAGATGTTCGGCCTTGGCCGCGGTGCCGGCCGGGTCGTCGCCGGTGAGGGCACGGGCCCAGTACCAGTCCAGCCGTATGTAGGCTTCCTGCGCGACGCCGGGACGGTCGGCGCTGGCCGCGACCCACCGCTCGGTCGCGTGCATCGTCCAGGTCGTGTCACCGGCCATCGTGGCGGCCATGGTTTGGTAGCGGGTCCAGCCCGACATCTCAAAGGGGTCTCCCTCGGCCTGGTACACCGTGCCGAGCAGGGACCGCCCCGTCTCGACATCGCCATGCAGCGTGGTGATCACGGCCAGATATCCGACCCACTCATCCTGGATCCGCCAACGTCCGAGGTCGTCGCGGCGTCGAACCGGGACGCCCCCGACTCGGCTGGCAAGGTGGTACATGCTTTCCTGAGCCGGCCCCGGGTGCGGGTCGGCCGAGTTCGCGAGCAGCGAGGCAATGCCGTCCGCAGTAGTACGGCCTACCCAGCTGAAACACTGATACGCCGCGCCGATGTCGCCGATGTCCCATTGGTACAGGCCCCAGGCCTGTCGGCCGTACGCCTGGATGATCGGGTTCGCGGACGCCTGGCCTTGCTCATGCAGCCGGCGAGCCCACACCCCACGGTCTTTCTCGGTGGAGATGTAGGCCCCGGTCATCCGAACGAAGAGAAACTCGGCCTCGGCCGTCTCGCGGCCGAGTCTGCGGGCAAGATATGCACCCCGTTCCAGCAGATCGAACGTCGAGCCGCCCATTCCCGGGGGCTCGACGGCGAGGAGGTTGAGCAGCGACAGGACGCACAGTTCCAGCTCCAGCAGCCCTGCCGTCCGGGCGATCTGGACGGCCGATTCCAGGTTCCGATAGGCGGCCGCGAACGCGAGCTTGGTCGCCGCGCGGCGACCGGCGCGCGCCAGTGCCTCCGTGGTGCGAACCGGGTCGGCCAGGGGGCCGGCGCCCCGCAGGTGGTAGGCGAGGCGTTCGGCGACGGACTCGTCGTCCGCATGGATGTGTTCGAGGGCGTCGGCGACGCGCAGATGCAGCTGGACGGCCTGCCGCCGCGCAATGGTCTCGGTGACCGACTCGCGGACCAGGTCGTGCGCGAAGCGCCACAAGAACGGGTCTTCCGGCTTGGTCTCCAGGAGGCCGAGTGCTTGCAGCGGTTCGAGGCGTTCGAGGCAGTCCGCGACATCGACGCCGATCGCGCGGGCGAGCAGGTCGAGGTCCACGTCGCGGCCGATGACCGCGGCGATGCGCAGCAGGCCGTGAGCGCTGTCGTCGAGACCGGACATCCGATCGCGGACGACGTCTCGCACGGTGGCCGGCACCCCTGCCCGTACTGACGCGCCGCCGTCGCCGAGCGAGCCGCCGTCGCTGAGCAGCCGGGACAGCTCCTGGACGAAGAACGGATTGCCGGCGGTGCGGGCATGGATACCGCGGGCGACTTCGGCACCGGGATCGTGGCCGGTCTCGCGGCGGATGAGCTCGGTCACGTCGGTCAAGCCGAGCGGGCCGAGCCGGATCCTGCGGTGGCCGGGCAGCCGGCTGGCCGCGGCCAGGACCCGCGACAGATCAGAGCCGGGTGTGGGTGCGCGATCGCGTAGCGCACCGATGATCACCGTGCCGGCGGGTAGCCGGGCCGTCAGGTGGCCGAACAGCTGGAGCGAGGCGGCGTCGGCCCATTGGAGGTCATCGACGATCAGCAGCGTGGGCCGTTGCGCCGAGGCCTGCCCAACGGCGGTGACGACCTGCTCGAACAGGCGAAACTGGGCACCGCTTTCGGGAATGGCCGGCGCGGCGGCGTAGTCGTCTCGCGATTCCAGGAGACTGCCGAGCTCACTGGCGAGCCACTTCTCCCGCAGCGGCGCGGGCAGGCTGTCGAGAATCGGGCGGAGCGTCTGTTCCCAGGGCCACATCGACGGTGTTCCGTCGCCTTCCAGGCACGAACCCCAGACGACCAGCGCGCCACGTCCGCTCGCTTCGGTGGCGATCTCTCGTACCAGGCGGGTCTTGCCTACGCCCGGCTCGCCTTCGACGATACGGAGCGCTGGGCGGTCGGTGAACGCCATCTCGACGGATTGCCGCAGTAGGGCGAGTTCCTCGGCCCGGCCGACCAGCCCGGCTGCCGTTCGCGCCGACGCGCCGTCATCCCCACCGTCCATACGCGCCACGAGCGGCGACGCCGAGGGCTGCGACAGCACTCGCAGATGTGCGGCTTGCAGCTCCGGGCCAGGATCGATACCGAGCTCGTCGGCAAGACGGGCGCGGACCTCGCGGAACACCGACAGTGCCTCCGCCTGGCGTCCCGCCGCCCCGAGGATGGAGATGAGGCCGGCCTGTACGGGTTCGTGGAACGGCGCCATCGATGCGGCCAGCTGCAACGCCGGCAGCACCCTCGCCGGTCGGCCCAGCGACACCGCCAGTTCGGCCGCTTCGGTGCACGCGGCGTGAAACTCGTCGTCGAGGGCGGCGAAGGTCGGCAGCGCGGTCGATCGGTGCGTGAACCCGTCGCCCGCACGGCCCCGCCAGAGGCCAAGCGCTTCGACATAGCGATCGAGCGCCGTTTCCAGGCGTTGCCGTGCCAGGGCCGCCTTGGCGGTCTCGACGAGTTCCCGGAAGGTGCGGAGGTCCAGGGTGCCGGGGTCGGCGGTGAACTGGTAGGAGCCGCCGCGGTGGTGCAGGTATGAGCCGGATTTACGGGCGGGGGTCGCGGGTTCGAGCAGTCGCCGCAATGCGCCGACGTATTTCTGGATGACGTTGAGCGCGCTGTTGGGGACCTCGTGGTCCCAGACCAGGTCGATCAGCTCGCTCGTGCTGACCGGCGTGCCCACCCGGGCCAGAAGCAGGGCCAGCAGATAAGCCTGTTGCCGGGGGCCGGCATCCAGTTCGACACCATCGCGCCACACCCGCAATGGGCCCAAGATCTGAAGGCGTAAGAGAGCGCCACCGGCCGGCTGATCGTCGACGCCTGGCCGGACGGGATGAACGGGCAGAGCCACCTCGGCTCCCGGGTGAGTCGGCAGATTGCCAGCTAGCAAACCGTCCAAATAATACCGCAGCAGTGCGAAACCTACCGGAGCCGACGTCCGTCCAACTCCCACAAGACCATCCTGTCCGCACCGCACCGCACCGCACCGGACGCGGGAGCGCATGCGTCGCTCTGAGCCCAGGTCCTCGGATCCGATCAGAGCGAGGTTGGTGGGCCTGTGAGGCGCTGACTGCGGACGCGAAAGTGATCCGCGACGGGAGCGCGGCCGTTGCCGACGGCCCGCTGCCGAGATCGAGAAGCAGCTGACAGACAATGATGCACATGACACGTGCGGTGTACGTCGCGGCGGGCGAGGCGGGAAGCAACAAGGGCGCGGTCGCCCTGGGCATGGTGGAGCTGCTGTCCCGGCAGGTGGGGACCGTGGGCGTGTTCCGTCCGGTGGTGCGGGCAGGCCGTGAGGACAACCTGATCAACACCATCCGGAGCAGGTTCCAGCTCAGCCTGCCCTACGAGACGTACGCCGGCGTCACCTACGACGAGGTGCACGCCGACGCCGAGCGTGCGGCCGGTGACATCGTGGCTCGTTACCGTGCGCTGGCGGGGCGATGCGACGCCGTGGTCGTGGTCGGGACCGATTACACCGATGTGGGCGCGCCGACCGAGTTCGAGTTCAACGCCAGGCTTGCCGCAGACCTGGGAACGCCCGTGCTGAACGTGGTGAGCGGGAGAGGCAGGACGGTCTCGGAGATCAGTGCCGCGGTCGAGCTGTCGTCCCGGCAATTGGCGCAGCACCACGCCCAGGAACTGGCGGTCGTGGTCACCCGGGCGGCTGCCGAGCACATCGCGGTCGATCACCCTACGCCGGTGTTCGTACTGCCCGAGACTCCCTCCCTGCGCGCCCCCACCGTCGCCGACCTGCTGGGTGCCTGCGACGGCAGGTTCTTCCTCGGCGAGCGCGACGGGCTGGGCCGGGAGACGAGCGCGTTGATGGTGGGCGCGATGTCACTGCCCGGCATCCTGGACCGCTACACCGAGGGCGCCGCGGTGATCATCCCGTCCGATCGGGCCGCCGCGCTGCTCCCAGGACTGATCGCGGCACACGCGGCGCCGGGTTTCCCCGCCCTGTCAGCGGTGATCATGACGGGTGGCACGGATCTGCCCGCCCCGGTGGACCGGCTGCTGAGCGGCATGGCCATTCCCCTGCCGGTCATCGCCACCGACTATGACACCTTCGACACCGCGACGCGCCTGTCGGCCGTGGAGGGCCAGTTCACACCAGAAGCCGGCGGGAAGATCGACACAGCGCTGCGGCTGTTCGCCGAGCACGTCGACGGCCGGCTGCTTCTCGATCGGCTGGCCATCGCCAAGACCGACGTCGTCACGCCGCTGATGTTCGAGTACGAGCTGCTGGATCGGGCACGTACCCGGCGGCGGCACATCGTGCTGCCAGAGGGCGAGGAGCCGCGCATCCTGCGCGCGGCCGATGTCCTGCTGCGCCGTGGCGTGGCCGAGCTCACTCTGCTCGGTGACGAGGAGCGGATCAGGGTACAGGCCGCCCAGCTCGGCCTGGATCTGGACGAGGCCAGCGTGCTCAGCCCGTTCGACGCGCAGCTGCGCGAGCGGTTCGCCCGCGAGTACGCGAGAGTCCGGGCGCACCGGGGAATGACCACCGAGCTGGCCCGCGACACCGTCACCGACGTGTCCTACTTCGGCACGCTGATGGTCCACACCGGCATGGCCGACGGCATGGTCTCGGGCGCGGCGCACACCACCGCGCACACCATCAGGCCGGCGTTCGAGATCCTGCGCCTGGGGCTGGTCTCCAGCGTGTTCTTCATGTGCCTGGCCGATCGGGTGCTGGTCTACGGCGACTGCGCGGTCAACCCCGATCCGAGTGCCGAGCAGCTTGCCGACATCGCGATCTCCTCGGCTCGCACCGCCGCCCTGTTCGGCGTCGACCCTAAGATCGCCATGCTGTCGTACTCGACGGGTGCCTCGGGTGCCGGCGCCGATGTCGACAAGGTCCGCACCGCCACCGAGCTGGTCCGCGAGCGCCGTCCCGACGTGATGGTGGAGGGGCCGATCCAGTACGACGCCGCGGTCGACCCCTCGGTGGCGCGGACCAAGATGCCCGGCAGCCAGGTGGCCGGCCACGCCACCGTCTTCGTGGTGCCCGACCTCAACACCGGCAACAACCTTTACAAGGCCGTCCAGCGCAGCGCCGGCGCCGTCGCGGTGGGACCGGTGCTGCAAGGACTGCGCAAGCCCGTCAACGACCTGTCTCGCGGTGCCACCGTCGCCGACATCGTCACCACCGTGGCCATCACCGCCGCCCAGGTGCGAGACGACGATGCGGACGCCCCTTCATCGGTGGAGCGCGTCCGGGGTGTCGTCCTCCACTAGGAAGCCGCCGGACTGGTGGCGCCAGAGCCGGGCGTAGGAGCCGTCGGACTCAAGCAGCTCGCCGTGGGTGCCCTGCTCCACGATCTCGCCCTGGTTCAGCACGACGAGCCGGTCCATGCGGACGACGGTGCTCAGGCGGTGCGCGACCACGAGCGCGGTGCGATCCTGTATCAGCTCCCACAACGCTTCCTGGACGAGGATCTCGCTTTCCGAGTCGAGGGCACTGGTCGCCTCGTCCAGCAGCAGGATCGGGGCGTCGCGCAGAATGGCTCGGGCGAGGGCGACCCGTTGCCGCTGGCCGCCGGACAGCTTGACGCCACGCTCGCCGACCAGGGTGTCGAATCCCTTCGGCAGCGACTCGACGAACTCCGTGACGTGCGCCGCCCGCGCGGCCCGCATGATCTCCGCGTCGGTGGCGCCCGGCCGGGCGAAGGCGATGTTGTCGCGCACCGACCGGTGGAACATGGCCGGCTCCTGGGGCACGTACGCGATGAGGCTGCGCAGATCGGCCTGCCGCAGGCGGGCGATGTCCTGGCCACCGATCAGTATCCGGCCACCGTCGACGTCCATGAGGCGCAGCAACAGCCGGGTGAGCGTGGTCTTGCCGCCGCCGGACTGGCCGACCAGTCCGATCTTGGTGCCACTGGGGATGTCCAGGTCCAGACGCTCGAACAGGGACGAACCGCCGGCGTGCGCGAACGTCACCCGGTCGAAGCGGACGCTCGCGTCCGCCCGGCGCAGCGGCTGCGGGTCGGCCGGATCGACCACACTCGACGGTACGAGCAGCAGCTCGGTGAACTGGGCGGCTTCGGTGAGCACGCTCTCGATGCGCCGGTATACCTGGTTGAACTCGAACATGACGCTGATCGTGTTGGAGTAATAGGTGAACGTCACCACGACGGCCTCCACGCCCAGACCGCCCCGGAGCGCGACGGCGAGCAGCAGGCCGAGGGCGCTGGTGAGGATCGAGATGGGGGCGACCACGGTGTCCACGCGCAGGTTGCCGTAGTCCCAGGAACGCAGCGACAGTTTCCGCAGCTCGGCGACCCTGACGCGATGCTCGGCGGCCTCGCGGTCCTCGGCGGCGAACGCGCGTACGGTGTCCATGTTCGACAGGACGTCGGCGACGTGGCCCGAGACCCGCACCTTGGCGGCCTCACGCTCGTCGACCAGCGCCTGGCGGCGGCGGATGAGCGGCGCGACGAGGCAGCCCGTGACGACGATGAGGCCCAGCAGAACGAAGACCAGCAGCGGATGATAGGTCCACAGCACCACCGAGGCGAAGGCGATCGGCACCACCTTGGCCATGATGGAGAAGGTCAGCGTGTCGACGAAGTCCTCGAATCTGGAGGAGAACCCCAGCACCCGTTTGGTCAGCGACCCGGCGAAGTTGTTGTGGAAGAACGCGGTGTCCTTGGTCAGCAACTCGTCCATGCCCACCACGCCGAGGTGCTCGATGCCGCGGGCGTCCGTACGGTTCAGGAAATGCAGCCCGATCCGCCACAGCACCTCACCGGCCAGCAGCAACCCGGCGAAGCCGAGCACGTACGGCAGGAGCGCGCCGACGGATCCGTCGCCGCCCGCGGACAGCCGCCCCACAATGCCGGCCACCGCCAGCGGCGCCAGGTAGAACAGGCAGATGTTCCCGAACGCGGGCGCCGTCAGCGCGGGCACCGCGACGCGCCACTGGCGCACCAGCTCACCGCAGTAGTGACGCAGCGCGAGCAGGACCGCCGACTTTCGTACGGATGAAACGCCTTCGGAGCCCTGTAGCGATCCGAGCACAGCCATCCGCCCCTCCCGAACCCCGACAACCGCCCGTGACCATGCTGCCGCAGGGGGTACCCGGGGTCGACTGATTTTCCGGCCATCTGGATCGGTCTCATCCCTCGCATCCGGCCCGACCCCGCTGGCCGTCAGGCCGCGCCCGCCGAATCCAGGCGGGCTGTCCGGGGCGAAAAGCGGTTTCGGGAACGTCGTGTGGACACTGAGACTTCTGCCATGCGTCATGTGCCTTTCCCCAAGATCCCCGTTGCGTCGAGCGCCGCCGTCGCCGCCAACGGCATCTGGATCGCGACTGAGAAGATCCACGGGGCGCAGCTGGTCATCGCCTACGACGGCCGGGAATTCCGCATCGGCAAGCGCAAGGCATGGCTGCGCGGAGAGGAGGTTTTCTTCGGCTGGCAACTGTTGCGCGGCGAACTGGAGCGAGCGGCCAGGGCGGCATTGACGTTGGGCGGCACGGTCGTGCGCATCTATGGAGAGTTGTACGGCGGCCACTATCCACACGCCGACGTTGAGCCGGTGCCCGGGGTGAGCGCGGTGCAAACCGGGGTTTGGTACAGCCCGGGCCTGCGTTTCGCGCTCTTCGACGTGCTCCGGCACGACCATCCAGACGACGCCGGCCTCTTGCTGCCCTATGCCGACGTGGCAGCGGTGGCGGCGGCCGCCGGACTCGACGTCGTGCCCCTGCTAGGCAAGGGTCCCAGACACGAGCTCGACGCCCTGCCGCTGCGGTTCCCCACTCGGGTGCCACACCTGTACGGCCTGCCGGACATTCCGGGTAACTTCGCGGAAGGGATCGTCATGCGTCCTGACATCCCTGCGACGGCGGAACAGCGCCCGATCATCAAGAAGAAGATCGAAGAGTTCGACGAGCAACGCTTCGACGAGAGCCGCCCCTGGAACCAGCGCGCGCGGCTTGCTCCGGGCGACTTACGCCGACTCGCCCAGAGCATGGTGAACAGACCACGGCTGGACAGCGCGCGGTCCAAAACAGGGACCGGGTCCTTCCGCGAGTTCATGGACGAGGTCGTGCTCGACGTCATGGTCGATCTCACCGACGCCTTTCCCGCCGCTATGGCCGCCCTCGGCGATGGCGAAGAAGACGAACTGCACACGTACCTGCGAGAGGCCGTCCAAGAGTTGCGCCACGAGTAAGAACAGACGCACCGGGCAGCGGCAAGCCCACAGGCGCTTGGTCTCGACGGTGACGAGGCGGGAATCCGGGCCTGTGAATAGGCCTTGCGCTTCAGCTGACCAGCCCGCGGATCGTCTCGTACACATCCAGTACGGCCAGCGCCAGCGGCAGCAGGGCGATCATCAGCACGATGTCGAGGATGTCGGCCAGCCATTCCCAGAACGGGGTGTGGGGCGCGTCGGCGGTCGTCGGCAGGGCGGGCAGTGGCAGTCCGGCCAGCCGGAACGAGACCGACGGCACCACCGTCGTCATGCTCCCTGGACGTAAACGTGATGAATGTGCCGTGCGGGCGCTCGACGTGTCGCCCGCACAGCACCTTTGGTTCTACAGAATGGGAATTTCCTGCTGGGTTGCCGAGTCCACCAAATGGCGCCCTGCAAGTGGCCCCTTGAGGTGGAACTGGTACTTGCGCGCAAAGCCAAAGTTCGTTGATGTACCACCGTCTTCCCACGGGAAGATTGGCTCACAATCGTTGCGAACCTTGATTCCCAGGCCAACCTGCTCCGAGGTTTCTGACACCTCGGTATCGGTGACCTGCACGCAGAACCTTCCATCGGCGCCCGGCCTGCCGGTTAGGATCACAGCGGTTATCGTGCGACCGTCAGGGTCGGCAGTGGCGGACTCGATGGGATACCAATGTGCTTGCCGGGCGCAACCGGCAGTTAGCAGCACGCTGATAGCCGCTAACGCCATTCCCAGGCGATTCGCCATGATCCACTCCGGATTCAATCAGTTGATCTTGCGTTTTTTAATGTCGCCGCCGAACGCCTTGGCCGCCAGCCTGATATCCGTGAAGTACTGGGTGCAGATTCCGGACTCTGCGTCGCTCCCACCGCTGATGATGCCCTTGGCCGTGATGTACCCCTGGGCGGGTCCGCTGCCGATGATGGTGTACACGGGTCCACCTGAGTCGCCGGGCCAGGTACACGTTCCTATCCGGCCACCGGACACCACGGGGACCACCTGCTCGACGACGCCTGGGGCTGGCTCGTAGTCCGCTGTCGTCGTAGGGTCATTGACCACCCATCCGCACTCCTGCCCTGTTCTGTAGCCACCGGTACAGTACTCGTCGTTCTCCCTGGGGCTGCGGCTCCACTTTCCGGCTACCGGAGATTTTTCGCTGTCCGACTTGTTGTCGCTGGTGAAAATGGAAGCCGTCTGCGTGCGCGCGGTGAGCTTGATCCGGGCCAGGTCTCCGTGGAAGCCCCCTTGCGGTGCTGGACGGATAACGGATCCCTTGCCGTCGGTATACGTGGTGCCCGCCTGATCGCCAAGAATGCGGTCGCCTGCGACGAAGCCATAGTCAGTCAGCCTGGCCGCCTGGGTCGCCGGCAGGTTCGTGGGGAGGCAGTGTCCAGCCGTGAGAAAGAAGTTGTCGGTCTTCGTACCCCAGGCGAAGCCGGTGCTGCATGATGCTCCAGTCGGAGTTCTGAAGCGGCTGCCGCCGTTGATGTAGAAGTCGAAACCGAGACTCCATCGAGAATTGTTGACGATTCCATCCTTCAAGCGGCAGTCGAGCTCCTTGCCCTTGCTGTCGTTGGCACACTTGAAAGTGCGGACGTCCGGGTCGGGGTCGTTCGGTCCCGCGATCAGGCGGGTGGGGTGTTCCAGACCTGGGCGCAGCCAGATGGATACCGTTGTCGCTCCGTAGCGCTGCGCGAGACCTAGCCGGAGTGCCGGGGTCACCTCGCTGGCTTGCACCATGACCTGGTTGCGTGCCGCCCAGATGGAGCTTTCGATGAGCTTGTCGGCACCAGGGATCTGGCCGTCCAGGGTGAGGATTTCGCTGGCGATGGTCTTGAGCCGGGCAGAGCTGTTACTCACCATCGGAACGCGGGAGTTCAAGGTAAAGGGTTCGGTAACCCCCGGTACACCGTCGCCGTCTTCATCTGTTTCGTCGGCGCCGTCGTAGCCGCTGTCATAGCTCCACTCCGCGCCGCCGTTGCTCAGGTACGCCGTGCCAACCAGCGGATGGGACGCGGCGTCTCGGCCTTCGGTGGTGACCGCCGGTGTCACCACCTCGCCTGTGACCATGTCGACCAGGGGCGGCGCGAGCGCGTCCGAGGCCGCCTCGATACGTGTGTCGGCGACGTCCAAGGCGTGAGCCTGGGCCTCCGCGATCGGCATGCCGCGACGCCACAGGTCGGGGGCGGTGAACACCTCGACACCGTCAGCTCCCGCCGGGTAGACGATTGTTGGCTCGCCGAAGCTCTCGAACGTGGCCGTCAGCTTCGGCGTCGTATCCGGTCCGCCGTACTCCGCCGAAGCCAGTGAGCGCCAGTTGTCGTCCAGACCCGTCTCGTTGGCGGCGCGGAGTTCGAGGCCGAAGTTCCCGCCGAGAGTCCAGCTCTGCATGATGTCGGTGACAGGCCATTCGAGCTGGTCGGGCCCGCAGTCTGACGTATACGCCTTGGTGACTGTTTGTGCACCTTCATCAGCCGAGGACGGCTTATTCGCCCAGGTGAGATTGCTGGGGTCCCACCTGCTGGTCACCCGGCGCACCTGGATGCCGTCGCCAACTGGATCGCCGCAAGCCGGCGCATCGGTATTGAGCAGGGACAGTTTCGCATCCACTACCTTCTTGCCGATCAGACCCTTGGTGTCGAAACTCAAGTAGACCCTGTTGGGGATGCCAAAGATCGTGCCAGCGGTCAGGATCGGGCGCGTCGGATCAGCTGCGGCACCGTCGTCCGCCACGTCGGCATCGCCATTACTCGTCGTGACGGTGGCCGCGATGGTGAGCGGGTAGATGATCGCCGGGTCCTGGAGCAGGGAGTTGTCAACCCCGACAACCAGCGACCGGCCATCGTCGGCGGTCTTCAGCGTGGGATTGGCTCGTCCCGGCTTGCTTTTGGTGGCGAGGGCTCGTCGGCCGTCCGCCGACCCTGTGAAGAGGCTTGCGCTGAAGGGGCGCGCGACCTGACGGCCGGAGGTGTCGGCGAGTTCAACGCGGCCGTCTTTGCGCGTCTGGAACTTCAGGCCCTTCGCCTTTACCGGGAGATTGATCTCCATCGGCTTGGCGGGCTTCGCGCGAAGAATGATTTCTTGCCGATAACCCATAGGCAGGGCGGTGAGCACCAGATCGGCTCCTGGCCCTGCGGCGTTGGCATACCTTGCCTTATTGCCCACGATGGTAGGGCGCGGCAGAGGGGTGGGCCAGCTAAGGCTCACGGACTGCTTGGTATTCGGGCTGAAGGTGACAAGCGGGTGGTTCGAACCTCCAGCGGAGAATTCCGAAGCCGCCTTCGCGACCTTGGGACTGAGGAGCCCGTTTTGCTCGGTCAGAGTGGTGTCAATCCATGCCCACGCTCCTGCGGACTGTTTGACACGTACAGGTTGGGACCAGGTTTCCATTGTGATGCGTCCATCTGGATGACGTATGGCGCGCATCGTCTCGGTCGCTGCTCCGAGTAATTCCACAGGCCAGGTAAAACGTCGACCGTCTCATAGGAAAATTGGAGTGCCACGAGGGCGAGCGAGGGGCCTGTTTGAGCCCGTTGAGCCGTCGAACACCCCGGCCCGGTGATCGGAGTCGAGGCAGGAATCCCTGCCTTCGGATAAGGCCTGGGCCTCAGCTGACCAGCCCGCGGATCGTCTCGTACACATCCAGTACGGCCAGCGCCAGCGGCAGCAGGGCGATCATCAGCACGATGTCGAGGATGTCGGCCAGCCGCCCCCAGAACGGAGTGGGCCGCGACGCCGAGAGCCAGAGCGCCACCCCGGCCACCAGCAGCGCGAGCACCACCAGCCCAGGCACCACCCCGAACAGCATCACCTCACGCGACGACCCCACCGCCACGGCCAGGATCGGCAGGCCCGAACCGAGCAGGGCCGAGGTCAGCAGCCACATCCGCTGGGCCCGGCCTTCGAAGACGCGGGCGCGTAGCAGCAGCGCGGCCGAGAGCGAGAGGCTCATCGCGAGCGCCGGCCAGGTGCCCGCCACCGCCAGGAGGATCTGGGCGCCGAGCGTGAGGAGAGACACCCCGCCGAGCAGGCCCGTGCAGAAGGCGTCCGCGACGACCGTCCGGTCGATCACCATCCGGCCGTCCAGGTCGCCGCCCTCGCGGCGCAGCTCGTCGGCGGTCGTCGGCAGGGCGGGCAACGGCAGTCCGGCCAGCCGGAACGAGACCGACGGCACCACCGTCGTCATACCCACGGCCAGTGTGGCCAGCAGCGCGGCCACCCCGGCCGCCGGTACGGCGAGGACCATGACCGCCAGCGCGCCGAGCAGGCCGCAGAACGCGGCGAACGCCACCCCGAGGAACGTCGGCAGCCCCTGGGCGACCGCGAACCCGATGGCCGTGGCCAGCATCAACGTGACCCCGAACGCCGCCAGCAGGTGCGGCGCGCCCAGCCCGGTCAGCCCGGTCGGGGAATCGGGTCCGAGCAGCCCGGCGACGAACCCGTACGGCAGGGCCGCGTACCCGATCGCCGCTCCCGCGCCCGCGTCGCCCAGGGCCCGCGACAGCGCCGTCGAGGCCAGCACCAGCACCAGCGCGATCCCCGCCGCGACCATGGCGGCGGGCGTCCACGGCGGGCCGGTCAGCAGCAGGGCGGCGGCGCCCGCGCCCAGCGCCACCGCGGCGGTCCGCAGCCCGTACGACCTGGTGACGGCGGGCTGCCACCGGCTGGTGCGTTCGAGTACGCCGGTCGCGACGGCGTCGGCCACGTCGTCGAAGACGGTCTCGGGCAGCTCGTGCCCCCGTGGCCGCAGGTGCAGCAGCTCCCCGTCGTGCACGGCCAGGTCCGACAGCGTCACGTTCACGTCGAACGGCTGGCCGCCCACGCGCTGCAGCACCCAGCCGCCGTGGGCCAGCCCGGCCTCCGCCAGCCCTTCGCCCGCGATGCGCAGCAGCGTCGGCAACATGCTCGCCAGCGGCATGTCCGAGGGCAGGCCGAGATCGAGAGACCCCCGAGGGGTGACGATCGTGACCCGGCACAGGTCGGTTCCGGTGGCGCTCACTTGGAGGAGTGTATGGACTGGCTTGCCGCCGCGCCGCCGTAAATATGTCGAGAAAATTTGAAATGTCGCTGAATACGTGGTCTGGCGGGCTTTTATGAGGGTTGTTTGGTGGCCGGTTCGGTGAGGTGTGGTGAGCGGCAACACATGGGTGGTGCGTCGGCCCGACCGGCGCAGGCCGCCGGAGCAGCCGAGCGGTGAGGTACTTCTGGAGCCGCCACCCGAGATCCCCGAGACGGTCACGGGCGGTGGCCTGACTCAGATCCTGACGTACCTGCCGATGATCGCCGGGGCGGGCGCGATGGCGCTCATGTTCACCGGCGGCGGCACGGGCAACCCGATCATGATGGTCTCCAGCGGCCTGTTCGCCGTCTCGATGGTGGGCATGACGATGGGCCAGATGCTCAGGAACACCGGCGAGCGCAAGAACCGCATCAACGGCCAGCGCCGCGACTACTACCGCTACCTGGAGCAGGTGCGCAAGCGCGTACGCAAGGCCGCCGAGCAGCAGCGCAAGGCCATGACCTGGAACCATCCCGACCCCGTCACGCTGTGGTCGCTGGTCATGACCTCGCGGCTGTGGGAGCGGCGCCCCCGCGACGACGACTTCGGCCAACTGCGGATCGCCACCTCCGCGCAGCGCCTCGCGCTGCCGCTCATCCCGCCCGAGAGCCGGCCGATCGAGGACCTCGACCCGATGTCCGCCGGGGCGCTGCGCCGCTTCGTCCGTACCCACGCCACGGTCCCCGGCCTCCCGGTCGCGCTGGCGCTGCACTCCTTCGCCCGGATCACGCTCGCGGGCGAGCCCGAGGCCGTCCGCGGCCTGGTCCGCGCCGCGCTGGCCCAGGCGGTGGCCCTGCACTCGCCCGAGGACCTGCGGGTCTCGGTGTGCACCGGGCCCGAGCACGCGGCCGAGTGGGAATGGGTCAAGTGGCTGCCGCACGCCTTCCATCCCGAGGAGGAGGACGGGGCGGGCCCGGTCCGGCTGGTCACCAGGGACCTCGGGGAGCTCGACGACCTGCTCGGGTTCGAGCTGAAGGATCGGCCGAGGTTCAGCAGGGGCCTGTCGCAGGACGTACTGCCGTACCACGTGGTGATCCTGGATGGCGGCCGGGTGCCCGCGGGCAGTCAGCTCGGCACCGATGCCATCGAGGGCGTGACCGTGATCGACCTCAGCGGGTCGGCGGGACAGGCGCCCGCGCAGCTCTCGCTGAATCTCGACGTCACGGCCGACGAGGTGGTCCGGGTCGTCGAGGACGACATGGGCAAGCAGGTCAGGACCGCGCTCGGCCGGCCCGACGTGCTGGGCCTGCCCGCGTTCGCCGCGCTGGCCAGGCAGCTCGCCCCCATGCGGGCCGGCGCGGCCGGCGGGGCCGAGGAGGCGGGCGACGCGTTCGCCACCAACACCACACTCACCGACCTGCTCCGCATCGGCGACGCCCGCCGGATCTCGGCCGCCGTCACCTGGCAGGCCCGGCCGGTCAGGAACCGGCTGCGGGTGCCGCTCGGCCTGGGCGCCGACGGCCGGCCCGTCGAGCTGGACATCAAGGAGGCCGCGCAGGGCGGCATGGGCCCACACGGGCTCGTTGTCGGCGCCACCGGCTCCGGCAAGAGCGAGCTGCTGCGTACGCTGGTGCTCGCACTGGCGATCACCCACTCCTCCGAGGTGCTGAACTTCGTTCTGGTCGACTTCAAGGGCGGCGCCACCTTCCTGGGCCTGGACACGCTGCCGCACGTCTCGGCCGTCATCACCAACCTGGAGGACGAGCTCCCGCTGGTCGACCGCATGCACGACGCGCTCCACGGCGAGCTGGTACGCCGCCAGGAACTGCTGCGCTCGGCCGGCAACTACGCCTCGGTACGCGACTACGAGCAGGCCCGCGAGCAGGGCGCCCGGCTGAGCCCGCTGCCGACGCTGTTCATCGTGCTGGACGAGTTCAGCGAGCTGCTGTCGGCCAAGCCGGAGTTCATCGAGCTGTTCGTGATGATCGGGCGGCTCGGCCGCTCGCTCGGTGTGCACCTGCTGCTGGCCTCCCAGCGGCTGGAGTCGGGGCGGCTGCGCGGGCTGGACACGCACCTGTCGTACCGGATCGGGCTGCGGACGTTCTCGGCGGCCGAGAGCCGGGCGGTGCTGGGCGTCGCCGACGCGTACTCGCTGCCGCCCGAGCCGGGCAACGCCTACCTGATGTTCGAGACGACCGGGATGACCAGGTTCAAGGCCGCCTACGTGTCCGGCCCCTACCAGGTGGCGCAGCGGGAGAACCGCGCGGTCGCCGCCCGTCCCGGCCACCAGGGCAAGATCGTCTGGTACGGCACCGAGCGAGTGCCGCTACCGCCGCCGCCCGCGGTGGAGCCTGAGCCCGTCGCCGAGGACCGGGAGCAGCAGGACAGCCTGCTCAATATCGTGGTCGACCGCCTGAACGGGCAGGGACCTGCCGCCCACCGGATCTGGCTGCCCCCGCTCAAGGAGCCGGCCCCGCTCGACCGGCTGCTGCCGCCGCTCCAGGCGACCGCGTCGCACGGGCTCACCGCCGCCGGCACCGGCCAGAACCGCCCCGGCCGGCTGCACGCCGTGGTGGGCATCGTGGACAGCCCGTTCGACCAGCGGCGCGACCCGTACTGGCTGGACCTGTCGGGCGCGGCGGGCAACGCCGCGATCATCGGATCGCCGCAGACGGGCAAGAGCACCCTGCTGCGTACGCTGATCGCCGCGCTCGCGATCACCCACACGCCCAAGGAGGCGCAGTTCTACTGCCTCGACTTCGGCGGCGGCACGCTGTCGGCGCTGGCCGGACTGCCGCACGTCGGCGGCGTGGCGACCAGGCTGGACACCAACCGGGTCCGGCGTACGGTGGCGGAGATGACGGCCCTGCTGGCGCGCAGGGAACGGCTGTTCGTGGAGCGGGGCATCGACTCGATCGCCACCTACCGCCGGCTCGTGGCAGCGGGGGAGTACGAGGGCGACGGCTGGGGCGACGTCTTCCTCGTCGTGGACGGCTGGGCCACGATGCGCCAGGAGTTCGAGTCGCTGGAGGCGCCGCTGAGCGAGCTGGTCTCCCGGGGGCTCGGCTTCGGCATCCACGTCGTCGGCACGGCCAACAAGTGGTCGGAGTTCCGGTCCAACGTACGCGACATGTTCTCCACCAGGCTGGAGCTCAGGCTGGGCGACTCCTTCGAGTCGGAGATCGACCGGAAGGCCGCCGCCAACGTACCCGAGGGCGCACCGGGCCGCGGCCTGACCCGCGAGGCGCTGCACTTCCTCGCCGCGCTGCCCCGCGTGGACGGCAAGGCCACCGTGGACGACCTGGCCGAAGGGGTCGCCGCGCTGGTGGCGGACGCGGCGAACGCCTGGCACGAGCCACCGGCGCCACCCGTACGGCTGCTGCCCGACCTGTTCCCCGTGCACACGCTGCCCGGACCGGACGAGAGCGGCCCGCGCATCCCGATCGGCATCGACGAGGCCGCCCTGGCGCCCGTGTCGCTCGACTTCGACGCCGACGCGCACTTCGTCGTCTTCGGCGACACCGAAAGCGGCAAGACCAACCTGCTGCGCGTCATCGCCGAGGGCATCGTCGACAGGTTCACGCCGCTGGAGGCGCGGATCGTCATCATCGACTACCGGCGCTCACTGCTCGACACGGCCGACAACGAGCACCGGATCGGGTACGCCGCCTCCAGCACCGCCGCGGCCACCGTGCTCAAGGGCATCCACGAGGTCATGCAGACCCGGCTGCCGCCGCCCGACCTCACCTCTGAGCAGCTGCGGACCAGAAGCTGGTGGACCGGCCAGGACCTGTACGTGATCGTGGACGACTACGACCTGGTGGCCACGTCCGCCAATCCGCTGGCCGTACTCGGGGACCTGCTGCCGCAGGCCCGCGACATCGGGCTGCACCTGATCCTGGGGCGGGCCATGGGTGGGGCGGGGCGCAGCCTGCTCGACCCGGTCGTGCGGCGGTTGAAGGAGATGAACACCCCGGCTGTGCTGCTGTCGGGGCCTCGCGACGAGGGGGCGCTGTTCGGCAATGTGCGGCCGCAGCAGCTTCCGCCTGGGCGGGGGTTCTATGTGGACCGGCGCTCGGGGGCGCGGCTCATCCAGACGGCGTATCTGACGCCCCCGGAAGCGGGCTAGAAGATCGTGGCTGCTCAGTGGCTGATGACGACCTTGCCGAAGTGGGCACCGCCGGCCAGGTAGGACGCGGCGTCGAGCGCCTCTTCGAAGGGGAAGACGCGGTCGATCACCGGCCGCAGCTTGTGCGCCGTGATGACCCTGTTCATGTCCTCCAGGTCGCTCCTGCTGCCGCCGCCGATCGCGCGCAGCGTCGCCCCGCTGTAGGTGAAGTCCAGGAGGTTCATGCCCGTCGTGTCGTACGCGACGTGGCCGACCAGCGAGATGACGCCGCGGTAGGCAACGGCCGCGACCGACTGCGCGATCGTCCCGGCGCCACCGACCTCCACGACCACATCGGCGCCCCGGTCGTCGGTGAGCTCGCGCATCTGCCGGCCCCAGTCCGGCGTGGAGACGTAGTTGATCACATCGCTCGCGCCGAGTTCGAGCAGTCACACGGCCTTCTTCTCGCTGGAGGTCGTGGCGATCACGCGGGCTCCCGCGGCGCGGGCCAGCTGCAGGGCGAACAGCGAGACACCGCCCGATCCCTGGATGAGCACCGTGTCCCCGGGACCGGCCCCCGCTCCTGTGCCCTGGCCGCGGCCATGAGTGGCTCCGGCAGCCCGCTGAAGGCGCTGAAGTAGTCCTCCATAGCCCGCAGCCACTGCCGCAACGCCACGGAGGCATCGCCGAGTTGCGCGATGTCCGCCTGGCGGGCCACCAGTTCCTCCGAGCGCGTCTGCAGCACGGCCGCCAGCAGCGCCTCCCGGGTGGGGAAGTGCCGGTACAGCGTGCCGGGCCCGACGCCGGCCTCCTTGGCCACCGCCTCCAAAGAGGTGCCGACCCCATAGTCAAGAAAGTGACGCTGCGCTGCAGGCAGCATCCGGTCAAATTGGGGCGGCGCACCCGGCATACCGGCGCCGAGACAAGCCTGAGGAGAGCGCCGTCCCGGCATGGCGGAGCGCGACTCACCCAGGATCGGGGGCCACGGTGCGGAGTGGTCCCGGTGTGTCGCCTCATGGAACACGCTGGAAACCGATCGGTTTTCATTTCGTCGGAATCGAGTTAACCTCGCAGTATGACCACCGAAGTGAGGCTAAGTCCCCGAGAGCGGCTGCTGGAGGCGGCGGCCACGCTCACCTACCGAAACGGTGTCGGCATCGGCATCGAGGCGCTGTGCAAGGCGGCGGGGGTGTCGAAGCGCTCCATGTACCAGTTGTTCGAGAGCAAGGACGAACTGCTGGCAGCGAGCCTGGAGGAGCGCTCATCTGCCTTCGTGGCGACGCTGCTGCCCGCGGCGGGTGATGGCCGTTCGCCCCGTGAGCGGATCCTGCACGTCTTCGAGCAGGTGGAGTTGCAGGCGGGTGCGCCCGAGTTCCGGGGGTGTCAGTACCTGGCGGTGCAGATTGAGCTCAAGGATCAGAGTCACCCTGCGAGCCGGGTGGCGCACCGGGTCAAGGGGAACCTGATGGCCTTTTTCCGTGCCGAGGCCGAGCAGGGTGGGGCGAGCGATCCGGATCTGCTGGCCCGGCAGCTCAGTGTGGTCTTCGACGGCGCCAGTGCTCGTGCGGGGATCGGCGCCGACAACCTGGCAGGGCTCATCGCGCCCACCGTGGTCACCCTGCTCGATGCGGCAGGCGTGCGCTGACGCGTCGCCTGTTTCCTGCCTGAGCTTGCGCGCGGAAACCGATCGGTTTACAGTAAGGGAAACCGATCGGTTTTCTTGCTGAGCTAGGGAGTCCAGAATGACGACAAATCGGCCGGTGGCACTCGTGACGGGTGCGTCATCCGGCATCGGAAAAGCGGCTGCCCGCGCGCTGGTCGAAGCGGGTTTCCACGTGGTCGGCACAAGCCGCGACACCTCACGCGTCGCCTCGCTCGACGGTGTGACCTTCCTCGACCTCGACGTGGCCAGCGACAAATCGGCCACCGTCGCGGTCCAGCAGGTGATCGAGCGGTTCGGGCGGATTGACGTCCTGGTCAACAACGCCGGCATGGGCGCCATCGGTGCCGTTGAGGAAAGCTCCGTCGCGCAGGTCCAGGACCTGTTCAACGTCAACGTCTTCGGCGTGATGCGCATGACCAAGGCTGTCCTGCCCCATATGCGCGCTCAAGGACGCGGGCGCATCATCAACCTCTCCTCCGTGGTCGGCTTCCTCCCCTCGCCTTACATGGCCGCCTACGCCGCCTCCAAGCACGCGATCGAGGGCTACTCCGAGTCCCTGGACCACGAGGTCCGCGAGTACGGCGTCCGGGCGCTTCTGGTCGAACCCGCCTACACCAGCACCGGATTCGAGGCCAACAGCCCGCGGCCCGACACGCCCCTGCAGGTCTACGCGGACCAGCGGCGCGCCTTCGACCGCATGATGGAGACAGCGATCAAGGACGGCGACGACCCCGCCATCGTCGCCAAGGTGATCCTCGAGGCAGCGACCGACCCGAAGCCGAAGCTGCGCTACACCGCCGGTTCCCTGGCTGGACGCGCCAGCACACTGCGCCGCATCGCTCCTGCCCGAGTCTTCGACAAGCAGATCCGCAAGCTCAACCAGCTGGCCGGCTGACGCCTGCCCGCCAGAAGCTCCTGCAGGCAGGCAGGCAGGCAGGCAGACAGGCAGCCGGCCCGGCTAGCCGACCGTTGCCCGGGCCCCCGGCGGTCGGACCGGGAAGCCGCTAAGAAGCTGTGTGGAGGCGCGCGAGGACGGCTATCTCTACCGCAAGATGATTCCCGGCTTGGTGGCAGCCGGCCGACGTGTCCTGGTTCCCGACCTGATCGGATTCGGCCGCTCCGACAAGCCGGTCGACCGGGCCGCGTACACCTACGAGTCTCACGTCGCCTGGACCGGTGCCTGGCTGGACCACCTCGGCCTCACGGACATCACCCTGTTCGGCCAGGACTGGGGCGGGTTCATCTTCCTCGTGCACGCCGGGCTCACGCCCGACCGGTTCGCGGCCGTGGTCGCCGCCAACACCGGCCTGGCCGCCCCGGAGGTCATGGCAGCGTTCACCCCCGAGCGGTTCGCGCCCGCAGCCAGTGCATTCCTGCACTGGCGTGAGCAGTCCGAGTCGCCCCACCTGACCGCCTCGTGGGCCGTCGGTAGCCCCGACAGTGCCCTCAACCAGACCGCCCACGTCCTCGCCGAGGAGGAGGCGGCTGCCTACGACGCCCCCTTCCCGTCCGAGCGGCACTTTGCCGGAGCACGGCAGTTCCCGTGGCTCGTACCGCTCGACGGCACAGACCCGCCCGCCTCGATGCTGAGCCGCGCCTGGGCCGGGCTGGAAGCCTTCGACAAGCCGTTCCTCACCGCCTTCGCCGACCACGAAGACATCACGCTCGCATTCGAGCAGGTCTTCCAGGCCCGCGTCCCCGGTGCGCAGGGGCGCGACCATGTGACGGTCCGCGACGCCGGTCACTTCCTGCAGGAGCAGCAGCCAGACCTGCTGGTCGATGCCATCCTCAGCCTCGGCTGACAGGCCGATCCGCGCGGTGGCTCACCACACCTGCCCATGGCCGGGCCGCGTCCCCGGTCTGGCGGTCGTCGATTCGCCCTTCCTCGCCCGACTGACTTCCTTGGCTCAGTTATGAGACTCACCTGCCGATGGTTTGGCTCAGTGGAGTCGCATGCAGAAACCGATCGGTGTACACTTTTTGGAAACCGAACGGTTTCCGGGCTGGCCCATGACAAGCATTAAAGACACAGTCGCCGTCGCGACAGGGGGCAGTTGTGATATTCGGAAGGCGGTGATGGAGGCCCTCTATGAGGGTGGAGCCGCCAAGCTCTGTGCGCCCGCCCGCGACCCGCGAGCCATCGGCGCAGTATTGGTCGGTGCCGTTGATCGCCAAGCTGATGCAGAGATCCGTCTCGAACACGCCGCGCTCATCGCGTACTGATCGTGTGCGTACTTAACCTCTGGAGTCAAAAGCCATGTCTTCTCACACCACCTCTACCATCTTCATCATCGGCGGCACAGGGGCTCAAGGGATGCCCATCGTCCGCGCTCTTGTCGCCGACAAGAAGTACTCCGTTCGAGTCCTCACCCGCGATTCCACCTCCCCCCGAGCCCAGGCCCTCCTGGCGCTCGGCAACGTCTCCTTCCTTGACGGGTCATTCGCCGACGAAGACGTGCTGCGGGAAGGATTTCGCGGCTGTGACGGGGCATTCATCAACATCGACGGGTTCAACACCGGTGAGAAAACCGAGACCTACTGGGCCATCCGCAGTTACGAGATAGCGATTGAAGAAGGAATCAAGTTCTTCGTCTACGGAAACCTCGACTACGTCCTTAAGAAGTCCGGCTACGACTCCAGGTTCCGCACCGGCCACTATGATGGCAAAGGCCGCATGGCTGAATGGGTGCTGTTTCAAAACGAAAAGAACAGGGACAGGATGGGAGCGGCGGTCTTCACGTCAGGTCCCTACATGGACATGGTGATCTCACCGCTCACGCCCATGACACCCTCCGTCGAGGACGGTGTCGTCACATGGCGAGTCCCTCTCGGCAGGGGAGCCGTTCCCCACGTGGATCTCGAAGATTGCGGATTCTACGTTCGCTGGCTCTTCGACCATCCAGAGCGGGCGAATGGCATGGACCTCGAAGTCGCCGTCGAACATATGACCTATGCCGATATGGCTGCGGCATTCGAGAAGGTCACCGGGCATCCAGCACAGTACATCGACACTGATCTGGACACATATTGGAGCGGACCGCTGAAGGCGGTTGCCGATCTCCCTGCCGGATACAACGCCGATCCCAACGACAAGGCCACCATGAGCTTCAGGGACAATTTCACGGGCTTCTGGAATGTATGGAAGCACGGAATCGTCACCAGGGATTATGCGCTGCTCGACGAAATTCATCCCAACAGGATCCGAAGTGCTGAGGAGTGGTTCAGGCGAGAAGACCAGGTGGGACAAGACCTCGGCAAGGGAAGTCTCTGGGAGAGGGTCCAACCGGAGAACTGGCGCAGCGACTCTCCTGTCCTTAAGAGCAGTGCGGATTTGAGGACGGGCAAGTTGTAAACGGTAAGCGGCAATACGAACCCGATCTCGCCCGAACTCGTCGCACGGCCCGCCTTCGGCTTCCGCAATGCGGGCAGCCAACGCGTTCGGCTCGGCCTTCGCCACCCCCCGCGACCCGCCGCCTTGCGGGACCGGCACCTGCTCCATGTCCTGAGCCTGCGGTTGCACCTGCACGACGCCTCGTCGGGCAAATGCGTTAACCCACTGGACAAGCGCCACGACGCCGCGCCCGCTCAGTCGCCCCGGCCGCCAGGTCGGCGCGGATGCGGATGAGCGCGGCCGTGATATCGCGAGGACAGCACAGGTAGACCACGACCCATCGTGCATCCGGCACCGAGTTGGCCACGGCTTTGACCGCCTTCGGCCGGCCGACATGCCGCGCCGGCACGAATCTCGCGCGCAGCTGGCCTCGTTGCCAGAGCTTGTTGCTCGCGCGTGCTGTGGTAACTGCGACGCCCTCGGCTTCACCCGAATGGAGTCCCACCGGGTCCGCCGGAATTATGAATGATCGGTTGCCGCGGTGCGCGTCCTCGCTCATGCACTTGGTGAGCGCCTCCTTGCTCGGCTGACCTCCTTGGTTCAGTTTTGAAACGCGCGTGGTGATGGTTTGGCGCAGCCGGTTTGCCATGGGGAAACCGATCGGTTTACAGTGGATGAAACCGATCGGTTTCTCGAGTGGAGGCAGTCGTGACAGCAATCAAGGGCACCAGCGTCTTCGTCACCGGAGGCGGCCGCGGTATCGGCAAGGCACTGGTCGAGGAGCTCTACGCCTGGAGTTGCAGCCGCGCGGCATCGCGGTGACCGGTCTGCACGTGGCCTACGTGGACACCGCTATGGCGGCGGGCGTCGACGCGCCCAAGGCCGACCCTCGCGACGTCCCTGTGGCCGCGCTCGACGGCATCGAGACGGGAGCGCATGAGGTGCTGGCCGACGACATCACCCTCTGGGTCAAGTCGCAGCTGTCGGCTGACTTGGCAGCCCTGTACGCGCAGCTGAAGAAGTAGTACGCGCTCACCGATTTCAAGGAGGTCCTTGTGGAAAGTTCGCTCACCCACCGCTTCGTCGACGTGAACGGTGTCAGGCTGCACATCGCCGAGCAGGGGCAGGGGCCGCTGGTCCTGCTGCTGCACGGCTGGCCGGAGAGCTGGTACTCCTGGCGTCACCAGTTCGGGGCGCTGGCGGCGGCCGGATACCGGGTCGTCGCCCCCGACCAGCGCGGCTATGCCCGCAGTGAGCAGCCGCCGGACGTCTGCTCCTACACCCTGCTCCACCTCGTCGGCGACGTGATCGCCCTGATCGAGGAACTCGGCGAGGAGCAGGCGGTCGTCGTGGGTCACGACTGGGGCGCACCCGTCGCCTGGACCGCCGCGATGCTGCGCTCCGACAAGGTCCGCGCGGTGGC
The DNA here is from genome assembly GCF_040680095.1 of Nonomuraea sp. NPDC052129. NCBI lineage: Bacteria > Bacillati > Actinomycetota > Actinomycetes > Streptosporangiales > Streptosporangiaceae > Nonomuraea > Nonomuraea sp. NPDC052129. Next base: position 41,747 of record NZ_JBFAVX010000010.1, on the reverse strand, counting down.
CGGGCTCAGTATTCCGCCGATCCTGCCCGGCGGGATGGTCCCGCCCTCGATCACCCGCACCCAGTACGGCGAGGGCTTCTACCAGATCTACTTCCAGCAGCCGAGAGTCGCCGATGCGGAGTTCGCCAAGGACATCCCGGACTCTTTCCGCCGCCTCCTGGTCGGCGCCTCAGGCGACAACCCGCTCGGCAGGGAGCCCCGCCCGCTGGTCGTACCCGAGGGTCTGGGCCTGCTGGACACCATGCCGGAGTCGCCCACTCTGCCGGCCTGGCTGACGGAAGAGGACATCCAGGCGTACGCCGAGGACTTCGCCCTGCACGGCGAGCAGGCCTTCACCGGAGCCTTCAACTGGTACCGGAACATCGAACGCAACAACGAACTGCTCGCGCCTTTCCACGGGCGTGGGATCGACGTTCCCGCGCTGTACGTGGTGGGAGACCGCGACATGGTCACCTCACTGCGCGGCCCGGACGGGAGCAGCTCGCTGAGCGATCTTCTGCGTGGCCAGGGCGGGCCGGGCAACCCGCTCAGCGCCCTCGCGCCCCAACTGCACGGCCCGGTGGTGCTGCCGGGATGTGGCCACTGGACGCAGCAGGAGCGTCCCGCGGAGGTCAACGCCGCACTCCTTGACTTCCTCGCCCGCATCGACGGCTCGCCGCCCCGATGACACCGCTGAACTGCTGACCCAACCCAACCCGACAAAGGACACACCGATGCCAGAACGCAATCCCATCCTGATCACCGGTGCCGCCGGTCATATCGGTGGTGTGAGCCGAACGATGGTCGAGATGCTGCTTGACCAAGGGCACCCGGTGCGCGCGTTCGTTCGACAGGACGACGAACGCGCGCACGCGCTGCGCCAGGCCGGGGCCGAGATCTTCGTCGGAGACCTGCTCAACATCGCCGACGTGACCGCCGCGCTGAAAGGCTGCCGACGCATCTACTTCAGCATGAGCCTGTCGCCGTACTACACCGACGCCGTCACCTTGATGGCCGCGGCGGCGCGGGCCCAGGGCGACATCGAGGTCTTCGTCAACATTTCCGAGTTCGAGCAGTCGTTCATGACGTTCGACAAAATGACCGCACCGGAGGAAGAGCGGCGGGCCTGGCTCGGCGGACTCGTCGCGGACTGGTCGCCGCAGCAACGGGCCCACTGGATCGCCGAGCGGGTGCTGGAGTGGTCCGGCCTGCCGACTGTCAACATCCGGGGGGCCATGTTCGTCGAGAACCCCCTGATGACCTGGCTGGCGCTGGAGCCGCTGAGCAAGGGCGAACTGCGCCTGCCCTTCGGCCACCACCGGCTCGCGCCCGTCGCGGGTTACGACGTGGCGGAGGTATGCGCGAAGATCTTGGCCGACCCGGCACCGCACATCTCCAAGTCCTACGAGCTCAACGGTCCGGAACTGAAGGACATGCATGGGTTCGCAGAGGACTTCGCGGCCGTGCTGGGACGCCCGGTCACCTACATTCCCGAAGATATCGAAGCCTGGAACGAGACCTACGTGGACACCGCCCTGGCCGGGTATCCGCACACCGCGGAGCACATGAAGACCTTGACCCGGCTGATCGGCGGTGGAGGATACCGCGGCGTCACCGACCAGTTGGAGACCCTGCTCGGGCGCCCGCCGAAGACTGTGCGGTGGGCGCTGGAGATCCATCCGCGCATCCGGGAAATGGCGACTGCCTGAGCCGCTGAGCGCCCCGGAGAAGATTGGCAGGGACGGACGGTCCGGTCAGGACGTGAGCCGGCCGCTCGGCACGATCATGTACTGCCGTAGGTACAGGTCGCGGAAGCTCACCGGGCCGCGTGGGCCGGGCACCCGGTCGATGTTGATTCCGGTCTCTGGCAGCCGCAGCAGTTTGAAGCCGTCGAGGAGCCGCGTGGTGGAGTTCCAGAAGACGCCGGAGCCGGTGTAGGCGTCGATGAACTGCGCGGCGGCGGCCGGGTCCTCGGTCGCGATGGCGGCGGCCAGTCCGGATGTCTCTTCGTTGGCGATTCGAGCCGCGTGCAGAGGGCCGTCGACGGCGTCGACTGTCACGGTGGCCGCACGGTTGGAGTCGAGCGACCACTCATACCCACGCGGGTGGGTGTGCGGAGGCAGCGAGGCGGTCACGCCCAGGCGGTCCAGGGCCTCAAGAATGCCGGGTAGCCGCTCGTCGTACACGCATTGGTCGATGAGCAGCAGATTGAGCCGGTTGCACACGCCCAGCCGGTCCAGGCTGTCGGTGATCAGCTGGTGCACGACCTTGTCGTCGGCGGCCGGATGCACGTACAGGACCCCGCCGCCGTCGGCGTGGGCGAGGGTACGGACGCCGTGGCGGGCCGCGTGGCGGCCGAGGTCGCGGGTGCTGTCGCCGCTGCCGCGCAGGATGACCAGTGGAATGAGCTGGGGCAGGGACACCAGCGCGTACGCCGCCGAGCGGTCTTCGCTGGGTATCAGCTGGATGGCGTCCGGATCGAGGCCGGCCTCGCCGAGGGCCGGTGCGATCACCTGGTCCACGAGGGCCCGGGACGAGCGCAGCGCGGCCGAACCAGTGCGCAACACGCCTGCGTTGCGTGACTTGAGGAACTGGGAGGCGATGTCGACGGTGACGTTCGGACGTGCCTCGAAGTTCGCGCCGATGACGCCGACCGGCCGGCGACGTTCCAGCAGGGTAAGGCCATCCGCGCGCTCTTCGAGGACCTGGTCGCGAGGCTCGTGCGCCACATCCGCCAGCGTGCGCAGTTCGGCGGCCATGCTCTCCAACCGTGGGCCGGTCAACCGCAGCCGGTCCTGCAGGGCCGACGACATCCCAGCGGAGACGGCTGCCGCGAGGTCTTCTTCGTTGGCGGTCGTGAGGATGTCCCGCGCCGCCCGCAACCGTTCCGCCATGGCACGCAGCGCGGTGTCGATGGCCGCTTCCGTCGCCTTGTGGAGGGACGCGCAGCTCTGCTTGGCCCGGATCGCGCAGGCACGCACCTCATCTTCGACAGAGCGGATCTGACGGTGCTCGTTGCTGGTCAAGGGCGTCCTTCCGTCGACCGAGCGCATGGCAAGATATAAGGGGATTGTAGCATCGTTCAACAATCCCCATGAAAATGGTCTCATTCGCTGTGCAGCCAGCCGCTCCAGCTCTCCTGAGGAATCCAGCCTCCTGCCACCTCACGGGCCACGGTCTTTAGTGATCTTCTAGGAACCGTCCACGCGTCGGTGGATGCGGGCCAGCTCGGCCATCGCGTTCTCCATGACCCTGTCGTACGTCTCCTGCGCGTTCTGCAGGCGCAGCGCGGCCGGGTTGCCCTCCTCGGTGAGGTCCGGCGGGGCCGCGCCCCACCGTTCGGCCATGAGCGCGTTCGACTTCTCCTGCAGGTCGGCCAGCGATGCGCCGATCAGCTCCAGGATCGTGGTGGCGAGCCTGTCCGAGCCCCAGCGGAGCGCGCGCGGGTTGATGTCCAGCGCGGTGACGCCCTGGGTGGAGCACTCCACCGTCACCAGCTTCTCCGCGTCCTGGGCGAACCCCTGTACGGCCAGGACCTGCTCGTACAGCTCCGCGAACCCGTCCAAGGGGCGCTGGGTGTCGGCGATCATGCGATCGATGGCCGCTTCGTCGAAAGCCGGCATCACACTTCCTTCGTCGGGTTCGGCTGGTTGCCCTGCGTCGGGTTCGGCTGGTTGCCCTGCGTCGGGTTCGGGAGGTTGCGCTGCGTCGGGTTCGGCTGGTTGCCTCGAGGGAGGGCCGTCTCGCTGAGGTCGTCGGCCGCGGCCGAATTGGCGAGCATCCCGCCGCCTATCGCCGTCGCGCCGCCGAGGAGCAGCTTCTTGACGGGCGACACCTTGGTGAACCGGCCGGCGATCTTGCCGGCCAGGCTCTCCGAGCCCCTGAGGAACGTCTGCAGCTTCAAGGCGCCCTGCCCGGCCTGCTGGTCGGCCCGGCGGCCGAACATCGTCGCCGCCACCTCCGCGGCGGGCCGGACATACGGGTTGATCCGCCCGAGCTGGTAGATCGTCCCCGCCAGGAGGATGGCGGCGCCCACGTCGAACATCAGGTTCCCGGCGAAGTCGAGAACGTCGGCCGAGGTGCGCATGGAGTCCGCCGTGGCCTGCGGCAGGTCCGCCTTGTCGGCGACCTCGTCGCTGTGCGTGTCGACCGTCTGCTGGAACAGCTCGGCGCTCGTCGCCATCCAGTGCACGTCCTTGACGGACTCCTGGACCAGCTGGGGGTGCTCGCGTAGTCCCGCCGACAGCTCCTCCCACTGTTGCGCGGCTCGTCGCAGCTCGGGGGTGTCGGCGGCGGTGAGGGCGATGATCAGTCCGGCGTACTTCGCTCGGCCGCCGCCGAGCAGCGCCGAGCCCAGCTGGGCCATGCCCGCGCCGGCGATGACGGACTGCGGTTGTGTCGGCATGTGTCCTCGCTCTCAGACGACCGTGACGCGGGTGGCCGCGCCGTCGCCCTGGACGGCGGTGTTGGCCGTGTCGAACGCCTTCGACTCCATCTCGGCCAGTTCGTGCCTGGTCGCCGACACGTACTGATGGGCAGCCAGCTTGACCTGGTCGAGCGCGTCCGCCAGCGACGAGCCGAAGAAGCCGAACAGGCCGTACGCGCCGGAGTGCACGTTGAGCCCCGCGACGACGCGGGTCATGTCGTTGAGGCGCTGCATGGGTTTGCCGGCGATGTTGCGCCCGACCTCACGGACGGAGTCGGCGTTCATCTCCATGCGCCTGAGGTCGCTGTCGGATGTCATGGGTCAGTCCACCACCGGTTGGCCGGGATCGTACGCGGGACGGAACAGGCCCGGCTCATCAAGGGGCGGCGGGGCCGTCCGGTGCGCGACCGGTGCACCCTCGTACCCGGCCGGGCCGCCGCCCATCGGCATGAACGGCATGCCACCGGTACCGGCGGCCGCCCCTGTGGGGCCGCCGGACGATGTGGGTTGCGTGGCGGGCCACGTTCCGTCCACGACCGGCACGACGCCGGGGCGTACGGACGGGCCGGTCTCGCGCGGGAGGCCACCGAGCGGGCTGCGGGCCTGGTCGGCGATGGGGCTTTCGTGGCTCTGGTCAAGGACGGAGCGCATGGGGCTGGACCGGTACGGGTCGCCGGTCCGCGCGCTGTCGGTCCGCTCCGAGTCGGTCCGCGGGTTGTCGGTTCGCGTGGGGTCGGTCCGGGCGGCGTCGGTTCGGGTGCCGGTCAGGGAGCGTGTCGGCTCGGTCGTGGTCGGCTGGGTCCCGGTCGTCGGCGGATACCCGGTGAGCTGGGCCACGGAGGGCGTTCCGCCCGTTGACGTGATCAGCCCGGGGACCTGGCCCGGCGTCGTCCCGAGGGTCGGGGGAGTGGCGGTTCCAGGGACCGCCGAGGCGAGCGGCGCCCCCAGAGCGGTCTGCGGCGTAGCGGGCGACCCCGGCGCGATCGGTGACGCCGCCGGATCCACACTGGCCAGCCGGGCGGCCGGGCGCGTGGACTCCAAGTTGATACCGCCACCGGTCGGCGTGCTGTCGCGCACGACCGGCGTAGGCAGGTACGGCGCGCTGGAGGCCAGGTCGGCGTCCCACGGCAGCCGCTCGGGCAGGATCCCGTGCGCGTCCCTCAACCGTCCGTTCAGATCCGCGAGGAAACGCCGGGCTTCGGCGTCGGGGTCGTTGCTCAGTTCCCGGGAGATGTACGACCCGGTGTCCACCGTGGCGTACTGCTCCTGGGTGGCCGACTCGAACTGCTCCTTCGCCGTGGCCAGCTCACGACTGGCCTGCTGGACGGATGACGGGATGTCGCCGATCTGGCTCCGCAGCGTGCCGAGATACGACTGCACCCGCGCCATCCGCCCGAGCATGGCCCGCGCCGACTCGCCGCCCCAGTTTCCATCGGCGACGAGACGTGAGGCGTATTGGGACAACTCCTTGATCGTCTGGTCAAGGAGCGTGCCGGCCGATTGGTAGGCGTCCGCGACACCGCCGAACTCCTCCGGCCGCGTGCTCATGATCAACCGCCGGATCGAGTCGCGCCCGCCATAGCTCTCGGGCGCGTCGGCCGGCAGCGCGCCCTCCTTGATCGGCTTCGGTTCTCCCACGCGCGCCTCTATCCGGCAGATCCGGTACGGCGAGCGGTCTCGCCGGCCCGCTGGTCGGCGTCCCTGACGGCGTTCGCGGTGGCGACCAGGTCCTCGACGACCCTGCTGACCAGCTCGGTCACGAACCCCATCGTGTCCACCGTGGCCACGCGCGCCCGTTGCATGGTCTCGGCGTACCCCCGTGCCACATCCCAGTCGCCGACGGCCGTGAACGACAGGTCGGGCACCCGGTGCCCGGCCGACTCGAGCCGGGGCAGCAGATCCCTCGACATGGCCCCCGCGACGTCCAGTAGCGCGTCCGGCCGGCACATCGCCTGATCACCGGCCGCCGCCGGGTCGATGACCAGCTCGGCGGGTATCCCGTGGTCGCCTTCAGCCATCGTTCGGCTCAGGTGCCCCAGCGCCGGACGTTCGCCTGCTCGGCGTCGCGCATGATCTCGGTCGCGTCGTGCAGGGCCGGGCCGAAGCGCTGCATGGTGTCACCCATCGTCACCACGGCCTCGTTCCACTGGCGCTTGGCCTCCAGGTAGACGCCCTTCGCGGAGCCGTCCCAGGTCTCCAGGATCTTCAGGTCGTTCTCGAGGTCGGTCAGCTCGCCGACGAGGTTGGCGTAGGCCCGGCCGAGTTCGGCCGCGATCTCTTCCATCTCGTCGAAATCGGCGAGGATGATGTCTCCGCCACCTGTCATTGGGATCCTTCCCTGACGTCGATCCCGCTCATTGGACGGCACCGCCGTTGAGCGCGGCCATGAGGTTCTTCGTGACGGCCTGGGTGGAGGTGCTGGCCTCCTCGTACTCGATCCCCGAGCCCTTGAGGTTCTCGGCGATCTGGTGGAGGGCGTCGATGACCTTCTTGAACTGCGGGTTCCACTCGTTGAGAACCTGCGTGTAGACGGTCGCCGACTCGCCCTTCCACGAGCCGCCGAGCTGCTCGGGGATCTGGAGCAGTCTGTTGTGGATCTGCGTGATGTGCTCGTGCGCGGTCAGCGCGCGAGCGGCCGCGTCGTGCTGACTGCCCTGCTGATAAGTGGTCGGCTGCGCCACGGTTCACCTCCCGGTATCGAACATGGGACAACGCGAGCACCATAAGCCGGTGCGCCGGAGGGCCGACCTGACTTCAACATTCCTGGAAATGTTGGATCACCCGGCGCGCCAGCCCCGCCGCCTGGCCCTGGGCAGCATGATCGCGACGAAGACCACCAGCCCGGTCACCGCGACCGTGCCTCCCGCGATGCCCACGGCCAGCCCGCGCGTACGCGGGTCTGGGGCGGTGGCCTTGGCCACGACGATCGGCGCCCCGCCGCCCGCCTTCTCCTCCGCGTCGGGCAGTACGGCGGTGACCGCGAGCAGCGGGTTGACCAGGCCCGCGCCGGTCCCGGTGGCGCCGCCGCCCTCGGCTGTCAGCTCCACCCGGCGCTTGACCTGCCACAGGTCGAGCTCCGGATGCCTGGCCCTGACCAGCGCCACGACCCCCGACACGTACGGCGCGGCGAAGCTGGTGCCGTCGAGGTCCGTACGGTAGCCGCCGCCCGTCCACGTGCTGGTGATCCCGGAGCCGGGGGCGGTGACGGAGACCCTGGTGGTGCCGTTGGAGAACGCCGACTTCGTGCCGTCGGGAGAGGCCGCGCCCACCGCGATCACGCCGGGGTAGTCGGCCGGGTAGGAGGGCGTCACCTCGCCGTCCTCACGCTTGACGTTGCCGGCCGCTGCGACGATCACCACGTCCCTGCTCTGCGCGTACGCGACGGCCGACTTGAGCTCCGGCTGGTCGTGCGCCTCCACGGACACGTTGATGACCTTCGCGCCGAGCTCGGCGGCCCTCCTGATGCCCCGGGCCAGCAGGGACACCTCGCCGTCCGGCGTCTCGGTCTGCTTGATCGACAGGATCCGCGCGCCCGGCGCGACACCGAGGAACGGTACGCCACGCGAGGTGAGGTCGCGGCCGGCGATGATGCCCGCCACGGCCGTACCGTGGCCCACGCAGTCTCGCTGGTCCGTGCCCGTCAGGTCCTCGGAGGTCGTGACCGCCCCGGCGAGCTGCGGGTGCCGCGCGTCCACGCCGCTGTCGACCACGGCGACGGTGACGCCTTCGCCCCGGGTCAGCCGCCACACCCGCTGGAAGCGCAGCCGTTCCTGCGGCCAGGGCTTGCCGCTGACGTCCTGGACCCCGGCCTCGGGGTTGCAGGAGGGAGCGGTCCCGTCCGCCTGCGCGGAGGTAATGGGCGTGATGGCGAGCAGCAGGGCGAGGGCGGTGGTGCCGGCCCAGGAAATGGCCATGTAAGGGGATTTTGCCGGTCTTGAGCGGCAAACCGGATTCCGTTCCAAATTCTTTGAAGTGAAACGCCGGCGCGCCCGGTACGGGATACAGAGGGGAGGGGCGCAGACCGATATCCGGGAGAGATTCATGCCGACACCTGACGACGGCGGCGAGCGGGACGACACCAGGGACGGCCTCGGCCTCCCGAGAGACCAGCGCACTGGCGTCGAGTCGGGCGAGGACGGGCGCGTCTACGACGTACAGCTGGACCCGCGCAACACCAAGGAAGAGTACACCGACTACCTGCAGACTTACGGGCACGGAGGGTACCCGCCGACCGCCCGGCCACGGGTCTCCGAGACGACGCGCGATGACTTGCTGACCAAGTACCACGTCGATCCGGGCGGGGCGAAGAAGGAGATGTTCATCAAGATCGCCGACTTCGTGGACCCGGAGACCGGCAAGCCGCGTCCCGACTCGCCCGTCGAGAAGCTCCGCGCCGACCTCGACCGGCTCAGGGGGCTGGGCGGTACGCCGAGCCTGGAGGTTCTCGTCACCCGCTCCACGCTGACCGAGCGCGACCTGGGTACCTGGCAGGCGGCCACCGACCTGAGGCTCACCACCGACAAGGCGCAGACCAGTCTGAAGAGCGCTGTCACCCAGCTCTGCTCGGTCTACGAGGCCATTCTGGAGACGCTCGACCAGACCGTGAAGGCGGCCATGGACGCCGACCAAGCCGTGGCCCAAGGCCTGCGCGGGACGGCGACATGACCGGTTACACCCTGTACCAGCTCAAGGACGGTGCCCGTCCGCTGCCCGATGACATCGCCACGAGCAAGGGTGACAGCGAGAACAGCCAGGGCATCGTCGACCTCATCCGTAACCACACCGACCCGCGGAAGATCGAGGACGCCGGCCACAACTACGCGACCCTGGCCGCGAGCTGCGAGGAGTCGATGCGGAACCTCCAGGCGGAGGCGCAGCGCATCGCCGCCTCCCTCGGCGGGGAGCCACTGGAGGGCGTCTTCAAGAAGATCGGCGAGCTCCAGAAGGATCTCGCCGCGGTGAACTACAGCGCTCAGACTGTCGCCAACCCGCTCATCTGGTACGGCCGTGATGTGCTGCCCTTCTTCCGGGACAACGTCCCCCAGGTCGGCAGCGCGGGCTGGGACGACGATCTGCGTGACAGCGTGTTCGGCACCGACGGCAACGCTCACGCCCTGGCCCGCCACCACCTGCGACAGCTCAACAGGTTCATGGGAGTGGTCTACGACCGGATCGCCCCCGAACTGGAGCAGCGCGCGGCTCCGCCCCCCGGCGCGGGTGTCACTCCCGTGGAACTGCCGAAGATGGACGGCCTGGGCGGCAACGGCCGACTCGGTGGTGGCGGTGTCTCCGATCCGTACACGGGCCTCGGCAGCCCGTACTCCAGCCTGTCCGGCCTGACCGACCCCACGTCGTCCGGTGTCGGGGACCCGTCCGGCCTGACCGACCCGAACCAGCGCCCGACCGATCCCAGCACGAACCTCCCGGACCCCAACGGCGCCCAGAACCCGAACCTCCCCGGCCTCGACCAGGCTGGTGTGAAGACCCCCGACCTGCAGAGTCCCCAGACCCCGGACCTGAAGAATCCCGGCGACCTCAAGACCCCGAGCCTGCCCGACACCAAGGCGAACCTGGCCGGCTTCCCGGACACCATGTCGCCCGACCTGGCCCACAGGGTGAACACGGGCGTACCCTCCACCGGCCCGCTCACCCCCTCGGGGACCGGCACCGCCACGACGGCCGCGCAGGGTGCGGGCGGCCTGACGGCCGGCGGGGCCGCGCGGGGTGGGACCGGCGGTATGCCGATGGGCATGTACCCGCCGGGCATGGGAGGTGGCGGCCAAGGCCAGGAGCAGGACCGCGAGCGGACCCGGTTCCCGATGATCGAGGACGAGGCGTTCGAGACCGACGACCTGGGCGGTCCCGCAGTGATCGCATGACGGCGACGGTGAGGGCTGGCTGCCCGTTTCTGGGAGTGAACGCGTGACGGTGACGGAGAAGGTCCGTGGTTACCGGCTTCAGGAGCGGGCCGGGCAGGACGGGCCGTGGAGCGCGTACCTCGCGACGGCCGACCGCGACGGCGCCTCGGTGCTGCTGCGGTCGCTGGCCTGCCGCCGGGTGGACAAGCGCCGGCTCAAGCCGCTGCTGCGCGGCTTCCGCTTCCCCGACGCACTCGCTGCCCATCCGAACGTGATCCCGGTGCTCGACATCGGCACCACCGCCGACGGCCGCCCGTACCTGGTGACCGAGTTGCACGGAGGCTACACGCTGACCGAGCGGCCCGGCCGGACCCGGCCGGCGCCGCCGGGCGAGGCGCTGCGCGTCGCGCGAGCGGTGGCCGCCGCGCTCGTGGCTACCCACGCGGCGGGCGGGGTGCACGGCGACGTACGGCCGGAGAACGTGGTCCTGTCCGAGCACGGCGAGCCCAGACTGACGGGGTTCGGCATGAGCGGGCTGATGTCACTGGCCGAACTGCCCGACGGGACGTCCGTGTCCGTCCACACCCCGCCCGAGCTGCTCGAAGGCCGCTCGGCCAGTCCGGCGTCGGACGTGTACTCGCTCGGGTCGATGCTGTACGAACTGCTCGCCGGGCGGCCCGCGTTCGCCCTGGACGGCCCGGACACCTCGGCCCGGTTCGTCTTCGGCGTGCTGAGCGAGGAGCCGCCTCCCCTGGCGCTCCCCGGCCTGCCGCCCGACCTCGTGTCCGCCGTCAATCAGGCGATGGCCAAGTCCCCCGACTCCCGCCCTACGGCCGCCGACCTCGCCACCCGCTTCGCCCACACCGTCCCACCGGCCCTCGACCAGTCGGCTCCACCCACCGCCCACCAAGCGGCCCCACCCACGTACAAACTGGTCGCTCCGAGCTCCCGCCTGACGCCATCGCAGACCGGACCCGGCTCGCCGTCGATGCCGTCGTTCCCCTCGGTGCCACCAGTGGCGGCGGTGCCGTCGTCGGCGGTGGCCGCTGAGACGTCGGTGCCGCGCGCTCTCGTCTGGACCGTCGACCCCGACCGCTCGGCGTCACTTCCCCGACCGCCTCGCCCGCTCTACCCGTCCTCCCACCAGCCGGGTACGGCGAAGCCGCAGGCCCCGGCGGAGCCGAGACGCAGGGGCAAGAAGGTCCCCCTGTTCATCGCCGGTACCTCCGGCCTGGCCGTACTGATCGGCGCGGCCAGCGTCGCCGCCGCCATGAACGGCCGCCCGTCGACCCCACCGCGGATCACCCTGGAGCCCCAGTCCGCCACAACCGGAGGCACCGACTCAGGGGCCGTAGGCGCCAAGCCCACGATGGCCGCCAAGCCACCCGACTCGACCGCCGCGACCCCACCACCCAGTGCCCTGCCGTCTACCGCGCCTTCCATCGCCCGCCCCGCCAAGACCCTGGACGCGGCGGCGATGAGCGCGCAGCGGCCCAAGGACCTGAGGCTGGTGACCGACAACGGCACGACCGTGACGCTGACCTGGAAACAGCAGCGCAAGAGCGACTTTCCCATGGTGCTCCAGCAGTCTCCCGGCGATCGCGTGCTGTCGATGGGGAGCGGCAGCAGCACGTTCACGGTTGGCGGCCTGGACGCGGCCACGGGCTACTGCTTCAAGGTCGGCACGGTGGTCAGACTCGGCCAGCCGTCCTCCGTCGCGTGGTCCCCGTCCCTGTGCATCCGCGGCGCGGTGGAAACCGACCCAGGCGGCCGGGACGAGCAGGTCCAGCCGCCCATCGTCCTCCCACTGGCCACCCCACCCACCTGAAAGTGGCGGCCTGGAGCGCGTCGAGCTGGGTGTCCAGGCACTGGCGGATGGTGGAGGCGCGGGCGTACCCGATGCGTTCTGGAGCCGAAGTGGCGGTAAGCCGGGTCACCTGACGGCGGACGGGACGATGTCGATGGCCTCGATCGACACGGCGGGGCGGAAGGTCAGGAAGGGACGTTCGTCGCTGTCGTTCAAGTCGGTCGTGACGACCCGCTCGGGCGAAGATCCCGGACGCACGACCCGGCCACCGGTGATGGCGAGGTAGCCGCTGAAGTTCCGCCTGGTGAAGCGGCGCTCGCTTCCGGTCTGGACGTCGATCGCGATGAGGGGGCTCTCGTCGTCGGGCTCCGGGTAGACGATGAGTTCCCGGTCGGACGTCCAGACGGAGTGCGCCCCGGGTAGGGCGACCCGATCTTCGTGGACGCCGATCACCTTGCCGGAAAGGTCGAGGACGATGGTGGTGATGACGTCGTCCAGCGTCAGATAGGTGGCGGCGAGGAGTCGCCCGTCCGGGGACCAGCTGATGGCGTCTTCCTGCCAGTAGCCCTCGGCCGACCAGAGCGGCTGCCGGGCGCCGGTGGCGGTCTCGATCAGCACGATGCCGGCGATCTCGTCGCCCACGCCGGGGATTCCGGGTCCGTTCGACAGGTCGGCCAGGACGGCGATCCGGCTGCCGTCCGGTGAGAGCGCCGCCCGTACGAAACCGTCCGAGACGAACTCCTGTCGCGCTCCGGTGGCGAGCGCGTGCAGCACCACCCGCATGGGTTCGGCGCCGTCGTCCTGCCGCGCCAGGAACACCAGCCGGGTCCCGTCGGACGACAGCGACACCGTATTGCGGGAGAGGTGGGCCGGGAGCCCCGGGACGGTCACGAACTCGTCGCTGTCGGCGTCCAGCACGAGCACGACGTCCCGATCGAGGCCATGAGCCGCGACGACCATCCGAGCCGCCCGCACCGGCCGTGCAGCCGACGTGTCGAATGCGATCTCCCACGACCGGTGGACGACCACGGTACCTCCCAAGAGCGAATCCGAGCCGCAGCATAGTCAACGATCACGGAACGTGGTGATTCCAGATCTGCCGCAAGCCGATCTTCATGGTGTACGTTCCCGCTGCGATCTTTATGTCCCATTTATCCGAGGTGAATGCGTGCGGCGTCTCTGCGTAATCATGGTGGGCGTGCTCGTGGCGTCACTGTTAGGACCCGTCCACGAGATATTAACGGCCAGAATGGCGGCAGCGGCAGCGGCGGCGGTGACCGCAGCCGCCGCCCCCTGCCCCCCGAACAGTGACGACTGGTCGAACGCCGGCAGAGGTGACAAACGCTGCGTGTTCAACAGCATGTACGCCACCCGCCGCCGCATCAACAGCTCCTGCCTGACCGCTCGTCCCGCGCTCGGCACCTACATCTACCAGCAGCCCAACGAGTGCAGCGCCGGCGGCGGCATCGAGGCCATTGGGCAGGCGCGCGCCATCAAGTACCTGAACGACCACCTCGGCGTCCCGCCGCCCGCACAGCCCGGCGCGGTCATCAACCCGAACGTCCAGTGGGAGACGTACCTCAACAACGGCCGCGATCGGCCCGACATCGTCTACTACGACCGGGTCGGCACCAGCTTCGCCGAGGTGGTCGAGGCCAAGGTCAAGGGCAACCCGGACTATGAGGGCTGGGGACGCCAGGTCGGCCGGTACGTCGCGGCGATCGCCGCCAACGGCGTCAACGGCGTCCGCGCCGGGTCGGTCCTCGACCGCTGGGGCGGGTACGAGGACTGGTTCCAGGTCTACGGCAAGGGAAAGACGTGCCCGCTCGCCGGCGGCGGCCAGGGATACCAGCTGTCCACCTACAGGGCCACCTCGCCGGCCTCCGGCCTCCTGGACATCCGGGAGGTGAAGAAGGAGCGCAAGTGCGAGAGGCAGAAGGACCCGGCGGATCCCAACAGTCCGCCCGCCAAGATCCCGGTCGTGGACGAGGACGACGACGACTTCAAGTGGGAGCCCCCGGACTACCTTCTGCCGCTGATCAGGGGCATCCGGACCGTCGGTCCGACCACGCTCGCCGAGGACATCGGCGCCTATGGCAGCGTCGAACTCGCCGCGGCCGAGCTGACCGCTGAGATAGAGCTGTTCCTCGCCAGCCAGGCGGGCAGGGCGTTCCTGCTCGAGGCCGGCTTCGCCACGATCGAGATGGCGCTGGCGATCGGCGCAGTGGCGCTGGTCGGCCTCATCCTGTGGTGGTATTTCACCCACCACGGCAGTCTGGTGAAGGGCGAACCGCACTTCACCACCCCGGACAACCTGGGCTACGACCTGCAGTCCGTCGGCGAGTTCATCCTCGCCCAGTCCGACAAGTGGAACCTGGAGATCCAGGGCCGGCTCAGCCCCGCCAGCGGCGGCAGGGACGTTTCGGTGATGTTCGACGCCGCGATGGAGGCCGGCGACCACCTGGTCGAGTTCCACGAGGACGACCTGTACATCGACAACCAGAAGCGCACGCTCGACACCGGCAAGCTCCTCCACCTGGGCAAGAACGCGTTCATCCTGCGCAAGGACGACAAATGGGCCGTCATGTTCGACGGCGTGGCCGGCCCTGCCCTGTCCTGGAGGAGGGGCGCCGCCAGCCTCTACATGCCGCCGACCCCCGACAGTGACCTCGTGGGCCTGCTCGGCAACGCCGACGGCAACCCGAAGAACGACCTGCGTCTGCGGGACGGCACCCAGCTGCCCGCCAACGCCTCGCCGACCGTGCTGCACAGCAGCTTCGCCGACTCCTGGCGGATCGACGACAACGAGTCGCTGTTCACCTACGGTCCGGGCCAGAGCACCGCGACCTTCACGAACAAGCAATTCCCGGCCAAGATCGTCTCGATCGCCGACCTGACACCCGAGCAGGTCCAGCTGGCGACCACTCAGTGCGAGGCGAACGGCGTCCCGGCGGGCCTCCAGTTCAACGACTGCATCCTGGACATCGCACTCACGGCGGACACTTCGTTCGCGAAGGCCGCCGCCGAGCAGACGAAAGCCATCCTCGACCCGACGGCGCAGGCCGTCAACGAGGACGGGGACCTGGCGATCGACTTCCAGGGGGCGCTCAGCTCGAACGTGCGGCCGTCGCGGGTGTCGACCGATCCGGCGGTGAGCACGTTCGCCGGGCCGTTCAGCGGGACGGATTCGTACCGGTTCTACGCGCAGTCGCTACCGTCTCACAAGAGCGGGACGCTGAGCTTCGACCTGCTGGCCGTCGGCGACTGGGCGTCCGACTCCGACACCGAGACGGTCCAGGTCGAGACCGACCGCGGCACCCCGTACACGATCACGCCGAGTACGCTGACGCCCGTCGCGACCGGGAAACTGGCGACCGGCCTGCCGTGGGCCAGGTACCGGATCACGATGCCGGTCACCCACAACAAGAGCCAGATCGAGTTCAAGACCACGGCCACCGGGGTGGCGGGCATCTCGAACCAGGCGTTCGGAATCGACAACGTCAACCTCGACCTGGACGTCACGCCGCCACAGACGTTCACGGTGTCGCTGCCGTTCACGGCCTCAGACGGCGTCCCGGCCGCAGGAGCGGGCAACCTGGAGACCGAGGTCGCGCGCGACGAGTACCAGTTCACTCTGGGCCAGCCGGGTTCGATCTTCGTTGACGCGCAGGAGTGCCCGGGGCTCTGGTTCAACTGGGAGCTGTTCAACGCCGCGGGCGCGAGCGTCGCCGCCAACTCGCTGTGCGGTGACAAGCGCCTCGACAGCCTCGCGGCGGGCGCGTACCGGCTACGCGTTTCACCGCACGAGGACGAGTTCGGCGCTTACAAGCTCAGCGTGAGCACGATCGCGCCCGACGTCGTCAAGACCGCGGCGATCGGCGGGCCGAAGGTATCGCTGGCGACCACCCAGCCGGGCCAGTACGGCACCTGGACGTTCGCCGGAACAGCCGGCCAGAAGGTCTCCTTCGAGTTCACCGACGGCACCCTGAGTTCGAGCACCGACGCCACCGTGCGGGTGAAGCGACCCGACGGGGCCGTCCTGGCGTCGCAGAGCTGCGGCAAGACCTGCTTCATCGACACCGAGACCCTGCCTGTCACCGGCACCTACTCGGTGGTGTGGGATCCGAAGGACGCCAAGACCGGCTCGCTCGCGCTGCAACTGTTCGAGGTGACCGACCTCACCGGGACGGTCGCGCTCGGAGCGCCCTCCACACTGACGACCACGGTTCCCGGACAGGACGCGTACTGGTCGTTCGCCGGTAAGGCCGGGCAGCGGATCGCGTTCGGGGTCAGCGGGCTGACCAGCTCCGCCTACGCCTCGGTTCGCAAACCGGATGGAACGCCGCTGTACGGCTCCACCTACTGCTCGACCGCCTGCGCCTTCAACACCGTCACGCTTCCCGCGGACGGCACCTACACGATCGTCGTCGATCCGACCGTCGCGCGGCCGGGGCCGATGACGGCAGGGGTGATCGCGGGCGATGTCACCGGCTCCCTGACCGTCGGCGGGGCACCGGTCAAGCTGACCACCGCCGGGCCGGGGCAGAACGCCACCTGGTCGTTCGCCGGGACGGCCGGTCAGCGCATCGCGTTCGTCCTGACGGGCGGGACGTGGGACAACAACGGGTACGCGCGCGCCTCGGTGCGCAACCCGGATGGCACGGACCTGTTCAAGCCGGCCTACTGCCAGCCGTCGTGCACGTTCGACACGGTCACGCTGCCGGTGACCGGGACCTACACGGTGGTCGCCGACCCGTACGGGGCGGCCGTGGGCTCGATCTCCGCGCAGGTCGTCGCGGGCGACGTCACCGGCTCCCTGACCGCCGGCGGGGCACCGGTCAAGCTGACCACCACCGGGCCGGGGCAGAAAGCCACCTGGTCGTTCGCCGGGACGGCCGGTCAGCGCATCGCGTTCGTCCTGACGGGCGGGGCGTGGGACAACAACGGGTACGCGCGCGCGTCCGTGCGCAATCCCGACGGATCGGACCTGTTCAAGCCGGCCTACTGCCAGCCGTCGTGCGCGTTCGACACCTCCACGCTGCCGGAGACCGGAACGTACACGGTGGTCGCCGACCCGTATGGAACGGCCGTGGGCTCGATCTCCGCGCAGGTCGTCGCGGGCGACGTCACCGGGACGCTCACGCCGGGTGGTGCCGCGGTCAAGCTGACCACCACCGAGCCGGGGCAGAACCCGACCTGGTCGTTGGCAGGAAAGTCCGGGCAGCGGATCTCGATCACGATCTCGGGCGGAACGTTCACCAGCGCGCAGGCGTCAGTGCTCGGACCGGACGGCTCGGTCTTCCTGCCGAAGAAGTCCTGCTCCACCTCCTGTTTCTTCGATGCGACCGTACTGCCGGCGGACGGCACCTACCAGGTGGTGGTCGACCCGGCCGGCATCTACACCGGCTCGGCCTCCGCCCAGGTGAACCTCGTGGCGCAGGACGTTGCGGCGCAGGTCACCGTCGGCGGGCCGGCGTCCACGCTGACGACCACGATCGCCGGACAGCACGGTGTGTGGACGTTCGCCGGGACCGAGGGCCAGCAGGTGTCGTTCAACTTCACCGGTTCGACGTTCACCTCCAGCTCGGACATCAAGGTCAAGGTCAAGAAGCCGGATGGAACCGACCTGGTCGCCGACACCCGCTGCGGCGTCAACTGCCTGCTCGAGCCGACCGTGCTGCCGGTGACCGGTACTTACACGGTCGAGCTCAACCCGCAGAACGCCAAGACGGGTTCGCTGGCCCTGCAGCTCTACACGGTGACTCACCTGAGCGGCAGCGTCATCGTCGGAGGCGCCGCGTCCAGCATCACGACGACGACGCCGGGCCAGAACGGAACCTGGTCCTTCTCCGGCACCGCGGGCAAGTCCGTCTCGTTCAACTTCACAGAAGCGAGTTTCGCCAGTGCGACCGGTGCTCGGGTGTCGGTGAAGAAGCCTGACGGCTCCGTGCTGGTTTCGGCCACTTACTGCGGTCGGAACTGCTTCCTGGAACCGATTGCTCTTCCGGTGGCGGGTACCTACACGGTGGAATTCGACCCGCAGGATGGGAATGTTGGAAAGCTGACCGCTCAGCTCTACACGGTGACTGACCTGACCGGCAGCGTCACGGTCGGAGGCGCCGCGTCCAGCCTCACGACGACGGCGCCGGGCCAGAACGGAACCTGGTCCCTCTCCGGAACCTCGGGCCAGCTCGTCTCGTTCAACTTCACCGATGCCAACTTCGCCAACACCACCGGCGCCCAGGTGACGGTGAAGAAGCCTGACGGCTCCGTGCTGGTGGCGGCCACCTACTGCGGCCGCAACTGTTTCCTCGACCCGGTGGCCCTGCCGGCCACAGGCACCTACACCGTCGAATACAACCCCCGAGACGAACAGGTCGGCAAGCTGACGCTGAGGACCTACTCGGTCGCCGACCTCTCTCCGGTGAACATCACCATCGGTGGTGCCACCTCGACCCTGACCACCATGACCCCAGGCCAGAACGGAACCTGGACCTTCAACGGCACCGCCAACCAGAAGGTGACCTTCACCTTCACCAACTCCAGTTTCGGCAGCTCCGTCGACGCGCAGGTATCGGTGAAGAAGCCCGACGGCACCGCATTGGGCTCCACCGCCTATTGCGGCCGCAACTGCACCATCTCCGCGACGACACTGCCCGCCACGGGCACCTACACCATCCTCTTCGACCCCAAGGCCGAAAAGACCGGCGCCCTGACCGTCAAACTCGCGCTGGCGAGCTAGATCAGAGCTAGATCGGCACGACGAACCGGCGGCGTGGGCTCGGTGGTGAAAGCCACCGAACCCACGCCGCCGTGGCGTTTACAGATGTTGGGATATGTTCGGGTCGAGCCGAGATACGGGTAAAAACCGGCAGCTGGGAGGCATCAGTCCCCCTGAATACTCCGCACCCGCTGCCCGCCCGGTGCGCGGTCCATCACGTTCCAGCGCTCAGCACCGGATCGGTGACTCCGCCGGGGCAGGCGAGCCGGGCGATGTCCCAGCCGGCGCGCCGGGCTCCGGCCTGGTAAGCGCTGTCGTAGAAGGCGAGGACGGCGGCGCGCGGATCGGCCTCGGTCAGGGCGTCGGCGTGGCGCAGCACGGCCAGATGGCTGCCTCGCTGCTCGATCCACCGCGCGACCGCAGGTTTCAAGGGTTCGTTGTCCAGGCCCTTGGGCTCGGGAGCGGTGTAGGAGTAGAAGGCCGGGTCCGGGAAGGCGTCGTCGCCGAACCAGAAGCCAGAGCTGATCACCTCCCGCGAGTACGCTTCCCGCGTCACCGGGTCGGCTCCGGGCGGCTGGTCGATCGTGCGGTCGGAGAAGCGGCTGCAGGCGATGTCGAAGGTGTGCCAGAAGTGGTGCACCGGACTGATCTTGCCCGAGAAGCCCGCGGCGAACTCCTCCAGCAGGAGGTTCACCTGGCTGAGGACCTGCCAGTAGCGGGTGACCTCGGCCGGGTCGTAGTGCGCGTGCTCGGTGTCGTCGGCGAACGGCCGGTCGGAGTCGGGCAGGTCGAACGGCCGAGGCACGGCAATGTCCACCCGCACGTCCAGGGCCGTCAGTGCCCGCATGGTGTGCTGGTAGAAGGACGCCACCGACTGGCCGGGGAGCGCGAACGACACCGCCCGGCCGTCCACCGTGGTGAGGTGCAGTTGGTGGCCGACGAAGTCGAAGTCGATCGTGAAGATCGTGTTGCCGTCGGCCTGCCCCATCGGACGGGTGGTGATCCCTCGCCCGGTGACATGGAACGGCGCGTTCCACCAGTGGTTGCGCCGGACCGCCGAGCCGAGCCGGATCTTGCCCACTACCTGGCAGAACCGGTGCAGCGTCGCCTTGGTGTCCCGCCACTCGGCCGACGGTAGGGCGGTGTACAACTCCATGACGCCATCGTTCCCACACGGTGGCGGCGCTACCCACCCGCCTGACCGCCGACACGCCACGGCGGGGGGTTAGAGAAGGAAGGTGAACAGCGGCGAGCCGGGTGGGACGCGCTCCACCGTGAGCGGGCTGGCCTTCATGCGGAACAGGAGACTGTCAAGATCGCTGGCCCGCTCGAGCTCGATGCCGACGAGCGCCGGGCCGGTTTCGCGGTTGTTCTTCTTGACGTACTCGAAGGCGATGATGTCCTCGCCCTCGCCCAGCACCTCGTCCAGGAAGTGCCGCAGGGCGCCAGGGCGCTGCGGGAAGGTCACCAGGAAGTAGTGCCGCAGCCCGATGTGTACGAGAGAGCGCTCCAGCACCTCGCCGTATCGGCTGACGTCGTTGTTGCCGCCCGACACCACGCACACCAGCGGCCCTCCGGAGGAGTACGGCAGTAGCTCACGGGCCGCCGCTCCCGCTAGGGCTCCGGCGGGCTCGGCGATGATGCCGTCGGTCTGGTACAGATCCAGCATCTCGGTGCACACCGCACCCTCATCGACCGCGACGACCTCATCCACCAAGTCCTTGACCAGGGGGAACGTGGCCTCTCCCACTCTTCCAACGGCCGCGCCGTCCACGAAGGTGTCCAGCTCGGGCAGGGCGAGGGGCCCGCCGTGGTCGAGGGCGGCGCGCATGCTGGCCGCTCCGGCGGGTTCGGCGCCGATGATGCGGGTGGCGGGTGAGTGCTCGCGGAGCCAGACGGCGATGCCGCTGATCAGACCGCCGCCACCGACCGGTACGACCACGGTGTGGGGCGTCTCCCCGGACTGCGCCAGGATCTCCAGGCCCACCGTGCCCTGCCCGGCCATCGTCCTGACGTCGTCGAACGGATGCACGTACATCGCGCCGGTGCGCTCGCTGTCGGCGTGCGCGGCAGTGCTCGCCTCGTCGTACGTGCCGCCGCCGACCACGACCTCCACCCGCTCGCCGCCGAGCGCCGCGATGCGCTCACGCTTCTGCCGTGGCGTGGCGGACGGTACGTACACACGTCCCCCAATCCCAAGACGCGCGCAGGCGAACGCCACTCCCTGCCCGTGGTTGCCCGCGCTCGCGCAGACCACACCACGCCGCCGCTCCTCATCCGTGAGCGAGGCGATCAGGTTGAACGCTCCGCGCACCTTGTACGAGCGGCAGACCTGCGCGTCCTCGCGCTTGAGCAGCACCTGGCCGCCGAGCAGGTCGGACAGCCGCTGGTTCGGCTCCAGCGCGGTGCGACGTACCACCGGCCGCAACCGTTCGGCCGCCTGGCTGATCATCGCGGTGGTGAGACGGTCGGTCATGCACACTCCAGGCACAGCGGTTGATCAAGGGATGTTAGCAAGGCGTCGCGTGGTGAGTGACGACGACAGCCGAACAGCGGATCGCTGAACGGTGCCCGTCGCGAGGCGAGCACACTGGTCACAACGATCCCACCAGGCCGTGAGATTCCCGCCCTGCGGTTCTTGCGTTCCAGCCCGGATCCACGACCAAGGGCCAAACATGCGCTTGGTGCGACAAGCTGGCAACGCCCCAGTCGCGCGCACTTCATCCACGATTCATCGATTGGCCTCGGTGAGTTCTTGTCGCGTTGGCTAGCCTCGTAGATCGCAAACCAGCACGAATGAACAACATCTCAAGAGAGCGATGTCGCGTGCCTTGGAGTGCCGATTTCCAGATGTCTGGAACGGGCGGTAGCAGCGTACCCAGGTCCCGCAATGATTGGCCTGGACTTGGCGATTTGGCCAGAGACGGCGTCACATTCAGCCGCAGCGCGTTAAGGGAAACGGCTGAGCGTATCGTAGTCGACCTCAACGACGTCGACATTCCTGAATGGTGGCATGAGCCGAGCTTCAACGCCGGTGACTGGGGCAGAGCCGATGTCACCTCGAAAATCTTCCGAAGTTTCTCGAATGACCTGCTCTGCATCACCAGTGATTGCGCGGTCGAGTGCATCGCGGCCGCCTGCGGCATCGCCACCGCCGGCGAGAATTATGACATCGCCGAAGAGAACAGCTGGTTGAAGAGGCAGTCCTTCTGGAACAGGTACGATGCCTCCACCGACACGGTGAGCCCCCATTCGGATACGCCGAGAAGCAGCTGGAGCAGCAGCCAGAAGGGTTATGCCGTCAGCACCTGTTACCCGGTCGGCAACATCGTCGTCGACTGGAACGGCATCGAGCTGAGCCAGGATTACAGCGGCCTCGACAAGGAACAGATCAGAGCGCTGTTGATGACCGGCGACGAGCAGTCGCTGCGCAACTTCTCCAAGGTCATGAACGGCATCGCCGACAACCTGGACACGCTGGCCGGCAAGCTCCGCTCTCATGCCGACGACATCAGCTACCACTGGGCCGGCGCCGCCGCCGAGCACGCGCAGCAGTCGCTGAAGCAGATTCACGACACGGTCCTCCCCTTGGTCGAGGTCTACACAACAATCAGCACCCTCGCCCGCACGAGCGCCGATGACATCGTGGCGCCCGCCAAAGCCCGCTTCGACCACGCGGTGGCTGACGAGAACTGGTTCACGGACATCTTCCAGAACGACGACGACACCTCCGCCCGCAACTACCTGAAGCAGATCGACCGGCAGTTCACCGAGGAAGTCATCAAGCGATTCCCGCAGTCGGCCCAGATCAGCCTCCCAGGTCTGATCCGCCCGGAGGACCGGCTGCCCTATCACCTCTAGCGGGAGCCCGTCAGCAAGTTCTTGCGACGCTTGATCTGGCTGACCCGCTCAGCGGAGCAGCGAGCCGGGTGCCAGGCGGTGGGCGAGGCGGCGCGGTAGCGCGATCTTCTGTCTGACCAGCAGGTCGATGTTCGCGTAGTGCCGCCACGCCGCGTCCGCGGCTGCCTGGTCCACTGGGGCGTCACCGAATCGGGTGAGGTTCGCCAGGTCTGCCAGTCCCGTCAGCGGTTCGTACGCGTGGGTGCCCAAAGCCGTCACTCCCAGAGTGGCCACCTCCCGAGCCGTCAGTACGCGCGACGAGGCCGGGACTCCGGCGGCGCGCAGTCGTACCACCGTCTGCCGCCACGCGCCCGCCACCCGCGCTCGCGGATCGCCCGTCCATCGGCGTCGGCGGCGAAGGGGCGGCAGTACGGTCACCGCCAGCAGGTACCCGCCCAGCAGCCCCCCGGTCACCGCGCCAGCGATCGGCAGCCAGGTGGTTCCGGCTCCGTGGCCGGCTTGGCGGGGTGATGGCTGTGGCGTGGGCCGGTGGGGCGGGGGCGTGGCGGCGGGGTCGGCGTGCTCGCCGCTGATCTCCTGCTCGACCTCCTGGCGCTGCTTGGACACGCCTTCAGCGACGTCGCCGCTCTCGCCCGCGTGGGTGCGCGCCGGGGTCGGGTAGAAGGGCACCCAGCCGATCCCCTTGAACTCCACCTCCGCCCAAGCGAGTACGTCACCCGCCAGCACCTGCCGTACGCCGCCGCCCTCCGCCTTGCCCGGACCGAAGCCGACGACCACCCGGCTGGGCAGGCCGAGTGAGCGGGCGAGCAGGGCGTACGACGCCGCGAACTGCTCGGTCGTGCCCTTCTTCGCCTCCGTGAGGAAGAACTGGATGCTGCGATAGCTGTGCCCCGGCGGGGAGTTGACGTCGTAGTCGGCGTGTTTGCGCAGGTAGGCGGCCAGCCGTACGGCCTGCTGCATCGGGCTGGTGGCACCGGCCGTCGCCTTGCGCGCGATGGTGGCGAGGCGGGCCCGTTGTGGGGGAGTACGGCCGTCGAGGCCGTTGGGCAGTGCCAGGGCGGCCTGGTCGGCGGCGGGGACCGCCTCGCGCAGTTCTGCGGCGGAGTAGCGGCGGATGCCGGAGATGACCCGGTAGGTGATGCCCTCGCGAGCGGTGGTGGTGGCGGCACTCGCCAGCATCCCGGTCGCCGGATCTGCCATCAGGCTGGCCGCGGAGTCGGGCGTCGGTCCGGTGAAGCTCACCTGCTGCGGGCGGTCCGCCGCGGGAAGCCAGGGCCCGGGCAGCTTCTGCAGCATGAACTGCTGCTCGACGACGTCGTGGGCGCCCACAACGTCGTCGCCGGGGACCCGGCCGCCCGTCGGCAGGTATCCGGCGCCGGAGGTCCACGTGACGCCGTCGAAGCGGTCCAGTACGGCCAGCCGCCAGTTCGCCTCGGTCGTGGACCTGACGGTGAAGAGCTGGCGGTAGGGGTTCTGGAGCCAGGCCGACACTTGGTCGAGCGGGCTCACCCCGGCGAGCGGGCGCGATGGCGGCTGGGCCACCAACTGGCGCACGTCGTACGGCTTGCTCGCGAACGGCAGCACCGGTCCGGCCGCGACGGCGACCAGCACGAGGCCGGCCAGCAGCGGCACGCCCGCCACGAACGTCCTGGCCGCTCGGGCCGCCCGGACCAGGGCGAGGGCCAGGGCCAGCCCGACGAGGACCGCCGGCGCCGGCAGCCGCGAGCCGGGACCGGACACGCCCAGCACGACGGCGGCGGCCAGCACCGGTACGGCCGGGGCCGCGGGCAGCACCACCGCCCTGGTCCGCAGGGCCAGCTCTGCCCCGGCCACCGCCGCCGCCCAGACCAGGAAGTGCGCCAGCACGATCGTCCTGCCGTCCCCCTCGGCCGGCAGAATGGTCGTGAGCAGCGCCTTTCCCGAGTCGCGCACGCCGAGCAGCGCGGCCCGCGCACTGGCCGGACTCGGCAGGAACCCGGCCAGGGCCTGCGCCCTGAACAGGGTCGCCGACACCGCCACCAGCCAGGCCAGCAGGTTCACAGCCAGCGATGCCCACAGCGGCAAGATCCTGACCAGCGCGTACGACACCACCCCCGGCACGACCGCCGCCACGGCCACCAAGGGGATCAGCGCGCCCAGCGTGAACACCCCGTCGAACGCCAGCCCGGCCGTACCCGCCAAAAGGATCACGATGACGATCGACGCCACCCGCCGCCACTCGGGCACAGGCGGCAGTGGCGCAGCCTCGGACGTCCCCGGTCGCACGCCCGGCGTGGGCGGGGCGACCGGTGTGGGCGGGGCGACCGGCATGGCCCGCACGTCCGGCGTAGGCGGCACGTCCGGCGGGGGTGGGGCGACCGGCCTGCCCGGCGGGGTCGTCAGCGCGGCCATGCCGCCGCCAGTTCGGCCAGTTCGCCGATCTCGATGACCGTCACACCGGGCACCATCGGCGGCCGGTCGCCGGAGGAGGCCCCGACCCAGACACAGACCACCTGGTCGAAGCGGCGCCGCACCGACGCGACGCTCGACAGCGCGGTCCGCGCCCCGGTGACCAGGATCAAGGCCCCACCCGAGCCCGCGCGGCGTACCGCGTCCACCGGCGTCTCCGCGTCGGCCGTTCGCTCGACCAGGGCCAGCCGGTCGAGCACCTCCTCCGCCTCCTCGGCGCCGCCCTTGGCGGACAGCAGCTCGCCGGAGCCGGTCAGCAGCCGCACCGGGAAGCGGCGGCGGCTCGCCGACCAGGCGACCGACGCCGCCGCGTCCACCGCCAGCTCGAACTCGTCGTCGTCACCGTAGGAGTCGGCGCGCGTGTCGAGGATCGTGGTCGTGTACGGCAGGCTGACGTCCTCGAGCTCCTTGACCATGAGGGTCCCGGTACGCGCCGTGGACCGCCAGTGGATGTGCCGCAGGTCGTCGCCGATCACGTAGTCGCGGACGCCGTTGAAGGTGATCGTGCCGCTCGGCGAGCGGGAGGCGGAGCCGTCGAGGTGGCGCTGCCGGCCGGAGTTCAGCGGCTCCAGCGGGACCGTACGCGGCCGGACCAGCAGCAGGTCCGCTTGGCCGTACGAGGTCGTGCGCCGGGCCAGGCCGAACGGGTCGGCCCGGTCGAGCCGCAGCGGGCCCACCGGGGTCTCGCCGCGCCTGCGGGTGGGCAGCCGGTACGACACGGTTCCGGTGGAGTTCCTGGCCAGGGGCGGTACGCCGACCACGATCGCGGTGTCCCGGCAGGTGTCGTGGGCTTCGAGGGCGTCGCGCCGCCAGCGGCCTCTGTTCGTGACGCGCAGCATCGCGATGGCGGCCTCGCCCCTGGCGACCTTGACGGGCGTGACCTCGCGGCGTACCTCCAGGCGTGGCCGGCGCAGCGTCCACAGCAGACCGGCGCCGACGGCGGCGATCCCGCCGGCCGCCAGCGCGCCCGCCTGCTGGTAGCCGAGCGGCGCCGCCACCGCGTACAGCAGCACGGAGGCGGCCAGGGTGCCCCAGCCCGCTCTGGTGATCATTCGCACTCCCAGAGGGGGGCGGCGGGGAATCCCCCCTTCGGGGTGTCCATCAGTACGTCGTTCAGCCAGCCGCTGCCCCGGCTGGACTCCACCTTGTTCCAGACGTCGCTGCTCATGCCCGTGTCGGTGTCGGTGAAGCCCGCGCCCTTGGTCTGGCAGATCACGGTCATGGTGATGTACTCGCCCTGGGGGATGCGGCCGGACTCCGCTCCCGACGAGGGGCCGGACCGGATCAGGGTGTCCCTGTTGTCGTTGTGCGCGTTGCGGAACTGCGCCGACGGCGGCTGCAGCCCGGCCTTGGCCTCGGCGCGCTCCTGGCCCTCGCCGGCGCCGTTCTTGGCGCGCAGGGTCCAGGTGTAGTCCTGACCGTTCTTCAGGCCGGTCACCTCCGCGCTGGTCCCGTCGAGTGTGCCGGGGTGCTGGCCGGGGCCTTCGAGTACGTAGCTGACGCCGCCGTCCTTGGCGTTGTCGGGGGCCGACCAGGTGAGGTCGGCGCCGTGGTTCTTGCCCTTGGCCTCGAAGCTCGCCGGTCTGCCCGGGGCGACGCAGGGGCGTACCGGGATGGTGGGGTCGGAGACGGCCTCGCCGCCGTCGTACTGGGCCGCGACGCGGAAGGTGTACTCCTGGTCGCACCGGCCTCCGGTGACCCGGAACTGGAAGGGGCCGTCGGAGCGTACGCGGTCCGGGGTCACGTTCGCGCTGTCCGGGGCGCCCTTGAGCGTGTAGCCGGTGGCCTTGCCCTGGCTCGACGGGGTGAACACGATCTCCATCCAGCCGGGGCCCGAGTTCGCCGTCACAGTGCCCGGCGGCCCGGGGGTCTGCGTCGGTGTGGGGGTGGGTGTCGGGGTTGGGGTAGGCGTCGGGGTGCTGGTCGGGGGCGGACTGGGGGTCTCCGAGCGCTTCGTCGTGGTGGGTTTCGGGGTACGCGTGACCGTCACCGTCGGCCGTGCCGTGGGCTGGGTGGTCTGCCGGGTCGGGACGGTGGTCGGGAGCGCCATGGTGGGCGTACTGGTGGGTACGGGCAGCGGAGTCGGGGTGTCCTTCTGACCGAGCGCCTCGTCGTACTTGCCGACCCGGTGCGCCCTGCCGTCCTGCTCGACGACCAGCGCGGTCTCGCTGAGCTGGTCGTTGACCCAGAGCAGGCCGTCCTTGACGAACACCTCCAGCGGCCCCGCCTTGCCGGTGATCACCTTCTCGGCGTCGAACCTCTTGGCCACCGTGTCGTACACGATGAGCCGCCCGGTGCTCTCATCGGCGATGTAGACGCGGCGGCCGAGAGCCTGCGGCGCCCCGAGCTTGCCGCCCTTCACCGACACGGTGCTGAGCGCGCCGCTCGCGGTGTCCACGAGCACCAGCGCGCCCTGCTTGGGCGCGAGCATCGGGACGATCGTGGCCTCGGCGACGGCGGGCATCAGCATGCCGCCGCGCCCGGCCTCGGTCACCGTACTGGGCAGGCTCACCGTGAGCCGCGTACCGGTCGAGCCGATGACCATCGCCGCCGCGGCGGCGGAGTTGGTGACCAGCGGTACGCCGTCCGCCATGGTCAGCGTGAGCGGGTCGCCGGGCTCGCCCACGGTCACGGCCTTGCCCTGCTGGGCGCCGTTGATCTGGGCCAGCGTGCCCTCTTCCGGAACCGGCACCCAGAGGGTTCCGTTCTTGTCGATGCCCGCCTGGCCGAGCGGGCCCTTGAGCGTGATCGCGGCGCCGATCGTGTCCACGGTCAGGGGGTTCACCTGCTGGACGGTGCCCGCACGCGGGTCGATCGCGTACGCCTTGCCCGCACCCATGACCAGCTGCATCCCGCCGGCGCCCAGGCTCTTGGTCTGGGCGACTTCGAGCTGGGTCGGGTCGATGCGGCTGACCTGGCCGGTCGACTCGTCGACGACGAGCACGCTGTTGCCGTCCTGGACCACCTTGAGCTCGTCGCCCTTCGCGGCGGCCAGGTCCACGCGGCCGTCGAGCTGGCCGGACAGGCCGTTGGCGTGGACGACCTCACCGTTGAGCGCGCTGGCGAGCCACGCGCCGATGTCGGCGAGCTTGGGCCGGGCGCTGGACACACCCGTACCCAGGAAGAACCCGATGCCCGTGAGCGCGGCGACGACCGCGAGCGCGACGAGGCCCGCCATTCTCCGCCGTGCCGCCTTCTGCCACCGAATGGCCACCAAATTCACATCCCGCGACATTTGCGCACATGCATACCCGCCGACACCCTAGAGCGGCGGGGTCGGCTGGGGGCACTCTTCAAACAACCTCGAAGTGTCGGTCAGATCGTGCCCCGGCGCCGCTCGTCGATGGCCCGCATGCGCTCGTCCATCGACGATTCGAAGGACTCGAGGACCTGGCTGAACCGGTCGTCGAGCTCCCGCTGGGTCGGCATCGACTCGCCGAGCGTGTCGGCCATGACCTCCCTGGCCTTCCTGTCGGCTTCCTCCTGCGCCTGCTGGGCGGCCCGTAGCAGCTCCTCGGCGAGCTTCTGGCTGTCCAGGCGCATCGCGCGCGGGGCGATGACCAGCTCGACGAGCCACCCGTTGGCGCCGGCGGCCACCCGCACCTGCCCGTCCGCGCCGGTGCCCCGGCCGACGACCATGTCGACCTCCTTGCGGACCTCTTCGACGCGGAGCAGCATCTGCTCTGCCTGGGCGGTGATCCGTTCGAGGTCTTCGGGGCGGAATTCCGCAGCGTCCATGCCGGGATGATCGCCGACACTTCACCTGCGGCGGCGATATTTCGGGAAAAGTGGAAGCGACGGCAGGTTATGGCTGCGCGAGGAGTTCGCGGAGTGAGGCCGCGTACGCCCTGGGGTGTGAGGTGTTGCCGTTGTGCCCGCCCGGGAAGTGCACGAGGTCGGTGCCGAGCAGCCGCGCCAACTCCTCCGCGCATCGATAGTCGAAGACCGTGTGCGGCGTGGCGCGACCGGCGACGGGCACGATCGGGGCGCTCTTCAGCGTGGCGGGGTCCAGCCGGTCGGCGATGATCGCCGTCCAGTCGTGCTCCACGAAGTAGCCGAAGTTGGCGATCCGCTGCTCGGTCATCGGTTGCGGGGTCAGGTCCGGCTCGATGTCCTTGGCGGCGAGGTCGATGCCGAGTGTCCTGCTGATCTCCTTGAGCAGGGCGGGCAGGCCGTCGCGCCGGTAGATCTCCTGCCCCTCGGCCAGTTCCCGCCGGTGGCCGAGGCACTCGTCAGGGGGGAGCAGCCACGGCGCCACGGGCTCGTGCGCGATCAGCCTGCTCAGCCGGCCGCTCGCCACCAGGTGCAGCCCGATGGTGGCGCCGAAGCTCATGCCCAGCATCGTCACCGGCTCGCCGGTCAGGTGGTCGAGCAGGCGCAGGACGTCGTCGGCGTGCTCCTCGACGGTCGCGCCCCGGGCCGGGTCGTCCAGGGTGCTGCGCGAGAGACCGCGCCGGTCGTACGTGATCACCGTGTGGTCGGAGACGAGCCGGTCCACGAGGTCGACGCTGCGTCCGGCGTCACCTTCGCCGCTCTGCGAGATCAGCAGGACGGGGCCGGTGCCCCGTACCTCGAAGTAGAGGTGCGCGCCGGCCACCCGCAACATGCCAGTTTTCATGGCACTCACACTAATGCATCAAGAATGATGTATCAAGAATGATGGATTTCCTCCCAGGGCATGCCCTCGAAGTAGCCGATCAGCCGGCCCATCGCCGCCTCGTCCACCTTCAGCGTCAGATCGTCGACCTGCCCCACGGCCACGACGCCGTGCGAGTTCGTCAGGAACACCGTCTCGAAGTCCGGCAGATCCGCCACCCGCAACACCCGGCTCTCGTACGGCACACCCGCCTGAGTCAGCCCCGCCTCCATGAGCTGCATCGTGATGCCGTGCAGCATGGGCGCGTCCGGCCAGATCACCCGGGTGCCGTCGAAACAGCCCAGATTGGTGATCGAACCCTCGGAGATCACCCCGTCGTCCGCGGTGAGCAGGGCCTCGTCGAAGCCCTCGGCCTGCACCTTCCGCCCCAGATAGCCCTGAGGGAAGCCGCCCAGATGTTTGACGTGCGGGAGAAAGCGCTGGTAGCGGACCGATTTGAGGCTGCGCGGGGTGGTGGCGACCTCGACGGGAGGCTTGGCGGTCACCAGTACGTGCAGGCGGGCGACCTCGCACACGTAGACCCGTACGGAAGCGTCGGGCGCGACCGCCGGCCGCCGGTCCAGGCCCAGGGCCGACCTGATGGAGTCGACCACCAGCCCACGGTCGAGCGGGCGGCCGAACAGCTCCTCGGTGGCCCGGTCGAGCCGGTCGAGGTGGCGGTCGAGGCCGCGTACCCGGCCCTGTCTGACCTGCATCGCAGTGAAGTGCCCGTATCTCGCCGAGACGGCCAGCGTCACCTCTGGCGCCTCGGCGAGCCTGCCGTCGATCACGGTGCGTTCGATGTCGATCAACTCCTCGTACGGCTAACGATTGAGCGTCCTGGGGATGAGGCGCCGGGCCAGCTCCTCCAGCATCTCGACCGTCTCGGCGATATCGTGCCGGTCGTCGGTGTCGAGGGCCGCGGCCACGGCGTCATCCACCGGCGCGGCACGTACCTCCGACAGCCGCGCCGAAACCTGCGGCGACTCCCTGATCAGGGAGCGCCGCCGATCGCGGGGGTCGGTCATGGTCTCCAGGGCGCCCACGGTCTTAAGCCGCGCGACGGCGGCGGAGACGGCGCTCTGCGGCAGGCCGGTGCGGGCCGCCACCTCGCCCACGGAGGTGTCGGGGTGCTCCCGGATGTCGCTCACCACGATGAGGACGGTCCGGACGCTGGTGGAGTGCTCGCCGATGCCCTCGGTGGGCATGGCCTCCTCGCCGATCTTCATCAGCGTCCGCCCGAGCAGGAACAACTCGACCCCGTTCACCTCAGGCACGATACCGCGATGATCCCCGGGGTGGTTCGTCAACGGTCCGTCGTGGCTGGTCTCCCTTGGGAGGGACCCCCGTTCGGGGAGAGGAGGAACGGGGGTCCAGCGGGTGTTCGTGGTCAGCGGCATCCTCGGGCGTACCAGTTGAGGTAGGCGACGCAGAGCAGCGTAGAGCCCATGGGGGCCTCGACGGCGTGGTCCACGTACACCGCCTGCGCGTGCGGGAACAGGGCGCTGTCCCCCCGGGCCACCGGCATGAAGCGCGGCGCCTGGAGGTACTGGCCGGCCGGGGCCAGGCCGCCGCCACCGTCCACCGAGACGAAGGTGGTGGCGACGCCGTTGTCGGTGGTCGCCATGTTCTTGGTGTACGTGCGGGCGAAGCGGGCCAGGTCCCGGTCGTGGAAGCCGAGGCCCCAGCGGTGGGCGACGGCGGCGAACTCGACGTCGATCCCGCCGTGGCTCAGGTCCTCCATCTGCTGCGCGCCCTTGGGCGGCGTGCCGTACGACGGGGTCCACTCGGAGACGTTCTCGGCCTTGGTGTAGCCGTTGTAGAGCTTGCCGAAGGTCGGCCAGTACGGCCAGACGTAGGCGTCGTCGGCGTCGGTACGCAGGTCGCCGGCGAAGCCGCGGGCGAGGCGGCGGGTGCGGTCGCGGAAGGTGGGATCCCCGGTGGCGGCGGCGAGTTCGGCGTAGGTCTGGCCCAGGCCGAGGCTCTGGTTGTGGGGCTGCTCGACGCCGTCGTACGGGACGGGCATGCCCTTGAGCCAGATGAAGTAGCCGAGCCCTGCGTCGGTCCGTACCCACTCGGGGTCGTGCACCGCCGCTGCGGCCTTGACCGCGGTGAGGTATTCGGCGGCCTTGCTGCGGTAGCGGGCGTTGGCGCGCAGGCGGGGGTTCTGGTGGACGAGCCGGACGAACGAGGCGAGCGGGTAGGTGATCATGCCGGTGTGCACGGTGAAGATCGCCGGTGCGGCGGCCAGCTTGGCCGCGCCCAGGGCGGGCATCGCGTTCCCCGACGGGGAGGGGCGCAGGTCCTTGGCCGTGACCATGTTCGGCGACGGGTAGGCGTCGAAGATCCGCCGCACCGCGTAGTCGGGGCTGGTCGGGTCCATCGACAGCTCGGCGAAGGTGGACACCCGGTTCTTCTTGGGGTTGGCCACCTCTAGGGTGAACCGGCCCTCGACGCTGCCCGCCCGTACGGTGGCCACCGCGTCGTTCACGTTGGTCAGGGCCGTGCGCACCTCGAGCAGCGGCTGCCCAGCCGCGTCCAGGAGGCTCACGCCGCCCGCCGTGTAGCTGAGGTTGCGCCAGGCGGGCAGCGACAGACCTCGGTAGTCGGTCACGCCGCGCTCGGAGTCGCGCTGGGCGAGCACCAGGTCGGCGTTGTGGATGAGCCGGTCCAGGTAGTAGGGGTCGCGGTAGGCCTCGTACATCCTGATGTAGGCGGCGAGCACGTACGACGCGCCCCAGCCCAGGCCGCCGACCTCGTTGGTGTCGGTCGGCTGGCCGACGGCGCCGCTCTCGTGGAAGGTCTTGTCGAACAGGTCGAACGTCTCGCGGGAGGTGTAGTCGTGGCCTGCCGCGCGTGCCGTGCCCGGCATCGCGCTCAGGGCTCCTACGGCCAGCGCGCCCAGCGTCAACTGCCTGCGTGTCAACATCGGTGGAAAACCTCCGGGGGGTGGTGCGCGGTGTCAGCCCTTTACCGCACCGCTCATGCCTTCGAGTACGTGACGTTGCATGATCATGAAGAAGACGACGACCGGCACGATCGAGATCACGGTGCCGGCCGCGAGGCTGCGGACGTCGGTGCCGGTGATGCCGGCGAGGTAGGCGATCCCCAGCGCGATGGGGTAGAGCGCGGAGTCCTTCAGCACGACCATCGGCCAGATGAAGCTGTTCCAGACCGAGATGAAGCCGAAGACGCCGAGGATGGCCAGGGTGGGACGGGCGGCGGGGAGCATGACGTGCCAGAAGATGCGCAGCTCGTGGCAGCCGTCCGTCCTGGCGGCGTCCACCACCTCGCGGGGCACCCCGGCGAACGTCTGGCGCAACAGGAAGATCCCGAAGGCCGAGAGCAGCCCCGGCAGGATCACCCCCAGGTAGCTGTTGGCCATTCCGATCTGGGAGACCACCAGGAACCTGGGCAGCAGCATGACCTCGCCGGGCATGAACATGGTGGCCAGGATCGCGAAGAAGATCACGTTCCGGCCGCGGAAGTTCATCAGCGCCAGCGGGTAGGCGCACAGCGCCGACACGAGGATGTAGGCCGGCACCATCACGACGACCAGGAGTGTCGAGTTGAGCAGGTAGCGCGGGAACGGGATGGCCGTCCACGCCTCCTTGGCCCAGGTGAGCACCGGCGGGCGGGGGATGATGTCGGGCGGGAATGAGAAGACGGCCTGGCCGGACGGCTTCAGCGCCGCCGACAGCAGGATCAGGAAGGGGCCGACGAACACCAGGGCGATCGCGCTGAGCAGGACGTACATGCCTGCCCGGCGCATCCACCAGCCGAGTCTGGGGGTCAATGCCCGACCTGCTTTCCCCTGGTGAGCCGGTAGTTGAGGAGGGCCATGACGATCAGCAGGGCCCACAGGACGAGCCCGACGGCGCTGGCGTAGCCCATGTCGTACTTCTCGAACGCCTCGGACCAGATGTAGTAGCCGAGCATGAGCGTGGCGTCCTGCGGCCCGCCCTTGGTCATGACGAAGACGGTGGTGAAGGCCTGCATCGCGTCCAGCATGGTCATCGTGATGGTGACCGCGATGTAGGGCATCATCAGCGGCACGGTGATGCTCCGCATTCGGCGCCAGGCGCTCGCGCCGTCCACCCTGGCGGCCTCGTACAGATTCGCCGGGATCGTCTGGAGGCCCGCGAGGTAGATCATCATGTAGACGCCCATGCTCTTCCAGCCCTCCACGAGGATCAGCGCTGGTAGCGCCCAGGCGGGGTCGAGCAGGTACTGGATCGGCTCGTCGAGGATGCCGAACCCGGTGAGCAGCCAGTTGAGCACGCCCTGCTGGTGGAAGACGTAGTTCCAGGCCACCGCCACCGCGACCATCGAGGTCACGACCGGCAGGTAATAGAGCATCCGGAACGTTCTGATGCCGGGCAGCTTCTGGTTGACCAGTACGGCCAGTGGCAGCGGGAGCACGACGAGCAGCGGGAACAGCCCGACAAGGAACACCAGCGAGTTACGCAGGGCCGTCCAGAACCGGGCGTCGCCGATGATCTTGACGAAGTTGTCCACCCCGGTGAAGACGGGCGGGGTCACCCCGTCGTAGTCGGTGAACGAGAGCTGCAGCGCGGTGATCGCCGGCCACGCGAAGAAGACGCCGAACAGCACCAGGGCCGGGATCGGGAAGAGGTACGGCGTGTACCAGCGCTGCCCTGGGATCCGGCTGGTGGTCATCGGCGTCACATCCCTTGGATTGCCAATAGTGCCGACCTAAGAATCGATAAGGGCTGGCCAGAATTTGGCCGCAGCTTATAGACGGTCCATCGAGAGCGTCAAGATGCACGGTCTTGACGGTCTGTGCCCCGGGCTGGCATGGTGCCGAAAGAACGTATTAAGGACGGCCATATTCTGGCGGAGGTACGCGGTGATGAAGAGAAGTGCCTTAGCGGCAGGCGCGCTCGCGCTGGCCCTCGTGACGTCCGGCTGCGTCGCGGGCACGTCCGGCGGCTCCGCCGCGGTGGCCGACGACCAGCCCTTCGAGGGAGAGGTCGAGTTCTGGACGATCAACCTCAAGAAGAACTACAGCGCCTACATCGAAGGGCTGATCGCCCAGTACCAGAAGGACCACCCCAAGGTCCGGATCAACTGGGTCGACGTGCCGGGCCAGGACATCGCGACCAAGATGCTCGCGGCGGTCGCCAGCGGTGACGTCCCGGACGCGGTCAACCTCGCCTCCACCGACATCGGCAGGTTCGTCCCGTCGCTGAGCCCGCTCGACGACGCGTTCAAGCCCGCCGACCTCGCCGACTTCCAGCCCAACCTGGTCGAGCCGCTGCGCGTGTCGGGCAAGCTGTACGCCGTGCCCTGGTACAACGGCGGCACGCCGGTGGGCATCTATCGCAAGTCCGTCGTCGCCAAGGCCGGCTTCGACGGGACGACCCCGCCGAAGACGTACGACGAGGCGCTCGCCCTGGCCGACAAGGTCTACGAGAAGACCAAGGTCTACGGCACCAACGACATCCCCGGCATCAACACCGCCAGCGTGCTCCGTTACTACGGCGTCGAGCTGCTGTCGGCCGACAAGAAGAAGGCCGCGTTCAACACCCCGGAGGTCGCCGCCCTCCTCGGCCGGTTCAAGCAGAGCTACGACAAGCATGGCATCGCGCCCGGGGCCGTCTCCAAGGACGTACGCAACTTCCCGCAGAGTCTGGACAACGGGCAGCTCGCCCTGTCCGCGAGCACGTTCGCGGCGACGCTGCTCAACATCCAGAAGAACGCCCCGGACGTCTACAAGGACCTGCTCATCACCGAGCCCGTCCAGACGAAGACCGGCGGTTACCTGCTCCTGGCCCAGCAGACCTTCGCCATCCCGAAGGCGTCCAAGCACCAGCGGGCCGCGGCCGAGTTCATCAAGTTCTTCACCAACGGGGCCAACCAGCTCGCCTTCTGCAAGCTCGTGCCCATCTATCCCTCGACGATCTCTTCGACGAAGGACGCCTTCTTCGCCGGCGGTGGCGGTGACGACCCCATGGACCTGGCCCGCCAGGTGATCGTCAAGGGGCTGCCGAAGCTCGAGTACACCCCGCTCGGCACGCCCAAGGACACCGAGCTGGGGGAGTCGCTGGCCGAAGAGGTCAGGGCCTTCCTCCAGGGCTCCAAGAGCGCCAAGGAGGCGCTCGACGCCGCCGAGAAGGAATGGAATGACGCGCTTGCCTAAGCTCAGAATCGGGATCGTCGGAGCCGGAATCATGGGCCGGGGCCATGCCGAGGTCCTGTCCGCCCATCCCGAGGTCGAGATCACGGCGGTCGCCCGGCGCGCCCTGGAACACGCCCAGGACGCGACCGTCTACCCCGGCTACCGGGAGCTGCTCGTCTCGGGCACGGTGGACGCCGTGTCGATCACCACGCCCGACCACCTGCACGCGGACGTCATGGTGGCCGCCGCGGAGGCGGGTGTGCACATCCTGGTGGAGAAGCCGTTCACGACGACCGTCGAGGACGCCGACCGCTCCGTCGCCGCGATCCGGCGGGCGGGCGTGACCGCGATGTGCCTGTTCAATCACCGCTGGGTGCCCGCGTACGCGCAGGCCAAGCAGCAGATGGAGCTGATCGGCGAGCCGGTCGTGGGCTACGCCCGCAAGGACGACACGATCCACGTGCCCACCGAGATGATCGGCTGGGCGGACGAGACGACCTGCGCCTGGTTCCTGTCCAGTCACGACATCGACCTGCTCACCTGGCTGTACGACGACCAGGTGGCCGAGGTCTACGCCACCGCCCGCCATGGCAGGTTGCGCGGCCTGGGCATCGACACCCCCGACGCGATGCAGATCCAGGCCCGCTTCTCCCGTGGCGCGGTCGCCACCTTCGAGTCGGCCTGGATCTACCCCAACACCTTCCCGACCATGGTGGACAGCTACGTCACCGTGGTCGGCGAGTCGGGCGTCATCCAGCTCGACCGTCAGAAGGAGAACATCCAGCTCGCCACCGAGAAGTCCTACACCTACCCGCGGAACATGCTCCAGCGGGTGGTCCACGGCGTCCCCGCCGGTGCCTACCGCGACGCGATCCACCACTTCGTCGACTGCGCCCGCACCGGCGCGGAGCCGCTGATCAGCGTGGAGAGCTCGCGGCACGTGACCGCCGTACTCGCCGCCGCGCACGAGTCCGCCCGCACGGGATCGCCGGTGAAACTCTGATGCCGGTGGAGAAGGCGCCTGGGGAGAAGGGGCCCGTCGAGAAGGCGCCGCACGTCGATCCCGTGCGGATGCTGCACATCACCGACGAGGCGCTACTCGAAGCGCTCGGGGCGCCGAGCGTCGCCGCGGCCAGGCCCTGGCGCCGGCCGCGGCCGGTACCGGCGGCCCTCGGCTCGGCGGGCGCGGACGATCTGCACGGGATCGAGGTCGACTTCCTGGACAAGGGTCACGGCCGTTCCCAGCTGTACGGCTTCCACTACCTGAGGTGGATGACCCCGCTGATCACGGCCTACGCCGAGACCGGCGACCCGCGCCACGCCGCCGAGTGGGACCGGTTGTTCCGCCAGTGGTACGCCGCCCGCGACCTCGTCCAGGGCGACTGGCCGGGCCTCGACGTGGTCTGGTACTCCCTCGGCGTCCGCGCCCGCGCCATGTACGTCACCGAGGCGCTGGCCGTCTTCGCCGACGAGCCCGCGCTGAGCGACGACTGCTGGCTGGAGATGATGAAGACGGTGCTCGGCGGCGCCCGGTGGTCCGCCGAGGAACACGACGCGTTCCGGCACGGCAACTGGCAGTTCGTCACCGCCTGCGAGCTGCTCCACACCTCCAGGGTGTTCGCCGACCTGCCCGAGGCTGCGCTGTGGGCCGAGGTCGCCATGGCGCGGGTCCTGGAGCACCTGGAGCAGGACGTACGCGCCGACGGCGGGCATCACGAGCGATCTCCCGGCTACCACGACATGTGCCTGGGGAGCGTCGACAGGGCCGCGGCGGTCGAGCCGGAGCTGTCCCGGCATCCCCGCTACCTGGCCATGCGGCACTGGCTGGAGGTCCTGGCGACGCCGGGCGGCTGGGTGCCGCACCTGCAGGACAGCGGTGTGGTCTGGCCCGAGCTCGGCCGGCCGGTCGAGGGGTCGTACAACCTGGAAGCCAGCGGGTACGCGACCTTCCGCGCGGGCGGCTTCCACACCGTGGTCAACTACGGCCCGTACGTGGGGCACGAACTGGAGCCGCACAGCCACCACGCGGCGCTCGACTTCGTGCTGTCCGGCTGGGGTGTGCCGCTGGCCTGGGAGGCCGGCGGGCCACCGTCCTACGATGACCCTCTTTACTACGACTGGTACCAGGCGACCAGGGCGCACAACACGCTGCTGGTCCCCGGCGAGGAGTACACCGAGGACCGCCGGGCGGCCTGCGACGTCTTCTCGGTCTCGCCCGAGGCGGACGTCTTCGCCGGGCACCACCACGGCTACGGCAAGCGGCACGACCGCCGGATCGTCTTCGTCAAGGGCGAGTCGCCGTACTGGGTGGTGACCGACCGGATCGACACGGAGGCGATCTGGCAGCTGCACGGCCTGTCGCCGTGGGTGGAGCACGGCGGCGGGTACGCCGGCACACGCGGGCCGGGCATCCTCGTCGTGCCGCTGGAACTACCGGACGAGGTCCTGCACGGCAGCGGCCCCGCCCGGATCCCGGACCCCGCCACCAGGACCGCGGCCTACGGCGAGATCCACTCGCTCGGCCTGCGCCGCCATGACGGCCGATTCACCGTCGGGATCTTCCCCTACCGCGAGGAACTCCCCAAAGTCCCCGAGGATTGGATGGTTCATGCTGATCGACGCTGACGCGATGCTCGGCCGCTACCCGCGCAGGGATGTCGGCACGGGCTCGATCACGGAGGCGCTGGCCAGGATGGACCGGTTCGGCATCGCCGAGGCCATGGTCAGCCACACCCTGTCGTGGCTGCACGATCCGGCGACGGGCAACAGGGAGCTGCTCGACCTGGTCGCGGACGAGCCCCGGCTGCATCCGTGCTGGGTGATGCTCCCCGACACCTGCGGGGAGACGGGCACGGCCGCCGAGTTCGTGGCCGCCGCGCTGGACGGCGGCGTACGCGCCGTCCGCGCCTATCCCGCCGATCACGGCTACGACCTGGCGGGCCGGGACGCCGCCGCGATGCTCGGCGCGATCGCCGAGGCCGGGCTGCCGCTGCTCGTGGACGCGCCGCAACTCGGCTGGCCCGCCCTGGAGTCGGTCGCCGCCAGGCACCCCGGCCTGCCCGTCGTCATCGGCGGGCTCGGCTACCGCCTGCTCAGGCAGGCCGCCGGGGTGCTCGCCCGTACGGACAACGTCTACATCGGGCTGGCCAACCTCTCCTCGCACTGCGGGCTCGAATGGCTGGTCGAGCGGTACGGGGCGGACCGCGTGGTCTTCGGCACCGGGGCGCCGCTCAGGGATCCGGCGGAGGCGGTCACCCGGCTGATGTGGGCCGAACTGGACGACGACGCCGTGGCCACCATCGGCTCCGGCACCTTGCTCGGCCTGCTGCCCCTGGCCGCCCGGTGAACGCGCTTACGTCGGCTCTGTGGGAGCGGCGCCCGCAGACCAGCGTGCGGATCGTCGACGCGCACGCCCACGTCGGCCCGTACAGCCTCTTCTTCATCCCCGACGCTGGATCCGACGGCATGGTCAGGGTGATGGACAGGTGCGGGGTGTCGCACGCGGTCATCTCCAGCCACCTGGCCATCCAGCTGGACGCCGCGGCGGGGAACGCGGCGACGGCCGAGGTGGTCGGCCGCGCGCCAGACCGCTTCACCGGTTACCTCACCGTGAACCCCTGGCAGGACCCCGCCGGAGAGCTCGAGATGTGGGGCTCCGACCACCGGTTCGGCGGCATCAAGCTCCACCCCGACCTGCACGACTATCCGCTCACCGGCGGCCGCTACGCTCCGGTGTGGGAGTTCGCGCAGCGCACGGGCTGCCCGGTGCTCACGCACACCTATGACGGCTCGCCGTACAACGACCTGCCCATGGTGGACGAGGTCGCGGCCCGTTACCCCGACGTGGTGATACTCGCCGGGCACGCCGGCGCCACGCCGAATGGGTTCGACGCGGCGATCGAGGTGGCGCGGCGACGTCCCGGCGTGGTGCTCGAGGTGTGCGGGTCCTTCAACAGCGGCTCCGATATCGCCAGAATGGTGAGAGAGGTGGGAGCGGACCGGGTGGTCTACGGGTCCGACTTCCCGTTCATTGATCTACGGATGTCGCTGGGACGGGTAATCTTCAGTGGCCTCACTGAGGAGGACCGAGCCGCCGTGCTCGGCGGCACGATGACCCGCCTGCTTCAGTGGAGATCCGGACGGGAGTGATCAAGATCATGGATCGGCTGCGTTCCGAGACGCGGTCCAGGGTGGCGATCGGGATCGTGGGGCCGAACGATCTCGTCCAGCAGATCATGATGATCGGGGCCGAGCTGCCCGCGGCCGCCGACTGGCGGCTGGTCGGCGCGTCGCACGCGGAGGAGCACGAGACCTACGAGAAATTCTCGAAGATCGCCGACAGCATCGACGTGGTGCTGTTCACCGGGCCGCTCCAGCACGACCTGGCCAGGCAGACGGGCGAGCTGCCCGTTCCGGCGACGTTCGTACCGATGAGCGGGGCCAGCCTGTACGCGAGCCTGCTGCGCGGCGTGCTCACCCATGGCCTCGACCCGGCTCGGGTCAGCATCGACTCGCTGCTCGCGGCCGACGTCGAAGAGGCCTACGGGGAGATCGGGGTCAGTACGGCGGAGGTCCATCTGTCGGAGTACGACCAGCCGGAGTCGGCCCGCGGCTTCATCGAGTTCCACGAACGGCTCTACCGGCAGGGCGCCACCACCGCGGCGCTGACCACGATCAGGAGCGTGGCCACCAAGCTGACCGCCGCCGGGGTGCCGGTGCTGCGCATGCTGCCCACGTCCCACACACTGCGCGTCGCGCTCAACACCGCCGCCCTGCTCGGCACGGGCAGCCGGCTGGAGGACGCGCAGATCGCCATCGTGGTGGTCGAGCTGGCCGCGTCGGCCCGGCCCAGCTATTCGGGTCCGGGCAACTACTGGCAGCAGGAGCTCAAGCTGTCGTTGCACCAGTCGCTGCTGGCCGACGCCCGGCTGATGGGCGCGACCGTGGTGCCGCGCGACGAGAACAGCTACGTGGTGACCACCACGCTGGGCGCGCTGCGCCAGGCGACCGAAGGGTTCAGGGTGGCGCCGTTCATGGACCGGATCCTCGCGGACATCGGCGTCGCGGCCGAGGTCGGCATCGGCCTCGGCGGCACCGCCCGCGACGCCGACGCCAACGCGCTGGTCGCGGTGGAGAAGGCACGCAACGCCGGCGCCGCGGCGGCGTACCTGGTCAGCGGGGACGGCACCGCGCTCTCACTACCGGTACGCCGGCGCCGCCAGCCCGAGACCGGGCCGGTGGCCACCACCAAGGCGGCCAAGCTGCTGGACCGGCTGGTCGAAGGGCTCGGCGACGGTCCCGACGCGATGGTGGTCGACGCCGAGATCGTGGCCGACGTGCTGGCCATCGCGCCGCGCAGCGCCCGCCGGGTGCTGCAGAGTTTGGCGGAGGAGGGGCTGGCCTGGCCGATGCCACCCGTCAAGGGCACCCAGGCCGGGCGGCCCCGCCAGCCGTACCGGCTCGTCAAGGCTTAGGCGTACGCGGGCCTGTCGTCGCTCGGCGTACGCGGGCCTGTTGTTGTTCAGGCGTCGCCCGAGGACGCACGCGGGAGCCATGCCTGTGATGTGTCGCGGTTTCTGCCGCACACCATGCAACCTTGACCTGCGGAAACCCGCCTACTAAGCGCATCCGAAATACCCGGGTGGTGGCGGCGGATGCGCATATGAGCGGTAGTGATCAGTGCGTGCCGCGCTGGTGACCGCCGTCCCAGGCCGATCCTGCCTTGCGCCCGCGACTACACGTGTGTGTAATATGCTTCTTGTTCGTGAAGTATTCTGTACGCATGGATAGGAGCTAGGGGCAGTGACGACGTCCGGTCCCGACCCTGAGGGCCTCACCGCCCGCCCTCGGATCAGAGATGCGGCGTTGC